>NZ_CP127871.1:0-572500 GCF_030291635.1 Pseudomonas kurunegalensis | reverse complement strand
CAACTTAAAGTGCTTTACAATCCGAAGACCTTCTTCACACACGCGGCATGGCTGGATCAGGCTTTCGCCCATTGTCCAATATTCCCCACTGCTGCCTCCCGTAGGAGTCTGGACCGTGTCTCAGTTCCAGTGTGACTGATCATCCTCTCAGACCAGTTACGGATCGTCGCCTTGGTGAGCCATTACCCCACCAACTAGCTAATCCGACCTAGGCTCATCTGATAGCGCAAGGCCCGAAGGTCCCCTGCTTTCTCCCGTAGGACGTATGCGGTATTAGCGTTCCTTTCGAAACGTTGTCCCCCACTACCAGGCAGATTCCTAGGCATTACTCACCCGTCCGCCGCTGAATCAAGGAGCAAGCTCCCGTCATCCGCTCGACTTGCATGTGTTAGGCCTGCCGCCAGCGTTCAATCTGAGCCATGATCAAACTCTTCAGTTCAATACTGCTTGGGTTTTTAAGAAACCCTAAACTTGGCTCAGCAATCTCAAATGACTATGTGATTTCTCGCATGGTCACTTGTGATGCTGATAATCTTTTTGACTATCAGTCCGTACTCACAAGCACCCACACGAATTGCTTGATTCGATTTGTTAAAGAGCGTTTGGTTAAGAGCTTTTCGTCTCAACCGAGGCGCGCATTCTACGCTTTCCTCAGAGCCTGTCAAGCGTTTATTTTGAAGTTTTTTGCGAGAAACTCGTTTAGCTTCAAACACTTGGCTCGCTGCGATCTCTCGTAGCGGGAGGCGAATCATACAGCGTTTAAAGCCGCTGTCAACCACCATCTTAACCGCTTGCGATCATTCGATCGTAGCCCTTTCAACTCCACCTTAACTATTTAACTCGTTGAATCTCAAGGAGTTTTTCGTTCCGATGTCGCTGGAAGTGGGGCGCATTACAAGGGGATTCGAAAGCGCGTCAACCCTTAATTTCAAGAAACTTCAATATCGCTGAAAAACAAAGCGGGGAGGCCTGTCGACCTCCCCGCTTCTATATAGCTACACCATCAGACGATCACTCAGCCTTGAGGGTAACCCGGCCAAACGACTTCTTGCCCGCCTGGCACACGTGAGTGGCACCGAGAACAAAGATGAAGTCCTTGTCGACCACTGCGCCATCAACCTTCACTGCACCGCCACTCAGCAGGTCCCGCGCCTGCGCCGAGTTCTTCACCAGGCCAGCCCGGTTCAGCACAGCAGCAATTGGCAAGTCTTCGGCCGCAGCCACTTCGATCTCCGGCAGATCTTCCGGCAGCTCACCTTCCTTCATGCGATTACCCGCAGCGCGGTGAGCATTGGCCGCAGCCTCTTCACCATGGAAGCGCGCCACAATCTCTTCAGCCAGCTTGATCTTGATGTCACGCGGGTTGGCACCATTGGCAACATCGGCGCGGAACTGCTCGATCTCTTCCATCGAACGGAAGCTCAGCAACTCGAAATAGCGCCACATCAAGGTATCCGGGATCGATACCAGCTTGCTGTACATCACCCCCGGCGCTTCCTGGATGCCGACATAGTTGCCCAGCGACTTGGACATCTTCTTCACGCCATCGAGCCCTTCGAGCAGCGGCATGGTCACGATGTTCTGCGCTTCCTGGCCATAGGCGCGCTGCAGCTCGCGCCCCATCAACAGGTTGAACTTCTGGTCGGTACCACCCAGCTCGACGTCCGCCTTCAGCGCCACCGAGTCATAGCCTTGCACCAGCGGATAAAGGAACTCGTGAATGGCAATTGGCTGGTTGGTGGTATAGCGCTTGTCGAAGTCGTCGCGCTCCAACATGCGCGCCACGGTGTACTGCGACGCCAGGCGAATGAAGTCGGCCGGGGTCAGCTTGTCCATCCAGGTAGAGTTGAACGCGACCTCGGTCTTGGCCGGGTCGAGAATCTTGAACACCTGCTGCTTATAGGTCTCGGCGTTATCCAGCACCTGTTCACGGGTCAGCGGCGGGCGCGTGGCGCTCTTGCCGCTCGGGTCACCGATCATGCCGGTGAAGTCACCGATCAGGAAGATGACCTGATGGCCCAGCTCCTGGAACTGGCGCAGCTTGTTGATCAGCACCGTGTGGCCAAGGTGCAGGTCAGGCGCGGTCGGGTCGAAGCCGGCCTTGATGCGCAGAGGTTGGCCGCGCTTGAGCTTCTCCACCAGTTCCGACTCGACCAGTACTTCTTCCGCACCGCGCTTGATAAGCGCCAGCTGCTCTTCAACCGACTTCATAGACAAACCCGCAAGGCTCAGATTCAGGGGGAGCCAACCATACAAGATCGGCCGTCAATTACAAGTTTCGCAAAGGAATGTGACCCGAACACGGGGTTGCGGCGTCTACGCGCCCTTGCGTGAAAATGGATTTGGTTATATTTTATACAGTTATTTCATCTTCATCATGTCATTCATCTTTTCCATTTCACCTTTTTCAAAGTCACCTTGCCCATGACCAACGAACCGCCTAAAGCGCCCCCGCTTTATCCGAAGAGCCATCTGTTGGCCGCCAGCGGCATCGCCGCCCTGCTCAGCCTGGCTTTGCTGGTATTTCCCTCCAGCGAAGTGGAAGCCAAGAAAACCACCCTCAACCTCGAGCTGGAAAGCCCTGCCGAGCAGTTGAAAGACGAATCCCGCGCTGCGCCTCTGGTGCAGGCACAAGGTGAGCAAGGCTCGCCCTTCGCCCAGATCGAAGACGCTACCCCCGAGACACAGAAGGCCGAACAGCAAGCCCCTGCCGCCGAGCCGGTCGCCGAAGCAGCCAAGGAACCTGGCCATCGCGAAGTCACCGTGGCCCGTGGCGACACACTGTCCACCCTCTTTGCCAAGGTTGGCCTGCCGGCCAATGCAGTGCATGACCTGCTGGCCAGCAACAAGCAGGCCAAGCAGTTCAGCCAGCTCAAGCACGGCCAGGTGTTGCAGTTCGAGCTCGACAAGGACGGCCAGCTGGCCAGCCTGCACAGCAAGGTCAGCAACCTCGAAACCATTCGCCTGACCAAGACCGCCAAGGGCTACACCTTCAACCGTGAAATCAGCAAGCCGGTCGTGCGTACCGCCTATGCCCATGGCGTGATCAAAAGCTCGCTGTCGGCTTCGGCCCAGCGCGCCGGTCTGTCTCACAGCATGACCATGGACATGGCCCGCGTGCTGGGTTACGACATCGACTTCGCCCAGGATATTCGCCCAGGCGATGAATTCGACGTGGTCTACGAGCAGAAGGTGATGGACGGCAAGGTCGTCGGCACCGGCAATATCCTGTCCGCCCGCTTCACCAACCGGGGCAAAACCTACACTGCCGTGCGCTACACCAACAAGCAGGGCAACACTACCTACTACACCGCCGACGGCAACAGCCTGCGCAAGGCATTCATCCGTACCCCGGTGGACTTTGCCCGCATCAGCTCGCGCTTTTCCGCCGGCCGCAAGCACCCGATCCTGAACAAGATTCGTGCCCACAAAGGCGTCGACTACGCCGCCCCACGCGGTACGCCAATCAAGGCGGCGGGTGACGGCCGCATCGAACTGGCCGGGCGCCGTGGCGGTTACGGCAACACCGTGATCATCCAGCACGGCAACCGTTACAAGACGCTATACGGCCACATGCAGGGCTTTGCCAAAGGCATCAAGACCGGCAGCACCGTGAAGCAGGGCCAGATCATTGGTTACATCGGCACCACTGGCCTGTCCACCGGCCCACACCTGCACTACGAGTTCCAGGTCAATGGCGTGCACGTCGACCCGCTGAGCCAGAAGGTACCGATGGCCGACCCGATCGCCAGGAACGAGCGCCAGCGCTTCCTGCAGCAGAGCCAGCCGCTGATCGCCCGCATGGATCAGGAAAAGGCCACCCTGCTCGCAGCGAACAAGCGCTAAGCCATGGCGCTCTACCTGGGGGTAATGTCCGGCACCAGCCTCGATGGCCTGGACATTGCCCTGATCGAACAAGGCGAGCAGCCTGAACTGCTCGCCACGCATTACCTGCCCATGCCCGGCGACCTGCGCCAGGAACTGCTTGCGCTATGTAGCAGCGGCCCCGACGAGATCGCTCGTGCGGCACTGGCGGAAAATCGCTGGGCCAGCCTGGCAGGCGAAGGCATCCGCCAACTGCTGGCACGCCAGGGCCTGCAGGCCGATGCCATCCGCGCCATCGGCAGCCACGGCCAGACCATTCGCCACGAGCCTGCGCGCGGCTTTACCGTTCAGATCGGTAACCCGGCACTGCTCGCCGAGCTTACCGGCATCAGCGTGGTCGCCGACTTTCGCCGGCGCGATGTAGCGGCCGGTGGTCAAGGTGCGCCGCTGGTGCCGGCCTTCCACGAAACCCTTTTCGGCCATCTCGGCAAGCGTCTGGCGGTCTTGAACGTGGGCGGTTTCAGCAACCTCAGCCTGATCGAGCAAGACAAGCCGGTCCACGGTTTCGACTGCGGCCCCGGTAACGTGTTGCTGGATGCCTGGATCGAGCGCAAGCACGGCCAGGCCTATGATGCCGATGGTGCCTGGGCAGCGTCTGGAGGGGTGCAGGCCGGCTTGCTCAACGCATTGCTGGCCGACCCGTTCTTCGCCGGTAGCGGCCCGAAGAGCACGGGCCGCGAGGTATTCAACCTACCTTGGCTGGATGGCCACCTGGCCCGCCTGCCTGCCTACCGCGATGAGGATGTGCAGGCGACACTGCTTGAGCTGACCGCACGCAGCATCATCGACTCGCTGGTCAATGCCCAACAAGGCACCGAGGCACTGCTGGTCTGTGGTGGCGGTGCACGCAACGGTGCACTCATGGCCCGTCTCGGCCAGTTGCTGCCTGAAGCCCGCGTCACCAGCACTGGCGCCCACGGCGTTGCCCCTGACTGGGTAGAGGCCATGGCTTTTGCCTGGCTGGCCCATTGCTGCCTGGAAGGCATCCCCGCCAACCGCCCTAGCGTCACTGCCGCCAAGGGCCTGCGCGTACTGGGCGCAATCTACCCGGCCTAACCGCTACGCCAGAAAGCAAAACGCCGCGCAATTGCGCGGCGTTTTCGTATGGCCAGGCCTCAGATCGAGAACGAGGACCCACAACCGCAGGTAGTGGCGGCATTCGGGTTCTTGATCACGAAACGCGAGCCTTCCAGGCCTTCCTGGTAGTCCACTTCGGCGCCAGCCAGGTACTGGAAGCTCATTGGGTCGACCACCAGCGACACGCCTTCACGCTCGACGATGGTGTCGTCTTCAGCCACATCCTCATCGAAAGTGAAGCCGTACTGGAAGCCCGAGCAACCGCCACCGGTCACGAACACCCGCAACTTCAGACGTTCATTGCCTTCCTCATTGACCAGGTTCTTCACTTTCTGGGCTGCCCCATGGGTGAATTCCAGACCGGTAGGGGTGAAGGTTTCGACGCTCATGTTGATTCTCCCGGCGCGGTAGCCGTCTTAAAACTCGATGACGCGCATTATCCGCTTCTCCGAGAAAATTGGTCAAGAATTGTGCGGCTTTAGTCGCGACATACAAAAAGGCCCGCACGACGCGGGCCTTTTCAAAGCAAGGATGCTTACGGCAGCAGGCCAGCGTGGGACAAGCCCATGCGCTCGTCCAGACCGAACAGGATGTTCAGGTTCTGTACCGCCTGGCCCGACGCGCCCTTGACCAGGTTGTCGATCACCGACAGCACCACCACCAGGTCACCACCCTGCGGGCGGTGAACCGCAATGCGGCAGACGTTGGCGCCGCGCACGCTACGGGTTTCCGGGTGGCTTCCCGCTGGCATCACGTCGACGAACGGCTCATCGGCGTAGCGCTTCTCGAACAGCGCCTGCAGGTCGACCGAGGTATCGACGACATTTGCGTACAGGGTGGCGTGGATACCACGGATCATCGGCGTCAGGTGCGGCACGAAGGTCAGGCCGATGTCCTTGCCAGCGGCCAGGCGCAGGCCCTGGCTGATTTCCGGCAGGTGGCGATGGCCTTTGACCGCGTAGGCCTTCATGCTTTCGCCGGCTTCGCAGAACAGCGAACCCACTGCCGCACCACGGCCAGCGCCGCTGACACCCGACTTGCAGTCGGCGATCAGGCGCGACGGGTCGGCCAGGCCCGCTTCCAGCAACGGCAGGAAGCCCAGCTGGGTGGCGGTCGGGTAGCAACCCGGCACTGCAATCAGGCGCGCCTGGCGGATTTTCTCGCGGTTGACTTCAGGCAGGCCGTACACCGCGTCCTTGAGCAGCTCTGGAGCACCGTGCGGCTGGCCGTACCACTTGCCCCACTCGGTGGCATCCTGCAGGCGGAAGTCGGCCGACAGGTCGATCACCTTGGTACCGGCTGCCAGCAGTTCACCGGCCAGTGCATGGGCGACACCGTGCGGGGTGGCGAAGAACACCACGTCACAGGCAGCCAGAGTTTTGCTGTCCGGCACGCTGAACGCCAGCCCGTCATAGTGGCCGCGCAGGTTCGGGTACATGTCCGCCACCGCCACGCCCGCCTCGGAGCGCGAAGTGATGACCGCCACTTCGGCCTGTGGATGCTGTGCCAGCAGACGCAACAGTTCGACGCCGGTGTAACCCGTGCCGCCGACGATACCGACCTTGATCATAACGCTTGCCCCTTATCAACGAGCCGTCTGGAAAGCGCACGATAATAGGGGCGCAAGGCGCCTGTAACAACTCTTCGGGTGACCCTTCGGGCGCTTGACCACTACTATCTGACGACCGTGAATACCTGAAGGAACTCCCTCCATGCTTTACCTATGGATCAAAGCGCTGCATATCGTCAGCGTGGTCTGCTGGTTCGCCGGCCTTTTCTACCTGCCCAGGCTGTTCGTCTACCACGCGCAAAGCCAGGACAGCATCAGCCAGGACCGCTTCGTGACCATGGAGCGCAAGCTGTACCGCGGCATCATGAACCCGGCGATGATCGCCACCTACGTGTTCGGCGCGTGGATGCTGTACCTCACCCCCGGCTGGCTGAGCCAGGGCTGGCTGCATGCCAAGCTGACCCTGGTCATCCTGCTGACCGGCTACCATCACATGTGCGGCGCCCAGCGCAAACGCTTCGCCAGCGGCAACAACACCCGCAGCCACGTCTACTATCGCTGGTTCAACGAAGTACCCGTGCTGTTCCTGCTGGGTATCGTAATTCTGGTGGTGGTCAAACCGTTCTGACATAGCCACCCGCACAAGGAGCTTTGCCATGTCGCTACCCGCCTCGCTCGAACAACGCCTGCGCCTGCCGGTGGTTGCCGCACCGATGTTCCTGATCTCCAACCCCCAACTGGTGCTGGCCTGCTGCGCCAACGGCGTGGTGGGCAGCTTTCCGGCCCTGAACCAGCGTGACAGCGCCGGCTTCAAGGCGTGGCTGGAAGAGATCGAGGCAGGCCTGGCACAACTGCAGACACCCGCGCCCTACGCGGTCAACCTGATCGTCCACCCGACCAACCCGCGCCTGCAGGCCGACCTGGCCCTGTGCGTAGAGCACCGCGTGCCAATCGTCATCACCAGCCTCGGTGCTGTGAAGGAGGTGGTCGATGCCGTGCACGGTTACGGTGGGCTGGTGTTCCACGATGTCACCACCCGCCGCCACGCCGAAAAAGCTGCTGAAGCAGGCGTGGACGGGTTGATCGCTGTCGCCGCTGGTGCGGGTGGCCATGCCGGTACCTGGAGCCCGTTCGCCCTGGCTGCGGAGATTCGCCAGTTCTTCGACAAGACCCTGCTGCTGGCCGGCTGCATGAACCACGGCCATGAGATCCTGGCTGCGCAACTATTGGGCGCTGACCTGGCCTACATGGGCACGCGCTTCATCGCCACGGCAGAAAGCCACGCCCAGAATGCCTACAAGCAGATGCTGCTGAGCGCCCACGCGGCAGACATCATCCACACCCCGGCAGTATCCGGCATCCCTGCCAGCTTCCTGCGCCCAAGCCTGGAGCAGGCAGGGTATGACATGAATGCCCTCAAGAGCGGCCACGAACAGGGCAAGCTCAAACCGATCGACGACGAAGCCAAAGCCTGGAAGACCGTCTGGTCGGCGGGCCAGGGCGTCGGTGGTATCGACGACCTGCCCAGTGCCAGCGCCCTGATCGAGCGCCTGCACAGCGAGTACCGAGAGGCACTGGAACGCTGCCAGGCCCTGCGCGCCCGCACCTTGTAGCAAAAGGCAACACCTTGCCCGGCCAAGCTGTACACTAGGCGCCCTCTTCCGGCCCCAGGAGCCTTGCATGACCCGTTACGCCATGATCACCGGTGCTTCCAGCGGCCTGGGCCTGGCCCTGGCGGAAGCCCTGGCACGGCGCGGGCGCAACCTGATCCTGGTGGCACGCCAGCGAGAAACGCTGGAACCGGTGGCCATCGAGCTGACCCAACGCTTTGGTGTCGAGGTACTGTTTCGCGCCTGCGACCTCAGCCAGCCGCTGCGCCTGTCTGGCTTCGTGCTGGAGCTGGAAGAAGGCGAGCGACGTATCGACCTGCTTGTAAACTGCGCCGGCCTGCGTAGCTACGGGCCGTTCCTGGCCCATGAATGGGCCGACGAGCAGGACCTGCTGGAGGTCAACGTACTGGCCCTGAGCCGCCTGTGTCACGCCATCGGTAACCTGATGGCCGTACAGGGCGGCGGGCAGATCCTCAACGTCGCAGGCCTGGCCGGGGTCGCCCCTGGCCCATGGATGGCAGCCTATGCCGCCAGCAAGGCGTACGTACTGAGTTTTTCCCAGGCCCTGCGCGAAGAACTCAAGCGCACCGGTATCAAGGTTTCGGTGCTATGCCCCGGCCCGGTCCGCTCCTCACGCCGACGCATACCGCGGCTCGATGGCAAACCACGCTGCCTGAGCCCCGAGGAAGTGGCGTTGTACACCGTGCGTGCGCTGGACAAGAACCGCGCACTGATCCTGCCCGGCCGGCGCAACCGCTGGCTGGCATTTGCCCCGCGCCTGCTGCCACGCTGGCTGCTGCGCAAGCTGGCCGGGGCCATCCACCGCCGCTATTGCCCGGTCGGCATGGAATAGGCACTGGGCGAGCGGCGCCCGGCTGAGTACACTCGGCCCGACCCTCACCATGGAGCAAGTGCTGTGGACGATCTTTTCCTCAAAATCATCAACCGGGAAATCCCGGCGGATATCATCTACGAAGACGACCAGATCCTGGCCTTCAAGGACATTGCACCCGCGGCACCGGTACATTTTCTGGTCATCCCGAAAAAGCACATCCGCACGCTCAATGACCTGACCGAAGAAGACAAGGCCCTGGCTGGCCACATCCTGTTCACCGCCCAGCGCCTGGCTGTCGAGCAGGGCTGCGAGGAAGGCTTCCGCGTGGTCATGAACTGCAACCCGAAAGGCGGCCAGACCGTCTACCACATCCATATGCACGTGCTTGGCCAGCGCCAGATGAACTGGCCGCCGGGCTGATCCACGGCAAGCGACCCCGCCGCTATTGCGGTAAACTGTCGGGCACATTCTTGCGGAGGTGCCCGATGGCTACCGAACGTCACTACTCGCCGCTCGACCGCTTGTTGCTGCAGGCCGATACCGCCATGCGCACCTTGCTGCCCTTCAGCGGCCAACCCGCCCGGCCATCGCCGGCCATCGTCCAGCCAGACGTCGACCTCGACGAGCAGCAGACCCGCCACATCGCCGGGCTGATGCGCATCAACCACACCGGTGAAGTGTGCGCCCAGGCGCTGTATCAGGGCCAGGCCCTGACCGCCAAGCTGCCCGAAGTGCGCAAGGCCATGGAGCATGCCGCCGAGGAAGAAGTGGACCACCTGGCCTGGTGCGAGCAACGCATTCGCCAACTGAACAGCCACCCGAGCGTGCTAAACCCCCTGTTCTACGGCATGTCGTTCGGCATCGGCGCACTCGCCGGGCTGGTCAGCGACAAGGTCAGCCTGGGTTTCGTCGCCGCCACCGAGCACCAGGTGTGCAAGCACCTCGACGAGCACCTGGAGCAGATCCCGCAGGAAGATGAAAAGTCCCGGGCCATTCTCGAACAAATGCGCATCGACGAAGAGCAGCACGCGGAGTCCGCACTGGAAGCCGGCGGTTATCGCTTCCCTGCCCCGGTTCGCTTTGGCATGAGCTTGCTGGCCAAGGTCATGACCAAGAGCACTTACCGCATCTGAAGGCATCACCATGACGGACCGTTTCGACGCCAAGGACCTGGCGCGCGCCGTGCAAGCCGGCATTCTGCAGCCGGGGCAGGACCAAGCCCTGCTTGAGTTCCTGCGCCAGCAACCGGCGCAACGTGGCAGCTTCCAGCTGGCCCATGTCGCCTTCTACTTTGGCGCCATGCTGATCATGGCGGCCATGGGCTGGCTGCTCACCGAGGCGTGGATGCGCATCGGTGACATCGCCCTGCTGGTCATCGCCAGCCTGTACATCCTGCTGCTCACAGTGTTTGCCCTCAACCTGCAACGGCGTGCCCAGCCTGTCGCTGCCGGGGTGTTGGCCGCGGTGGCCGTCAGCATCGTGCCCCTGGCAGTGTTCGCCATCGAACGCCTGGCCGGTTGGTGGCCACTGGACGACGCGCAAGCCAACTATCACCAGTACTACACCTATGTGCAGGGCGGCTGGCTGGCGATGGAAGCGGCCACGGTGCTTGCCGGGTTGCTGATGCTGCGGCTGATCCCTTACCCGTTCATCGTCATGCCGATGGCCGTGGCGTTATGGTTCATGTCGATGGACCTGAGCGAATGGTTCTTTGGCTCGCCGTTCAGCTGGGAGCAGCGCCGCGAGGTTTCGCTGTGGTTCGGGTTGGGTTTGCTGGTGGTGTTCCTGGGCATAGATGGTCGCACGCGAGAGGACTACGCCCGCTGGGGCTACCTGGCCGGGCTGGCGGCATTCTGGGGCGGGTTGACGCTGCTGGACAGCGGCAGTGAGTTGGGCAAGGCCGTGTACTGCCTGGTCAACATTGCGCTGATGGGCATGGCGGTGCTGTTGCGCCGGCCGGTGTTCATGGTGTTTGGTGCGCTGGGGGTGGCGGCTTACCTGGGGTACTTGTCGTACGACGTGTTTGCCGAATCGCTGCTGTTCCCGGTGGTAGTGACTTTGATCGGGCTGGGGGTTATCTGGCTGGGCCTGGTTTACCAGAAGCGGCGGGAGCGGTTGAGCCAAGTGATGCGGGGATGGCTGCCAGCGTGGGCGCGAGCTGCACTGCCGGCACTTCGGAGTTGATATTGCCGGGGCTGCTTCGCAGCCCCGGCTTCTCGAAATCAACCCAGCTCTACAATCTCGTAACCATGGGTAATCTCAACCCCGGCACGCTCGAGCATGATCGAAGCCGAGCAGTACTTCTCCGCCGACAGCTCCACCGCCCGCTTGACCTGGGCTTCTTTCAACGCACGGCCTTTCACCACGAAATTCATGTGAATCCTGGTGAACACCTTCGGGTCTTCGCTGGCACGCTCGGCTTCCAGAAAGGCCTCGCAGCTTTCCACCGCCTGGCGCGATTTTTTCAGGATGCTCACCACGTCAAAGCTGCTGCAGCCACCCAGGCCCAACAGCAGCATTTCCATCGGGCGCACACCCAGGTTGCGGCCGCCGGCCTCGGGCGGGCCGTCCATCACGACGACATGGCCACTCCCCGACTCGCCGAGGAACATGGCCTCACCGGCCCACTGGATACGTGCCTTCATCTACCCGGACTCCTGATTTTCGGAAAAGGGTGTCAGCTTAGACCTTGTGCGGCTGTGGGAAAAGTACGAGAGGTGTCGGTTTAGTACCGAAACATCCTGTAGTGTCTGATAAGCTGGCGCCAAATGACTGGCGCTCGCCGCCAGCCAACCTCTATAAAAAGCCTATGCGTCGTATCGAACAGGATTTCGTGATGGTTGCCTCCGCCCTACCCGCCAAGATCAAGAATATCGACAAGCTGCTGGTGCACTGCCAGCGCCGCCGCTATACCGCCAAAAGCAACATCATCTGCGCCGGCGACCGGGCCGAGACACTGTCGTTCATCATCAAGGGTTCGGTGACCATCCTCATCGAAGACGACGACGGGCATGAAATGATCATTGCCTACCTCAACAATGGCGATTTCTTTGGCGAGCTGGGCCTGTTCGAACCCGTGGAAGGTGAACAGCAGCGCAGTGCCTGGGTACGGGCCAAGACCGAGTGCGAAGTGGCCGAGATCAGTTACGAGAAGTTTCGCGAACTGGCGCGCCAGGACCCGGAAATCCTCTACGCGCTGGGCAGCCAGATGGCCCAGCGCCTGCGCAACACCACGCGCAAAGTCGGCGACCTGGCCTTTTTCGACGTGACCGGGCGGGTTGCCCGCTGCCTGCTGGAGCTGTGCAAGCAGCCTGATGCCATGACCCACCCCGACGGCATGCAGATCAAGATTACCCGTCAGGAAATCGGCCGTATCGTCGGATGCTCGCGGGAAATGGTCGGCCGCGTCCTCAAGGACCTTGAAGAGCGCAGCCTGGTACAGGTCAAGGGCAAGACCATGGTGGTCTACGGTACCCGCTAGTCTTTGGGCAGGTCTGCCAGCACCTTGGCGTAGGCCTGTGACAGGCGCTCGAACCAGGGCGCCTCGGGTGCCACTTCATGCAAGGCGATGTGCGCGTCGGCGCGGCAGCGTTGCTCCAGGTCGCAGCATTCATTGAAGCGGTTGACCGCCGCCACCATCGACTCCCGTTCGTTGTCCAGCAGCAACGCACCGTGCACCAGCACCACCGGGCGTTTGCCGCCCAGCCCTTGGCGCCAGCGCTGGGCAGTGCCCACCAGCTTGCGGCCATTGAGGTTGACGTTGTAGCGGCCATCGCAGAACGCACCGTCAATTTCCCCCACCGACGCTACCCCACCCCACTCGCGCAGCACATCGCACAGCGGCAGGCACAAACGTTCGTAGGCGTTCTCGATGCGGCCATGATCACCTTCGCTGCGCGGGGCGACATAGACCAGTGCAACGTTCACGGTCGAATGCGACTGCGGTACCGGCTCACCGCCCGTCTCACGCAGCAGCACCGGCCAGCCGGCAATCGCCAGCTCCGAGCAGGCGGCCTCGAAGTTGTCCAGACGGCTCATGCGCCGGGGCATGACCAGGGCATGGTCGGTGGGGCGCCAGAACAGCACGCCACTGTCGCGTTCGCCGCGGCACACGGCGGCCAGCAATTCCTGTTCGGCGTGCAGGCCTTGTTCGACGGTCAGGGCCAGGGGTTGATCGGTCATTGATCCACCTTTGATGTTGTTATTGATGGCCTCTTCGCGGCGGTCCGGCGCGAGAGGCCATGACAGGCATACAAAAAAGCCGGCAAAAACGCCGGCTTCATTTATTCAGTCCAGTGGCTGAACAGTCTTCTTCACCTGCTCCGGGAAGAACAACCGCTGCAACTCCAGCCCAGGCTGCTCGGCACGCATGAACGCTTCGCCCACCAGGAACGAGTAAACCTCGTTGATCGCCATCAGCTCCACATCGGCCCGGTTGAGAATGCCACTCTCGGTAATTGCCAGGCGATCACGCGGAATACGCGGCAGCAGGTCGAGGGTGGTTTCCAGGCTGACCTCGAAGGTATGCAGGTTGCGGTTGTTCACCCCCACCAGCGGCGTATCCAAGGTTTTCAGCGCGCGCTCCAGCTCATCACCGTCGTGCACTTCCACCAGCACGTCGAGGCCGACATCCTTGGCCGTAGCCGCCAGCTCGGCCATCTTCACGTCATCCAGTGCCGACACGATCAACAGCACACAGTCCGCACCCAAGGCCCGGGCTTCGACGATCTGGTAAGGGTCGACCATGAAGTCTTTGCGGATGACCGGCAGCGATACCGCCGCGCGGGCCTGCTGCAGGTATTCATCGGCACCCTGGAAATAGTCGACATCGGTCAGCACCGACAGGCAGGTTGCGCCGCCTTTCTCGTAGCTAACCGCGATTTCCGCCGGCACGAAGTGCTCGCGGATCACGCCCTTGCTCGGCGAAGCCTTCTTGATTTCGGCAATCACCGCTGGCTGCTTGCGCTTGGCTTGCTCGATCAGCGCGTTGGCGAAGCCACGCGGGGCATCGGCAGCTTTGGCCAGGCGTTCCAGCTCGGCAAGGCTGACGCGCGCGCTGCGCTCGGCCACTTCCTGGAACTTGCGGGCAATGATCCTTTCCAGCACCGTCGGCACACTCATGCTTCGTTCTCCACCTTGAATACTGCAGTAAAGGCACCCAGCTCCTGCAGCTTTTCCCAGGCCAGGCCGGTGTGCAGTACATCGTGGGCCAGTTCCACGCCCTGGGCCAGGGTCATCGCGTGATCGGCGGCATAGAGCGCAGCCCCCGCGTTGAGCACGATCATTTCAGCGGCCTTCTGGCCGTTTTCGGTCTTGCGACGGCCCAGCGCATCGCGGATCAGCTCAAGCGACGCTTGCGGGTTCTCGACAGCCAGGCCATGCAGGCTCTGGCTCTTCATGCCGAGGTCTTCCGGTTCGACCCAATATTCAGTGATTTCGCCGTTCTTCAACTCGGCAACAAAAGTAGGGGCAGCCAGGCTGAACTCATCCAGGCCGTCCTTCGAATGCACCACCAGCACATGCTTGCTGCCCAGGCGTTGCAGTACCTCAGCCAACGGGCGGCACAGGGTCTGGGCGAACACGCCGACCACCTGGTGCTTCACTCCGGCCGGATTCGTAAGCGGGCCGAGCATATTGAACAGGGTACGCAGCCCCAGGTCGCGACGCGGGCCGGCAGCATGCTTCATGGCCGAATGATGGCTTTGCGCGAACATGAAGCCGATGCCTAAGCTGTCAATGCAGCGGGCCACCTGGGGGGGCGTCAGGTTCAGGTAGATACCGGCGGCTTCCAGCAGGTCGGCGCTACCGCTCTTGCCCGACACCGCGCGGTTACCGTGCTTGGCCACGGTGCAGCCTGCCGCCGCCAGGACGAACGACGAAGCGGTGGACACGTTGAAGATGTTGGCGCCATCACCGCCGGTGCCGACGATGTCGACCACGCCATCGAGGCTTTTCAGTTCGACCTTGTCGGCCAGTTCACGCATGACCGACACCGCACCGACAATTTCGTCGATGCTTTCGCTTTTCATGCGCATGCCCATCAGGAAGGCACCGATCTGCGCTTCAGTGCACTGGCCAGTCATGATCTGGCGCATCACATCGCGCATTTCTTCGGTAGTGAGGTCCAGCTGGCCGACGATACGGCTTAACGCGCTCTTGATATCCATGCTCGATCCTTAACGGCGGCCGCCGGTCTGCTTGAGGAAGTTGGCGAACAGCTCGTGGCCCTGTTCGGTCAGGATCGACTCGGGGTGGAACTGCACCCCTTCGATATTCAGCGTCTTGTGGCGCAGGCCCATGATTTCATCGACCGAGCCGTCTTCATGCGCAGTCCACGCCGTGACTTCCAGGCAGTCGGGCAAGGTTTCGCGCTTGACCACCAGCGAGTGGTATCGGGTAACGGTCAGCGGGTTGTTGAGCCCGGTGAACACACCCAGGTCGCGGTGGTGCACCGGGCTGGTCTTGCCGTGCATCACCTGGCGGGCACGCACCACGTCACCCCCAAAGGCCTGGCCGATGGACTGATGGCCCAGGCACACGCCCAGGATCGGCAGCTTGCCGGCAAAATGCAGGATAGCCTCGATGGACACACCGGCCTCGCTCGGTGTGCACGGGCCAGGGGATACGACGATGCGCTCAGGGTTGAGTGCTTCGATCTGTGCGATGGTCATTTCGTCATTGCGAATGACCTTCACCTCAGCACCGAGCTCGCCAAGGTACTGAACGACGTTGTAAGTGAATGAGTCGTAATTGTCGATCATCAGTAACATGGTGTTAAACCTCTTGGACTTACTGACTTCAGAATTCGAACCTTCTTGCTGCCGTCACGGGCACGGCTTCGCCACAAAGGGCAGAAAATGAAGAAGGCAAACGGGGACGGGCCGGGCGGGCCGGCAAGAGATAAAGTCAGGCGCGCCAACGCCAACGGGCGTGGGCCTTGATTACGCGCATCAAGAGTTTGCTGACGATCAACACAGGATAAGTCTCGCTCATACGTCCCGGCACAGTAGCCTACCGGGGCGGCGGGCGCAATATGCCTGTAAACACGGGGTAACGAATGGACTTGTGAACAAAGACCTTTGCTTTGTTAAGGTCAATCGGGCTGTTTCCATAAAAACAATGAAAAGGATATCTACCCATGCAACGTTTGCATTACCTACGCCTCACTCTCTGCTCCCTCTCACTGGCCTGCTGCCAGGCCGTGGCGGCACCTTCGCCTTACTCATCCCTGATCGTGTTCGGCGACAGCCTTGGTGACGCCGGCCAGTTCCCGGACCTTGAGGGAGGCACCGACAGCCTGCGCTACACCAACCGAGAGGCCGATGGAACATTCGCCCCGGTGTCGTCCATGATCCTCGGCGGGCAGCTGGGTGTTGCGCCTGACGACCTCAACCCCTCCACATCGATAGGGATCCGCCCGGATGGCAACAACTGGGCAGTGGGTGGCTACACCACCCAGCAGATACTCGACTCGATCATCGGCACCTCCCAGCTGATCGTCCCTCCTGGCAACCCGGGCGAAGGAACTGTGTATCGTGAACGCCCAGGCTACCTGGCCAATGGCCTGCGCGCCGACCCCAATGCCCTCTACTACCTGACCGGTGGCGGCAACGACTTCTTTCAGGGCCTGGTGAACAGTCCCGCAGAGGCTGCGGCAGCAGGCGGGCGACTGGCGGCTAGCGCCCAGGCACTGCAGCAAGGAGGCGCACGCTACATCATGGTGTGGTTGCTGCCCGACATCGGCCTCACGCCGAACTTCAGTGGCACGCCTTTGCAAGGCCCGCTGTCTCAATTGTCGAGTGTGTTCAACCAGTCGCTGGTCAGCCAGCTTGAGCAGGTCGATGCCGAGATCATCCCGCTGAATGTACCCGCCCTGCTGAAAGAAGCGGTCGCCGACCCGAACACGTTCGGCCTGGCGGATGGCAACAGCTTGATCAGCACCTGCTACAGCGGCAGCAACTGTGTAGCGCACCCGGTCTACGGTGAGAACGGCACATCACCCGACCCCACCAAATTGCTGTTCAACGATTCGGTCCACCCCACCATCGCCGGCCAACAGATAATAGCCGACTACGCCTACTCGATCCTCTCCGCACCATGGGAACTGACCCTGCTTCCGGAAATGGCCCACACAAGCCTGCGTGCCCACCAGGACGAACTGCGCAACCAGTGGCAGACACCCTGGCAGGCCGTTGGCCAGTGGCAAGCCTTTGTCGCCAGCGGCGCCCAGGACCTGGATTTCGACGGCCAGAGCAGCGCGGCCAGTGGCGATGGCCGCGGCTACAACCTGACCGTGGGCGGCAGCTACCGCCTGAACGACGCCTGGCGCCTGGGCCTGGCCGGAGGCGTATACCGGCAGAAGCTGGAAGCCGGCGAACACGACTCGGACTACACGCTGAACAGCTATCTGGCCAGCGCCTTTGCCCAATACCGCCAGGGCCGCTGGTGGGCGGATGCCGCGCTGACCGCCGGGCACCTGGATTACAGCGACCTCAAGCGCACCTTCGCCCTTGGCGTGAATGACCGCAGCGAAAAAGGCGACACTGATGGCGAGGCCTGGGCGATGTCCGGGCGGCTGGGCTACAACCTGGCGGCCGACAGCAGCAACTGGCAGCTGGCACCCTTCATCAGTGCCGACTATGCGCGGGTGAAGGTGGATGGTTACGACGAGAAGAGCGGGCGCTCGACAGCGCTGGGCTTCGATGACCAGGAGCGCACATCACGCCGCCTGGGCCTGGGGTTGCAGGGCAGTGTGCAGGTGCTGCCGAGTACCCGGCTGTTCGCCGAAGTGGCGCAAGAACATGAGTTCGAGGATGACCGGCAGGATGTGACCATGCACCTGACCAGCCTCCCGGCGAATGATTTCACCCTGACCGGGTATACGCCGAACAGCGACCTGACCCGGGCGAGCCTGGGGGTGAGCCATGAAGTGGTGGCAGGGGTGCATTTGCGCGGAAACTACAACTGGCGCAAGAGTGATGAATTGACCCAGCAGGGGGTGAGCCTGGGGATCAGCGTGGACTTCTGAATAGATGGGGCCGCTCAGCGGCCCCAATCCATTTACTTGGCTGAAGTCTGCTCAGCCAGGGCGACCGCACGGAACATCGCGCGGCGCTTGTTGATGGTTTCTTCCCATTCCAGCGCTGGCACCGAGTCGGCAACGATGCCGCCACCGGCCTGCACATGCAGTTCGCCGTCCTTGATCACCGCAGTACGGATGGCAATCGCGGTGTCCATGTTGCCATTCCAGGCAAAGTACCCCACGGCACCACCGTAAACCCCACGCTTGACCGGCTCCAGTTCGTCGATGATTTCCATCGCACGAATCTTCGGTGCGCCCGACAAGGTGCCAGCCGGCAGGATCGCCCGCAGCGCATCCATCGCCGTCAGCCCTTCACGCAGCTGGCCGGTGACGTTGGAGACAATGTGCATCACGTTGGAATAACGCTCGATCACCATCTTCTCGGTCAGACGCACGCTGCCGGTCGAGGACACACGGCCCACGTCGTTACGGCCCAGGTCGATCAGCATCAGGTGCTCGGCGATCTCCTTGTCGTCCGACAGCAGGTCGTCTTCCAGCGCACGGTCGGCCTCTTCAGTCGCACCACGCGGGCGAGTACCGGCAATCGGGCGCACGGTAACCAGGTTGTCCTCGACACGCACCAGCACCTCGGGCGAACTGCCAACCACATGGAAGTCACCGAAGTTGAAGAAGTACATGTAGGGCGTCGGGTTGAAGCAACGCAGGGCGCGGTACAGGTCGATAGGCGCAGCCTTGAAGTCGATGGACATGCGCTGCGACGGCACCACTTGCATGCAGTCACCGGCCAGGATGTATTCCTTGATACGGCCGACGGCGTTCTCGTAGTCCTCGCGGGTGTAGCTGGAGCGGAATTCCGGCTCGGCGGCCTGAGGGCCACTCAAGTCCAGGCCACGGCGCGGGGTGATCGGCTGACGCAGGGTTTCCAGCAGGCCTTGCAGCCGTGCCTGGCCCTGTTCGAAGGCGTGCGCTTCAGCCGGGTCGACCAGCACGATCGCGTGCATCTTGCCTGCCAGGTTGTCGAACACCACGACAGCATCGGACACCATCAGCAGGATATCCGGCACACCCAGCGGGTCCGGGTTGGGACTGGCGCCCAGGCGCTTTTCCACATAACGCACGCAGTCGTAGCCGAAGTAGCCGACCAGGCCGCCGTTGAAGCGCGGCAGGCCAGGGATGTCGGCGACCTTGTAACGGTCCTTGAAGCTTTCGACGAACGCCAGCGGGTCTTCGACATCGTGGCTTTCCACCTCGATGCCATCCTGCAGGATGCTGACGTGGTAGCCGTGAACGCGCATCACGGTGCGCGACGGCAGGCCAATCATCGAGTAACGGCCCCACTTTTCGCCGCCCTGAACCGATTCGAGCAGGTACGAGTTGGGTTGGTCGGCCAGTTTCAGGTAGATCGACAGCGGCGTGTCGAAGTCGGCCAGGGTTTCACAGGCCAGGGGGATGCGGTTGTAGCCGGCAGCGGCCAGGCGCAGGAATTCTTCGCGGTTCATGAGTAGCCTCGTGGCAAGCAGCAATAAGTCAGGCAAACGGATGGGCCGGCACACGCCGGCAGGCAGAAGTCAGGCGCGCCAACGCCAACGGGCCAGGGCCTTGATGACTTTCATCCAGAATTTGCCAGTAACCGCCACGGTGGACTCTCTGTCTTGTGAGGCTTGAAGATCCGCCAACGTTATCCCAGTGGCCGGGTCTTCGCAACCGGGCAGCAAGGCGCGCAGGTCATCGATCACAAGGCTGGGGGTTTCGTCGTGGATCGGCCGCCCATGGTTGTAGCCGTAGGTCAGCCCCACGCATTGCACGCCAGCCGCCTTGGCCGCCAGCACATCACTGCGCGAATCGCCCACAAACAACGATTGTTGCGGGCTAACGCCGGCCATCTGCATGACGAACAGCAACGCCGCCGGGTCCGGTTTTTTCTGCGGCAGGGTGTCGCCGCCGATGATCCAGCGGAAATAGCGGCCGATCTTCATCTGGTCCAATAAAGGGGCGACGAAGCGCTCCGGCTTGTTGGTGATCAGTGCCATTTCCACGCCCTGCTTCTGCAGCCAGCGCAGGGTGTCTTTCACGCCGGGATAAACCACGGTGAGCTCATGGCTTTCGGCATAGGCTTCCATGAACAGTGCCAGGCCCTGCTCGGCCAGCACATCATCCACAGCGTCATGCTCAATACCGCCCGCCAGTGCTCGGCGCACCAGCACCTGGGCGCCATTGCCAACCCAATGGCGCACCGCCTCAAGGCCCGCAGGCGGGCGCCCCAGTTCGAGCAGCATGCGGTCCACGGCGGCGGCCAGGTCTGGCACGGAATCGATCAGGGTACCGTCCAGATCGAACATCACCAGCCTGGGCAGCGTCCCCGGGAACAGCTGCTCGAAGCCACTCATGGGCGGGCCTGAGCCAGTTCGGCGCGCATCTTGGCGATGACTTCCTGGTAGTCCGGGGCGTTGAAGATCGCCGAGCCGGCCACGAAGGTGTCGGCGCCAGCGGCAGCGATCTCGCGGATGTTGTTGACGTTGACGCCGCCGTCGATTTCCAGGCGGATATCACGGCCACTGGCGTCGATCAGCGCACGCGCTTCGCGCAGCTTGTCGAGGGTGCCGGGGATGAACTTCTGCCCGCCGAAGCCTGGGTTGACGCTCATCAGCAGCACCATGTCGATCTTGTCCATCACGTACTTCAGGGCGTCCAGGCTGGTGGCCGGGTTGAACACCAGGCCGGCCTTGCAGCCACCGTCCTTGATCAACTGCAGCGAGCGGTCGATGTGCTGGGTGGCTTCCGGGTGGAAGGTGATGTAGGTGGCGCCGGCCTCGATGAAGTCGCCGATGATGCGGTCGACCGGGCTGACCATCAGGTGCACGTCGATGGGCGCGGTGACGCCGTACTTGCGCAGGGCAGTGCACACCATCGGGCCGATGGTCAGGTTGGGAACGTAGTGGTTGTCCATGACATCGAAGTGAACGATGTCGGCACCCGCAGCCAAAACCTTGTCGACGTCCTCACCCAGGCGGGCGAAATCGGCGGAGAGAATGGAGGGGGCAATAGCGTAGGGCTGCATGGCGCACCTGTTGGCAGAATCACGGTGGCGCGCATTGTAACTCAGGCAAACGGGTAGAGGCTGATTGGTATCAATTGGTGTCCGACACATGGGGGCGCTTTGCGCCCCGATCGCGACACAAGGCCGCTCCTACAACGGATCGCGGTCTCCTGTAGGAGCGGCCTTGTGTCGCGATTGGAGGGCAAAGCCCTCCCAACCATCAGGCAGGCTGCTGAGTCCTCAGCTTCTCGCTACGCCCACGCAACCACTCCAGGGTCAGCAGCAATATCACCGAGAAGGCAATCAGCAAGGTCGCTGCCGCTGCAATGGTCGGGCTCAGGTTTTCGCGAATACCACTGAACATCTGCCGCGGCAGGGTCGCCTGCTCGGGCCCTGCCAGGAACAGGGTCACCACCACCTCGTCAAACGACGTGGCAAAGGCGAACAGCGCCCCCGAAATCACCCCGGGCGCAATCAGCGGCAGGGTCACCCGGCGGAAGGTCAGCAGTGGCGACGCGCCCAGGCTGGCCGCCGCGCGCACCAGGTTGTAGTTGAAGCCCTGCAAGGTGGCCGACACGGTAATGATGACGAACGGTACACCCAGCACCGCATGCACCAGAATCAGCGAAGTGAAGCTGTTGCCCATCCCCAGCGGCGCAAAGAACAGGTAACTGGCTACACCGATAATCACGACTGGTACCACCATCGGCGAAATCACCAGCGCCATCACCAGCGACTTGCCGGGGAAATCGCCACGGGTCAGGCCGATGGCCGCCAGGGTGCCGAACACCATGGCCAGCACCGTGGCTGCCGGGGCGACGATGATGCTGTTCTTCAGCGCCCGCATCCATTCGGCCGAGCCGAAGAAGTCCTGGTACCACTGCAGTGAGAAGCCCTGCAGCGGGTACACCAGGAAGCTGCCACTGTTGAACGACAGCGGCACGATCACCAGTACCGGCAAGATCAGGAACAGCAGGATCAAACCGCAAAGAATGCGCAGGCTGTAGAACCAGACCCGCTCCACGGGCGACATGTATGGGCTCAGCATGACAAGGCTCCTCAGCTCAGGCGCAGGCGGCTGGCGCCGACCAGCCAGCTATAGATCAGGTACAACAGCACGGTCGCCAGCAGCAACAGCCCGCCCAGCGCGGTGGCCATGCCCCAGTTGATGCTGGTGTTGGTGTAGAAGGCAACGAAGTAGCTGACCATCTGGTCGTTCGGGCTACCCAGCAGCGCCGGGGTGATGTAGTAACCAATGGCCAGGATGAACACCAGCAGGCAACCGGCACCAACACCCGCGTAAGTCTGCGGGAAGTACACCCGCCAGAAGCTGGCGAACGGGTGGCAGCCCAGCGAGATCGCCGCACGCATGTAGGTGGGCGAAATGCCCTTCATCACGCTGTACAGCGGCAGAATCATGAACGGCAGCAGAATGTGCACCATGGAGATGTATACGCCGGTGCGGTTGAACACCAGTTCCAGCGGCTGGTCGATGATGCCCATGGCCATCAGCGCACTGTTGATCAGGCCACCCGATTGCAGCAGCACGATCCACGCCGCCACCCGCACCAGGATCGAGGTCCAGAACGGCAGCAGCACCAGAATCATCAGCAGGTTGCTCTGCCGGGTCGGCAGGTTGGCCAGCAAATAAGCCAACGGGTAGGCCAGCACCAGGCAGATGGCGGTGATCACCACCCCCATCCACAGGGTACGGGCAAAAATGTCCAGGTAAATGGCCTGGTCCGGGGTGGCCTTGGCCAGTTCGCCAAGGTCGTCGATGCGGTGGTCGACAGAAGCCAGCAGGTAGAACGACGTCACCGAGCTGGTATTGCGGCGTATCGCCTGCCAGTAGGCCGGATCGCCCCAACGCTCGTCTACGGCCTGCAACGCGTCTTTATAAGAAGCAGGCTCAGCCTTGAATGGCAGTGCCCGGGCGGTTTTGGTCAACAAGCTGCGGTAGCCGGCCAGTTCCATGTTCAAGCGCTTGGAAAGGTCGCCAAGGGTCTGGTTCTTGCGCGACTCGGCCAGGTCCTGGCTCAGCGCCTTGTACACGTCCTCGCCGGGCAGACTCTTGCCATCCCACTGGCTGATGACTTCGACCGTGCGCGGCAGGCCGCCGACCACTTCCGGGTTGCCGACGCTTTTGTACAGCAGCGCCGCAATCGGCACCAGGAACACCAACAGAAGAAACAGCGCCAGCGGCGCGATCAACGCCTGCGCCTTCCAGCGGTTGACCCGCTCGGCGTGCTTGAGGCGCTGCTTGAGACTTGGACCTGCGCCTTCGTTGAGGGGCACTGCAATGGCCATGGCGAACTCCGCAATACAGGCTGAAATGGGGGCTGCGGTGCAGCCCCGCACACTGGACGTTTACTTCTTCGCCGCCCAGGCGTTGAAGCGTTGCTCCAGCTGCTCGCTGTTGTCGGCCCAGAAGGCCACGTCGATCTGCACCTGGTTGGCGATGTTTTCAGGCGTGGTCGGCATGTCCTTCTTCACCTCGTCCGACAGCAGGCTCACAGCCTTGGAGTTGGCCGGGCCATAGGCGATGTTTTCGGAGTAGATCTTCTGCTGCTCGGGCTTCACGCTGTAGGCGATGAACTTCTTCGCCTCATCGGCGTTCTTGGCACCTTTAGGGATCGCCCAGGCGTCAAAGTCGTAGATGCCGCCGTTCCACACCACCTTGAGGTTGCTCTCTTTCTGCACAGCGGCAATACGGCCGTTGTACGCAGAACTCATGACCACGTCGCCCGAGGCCAGGAACTGCGGAGGCTGTGCACCTGCTTCCCACCACTGGATGTTGGGCTTGAGCTCATCGAGTTTCTTGAAGGCGCGGTCCTGGCCTTCCTTGGTGGCCAGCACTTTGTAGACTTCCTTGGGCGCAACGCCATCGGCCATCAGTGCGAATTCCATGGTGTACTTGGCACCTTTGCGCAGGCCGCGCTTGCCCGGGAATTTCTTGGTGTCCCAGAAATCAGCCCAGCTGGTAGGTGCGGTTTTCAGCTTGTCGGCGTTGTAGGCCATGACCGTGGACCAGACGAAGAAGCCCACGCCGCACGGCTGGATGGCACCCGGCACGTAGTCACCCTCATTGCCAAACAGGGCCGGGTCGAGCTCTTCGAACATGCCCTCATCGCAACCACGCGCCAGCTCTGGCGACTCAACCTCTACCAGGTTCCACGACACACTCTTGGTGTCGACCATCGCCTTGACCTTCGCCATTTCACCGTTGTACTCACCGGCGACGATCTTGCCGTTACCCGCCTTCTCCCATGGCTCGTAGAACGCTTTTACCTGGGCCGCCTTGTTGGCGCCCCCGAACGAGATCACGGTGAGGTCTGCGGCCATGACCTGGCCAGCGGCGAACAGCCCCAAGGCCAGGGCGGTCAGTTTCAACTGCTTGCGCATTCTTATTCTCTCCACAGTACAGGGTTGGTGAAGCAATCCATCAATGGGCTTCGGCAATCGGATCGAGCGCGCGGGCGTGCTCCACCTCCCAGCCCAGCGGTACTACATCGCCCACGGCCAACGCCGGGTCGAGCTCGGCAATGGGCTGTTTCACGAAGAAGTCGCCCTTGCCGCAAACTTCCAGGCGCACCCGCACGTGGTCGCCCAGGTAAATGAATTCAGCCACCCGGCCAGAGAAGCGGTTCACGCAGCTTTCGCTGTGGCCGTTCAGGCGTACGCGTTCGGGGCGGATCGACAGGGTGACCGGCTCGCCGGCCTGGCCGACATTCACCGCCAGCGCCTCCACCCGCTCACCGCGCGGCAGCTGCACCTGGCAGCGCTTGCCATCACTGGCCAGCAGGGTGCCGTTGATGCGGTTGTTCTCGCCGATGAAGTTGGCGACGAAGGTGTTACAAGGTTCTTCGTACAGCGTGCGCGGGTCGGCGATCTGCTGGATCTCGCCCTGGTGAAACACCGCCACGCGGTCGGACATGGTCAGCGCTTCGCCCTGGTCGTGGGTCACGTACACCACGGTCACGCCAAGGCGCTGGTGAATGTGCTTGATCTCCATCTGCATGTGTTCACGCAGTTGCTTATCGAGCGCCCCGAGTGGTTCGTCCATCAGCACCAGCTGTGGCTCGAACACCAGCGCCCGGGCCAGGGCCACGCGCTGCTGCTGGCCGCCCGACAACTGGCCGGGGTAGCGCTTGGCGAAGGCATCGAGCTGGACCATGTTCAGCACGCGTTTGACCCGCTCGCTGATGTCGGTCTTGCTGAGGTTGCGCACGGTCAGCGGGAAGGCCAGGTTTTCGGCCACGGTCATGTGCGGGAACAGCGCGTAGTTCTGGAACACCATGCCGATGTCGCGCTTGTGCGGCGGCACGTTGTTGATCGAGCGCCCGGCCAGCTGGATTTCACCCGCAGTGGGCGTTTCGAAGCCGGCCAGCATCATCAGGCTGGTGGTCTTGCCCGAGCCGGACGGGCCGAGCAGGGTCAGGAACTCGCCCTTGCGAATCTCCAGGTTGAGGTCTTTGACGATCAGCGACTCGCCGTCGTAGCTCTTCTGCACACCACGGAAGCTGACCAGCGTTTCGCTGGTTGCAGCGTTCGACTTCGCCTCGCTCATGCCTGCACCTTCTTGTTGGATGACTGCGTAGGCAAAAGAGTAGAAGAGGCGCAAGCGCCCGAAAATCGGGGGTGCTGAGAGAATGCCATCATCCGGATGGAAGATTTGTTGTAGGGATTGCCCTACAAGGATGGCGCATTCAGGACAAACATATCCCCGTGTAGGAGCGGCCTTGTGTCGCGATGGGCTGCGAAGCAGCCCCTAGGCTTCGGCTTAGATGCACAATTTTCTGGGGCTGCTCTGCAGCCCTATCGCGACACAAGGCCGCGCCTACAAAAAACCGTGCAAGCCAGGAGCATGTCGCAATCAGACCAGCTTGTGCTCCATGGCGTACTTCACCAGCTCCGCCAGCGAGTTCACTTTCAGCTTCTGCATCAGGCGCGCCTTGTGCGTGCTGATGGTCTTGCTCGACAGCGCCAGCTGCTGGGCGATGTCGTTGACGTTGGCGCCCTGGGCCAGGCGCTCGAACACCGAAAACTCGCGCTCCGACAGCAGCGTGTGCAACGGCCGCGACTCGGTCAGGCCCACTTCGAACACCATGCGGTCAGCCAGCGACGGGTCGATGTAACGCCCGCCACCCGCCACCCGGCGAATCGCGGTCAGCAACAGTGCCGGGTCACTGTCCTTGGTGGCATAACCTGCCGCTCCAGCCTTCAGCGCCCGCGCCGCCATTTGTGCCTCGTCGTGCATCGACAACATCAGGATCGCCGGGGCATCGTGCAACGCACGTATCCGCGGGATCGCCTCCAGGCCATTCACACCCGGCATGGAGATATCCAGCAATACCACCTCACAGGGCGTGTGGCGCAAGGTTTCAAGCAACTGCTCACCATTACCGGCCTCCCCCACCACTTGCATGTCCTTGGCCAGGCCAATCAACTGCTTGATGCCTTCGCGGACAATGGTGTGGTCTTCGGCCACCAGCACTCGAATCACGATCGCTCTCCTACTCCAACGGTATGGCCACGCTCAGGCTGGTGCCTTCGCCCGGCTCGCTGTCCAGTGCCATGCTGCCCCCCAACATCAGCACCCGCTCACGCACGCCCACCAGACCAAACGAGGTGGGCCGGGTCTGCTCGCGGCAAAAGCCCTGGCCATCATCGCTGACTGTCATGCGCAATTGCCCCTGTGCAAGCACCAGCTCGATCTCCACGCTGTGCGCCTGGGCATGGCGCATCACGTTGGTCAGTGCCTCCTGGAGGATACGGAATAACCCAATGGCCTTGGCATCGCTCAATGCTGGCAGATTATCCGGCACTTGTACCAGGCACGGGATCTGCGTACGCGCCTCGAAACGCCGTGCCTGCCATTCGATGGCCGAAGCGATACCTGCATCGAGGATTGGCGGGCGCAAGGCCGTGGCCACGTCGCGCACCAACTGGAACAGCTGGGCGATCAGGCGTTTCATGCTACCCAGACGCTCGTTCAGGCCTGGGTCCAGCTCGGCAAAGGCCAGCTCGCACATCGACACTTCCAGCTTGAGCACGGTCAGCATCTGCCCCAGTTCATCATGCACTTCCCGGGCGATGCGGGCTTTCTCTTCTTCACGCACGCTTTCCAGGTGGGCCGACAGCTCGCGTAGCTGCTCCTGGGACTTGGCCAGTGCCATTTCCGCCCGCTTGCCTTGGGTGATGTCCCACACCACGCCGTCCCATACCACCTGGCCGTTACCCAGGCGCCGGGTGCTGGCCTTGATGTCGGCCCAACGCTGTTCGCCCTGGCGGGTGAGGATGCGGCCCTGCCAGGACCAGTCCTGGTCACTGGCCAGGGCCAGGTCCTGCACCCGATGGTAATCGGCGCGGTCCTCTGGGTGCACCAGGTTACGCAGCCCCATCTGCGGGTGCTGGATTTCGCCGGGCGTATAGCCCACCAGCGCCTCGCTGCCCTCACTGATGTAGGGAAATTCCAGATCGCCCTCGGCCGGGTCGCGTTCTAGACGAAATACCAGCCCCGGCACATTGCCAGCAATGCCCTTCAGCCGCGCCTCGCTTTCGCGCAGCGCCGCCAGGGCACGGTGGCGCTCGGTGACGTCGGCGAGGTAGACCACCAGGTATTCGGAATCACGAAAGCGCAGAAAGCTCAGCGACAGTTCGACCGGCAGCAGGCTGTGGTCGGCCCGTCGGCATTGCGTCTCGAACTGGCCAATACCCGTTGCCCCCGTACGCGCGCCCTTCCACAGCTCCAGCCAGCGGTCCATGTTGAGGCTTGGCTCGAAGTCACCCAGCGGCCGCTCCAGCAGCTCCCCCTCGGCGTAACCCAGCATGCGCTCGGCAGCGTGGTTGGCGTACCGCACGTGGCTGTCCCAGTTGACCCACAAGATACCCACCGTGCTCTGGTCGATGGCGAACTGGCTCAATCGCAACGCCTCCTCGCGCACCTGGCGCTCCACCAGGCTTTCCCGCGTGGCCAACAGGCTGCGCTCCAGCTGGCGCTGCTGCCGGCGTTGCCACACCAGCGTGGCCAGCGCGCACAACAGCAGCATGCCGAACAGCAAGGCCAGGTTCTGCCAGAAACCAGGCGACTCGCTCAGGCGCGGGTACTTCGGCTGCAACCAGCGCTGGTGCATTTGCTCCAGCTCCTTGGCCGGCAATGCCTGCAGGCCACGCTCCAGCACGTCGGCCAGCAGTGGCCAGTCACGCCGAGAACCAATGCGCAGTAGCTGTGGCAGGCCTATATCGCCAACCACCGCCAGCTCACTGAACTCGCTCTCACGCGACAGACGGCTGAGTTGGGCTTCATCCAGCACGGCGAAACTGGCCTGGCCACCGACCACCAGTTGCAAGGCCTCACGCTCGTTGGGTACCCCCTGCAGGTTGAGGTTGCCGTAGTTGCCACGCAGATAATCCGCCAGTTGGCTGGGCATGCGCACCGCTACGCGCTGCTCGGCTTCGAGCTTTTCCAGCTCTACCGCCATGGCCCCGGTGCGCGGCCCCACCACCAGTTGCGGCACGCGCATGTACGGGTCGCTGAACAACCACAGGCGCAGGCTGGCTGGCGTCTGGGTAAGGCCTGGGGCAAAGTCGATTTCCCCGGCCTGCAGGGCATGTTCAAGGCTGGTCTGGTCGGTGAAGTTGCGCCAGGTAAGGTCTAGACGCAGTGCCTGCGCCAGGCTGTTCACCAGTTCTACGTTGGCCCCATACAGTTGCTGCAGCCGCCGGTCGAACTGGGCGTAGGGCGCCTGCAGCACCAGGCCGACGCGCAGGCTGCGATGGCTGTCCAGCCACTGCTGCTGCGCAGGTTCCAGTACAACCGTGGGCTCTGCCTCGGTCCTGGCCAAGGCTATCAAGGGCAGCCACAAGCAGCCGATAACCAACAGGCGACGCACTCGCTTCATCTACACGCTCGTCTTGGCAAAGGCGGCCATGCAGCATGGCCGTCACGGGCAAATACTATTAGGCTGCCGGTATCATTCTGGCCTTGGGTTGACGCATGTCCACACTTTATCGCACGACGCTGGCAATGTGCTGCCTGGCCTCGATCCTTCCGCTCGCCGCCGTGGCCGCCGATGCAGAAAAAGCACCCGCCACAACCGAGGCACCCGCTGCCGAAGCCCCGCGCCCGCCGCTGCTGGAGCGCAGCCAGGAAGATGCCCTGGCCCTGGAGCGGCTGGTACCCAAGGCCGAGCAGCAGACGTTGCAGGCGGGCGCCGACAGCTTCCTGGCCTTGTGGAAGCCGGCCAACGACAGCGACCCGCAAGGGGCGGTGATCATCGTCCCGGGTGCTGGTGAAACGGCCGACTGGCCAAATGCCGTAGGCCCCCTGCGGCAAAAATTCCCGGATGTCGGCTGGCACAGCCTGAGCCTTAGCCTGCCGGATCTGCTGGCCGACAGCCCGCAGGCGCGGGTCGAGGCCAAGCCGGCTGTCGAGCCCGAAAAAACCCAGGGTGAAAGTGCGCCAGCCAAGGACGTACCCGCTGACGCCAATGCCAATGTCGCCCAGGCCACTGCTGCCGATGCCGATACGGCGGAAAGCACCGACGCCGAACAGGCCAGCGAGCAGACAGACCCGGCCGACGCCGAGCGCATTTTCGCCCGCCTGGACGCTGCTGTGGCGTTTGCCCAGCAGCACAATGCCCGCAGCATCGTGCTGATCGGGCATGGTAGCGGTGCGTACTGGGCAGCCCGCTACCTGAGCGAAAAACAGCCACCGCACGTGCAGAAACTGGTGATGGTGGCTGCGCAGACGCCAGCACGGGTGGAACATGACCTGGAAAGCCTGGCGCCAACCTTGAAGGTGCCGACAGCCGATATCTACTACGCCACCCGCAGCCAGGACCGCAGCGCAGCCGTACAGCGACTACAGGCCAGCAAGCGGCAGAAGGACAGCCAGTACCGGCAGTTGTCGTTGATCGCCATGCCGGGGAACAAGGCAGCCGAGCAGGAGCAGTTGTTCCGCCGGGTGCGGGGATGGATGAGTCCACAGGGTTGAGCTGAAATCGATGGGGCCGCTTTGCGGCCCCGTTTTTTACAGGCCCCGACGCTTGCGGATCATGGCGTAGGCCTGGTGCAACTCACGGGTACGCTCGGTCGCTTCCCGCACCTGCGCCTCACTGGCGCCAGTGCCCGCCAGCTTGTCCGGGTGGTGACGGCTGACCAGCCGACGATAGGCCTGCTTGACCTTGTCGCCTTCGGTGTCCGCCTCCACCGCCAACAAGCGCAAGGCAGCCGCATAGGTCATGGGGACACCTTCCGCCCCCGTAGCCTTGCGCGGCTCGTACTCCAGCGACATGGCCTGTACCTGCCGCCGGCTCAGGCCCAGCTTCTGCCCCCAGTCCAGCAGCAGCTCACGCTCCTTGTTGCCCATCTTGCCGTCGGCCCAGACCATGCGCCAACAGGCACGCAAGGTACCTTCCGCCGCATGTGGCTGCTGGCGAATGCGCCGCAGGTGCCTGCCAAGCCGGTCCTTGCCCGCCTTGCCACGGTTGAACGCATTGATAGCGCGTAGCCGGGCCGTTTCGGCCAGGTCCAGGCGCACCATTTCCTGACGCGCCTGCTGGATGTGCTGCTCGCCCACCCGACCATCGCACTTGGCCAGGCGCCCAAGCATCACGAACAGCAACTCGTCATCGCGCAAGGCCGGGCGCCCGCCCAGGCGCTCGCGCATGTCTTCCCAGCCTTCCAGGCGCAAGCGGCGGTCAAGGGCCTGCCCAAGCAACAGGCCCAGCAAAGCGCCCGGAATGCTGGCCACGGCAAAGCCGGCGCCGGCGCCAATCAGTGTCCCTGGCCACCACATGTCAGGCGCGCTCGCCAATCAGGCGCTCGGCTTCGGCCAAGCGTTCGAGCGTGCCGACATCCACCCAGTGCCCACGGTAGTGTTCGCCACTGACCTGCCCTGCCGCCATGGCCTGGCGCAACAGCGGTGCCAGCTTGAAGGCACCCGGTTGGCAGCCTTCGAACAGCGCAGGGTTCAGTACCGAAAGGCCACTGAAAGTCAGCGTGCCTGGCGCCTCATCGCCATCGACAACCTGTTCGCCCAGCAGGCGGAAGTCACCTCGGCCATGGTGGCCCGGGTTGTCGACCAGCACCAGGTGAGCAAGCCCCTGCAAGGGGGCTTGCAGGCGTGCGAAGTCGTAGTCGGTCCAGACATCGCCGTTCACCAGCAGGAATGGCGCGTCACCCAGCAAAGGCAAGGCCTTGAAGATGCCACCACCGGTTTCCAGCGGCTCGCCCTCGGGCGAATAGCGGATGCTCAGGCCAAAACGGCTGCCGTCACCCAGGTGGTCTTCGATCTGCTGGCCGAGCCAGGCATGGTTGATCACCACCTCGGTAACGCCTGCCGCCGCCAGGGCGCGCAGGTGATACTCGATCAGCGGCTGGCCGGCCACCGGGACCAGCGGTTTTGGGGTGTGCAGGGTCAGCGGGCGCATGCGCTCACCTTTACCCGCAGCCAGGATCATTGCCTTCATGCACGCGCTCCGGCCTGCAACTGCGCGATCAGTTCACCCAGCTCCGCCAATTCGGGCCGGCGGCTGATCACTTCTTCTATATAGGCGAAGAAACGCGGCACGTCGCCCAGGTAACGGGGTTTACCGTCGCGGTGGAAGATACGGGCGAAGATGCCGATCACCTTCAGGTGGCGCTGCACGCCCATCAGGTCGCTGGCACGCTGGAACGCCTCGAAGTCGGCCTGTACCGGGATACCGGCAACCTGCGCCTTCTGCCAGTAGTCACGCAGCCAACCTTCGACCCGTGGCTGAGGCCAGCTGAGGAAAGCGTCCTTGAACAGGCAGGTGATGTCGTAGGTGACCGGGCCGTACACCGCGTCCTGGAAGTCCAGCACGCCGGGATTGGGGGTGCTCTGCATCAGGTTGCGCGGCATGTAGTCGCGGTGCACCAACACCTTGGGCTGGGCCAGGGCACTGTCGATCAGCAGCTGGCTGATACGCTGCCAGGCAGCCTTCTGGGCATCGGTGAAGGTCAGGCCCAGTTCACGGCCCACGTACCACTCCGGGAACAATTCCACTTCACGGCGCAGCAACGCGTCGTCGTAGCTGGGCAGTGGCGCGTCCATCGGCAGGCGCTGGAAGGCCAGCAGTGCATCGATAGCATCTGCGAACAGCCCGTCGGCGTTGTCGGCATCAATGATATCAAGGTATGTCTGGTGGCCTAGGTCACCCAGCAGCAGGAAGCCGCGCTCCAGGTCCTGAGCGTGGATCAGCGGCACATGCACGCCAGCGCTGGCCAGCAGATGGTCGATGGCGACGAACGGTCGGCAGTTCTCCTGCGGAGGCGGTGCGTCCATGACCACGAAGCTGTGGCCGGCGCCCTGCCAGCGGAAGTAGCGGCGGAAGCTCGCGTCGCTGCTGGCCGCAGTCAGGCTGCCGGCCGGCACTTCGCCCCAGGCGTTGTTGCGGAAAAGATCATTGAGCTGCTCATCGAGCCAGACCGTCAGTTGTTGCAAGCGTACATCGTGTTCAGGCATTACAAGGGTCTCCGACGGCCCTAGCCGTCAAGCGGGTCATGCTTTATTATCCAGCATCTTTTTCAGACCATCGAGAGGCGTGCGGCCCCACACGCGGGCAGATGGCACGCAGGAAGCCCGGACTAATAAGATGGCATTGAAATCCCCCGCGTTTCGTAGAAAGTTTCCGTTGCTGGTAACCGGCGGTCTGCTGGCCCTGCAACCTCTGGCCACGTCGTACGTGGTGGCAGCCGAACAGTTCGACTGCCAAGTGTCCGCTGCCGGTGGTTGGGACTGCAAGCCCAAGGCCCCAGTCAACAACCTGCCGCCGCGCCCGGTGCACGAGGGTGCTGCTGTCAGCACCGGCACCGAAGCCGCGAGCGAAGGCGAAACCGCGGACCGGCCAATGCTGGTCACCGAGGCCAAAGGCCGTGGCCTGAAGTCGCGCAGCGAAGACTACAGCCACCTGGACTGGGTTCCGCGTGAAAAACTCACCGCCGCACAGCTGGCCGAAACCGGTCCTTACTGTGGTGGCGCGTACATCGAGCCAACCCGCCCGGGCATGGCCGACACCACGCCGAAGGACGAGTCGCCGACCTACATCAACGCCAAGGTGTCCAAGTACCAGCAGGAGCAGCAGATCGCTACCCTCGCCGGTAACGTGGTGATGCGCCAGGGCAGCATGCAGGCCGAAGCCGACGAGGCCAACCTCTACCAGACCGAAAACCGTGGCGAGCTCAAGGGCAACGTCAAGATCCGTGACAACGGCTCGCTGGTGGTCGGTGACCAGGCACAGATTCAGCTCGACACGGGCGAAGCCCAGGTCGACAACGCCGAATACGTGATGCACAAGTCGCACATCCGCGGCAGCGCCCTGTACGCCAAGCGTGGTGAAAACGCCATCATCCGCCTCAAGGACGGTACGTACACCACCTGCGAACCGGGCAGCAACGCCTGGCAGCTGAAGGGCAACAACATCACCCTGAACCCGGCCACCGGTTTCGGTACCGCGACCAACGTGACGCTGCGGGTCAAGGATTTCCCGGTGTTCTACACACCGTACATCTACTTCCCGATCGACGACCGTCGCCAGTCCGGCTTCCTGCCGCCATCGTTCAGCACCAGCAGCGACACCGGCTTCATGCTGGTAACGCCGTACTACTTCAACCTGGCGCCTAACTACGACGCCACGCTGTACCCGCGCTACATGACCAAGCGCGGCCTGCTGATGGAAGGCGAGTTCCGCTACCTGACCGAATCCAGCGAAGGCCAGTTCGGCGGTGCGTACCTGAACGACAAGGACGACGACCGCAAAGACCAGACTGACTACAAAGAACAGCGCTGGATGGTCAACTGGCAGCACAAGGGCGGGCTGGACGAGCGCCTGATGACCGAGGTGAACTACACCGACATCAGCGACCCGTTCTACTTCCAGGACCTGGAATCCGACCAGATTGGTGTTGAAAGCAAGGACTTCCTTGATCAGCAAGGTGCGTTGACCTACCGCGGCGACAGCTACACCGCGCGGCTGAACGTGCATGCCTACGAGGCGGCGACTATTTCGCAGATCACGCCTTATGATCGCCTGCCGCAGATTACCTTCAATGGTGTGCTGCCTTATCAGCCGGGCGGGTTGAACTTTGCTTACGAAACCGAGGCTGCGCGCTTCGAACGTGACTTGAAGAACGACACCGTATTCGACAAGGATGGCAACCTGGACCTCACGGCAGGCCCCGATGGGCGCCGGCTCGACCAGAACATTCTGGGTATTGAACGCGCCAACGGAACACGTTTGAACGTCGCGCCGTCAATCAGCTACCCAATGACAGCCAGCTACGGCTTCCTCACGCCCAAGCTGAAGTATGCCTACACCCAGTACGATCTCGACCTGGACAGCAAAGGCAAGGACGATGCGATCAGGTTGCGCAACGAGAACCCAAGCGCCTACGGTAGCTATGACAGCACCGTGAGCCGCGATGTGCCGATCTTCAGCGTCGACAGCGGCCTGTATTTCGACCGCAACACGTCGCTGTTCGGTACCGATTACAAGCAGACCCTCGAGCCGCGGATGTTCTACCTCTACGTCCCGTACAAGGACCAGAAGGACATTCCGCTGTTCGATACCGGCGAAACCTTGTTCAGCTACGACTCGCTGTTCCGCGACAACCGATTCAGCGGCACCGACCGCATCGGCGACGAGAACAAGCTGTCGCTGGGCGTGACCACGCGTTTCATCGAAGACAACGGTTTCGAACGGCAGAACTTCAGTATCGGCCAGGCCTACTACTTCAAGGACCGCAAGGTCCAGCTGCCAGGCATCGACTACCGCGACCGCAAGGATGCGCAGTCCGATGTGTCGCCGTACGCCCTGGTGTACAACTACTACTTCAACCGCGACTGGCGCTTCAATTCGGACTTCAACTGGGACCCGGACAGCCACAGCACCCGCTCGGGCAGCGCGATGTTCCATTACCAGCCTGAAGACAACCCGAACAAGGTGGTCAACCTCGGCTATCGCTATCGCAACGACACCATTGCCTACGACTCGACCACAGGTACCTGGAAAGTGGGCGGCGGTGACTACGGCACCCCTGGCGATCCGAACTACATCAAGGATTACTACAAGATCCAGCAGCATGACTTCTCGGTCATCTGGCCGATCGTTCCGCAGTGGAGCGTTATCGCTCGCTGGCAGCATGACTACAACCGCAACCGCACCCTGGAAGCCATGGGCGGTTTCGAGTACGACAACTGCTGCTGGAAACTGCGCCTGATCAACCGTTACTGGATCGATTACGACGACTTCAGCCAGGCTCTTCCACAGAACGAAAAAGGCGACCACGGTGTCTTCCTTCAGATTGTCCTGAAAGGCCTCGGTGGCGTAGTTGGCAACAAGGTCGAATCTTTCCTCGACCAAGGCATTCAAGGTTACCGTGAACGTGAAGACCAAGCTTATTGATCGACTGCGCCCGGCGTTGCTGGGCGTTGCATTGCTGAGTGGCGCGGTGCATGCCGCAGTGCAACCTCTTGATCGCGTGGTGGCCATCGTCGACAACGACGTGGTCATGCAAAGCCAGCTGGACCAGCGCGTCCACGAGGTGCAGCAGACCATCGCCAAGCGCGGCGGCGGTGTGCCGCCAACCGGCGCCCTGGAACAACAGGTACTGGAACGCCTGATCGTCGAAAACCTGCAACTGCAGATCGGCGAGCGCTCCGGCATCCGCATCACCGACGAAGAGCTGAACCAGGCCATCGGCACCATTGCCCAGCGCAATGGCATGTCGCTGGACCAGTTCCGCGCTGCCCTGGCCCATGACGGCCTGTCGTTCGACGACGCTCGCGAGCAGGTCAAGCGCGAGATGATCATCAGCCGCGTGCGCCAGCGCCGCGTGGCCGAGCGCATCCAGGTGTCGGAGCAGGAAGTGAAGAACTTCCTGGCTTCGGACATGGGCAAGATGCAAATGTCGGAAGAGTACCGCCTGGCCAACATCCTGATCCCGACCCCGGAAGGCGCCAACTCTGAAGCCATCCAGGCGGCGGCGCGCCAGGTTGGCGATGTGTACCAGCAGCTCAAGCAAGGCGCCGACTTCGGCCAACTGGCCATTGCCCGCTCCGCCAGCGAAAACGCCCTGGAAGGCGGCGAGATGGGCTGGCGTAAAGCCGGCCAGCTGCCACCCGACTTCGCCAAGATGCTCAGCAGCATGCCGGTCGGCGAAATTACCCAGCCTATCCGCATCCCTAACGGCTTCATCATCCTCAAGCTCGAGGAGAAGCGCGGGGGCAGCGAGAACGTGCTGCGTGACGAAGTGCATGTACGCCACATCCTGATCAAGCCAAGCGAGATCCGCAGCGATGCGGCCACCGAGCAACTGGCCGAGCGCCTGTACGACCGCATCAAGAACGGCGAAGACTTCGGCGAACTGGCGAAGAGCTTCTCGGAAGACCCAGGCTCGGCGCTTAACGGCGGCGACCTCAACTGGGTAGACCCGAACAGCCTGGTACCGGAGTTCCGTGAACAGATGGCCAACGCCCAGCAAGGCGTGGTGACCAAGCCGTTCAAGACCCAGTACGGCTGGCATGTGCTGGAAGTGCTGGGCCGCCGTGCCACCGACAGCACCGAGCAGGCTCGCGAACAGCAGGCCCTGAGCGTTCTGCGTAACCGCAAGTACGACGAAGAGCTGCAAACCTGGCTGCGCCAGATCCGCGACGAAGCCTACGTTGAAATCAAGCTGCCTGGCGCTGACCAGGCCGCCCAGTGAAGCCCCTGCGCTTCGCCGTCACTCCCGGCGAACCAGCCGGCATAGGTCCCGACCTGTGCCTGCTGCTCGCCGCAGACGCCCAACCCCACCCCCTGATCGCCATCACCAGCCGTGACCTGCTCGCCGAGCGGGCCACGCAGCTGGGGCTGGCTGTCAGCCTGCTGCCGGTAGCCCCGGGCCAATGGCCCGACCAGCCGGCACCCGCAGGCAGCCTTTACGTCTGGGATACCCCCCTCGCTGCCCCGGTAGCGCCAGGCCAGCTCGACAAAGCCAACGCCGCGTTCGTGCTGGAGACCCTGACCCGCGCAGGCCAAGGCTGCCTGGACGGGCACTTCGCCGGGATGATCACCGCCCCGGTGCACAAGGGTGTTATCAACGAAAGCGGTATCGCCTTCTCCGGGCATACCGAGTTCCTTGCCGAACTGACCCACACAGCACAGGTGGTGATGATGCTGGCCACCCGTGGCTTGCGTGTGGCCCTGGTGACCACACACCTGCCGCTGCGTGATATTGCCGACGCCATCACTGCCGAGCGCGTGGAGCGTGTAACCCGTATCCTGCATGCCGACATGCGCGACAAGTTCGGCATCGCCAACCCGCGCATTCTGGTGTGCGGCCTCAACCCGCACGCGGGTGAGGGCGGCCATCTTGGCCGCGAAGAAATCGACATCATCGAGCCGACGCTGGCCCGCCTGCGCACCGAAGGCATGGACCTGCGCGGGCCACTGCCGGCCGATACCCTGTTTACCCCCAAATATCTGGAGCACTGCGACGCGGTGCTGGCGATGTACCACGACCAGGGCCTGCCCGTACTCAAGTACAAAGGCTTCGGCGCTGCGGTCAACGTGACTCTGGGCCTGCCGATCATCCGCACGTCGGTCGACCACGGCACCGCCCTGGACCTGGCCGGCACCGGCAAGGTCGACACCGGCAGCCTGCGCGTCGCGCTGGAAACCGCCTACCAGATGGCCGAGAACCGACCATGAACGAGCAATACCAACACCGGGCGCGCAAGCGCTTCGGCCAGAACTTCCTGCACGACGCCGGCATCATCGACCGCATCCTGCGTGCCATCAACGCCAAGGCCGGCGAACACCTGCTGGAAATCGGCCCGGGCCAGGGCGCCCTGACCGAAGGCCTGCTGGGCAGCGGTGCACAGCTGGACGTGGTGGAGCTGGACAAGGACCTGGTGCCGATCCTGCAGCACAAGTTCGCTGACCGCAGCAACTTCCGCCTGCACCAGGGTGACGCCCTGAAGTTCGACTTCAACCAGCTAGGCGTGCCGCCGCGCAGCCTCAAGGTGGTGGGCAACCTGCCCTACAACATCTCCACCCCGCTCATCTTCCACCTGCTCAGCCATGCCGGGCTGATCCGCGACATGCACTTCATGCTGCAGAAGGAAGTGGTCGAGCGCATGGCCGCCGGCCCCGGTGGTGGTGATTGGGGGCGTTTGTCGATCATGGTGCAGTACCACTGCCGGGTCGAGCACCTGTTCAACGTAGGCCCTGGCGCCTTCAACCCGCCGCCGAAAGTGGACTCGGCCATCGTCCGCCTGGTGCCGCACGAAGTGCTGCCACACCCGGCCAAAGATGCCAAGCTGCTGGAGCAGGTGGTACGCGAGGCGTTCAACCAGCGCCGCAAGACCCTGCGCAACACCATGAAGGGCCTGCTCGACAGCGCGGCCATCGAAGCTGCCGGCGTGGATGGCAGCCTGCGCCCTGAACAGCTGGACCTGGCGGCCTTTGTGCGCCTGGCTGACCAGTTGGCCGATCAGCAAGCCTGATTTCGCCTGTACCGACCTCTTCGCGGGCTTGCCCGTTCCCACAGGTACACCACAGCCTTCGAATACTGTGAGATCCCTGTAGGAGCGGGTTTACCCGCGAAGAGGCCGGTACAGACAACCCTCCTCCTTTGACCCCACACCGCTGGCCCTCCCCCCTCCCAATGGCCTAGACTGCATTATTGCGTCAGTTCGCCCAAGGCCCTTGCATGTCCGACCCCCGCTATCAAATCGACGTCAGCGTCGTGACCCGCTACCTGAAAGAACAATCCGACCCGGAAAACAGCCGTTTCGCGTTCGCCTACACCATCACCGTGCAGAACAACGGCTCGCTCAAGGCCAAGCTGTTGTCGCGGCACTGGCTGATCACCAACGGTGACGGCGAAGTCGAGGAAGTGCGCGGCGCCGGTGTGGTTGGCCAGCAACCCAACATCGACCCGGGCCAGAGCCACACCTACAGCAGTGGTGCGGTCATCAGCACCCGCGTGGGCACCATGCAGGGCAGCTACCAGATGTTCGCTGAAGACGGTAAGCGCTTCGACGCCGAAATCGCGCCCTTCCGCCTGGCGGTGCCCGGGGCGCTGCACTGATGGCTACCTACGCCGTCGGCGATCTGCAAGGCTGCCTGCAACCTCTCAAGTGCCTCCTTGAACGTGTCAATTTCAACCCGGCCGTCGACCGCCTGTGGCTGGTCGGCGACCTGGTCAACCGCGGCCCCGAGTCGCTGGAAACCCTGCGCTTCCTGTATTCGATCCGCCAGTCGCTGGTCTGCGTGCTGGGTAACCATGACCTGCACCTGCTGGCCGCTTGGCACAACGTCGAGCGCCTTAAGAAAAGCGACACCCTGCGCGAAATCATCGAAGCGCCGGATGCCGATCAACTGTTCGACTGGCTGCGCCAGCAAAAGCTACTGCATTATGACGAGGCACGCGGCATTGCCATGGCGCACGCCGGCATCCCGCCACAGTGGACGCTCGGCCAGGCACTTGGTCTGGCGGCTGAGGTGGAAGAAGTACTGCGCGACGATGGCCGCCTGAAGCTGTACCTCGACGGCATGTACGGCAACGAGCCGAACAAGTGGAGCAAGAACCTCACCGGCGTCGAACGCCTGCGGGTCATCACCAACTACTTCACCCGCATGCGCTTCTGCACCGCCGAGGGCAAGCTCGACCTCAAGAGCAAAGAGGGCCTGGGCACCGCGCCCAAGGGCTACAAGCCCTGGTTCGCACACAAGGACCGTCGCTCGCGGCATGTGAAGATCATCTTCGGCCACTGGGCCGCCCTTGAAGGCCGCGCAGACGCGCCAGGCGTCATCGCACTGGACACCGGCTGCGTGTGGGGCGGCGCCATGACCCTGTACAACGTCGACAGCGGCGAATACCACCGCTGCGACTGCGCCGACGACGGCACCCTGCGCCCGCCGGCACAACCCACTACACTCAACGACCACACCTGAAGGAAGTAGTACCCATGAGCGAATTCAAGCGCATCCCTCCCGAGCAGGCACTGGCACTGCGCGCGCAAGGTGCGGTCGTCGTCGATATTCGCGACCCGCAGGCCTTTGCCGCTGGCCACATCACGGGTGCCCAGCACCTGGATAACCACTCGGTTGCCGAGTTCATCCGCAATGCCGACCTCGATGCCCCGACCCTGGTGGTCTGCTACCACGGCAACTCCAGCCAGAGCGCTGCCGCCTACCTGGTAGGCCAGGGCTTCTCCAACGTGTACAGCGTGGACGGCGGCTTCGAACTGTGGCGCGCCACCTACCCGGCCGAGACCGCCCAAGGCAGCGCCGAATAAATATTTTCATTTTTCCTGCAGCCCGCGCCCCGTGCGGGCTTGCGGCTTATCTGACGAACGGTCGTTCGTAACTTCTGCCCTCCTCGCCCCTTGACCTTGCAGATAACCAACTACGCTTAAGCTCAGGCCATCCAAAAAGGGGAGAGCCGGTACACCGGCGTGCGGGTCATCGGTAGCGTTACAAGGTGTTCTGGGGGGTATACAGCAATCGGTGAACCCGGTTGCATGCCAGCATCAGCTGACTGATCCGGCGTCGTCTCCACGTATCGAGCGAGGTGACGTCATGAGTATTTTTAGCCACTTCCAACAACGTTTCGAGTCTACGCGCCAGGAAGAACTCTCGCTGCAGGAGTACCTCGAGCTGTGCAAAGAGGATCGCAGTGCCTACGCATCGGCGGCCGAACGGCTGTTGCTGGCCATCGGTGAGCCAGAGCTGATCGACACCTCTACCAACTCCAGGCTGTCGCGCATCTTTTCCAACAAGGTCATTCGCCGCTATCCGGCCTTTGCCGACTTCCATGGCATGGAAGAGTGCATCGACCAGATCGTTTCGTACTTCCGCCACGCCGCCCAAGGCCTGGAAGAGAAGAAACAGATCCTCTATCTGCTGGGCCCGGTGGGCGGCGGCAAGTCGTCGCTGGCCGAAAAACTCAAGCAGCTGATGGAAAAGGTGCCGTTCTACGCGATCAAGGGTTCGCCGGTGTTCGAGTCGCCCTTGGGTTTGTTCAACGCCACCGAAGATGGGGCCATTCTCGAGGAAGAGTTCGGCATCCCACGGCGCTACCTGAACACCATCATGTCGCCATGGGCCACCAAGCGCCTGCAGGAGTTTGGCGGCGATATTTCCAAGTTCAAGGTAGTGAAACTCTACCCGTCGATTCTCAACCAGATCGCCATCGCCAAGACCGAACCCGGCGACGAGAACAACCAGGACATCTCGGCCCTGGTCGGCAAGGTCGATATCCGCAAGCTTGAAGAGTACCCACAGAACGACGCCGACGCTTACAGCTACTCGGGCGCGCTGTGCCGGGCCAACCAGGGCCTGATGGAATTCGTCGAAATGTTCAAGGCACCGATCAAGGTCCTGCACCCCTTGCTCACTGCCACCCAGGAAGGCAACTACAACAGTACCGAAGGCCTTGGGGCGATTCCCTATACCGGTATCCTGCTGGCGCACTCCAACGAATCGGAATGGCACACCTTCCGCAACAACAAGAACAACGAAGCGTTCATCGACCGGATCTACATCGTGAAGGTGCCGTACTGCCTGCGCGTCAGCGATGAGATCAAGATCTACGACAAGCTGCTGGTCAACAGCTCGCTGTCCAAGGCCCATTGCGCGCCGGATACGCTCAAGATGCTGGCTCAATTCACGGTGCTTTCCCGCCTTAAAGAGCCAGAAAACTCCAACATCTACTCGAAGATGCGCGTTTACGACGGGGAAAACCTCAAGGATACCGATCCCAAGGCCAAGTCGATCCAGGAATACCGGGACTCCGCTGGCGTTGATGAAGGCATGAACGGCCTTTCGACCCGCTTCGCCTTCAAGATCCTGTCCAAGGTGTTCAACTTCGACCCACACGAGATCGCCGCCAACCCGGTGCACTTGCTGTACGTGCTGGAACAGCAGATCGAACAGGAGCAGTTCCCGGCGGAAGTGCGCGAACGCTACCTGCGCTACCTGAAGGAATACCTGGCACCACGCTACATCGAGTTCATCGGCAAGGAAATCCAGACCGCCTACCTGGAGTCCTACAGCGAATACGGCCAGAACATCTTCGACCGCTATGTGCTGTACGCCGACTTCTGGATCCAGGACCAGGAATACCGCGACCCGGAAACCGGCGAAATCCTCAACCGCATCGCCCTCAACGAGGAGCTGGAAAAGATCGAGAAACCGGCCGGCATCAGCAACCCGAAAGACTTCCGCAACGAGATCGTCAACTTCGTACTGCGCGCACGCGCCAACAACAACGGCAAGAATCCAAGCTGGCTGAGCTATGAAAAACTGCGGGTCGTGATCGAGAAGAAAATGTTCTCCAACACCGAAGACCTGCTGCCCGTCATCAGCTTCAACGCCAAGGCCAGCAAAGAGGACCAGAAGAAACACAACGACTTCGTCACCCGGATGGTGGAGCGTGGATACACCGACAAACAGGTGCGCCTGCTGTCGGAATGGTACCTGCGGGTCAGGAAATCGCAATAAAGCTACAAGCAACTAGCCGCAAGCTGCAAGCTGCCTGGCGTTGGCGTTCCTGCCCGCGCCACAGCCTGCAGCAGCGGTGGCTGCTCTTTCTTGCAGCTTGAAGCTTGTGGCTTGCAGCTGGATCCAGTCACCGGAGGGACCATGAGCTACGTTATCGACCGACGCCTGAACGGCAAGAACAAGAGCACGGTCAACCGCCAGCGCTTTTTGCGGCGGTACCGCGAACACATCAAGAAGGCCGTCGAAGAGGCGGTGAGCCGCCGTTCCATCATGGACATGGAACATGGCGAGCAGATCAGTATTCCCGGTCGCGACATCGACGAACCGGTGCTGCACCATGGTCGCGGGGGCAAACAGACCATCGTGCATCCTGGCAACAAGGAATTCACTGCAGGTGAACACATCCCAAGGCCGCAAGGCGGTGGGGGTGGCGGCGGTGGCCGTGGCAAGGCCGGTAATTCCGGCGAAGGCATGGACGAATTCGTCTTCCAGATCACTCAGGAAGAGTTTCTCGAATTCATGTTCGAAGACCTCGAACTGCCCAACCTGGTCAAGCGCCACCTGACAGGCGCCGACACCTTCAAGACCGTGCGCGCCGGTATCGCCAATGAAGGTAACCCATCGCGCATCAATATCGTGCGTACCCTGCGCTCGGCCCATGCCAGGCGTATCGCCCTGACCGGAAGCAGCCGTGCACTGCTGCGCGAAGCACAGAAGGAACTCGCCCGCCTGCGGGTCGAAGAACCGGACAACTTCACCGATATCCAGGAAGTCGAACAGGAAATCGAACGCTTGAAGGCGCGCATCAACCGCCTGCCCTTCCTCGACACCTTCGACCTCAAGTACAACCTGCTGGTCAAACAGCCCAACCCCAGCTCGAAGGCGGTGATGTTCTGCCTGATGGACGTGTCCGGCTCGATGACCCAGGCCACCAAGGACATCGCCAAGCGCTTCTTCATCCTGTTGTACCTGTTCCTCAAGCGTAACTACGACCGCATCGAAGTGGTGTTCATCCGCCACCACACCAGCGCCCGGGAAGTCGACGAGGAAGAGTTCTTCTACTCGCGGGAAACGGGCGGCACCATCGTTTCCAGTGCACTCAAGCTGATGCAGGAGATCATGGCCGAACGCTACCCGGCCAGCGACTGGAACATCTATGCCGCGCAGGCCTCCGACGGCGATAACTGGAACGACGACTCGCCCATCTGCCGCGAGATACTCTCCAAGCAGATCATGCCGCATGTGCAGTACTACACTTACGTCGAGATCACCCCCCGTGAGCACCAGGCGCTGTGGTACGAATACGAACGCATCGGTGAAGCCTACCCCGACACGTTCGCTCAGCAGCAGCTGGTATCGGCCGGCGACATCTACCCGGTCTTCCGTGAACTCTTCCAGCGCAGGTTAGCCACATGACCGCCAGAGCACAGAGACGCCAACCCATTTCCACCGGGTCCGAGTGGACGTTCGAGCTGATCCAGACCTACGATCGGGAAATCAGCCGCCTGGCCGAGCGTTACGCCCTGGACACCTACCCCAACCAGATCGAGGTGATCACGGCCGAGCAGATGATGGACGCCTACGCCTCGGTCGGCATGCCGCTGGGCTATCACCATTGGTCCTACGGCAAGCAGTTCCTCAGCACGGAAAAGTCGTACAGCCGTGGCCAGATGGGCCTGGCCTACGAGATCGTGATCAACTCCGACCCGTGTATCGCCTACCTGATGGAAGAAAACACCATGTGCATGCAGGCACTGGTGATCGCCCATGCGTGCTACGGCCATAACAGTTTCTTCAAAGGCAATTACCTGTTCCGCACCTGGACTGACGCCAGTTCGATCATCGACTACCTGGTGTTCGCCAAGCAGTACATCGCCCAGTGCGAAGAGCGTCATGGCATTGATGCAGTTGAAGACCTGATCGACTCCTGCCATGCCCTGATGAACTACGGCGTAGACCGCTACAAGCGGCCCTACCCCATTTCCGCCGAGGAAGAGCGGCGTCGGCAACAGGAGCGCGAAGAGCACCTTCAGCGCCAGATCAACGACCTTTGGCGGACCATCCCGAAAAGTGCCGACAAAGGTAACGAACGCGATGACGGGCGCTTCCCCGCCGAACCTCAGGAAAACATCCTGTATTTCATCGAGAAAAACGCACCACTGCTCGAGCCGTGGCAGCGTGAAGTGGTGCGCATCGTGCGCAAGATTGCCCAGTACTTCTACCCGCAGCGCCAGACCCAGGTGATGAACGAAGGCTGGGCGACGTTCTGGCACTACACCCTGATGAACGACCTGTACGACGAGGGGTTGATTACCGAAGGCTTCATGATGGAGTTCTTGCAGTCGCACACCAGCGTGGTGTTCCAGCCAGGCTTCGACAGCCCGTATTACAGCGGCATCAACCCGTACGCACTGGGCTTTGCGATGTACACCGACATCCGCCGCATGTGCGAAAACCCGACCGAGGAAGATCGCCGCTGGTTCCCCGACATTGCCGGCAGTGACTGGCTTTCTACCATCAAGTTCGCCATGAGCAGCTTCAAGGACGAGAGCTTCATCCTGCAGTACCTGTCGCCTAAAGTGATGCGCGACCTCAAGCTGTTCAGCATCCTCGATGACGACCAGCGCGACGACCTGCTGGTGCCTGCCATTCATGACGAAGCCGGCTACCGGGTGATTCGTGAACAACTGGCAGCACAGTACAACCTGGGCAACCGTGAACCGAACGTGCAGATCTGGAGCGTCGACCGCCGTGGCGACCGCTCGTTGACCCTGCGCCACCAGCAGCACAACCGCAAACCGCTGGGCGACTCGACCGATGAAGTGCTCAAGCACCTGCACCGCCTGTGGGGCTTCGATATCCACCTGGAAACCGTGCAAGGTGAGCAGGTGATGAAGACCCACCACATGCCGCCGCGTGGCGAGCACGGCGAAAGCGCGGACTACGGTCGCATGGACCTGGCGGTCATCCACCACCTCTAGTGCAACGCCATGACGGCCGACAGGTTATCCTGTCGGCAGTTATGGAGAGCTGCACATGCACATCTACAAAGTCGGCGGCGCTGTGCGCGACCGCCTGCTCGGCCGCCCGGTCAGCGATATCGACTGGCTGGTGGTGGGCGCCACAGTCGAAGAAATGCTCGCCAACGGCTATCGGCCGGTCGGCGCCGATTTCCCGGTGTTCCTGCACCCGAAAACCGGCGAGGAATACGCGCTGGCGCGCACCGAGCGCAAGAGCGGGCGCGGCTATGGCGGTTTCACCTTTCACGCCAGCCCTGACGTGACCCTGGAAGAAGACCTGATCCGCCGCGACCTCACCATCAATGCGATGGCCGAGGATGAGGCGGGCACGGTATACGACCCCTACCATGGCAAGGCCGATCTCGATCAGCGCCTGTTACGCCACGTTTCCCCGGCATTCGCAGAAGATCCTTTACGCGTGCTGCGCGTTGCGCGGTTTGCTGCCCGCTATGCACCACTGGGTTTCCGGGTTGCCGAAGAGACCCTGGAGCTGATGCGCCAGATCAGTGCTTCGGGGGAGCTGCAAGCACTGACAGCCGAGCGTAGCTGGAAGGAAATCGAGCGGGCATTGATGGAAGCGCAGCCGCAGGTGTTCTTCCAGGTGCTGCGTGCTTGCGATGCACTGCAGGAGCTGCTGCCTGAGCTTGTAGACGATTCCCAGGCCCTGGCGGCGCTGGAGCAAGCAGCTTTGCACAAGCAGCCCCTGCACGTGCGCTGGGCCTGCCTGCTGCATGGGCTGGAACCGGCATCGATCAAAGCCGTAAACCAGCGCCTCAAGGCACCAAGGGAATGCCAGGAACTTGCGCTGCTGACAGGGGAATGCCTGGCGCAGGGCAATCAGGCGCTGGCGCTGCCTGCCACGGCACTACTGGAGCTGCTGCAGAAGTTTGATGTTTACCGGCGGCCGCAGCGGTTCGAGGATTTTATTGCTGCGTGCGAGATGGTGGCGCTGGGTGATGGCGGAGAGGGTTATCCACAGGCGCACTATCTGCGTGGTGCGGCAGCGGCGGCGCGGGCGGTGGATGTGAAGCCGCTGGTGCAAGCCGGGCTGACGGGCCAGGCACTGGGCGAAGCGCTCAAGAGCGAACGGTTGAAGGCCCTTCAGGCTTAATACGCTCAGCTGATCTACGCGACTCCTGTAGGAGCGGCCTTGTGCAGCCCTTTCGCGACACAAGGCCGCTCCTACAATGACCGCGCCAGACAATCAGCCAAGCGTTAGCTGCAACCCACGCCATTCAAAGGCGACCGGTGCCAACACCTGATCGATCTGCGCCTCCTGCCACAACTGCGCCATGGTCTTGCCCGCCCCCGGATGCACCAGCTCAGGCGCCAGCAACGACAACGGCCACAGCACAAACGCATTCTTCAGGATCTCGGCCCTGGGCAGTACCAGACCATCGAACGTACCGTGCAAATCGTCATACATCAGTACGTCGATGTCCAGCGGCAACCCTTTGCGATCCGGCGCATAGCGGCCATTGTCGGCCTCGATGAACTTCAGCCGGCGGTCCAGTTCGATCAAGGGCAACGCGGTTTGCCCGGTCACCACAAAGTTGATGAACGGCCCGCTCTTGATCCCCACCGCCTGGCTTTCGAACGCCGGCGAGCAGCGCATGTCGGTCAGAATACCGGCCAGCGCATCGAGCCCGGCGCACAAGTGCGCCTCGCGGTCGATGTTGCTGCCCAGGCCCAGGTAAACCGTGCTCAGAGACATCCGCGCTCGATCTCCACGCCTACACCACCACGGGCCGCCGACACCGCCCCCGGCTTGGTCAGTTTCAACCGCACCCACGGGATCTGGAACTCGTCCATCAAAGTGGCCACCAGGCGCTCGGCAAAGGTTTCCACCAACTCGAAACGTGCCTGCTCGGCAAACGCCTGGACGCGCGCCGACACGCTGGCATAGTCCAGCGCCAGGCTCAGGTCGTCACCCGCCGCCGCCGGGCGGTTGTCCCAGGCGAAGCTCAGGTCCAGGCGCAAGCACTGGCGAATATCCCGCTCCCAGTCATAGGCACCGATGACGGTATCGACTTCCAGGCCTTCGATGAACACTCTGTCCAAGCACTTCTCTCCACAGCACGACAAGGGCGACTGGCGCCGTTAGAATCAGGGCGTCCTCGCCCGGAATAGTTAGCATGTTTTGGTTACTGGCGTTGCTCGCCTACCTGCTCGGCTCGCTGTCCTTCGCCATTGTCCTCAGCCGCCTTTCGGGCAGCCCGGACCCGCGTTCCAGCGGCTCAGGCAATGCCGGCGCCACCAACATGCTACGCCTGGCAGGCCGTAAACTGGCGATCCTGACCCTGCTTGGCGACCTGTGCAAGGGCCTTTTGCCGGTATTGCTTGCCCGCTTTGCCGGGCTGGACCTGCACGCGCAAGCCTGGGTAGGCGTATGTGCGGTGCTGGGCCACCTGTTCCCGCTGTATTTCTGCTTCCGCGGCGGCAAAGGCGTGGCCACCGCCGCCGGCATGCTCATGGGCCTGTACTTCCCGGCCGCGCTGCTGGCCATCGGCGCCTGGCTACTGACGTTCTACCTTACCCGTACCAGCTCGCTGGCGGCGCTGATTGCCACGCCACTGACCTTGCCATTGCTGGCCTGGCGCGAGCCGGAAGCCCTGCTACCGATCACCGTGCTGACGGTGATGATCGTGTGGCGCCACCGCAGCAACCTGCGCGACCTGTTTGCCGGGCGCGAACGGCACTTCTGAAACCTACAGCGGCGGCAACTGTTCCATCGGCCAGCGTGCCTGCACGCTGATGGCGAGGTCCTGCTGCTGCCCGGCCAACAGGCGCTGGCAGCCGGCGTAAGCGATCATCGCGCCATTGTCGGTACAGAACTGTGGCCGCGCGTAGTACACGTTGCCCTTGATGCTGCCGAGCATGTCCTCGAGGGACGCCCGCAACGCCTTGTTGGCACTCACGCCACCGGCGATGACCAGGCGCTTGAGGCCAGCCTGCTTGAGCGCCCGCTTGCACTTGATGGTCAAAGTCTCCACCACCGCCTGCTGGAATGCCAGGGACACGTCGCAACGGGTTTGCTCACCGTCGTCGCCAGCATCCTTGCATTGCTGCCAGGTGTTGAGGGCGAAGGTTTTCAAGCCGCTGAAGCTGAACTCCAGGCCCGGACGATCGGTCATCGGCCGTGGGAACACGAAACGCCCAGGCACACCCTTTTCAGCAAGGCGCGCGATTTCCGGGCCACCGGGGTAGTTGAGGCCGATCAGCTTGGCGGTCTTGTCGAACGCTTCACCGGCAGCGTCATCCAGGCTCTCGCCCAGCAGTTCGTACTGGCCGATGCCATCGACCCGAACCAACTGGGTATGCCCGCCGGAAACCAACAAAGCGACGAACGGAAACTCCGGTGGGTTTTCTTCCAGCATGGGCGCCAGCAAATGGCCTTCCATGTGGTGTACGCCAATTGCCGGAATGTCCCAGGCAAAGGCCAGTGCCTGGGCGCAGGAAGCGCCCACCAGCAATGCACCGACCAGGCCAGGGCCTGCGGTGTAGGCGATGGCGTCGATCTCGGTGGCGACGCAGCCGGCCTCGTCCAGCACCTGGCGGATGAGCGGCAGCATGCGCTTGACGTGGTCACGCGAGGCAAGCTCGGGCACCACACCGCCGAACACGCGGTGCAGGTCGATCTGGCTGAACAGTGCGTCGGCCAACAAACCGCGTTCACTGTCGTATAATGCGACACCAGTTTCGTCGCAGGATGTTTCCAATCCCAGTACTAGCATGGGTTCGTCCCTTGTGGGGGCTGAATTCGAAGCCGCGCATGATAGTCCCCGTGTCGGATGCCGACCAGCGGTTTTCGATCAGAGGCTTTGCATTCCGGCTTGCTAAGGGTTAACATCCGCAACCCTTGAAAACCGACGTTCTCCAGCACACCTTTGTTTTGCCAGGAGCACGTCTACCCCGGTAATGAATTAAGGTAGCCCTGGATGCCAGCCGTCAAAGTTAAAGAGAACGAACCCTTCGACGTAGCTCTGCGTCGTTTCAAGCGCTCCTGCGAAAAAGCCGGTGTACTGGCTGAAGTTCGTAGCCGCGAGTTTTACGAGAAGCCGACCGCAGAGCGTAAGCGCAAAGCAGCTGCCGCTGTTAAGCGTCACGCCAAGAAAGTTCAGCGCGAACAGCGCCGCGCCGTTCGTCTGTACTAATACAGGCGTTCAACGCAAAGCTTCTGCCCTGCCCGGCTAACCGCCGGGCGATGGCAGTGGTCGCTTCAAACTTGAGCAGCTAGCTCAAGGCCCTGCACAAGCGTCATGCGAACTGCACATGGGCAACCTGCCTGAAACGTCAGAGCTGGTCCTCCTTGTTGTATGACCAGACGTGCACGTCCGACTGACGGGCCCTCAAGGGCCGGCGACGAGCACACTCCCTCGCACTTCCCCAAGCAACACTCGCCCCATTCGGCGCGTGAGCGATTAGACTTGCCAGTTGCCAGATGACGAGACTGCCATGGCCGGGCTGATTCCCCAGAGCTTCATTGACGACCTGATCAACCGCCTCGACATCGTCGACGTGGTGAGTTCGCGCGTCCAGCTGAAAAAAACCGGCAAGAACTACTCCGCCTGCTGCCCGTTCCACAAGGAGAAAACCCCCTCCTTCACGGTCAGCCCCGACAAGCAGTTCTACTACTGCTTCGGCTGCGGCGCCGGCGGCAACGCCCTGGGCTTCGTCATGGACCACGACAACCTGGACTTCCCCCAGGCCGTCGAGGAACTGGCCCGCGCCGCCGGCATGGAAGTGCCCCGCGAACAGGGCCGCCGCGACCATAAGCCGCGCCAGCCCACCGACTCGCCACTGTACCCGCTGCTGGACGCCGCCTCGGAGTTCTACCGCCAGGCCCTGCGCAGCCACCCGACCCGCAAGGCGGCGGTGGATTACCTCAAAGGCCGCGGCCTGTCCGGGGAAATTGCCCGCGACTTCGGCCTGGGCTTTGCCCCGCCAGGCTGGGACAACCTGCTCAAGCACCTGGGTGCCGACACCCTGCAGCAGAAAGTGATGATCGACGCCGGCCTGCTGATCGAGAACGCCGAAAGCGGCAAGCGTTACGACCGCTTCCGCGACCGTGTGATGTTCCCGATCCGCGACAGCCGTGGGCGCATCATCGCCTTCGGCGGCCGGGTGCTCGGCGACGACAAACCCAAGTACCTGAACTCCCCGGAAACCCCGGTGTTCCACAAGGGCCAGGAACTGTACGGGCTGTACGAGGCGCGCAAGCACAACCGCAACCTCGACGAAATCATCGTCGTCGAGGGCTACATGGACGTCATCGCCCTGGCCCAGCAAGGCTTGCGCAATGCCGTGGCCACCTTGGGCACCGCCACCAGCGAAGAGCACCTCAAGCGGCTGTTCCGCGTGGTGCCCAGCGTGCTGTTCTGCTTCGACGGCGACCAGGCCGGGCGCAAGGCCGCCTGGCGTGCGCTGGAGTCGACCCTGTCGAACTTGCAGGACGGCCGCCGCGCGCGCTTCCTGTTCCTGCCCGAAGGCGAAGACCCGGATAGCCTGGTGCGCGCCGAAGGCACCGATGCTTTCATGGCCCGTATCAACCAGCACGCCCAGCCACTGGCCGACTACTTCTTCGAGCAGCTGAGTGTCGAAGCCGACCCTCGCTCACTGGAAGGCAAGGCCCACATGGCGACCCTGGCCGCACCGTTGATCGAAAAGATCCCTGGCGCCAACCTGCGCCAGTTGATGCGCAACCGCCTGAAGGAAATCACCGGCCTCGATCCGCAGCAGGTCGAGCAACTGGCGCAACAAGCACCCGCGCCCAACAGCGTGCCGGACTACGACCCTGGCTACGACTACGACGCCATGGCCAGCTACACCCCCGACTTCGGCGACATGCCGCAGCACGACTACGCCCCTGTTCATCAGGAACAGGAGTGGAAGCCGAACAAGGGCGGCGGCAAGAAGCAATGGAGCGACAAGCCCTGGGACAAGAACCGCAAAGGCGGCAAACCCTGGCAGCAACGCGACGAAGCGCCACCACGCGTACCGGCCCCGGTCGAGCCACCCACCCTGGCGGCCTTGCGCACCCTGCTGCACCACCCGCTGCTGGCTGGCAAGGTGGAAGACGCCAGCCATTTTGCCGACGAAGAACACCTGTACAGTCAGCTGCTGGTGGCACTGATTGAAGCCGCGCAGAAAAATCCTGGGCTAAGCTCAATGCAGTTGATCGCACGTTGGCACGGCACCGAACAGGGCCGCCTGCTGCGGGCGCTGGCAGAAAAGGAATGGCTGATCGTGGCCGACAACCTTGAACAACAGTTTTTCGACACTATAACTAGCTTGTCCGCCCGCCAACGCGAGCGCAGCCTGGAACAACTGCTCAGGAAATCACGTCAAAGCGAATTGACCAGCGAGGAAAAAACCCAGCTCCTCGCCCTGCTGAGCCGGAATGTTCCCGCACAAACGCCGACCTCATCTGGCGCGTGAGGCCCATGCTCGGGTATAATCCTCGGCTTGTTTTTTGCCCGCCAAGACCTTCAGTGGATAGGGTGTTATGTCCGGAAAAGCGCAACAGCAGTCTCGTATCAAAGAGTTGATCACCCGCGGTCGTGAGCAGGGCTACCTGACTTACGCGGAGGTCAACGACCACCTGCCTGAGGATATTTCAGATCCGGAACAGGTGGAAGACATCATCCGCATGATCAACGACATGGGGATCAACGTATTCGAGAGTGCTCCGGATGCGGATGCCCTTCTGTTGGCGGAAGCCGACACCGACGAAGCCGCGGCCGAAGAAGCCGCTGCTGCGTTGGCGGCAGTTGAAACCGATATCGGCCGCACGACCGACCCGGTGCGCATGTACATGCGCGAAATGGGTACCGTCGAGCTGCTGACCCGCGAAGGCGAAATCGAAATCGCCAAGCGTATCGAGGAAGGCATCCGTGAAGTCATGGGCGCCATCGCCCACTTCCCGGGCACTGTCGACTACATTCTCGGCGAATATGACCGCGTCACCACCGAGGGTGGCCGTCTGTCGGACGTTCTCAGCGGTTACATCGACCCTGACGACAACATCGCTGCGCCGACCGAAGAAGTGCCGATTCCTGGCACCAAGGCCGCTGCTGCGAAAGAAGAGTCCGACGACGACGACGAAGAGTCCGAAGGCGGTGACGACGAGGAAGAGGCCGAAAGCGGCCCGGACCCGGTCGTCGCAGCCCAGCGCTTCGGTGCGGTATCCGAGCAGCTTCAGGCGACCACCAAGGTCCTGAAGAAAAACGGTCGTACCCACAAGGAAAGCGTCGAGGCCCTGCAGGCCCTGGCCGACCTGTTCATGCCGATCAAGCTGGTACCGAAGCAGTTTGAGGTACTGGTCGAGCGTGTACGTGATGCCCTGAACCGCCTGCGCCAGCAAGAACGCGCCATCATGCAGCTGTGCGTGCGTGACGCCCGCATGCCGCGTGCCGACTTCCTGCGCATGTTCCCAAGCAACGAAACCGACCAGACCTGGAGCGGTGACCTGGCCAAGCGCAACACCAAGTGGGCTGCCGCCCTGGGTGAAAAGGACGCCGCCATCGTTGCCTGCCAGCAGAAGCTGATCGACCTTGAGACCGAAACCGGCCTGACCGTTGCCGAGATCAAGGAAATCAACCGTCGCATGTCGATCGGTGAAGCCAAGGCCCGCCGCGCCAAGAAAGAAATGGTCGAGGCGAACCTGCGTCTGGTGATCTCCATCGCCAAGAAGTACACCAACCGTGGCCTGCAGTTCCTCGACCTGATCCAGGAAGGCAACATCGGCTTGATGAAAGCGGTGGACAAGTTCGAATACCGTCGCGGTTACAAGTTCTCGACCTACGCCACCTGGTGGATTCGTCAGGCGATCACCCGCTCGATCGCCGACCAGGCACGCACCATCCGTATTCCGGTGCACATGATCGAAACGATCAACAAGCTCAACCGTATTTCCCGCCAGATGCTGCAGGAAATGGGCCGTGAACCGACCCCGGAAGAGCTGGGCGAGCGCATGGAAATGCCTGAGGACAAGATCCGCAAGGTATTGAAGATCGCCAAAGAGCCGATCTCCATGGAAACCCCGATCGGTGACGACGAAGATTCGCACCTGGGCGACTTCATCGAGGACTCGACCATGCAGTCCCCGATCGACGTAGCCACGGTCGAAAGCCTCAAGGAAGCCACCCGCGACGTGCTCTCGGGCCTGACCGCACGCGAAGCCAAGGTGCTGCGCATGCGTTTCGGTATCGACATGAACACCGACCACACCCTCGAAGAGGTGGGCAAGCAGTTTGACGTAACGCGTGAGCGGATCCGTCAGATCGAAGCGAAGGCGTTGCGCAAACTGCGCCACCCGACTCGCAGCGAGCACCTGCGCTCCTTCCTCGACGAGTGATGACAAACCCCGGCCCAGGCCGGGGTTTTTCTTTAGTGGCCCGTAACATAAAGCCCGGTTTCCACTGCACATCTGCCGCAATGCCCGTCTACACTCGACTTCAGACCACCTGAATGCGAGGCTGCCATGTCCTTGAAGCCGGCCATTCTGTTGCTGCTCCTGATGCTGTGGAACACAACGGCCGGCGCCCTGACCCTGACAGACGAGGAAAAAGCCTGGCTGGCTGCCCACCCGCAGCTAAGCCTGGGTGTCGACGCCTCTTGGCCACCGTTCGAGTTTCGCGACCAGGAGGGCCGGTACCAGGGATTGGCCGCCGATTACATCGCCATGATCCAGCAACGCCTGGGTGTGACGCTAAAACCGGTCGAACCCAGTAGCTGGACCGAAGTATTGGCGCAGGCGCGCGAAAGCCGCATCGACCTGCTGCCCGGCATCATGTCTACCCCTGAACGCCAGGGCTACCTGGCGTTCACCCGCCCATACCTCGACTTTCCCATTGTCATCCTTGCCCACAAAGGCGGCGCACAGCCGCGCAAACTGGAGGACTTGTACGGCCTGAAAATCGCTGTGGTCGAAAACTACGCCCCCCACGAGTTGCTGCGCACCCACCACCCGGACCTCAACCTGGTCGCACTGCCCAATGTAAGCTCCACGCTGCAGGCCTTGGCCACCGATCAGGTAGATGCCGTCGTCGGCGACCTCGCTTCCAGCATCTGGAGCCTGCGCCAGCTCAAGCTCGACGGCCTCTACGTCAGCGGCGAAACGCCCTACCGCTACCAACTGGCGATGGCCGTCCCCCGCAGCAACCACGTACTGGTCGGTATTCTCGACAAAGTGATGGCCGACATGAGCAGCAGCGAAGTCAGCCAGATACAGCAGCGCTGGGTAGGCAATGTGATCGACCAGCGGATGTTCTGGTCCGACCTGCTGGTGTATGGCCTGCCAACGGTGCTGTTGCTGATGGCCGTACTGGCCGTGGTGATCCGCATCAACCGCCGCCTCAGTTCGGAAATTTCACGGCGCATTGCCTTGGAACAGGAGCTGCGCAGCAGCGAATACCACTACCGAGGGTTGATAGAAAGCCTGTCGGCCATCGCCTGGGAAGCCGATGCCAACGACTTCACCTACAGCTACGTTTCGCCGCATGCCGAAGATCTGCTCGGCTATCCCTTGAGTGACTGGCTCAAGCCTGGTTTCTGGCGCAGCATTCTGCACCCGGAAGACGCCCTCTGGGCCCAGGCCTACTGCGACAGCGAAACTGCAGCCGGGCGCGACCACAGCCTGGATTACCGGGTAATCCGAGCCGACGGCCAGCCCCTCTGGGTACGCAACATTGTCAGCATGATCGAGCACGGCCACCAACCGGTGATGCGCGGGCTGATGATCGACATCAGCGAAACCAAGCGCACCGAGGACGCCCTGCGCCTGTCCGAGCAGAAGTTCGCCTCGGTGTTCCAGCAGTGCCCCGATATTTTGCTGATCGCCCGTCACAGTGACGGTTGTCTGTTGGAGGTGAACGAAGCGTTCGAAGAACAGATCGGCCTGACCCCAGGCCAGGTGATTGGCCGTACCGCCACCGACCTCAACCTGTGGGGTGTCGAAGGCAGCGGCCCGCGGGTGCTCGAACGCCTGCACCAGGGCGGTATCCGTAACCTTGAAATGAGCTTCCGCCGCAGCAACGGCCAACTGTTCACCGGCCTGACCTCGGCCGAAACCTTCGAGCTCGACGGCACCCCGGCGCTGGTAGTGGCAGTACGCGATATCAGCCAGCTCAAGGAAACCCAGGAACAGCTGCAAACCTCGGAAGAGAAGTTCGCCAAAGCCTTCCACGCCTCGCCCGACGGCCTGTTACTGTCGCGCCAGAGCGACGGGTTGCTGCTGGAGGTGAACGAGGGCTTTTGCCGCCTTACCGGCTATGACCTCAACCCGACCATCGACCAGACCTCGCTGGACCTGGGTATCTGGGTCGACCTCAACGAGCGCAAGCGCCTGGTCGACCAGCTCAACCGCGACGGCTTCGTGCGCGACTTCACCTGCCACATCCGCCGCAGTGACGGGCAGATCCGCCTCTGCGAGCTGTCCGCCAGGCCGCTGCCGATTGCCGGCGTCGACTGCATGCTGACCATTGCCCGTGACATCACCGAACGCCACCTGATGCAGGAAAAGCTGCAGCTGGCCGCCACCGTGTTCGAAAACACCGCCGAAGGCGTGCTGATCACCGACATCGACCAACGCATCAGTGCCGTCAACCGCGCCTTCAGCGAAATCACCGGCTATAGCGAAATCGAAGCCCTTGGCCAAACCCCGCGCCTGCTCGCTTCCGGCCAGCACGACAGCGCCTTTTACGCCGCCATGTGGCACCAGCTTACCGATGAAGGCCACTGGCAAGGCGAGATCTACAACAAACGCAAGAACGGCGAGCTGTACCCTGGCTGGCTGACCATCAGTGCGGTGCGCAACAACGAACGCGAGATCACCCATTTCGTGGCCGTGTTTGCCGATATTTCCAGCCTCAAGCACGCCCAGGCCAAGCTCGACTACCAGGCCCACCACGACCCGCTGACCGGCCTGCCCAACCGCGCCCTGTTCGAGAACCGCCTGCAGGCCGTGCTTACCTGCGCGCAAGTGTCCAACCGCCAGGGCGCGGTGCTGTTCCTCGACCTCGACCGCTTCAAGCACATCAACGACAGCCTCGGCCACCCGGTCGGCGACCTGCTGCTCAAAGGCATCGCCCAGCGCCTGAAGGAGCAGGTGCGTGACGTCGACACCGTGGCCCGCCTGGGCGGTGACGAGTTCATCATCCTGCTACCTGGCCTGCACAAGCCCAGTGACGCCAGCACCATCGCCAACAAGCTGCTGGCCTGCTTCGTCGCGCCGTTCCAGGCCGGTGAGCACGAGTTCTTTACCAGTGCCAGTATCGGCATCAGCCTGTACCCACAGGACGGCACTGATGTCGCGACATTGATCCGCAACGCCGACGCGGCCATGTACCGCTCCAAGGCCAAAGGCCGCAACCGCGTCGAAGCCTACACCCGCGACCTCACCGCTCAGGCCAGCGAGCGCATCGCCCTTGAGCACGAGCTGCGCCGCGCCGTCGAACGCAACGAAATGAGCCTGTGCTTCCAGCCCAAGCTCAGCCTCAAGACCCAAAGCCTGGTAGGCGCCGAGGCGCTGATCCGCTGGAGCCACCCCACCTTTGGTGAAGTACCGCCGGAGCACTTCATCCACCTGGCGGAAGAGAACGGCACCATTCTCCAGCTCGGCGACTGGGTGCTGGAGCAAGCCTGCCGGCAGATGCAGGCCTGGAAGCAACACTACGAACCGTTCGGCCCGCTGTCGATCAACCTCGCCGGCGCCCAGCTACGCCACCCACACCTGGCCCGACGCATCGAGCAACTGCTCAAGCAACACCAGCTCAAGGCCGGCGACTTGCAGTTGGAAATCACCGAAAACTTCATCATGAGCCAGGCAGAAGAAGCCTTGGCCGTGCTGTACCAGCTGAAAAAACTGGGCGTGCAGTTGGCCATCGACGACTTCGGCACCGGCTACTCATCGCTGAGCTATCTCAAGCGCCTGCCGCTGGACATTCTCAAGATCGACAAGTCGTTCATCCGTGGCCTGCCCGACGACCCACACGACGCTGCCATCGCCCGTGCGATCATCGCCCTGGGCCGCAGCATGCAACTGACGATCATTGCCGAGGGTGTTGAAAACCAGGCCCAGCAACGTTTTCTGGCAGCCGAAGGGTGCGAGCAGATCCAGGGCTACATCGTCAGTCTGCCACTGCCGCCCGAGGAATTTGCGGCCGCGTTTCTTCGCATAGCACTATCGGATCTTTCAGATGGCACAGGTGCGAAACCCTCGTTATAATCCGGCCACTTACTGAGGGCCTATAGCTCAGTCGGTTAGAGCAGAGGACTCATAATCCTTTGGTCCACGGTTCGAGTCCGTGTGGGCCCACCAGCTTACAAGCCGCGCACTGCGCGGCTTTGTCGTTTCTAGCCCCTGCCATTTCCCACCTCGCTTACCTTTCACAATCCTTCGAAGTGTCCACAATGTGTCCACGTGTCCCAGCCAGAGGGTTGAGATTGACCACATCGGCTAGATGCCCTGGACTGAAGTGGGCGTACTTCTGGGTCATGGCCAACGTGGCATGGCCGAGCACCCGCTGCAGCGTCAAGATGTCTCCACCGTTGCGCATGTAGTGGCTTGCGAAGGTGTGACGCAGTACGTGCGTCAGCTGACCCTCGGGCAGATCGAGCTGGAGCAGGTCGACGACTTTCCGAAAGATGTTGTAACCAGGCCGGAACGGTAGCGCAGCCTGCAGGCGCTTCTCGAAGTCAGCGGCGATCGGGACAGACCTATTCTTGCTCGACTTCGTTTTGAGGTACTGAATCAGGCCATTACGCACCTGTCGCGGCAACAACGCTTCAGCCTCCCCCCACCGGGCTCCTGTGGATAAACAAACCTCCGCGATCAGACCAGCATCGGAATCTTCCGCCGCCAGTGCATCAAGCAGGGGCCGAATCTCGTCCGACTCAAGGTAAGCCATCTCCGTCTCGTCAAACTTGAGCTTGCGCACCGTCGCCAGCGGGTTTTCGCCTGTCCACTCCCCCAGCCTGGCCAGTTCGTTGAAAACAGCGCGCAGGTACGCCAGTTCATGGTTGAGCATGTTCGCGCTGATGGGCTTCCCTTTACCTTCCGCCTTGCTGAAACCACGGCCAGGCTTAGTCCTGGTGTGCTTCCCCTCGGCCCGTTCAGCACGGTAGGTGGCAAAGTGTGATGAGTTGAAACTATGCGCTTTGGGATCACCCATCCGCTCGGCCATGGCCAGCAGCAGCTGCAGGCGCTCATCACCCGTTTTTAGGTTCTGGCCGTGCAACTTGTGCCAGAGTTTCACCAGGTCGGACAGCAACCGATCGTCTCGCTTGGATGGTGCCTCAAACTCTCCCCGCGACCCGTCACCCATCACCCGTCGCTCCAGGTGCATGGCTTCGTTCTTCGATTGGACCCGTTTGCGGAAACGTGGGCCATCTCGCCCTTCCGGACGACAGTCCACCAACCACACGCCAGACGGCAGTTTCTTGATGGCCATGGCCTATTCCGGGCTTACTTGCCCGACCTCAGCCGCAGTCCTACCAGTGGTCAGCCAAAGCGCGTACTTCGTGAAGCGCGGGTGATTGGCCACGGTCAGGAACGGTGCCAACGCCACCTCAGTTATCCCCGCCTCATATTTCTTCCAGGTACTCAGGCTGAAGCCCAGCAACTGGCAGAACTCACCCTGCGTCAGACCTTCCTTGTACCGAATCGCTTTCATCTTGGCCGGCATATCCATGTGCTGCTCCTCTCTTGACAGGTTCCAATATTGGAACCATGATTGGTTCCAGATATGGAACTTTGGTCCCCAATATTCGCGAGAGGTTAACAGAATGCAGATAGTCATCGACACGCCCTACGTCACCGTAGGCGAGTACGCCAAGCGCTCCGGCCAGTCTGATACGGCGATTCGCCGCGAGATCGAACTTGGCCGCTACATCATTCGGCCAAAGGTCGAGGGCTCGAAATCTGCCGTCCTTATCAATCTGGTTCACCTGGCCATGGAAGCGGCGGAGCAAGCCGAGCGCGTGCGCCAAGACCGCAAGCGCTAAGGGTTGGAAATGAACGCACGGATTAGCCAGGATCAGTTCGATCGCATCTACCTCGAAGACGTCATCCCGGCGCTTGAGCATGACCGAGAGCTGTCGTTCCTACCCAAGGACGCAAGCACCAAGTACTTCAACAAAGGCATCTGCCCGGGTTGCGGCGAACGCACCCTGTACATCAGCAAGGAGAAGCCGTTTCAGCTGAAGTGCAACCGCTTGAACGAGTGCCAGTTCGAGGAAAAGACCCGCGACCGCTACCGCGACCTGTTCGAAAACCTCAGCGAGCGCTTCCCTTCGACGCCGCAGAACCCAAACGCCACAGCAGACGCCTACCTGCAACGTAGTCGCGGGTTCGACACCGCTCGGATCACCGGCTGGTACAAGCAGGCCCGCCGGCAGATGAACGACGGTTCCTACGCTGCCACTGTCCGCTTTGAACTTTGCGACGGCTATTGGGAACGCATCATCGACGCAAGCGCTGTAGCTGCGAACAAGGGCGACAAGGCCGGGATCAGCAAGGGCTTGAAGTACGCCGGCAAGGGCTGGGAACCCAAGGGCCAGAGCTACGAAAAAGACGACCAGGTGTTCATTGTCGAAGGCATCTTCCACGCCATTGCGCTTTGGTTGGCCGGCTACAAGGCGATCGCGGCCATTAGCTGCAACAACTTCCCCTGGGAAATCATCGAGGCCAACAAGGGCAAGGGCGTGCGCTGGGTAATCGCCCTGGATGACGACCCGGCCGGCCGCGAAGTGATCCCCAAGTACCGTGGTCGCTTGGCCAACATGAAGGAGATCTGCCTGGTCGCACTCGCCGGCGAGCTGGACTGGGACGACGTCTACCGCGAGAAGAGGCTGGACGACGAATTTCTGATCGAGGCGCTGTACCAGGGGCAACTGTTCTGCGCTTCGTCTGCGATGAAGAAAGCATACCTGTTGTACACCCGCCGCCCGCGCCCCTTCTTCCTGGTGGAGTTTGAAAGCTGCCTCTATTCAGCACGGGTGAACACATCCGAGCTGCAGAAAGACCTGGACGACATGCCGCGCAAGCCTGGCGACCCACCAAGCGGGTACCGCACCGAGTTCTTCAAGCACACCACCATCAGCCAGGTTGCCAACTGCGTGCCCAGGTTCGAGTACCTGGAGCGCGACGCGATCAGCGGGGAGCAGCGGTACTTCTTCCAGTTCGAGTTCCCCAATCGGCGGTTGAACTGCAAGGAACCACTGCCCCCCAGCTCGATCACCGAGCCCCGCGGATTCGCGAAGGCACTCCTGGAGCGCACCCCAGGCGGCATGTTTGAAGGTGGGGAGAAAGTCCTGGGCATGCTCAAGAGCGATTGGCTGCGTAACCCCAACGTGGTCCGCACGCTGCCCTTCGTGGGCTACGACGAAGTCACCGGCGCCTACTGCTACCCGGGCTTCGGCTTTCACAACGGTAAGGCCATGCAGATGAACGATCACGGCTATCTCGACATCAAGGGGCAAGGTTTGAAGACATCCGCTCGCAGTTTCCCCATGCACCGTGGCGAGTCGTTCGACCCGTCCTGGTTCGACGACTTCCAGCGCGTATTCGGTCTGAACGGGGTGGCCAGCCTGGCCTGGTGGACCGGATGCCTGTTCGCCGAGCAGATCCGGGCAGTGCAGCAAGGGTGGGCCTTCCTGGAACTGACGGGCGACGCCGGCGCAGGTAAGTCCACTCTGATCCGCTACCTGTGGCGCCTGGTTGGCCGCAAGAACGAAGAAGGCATCAAGCCCAGTGGCTCGGGGGCCTCGGCAATCGGCCTGCTGCGCTCGCTTTCTGCTGTCAGCAACCTGCCGGTCGTGCTTCTGGAGTCGGACAAGGAAACCACGGACGCCATGGGCCGAACGGTGGTCCAGCAATACGCCTGGGACGAAATCAAGTCGCTGTTCGACATCAACGCCAAGCTGCGTGTGACGGGCGTGAAGTCCGGTAATAGCGACACTGATGCGCTGATTTTCCGGGGTGCAATCTGCATCTCCCAAAACACCATGGTGGAAGGCTCCGAGGCGATCATCACCCGGATCGGCTATTTCCACATGACGCGGGATAACCACTCCGATGAACTGAAAGTGGTAGCCAACCGCTTGAAGGCCATGCCGGTCGAGCAGTTGTCCGGCTACCTACCCGCTGTACTTGGCCGGGAAAGCGCCTGGCTGGAGCGCTACTTCGAGGTGTACCCGGACTGCGAACAACGTTTCACGGCCATGGGTGGCGTGGAGCATTCTCGAATCATCCAGGTCCACGCACAGATCCTGGCTGCAGCAATGGCTACCCAGTCCCTGTTCCCAACCTGGACCGATCGGCAGATGGAGAACCTGGCCAAGCACCTGGAAGCCCGAGCCCTTGATCGTCAACAGACCCTCTCGGCCGAAAGCAAGACGGCCTCGGTGTTCTGGCAGGCCTACCACTACCTGAACGAACAGGTCGTCACGATCGAGGACGCGGACGGTCGCCGCCAGGAAACCCGCGAGACGCTGAACCACAGCTCTGACAAAGAACTGATCGCGGTCAATCTCCAGCACTTCCAAGCCGCGTGCCGCGCTGCCGGCCTTGAAATGTTGCCGACGATTTTGCTGCAGAGGGCGCTTAAGCAGAGCCGCACTCACCCCTTCTTGGAGACGCGAAAAACCCACTCTCGCATCGAGCAGCGGTCGCTCAACTGCTGGGTGTTCAAGAAGCGGGGATAACCCCGTCAGCGCGGGGGTAAGAGATTCGGCGTCAGGGGTAGCCGGGTGTTCTATGGGTTTCTGAGTAATCCCTTAAATCATCTGGAATATCTAGAAGGAATAGGAATAGGTCAATGAATACAGGTGGTTACGGTCGTTCAGCAAGCTGCATGCCACAGGAAGGAGCTGGAAGAAATTTCATTCCACCATCTTCCACCAACCTTCCACTTTGGAGGTTCTTCCGTGAAACGGCTGTAGCCCAGGCGCTGCGCGGCCTGCAGCTTAGTACTGGCAAATTGACCTTCCATTACCTTCCACCCCTGCTGGAAGGAAGCAAAAAAAGCTCAGCCCAGCTACCACGCGGGCTTGAGGGCCTGCACCACCGGGACCTTCCAGACATTCCAGATGCCTGGAGGGCATACCCGACGCATTCAGAAAACTGGCGGGAAACCGCGCAAATGCGCCGATGGGCGCACCAAGGAGAAGCACGCATGCAAACCGAGCAATCAACTGCTGACTTTCAATTGGCTGTGAACGAATTTCGCGAGTTCGCGAAAGCACGGCTCAGCAGCGACAAGTTGAAAATGGATGGCCAAGCCTTTGCCCACCCTGCTGTCCAGCTGGCGTTCAAAGCGTTCCAAGCTGGCCGCAACCCTAAACCTGTCGGGCAACTGTTCGCGAGCATTCGCGAAGACAGCAAGTACCACCACCAGATCGCCTGGTGCATCCGGGATGGCATAGGGCATCCGTTCCCCGTCCAGTTCCAAGCACCTGGTGCGGCCTATGACGATCACGTTCTGGCGGGTGGTGTCGGTGGGGCATACCGGCTGGCCGACGTGGACTTGTTTGTGTTGCAGGACGGGGAGTTGCACCGAGTAGCAGAAGGAGGCAACGCCGATGAATAACGGACTTCGCACGATGGCTTCTGCACTTGCCGCCATCCAGGCCCATCAGACGCAGATACCTGCGATCCGCGTCGCAGGCACCCAAGCACTCAACCGGCTGGTACCGATCGCCCTGCGTGACAGTGGCCAGAGTCGTGTCCTAGGCCGCTTCCTGCTGAGCGTTTACAACGGCGAAGACTTCCCCTTTGTCATGAGTGATCTGCGCAGCCTGGACCTGCCGTTGTTCGAGGACTGCCTGAAGGTGCTGATGATGGATTACACGCCCGACCTGGAGGTGCATGAGCGGATCGCGAATGGCAGCCAGATCTGGCAGCGCCTTATCGAGCAGTGGGCACCGGAGACGTTGGAATGAATGTGCTCTACACCGTCGATGGCCAGGCCGGCTCGATGCTGATGCCCGCTACCTATCTGCTGATCGCTCGGCCAGAAGATCTGGCCGAACTGGTGACAAGCGACTTCTGGCGCAATCACCAGACCCCACCCGAGTGCTGTGTAGTGCACCTGCACAGCGTGGACAACACGGACCTGGGGAGCTTTGAAGTTCGAAGTGTGACGCGCCCGGTATTCACGGCCAAGGCCATGAACTAGGGCTGAGAGGACGGTGCCAAGGAGTTGCAGCTCCTTGGCACCAACCACCACTAGGAGGAGAAGCACATGCAAGCACCCAACCCAAGCAGCAGCGCTGTGAAGGCTACCACAACGCCCCGCCACCTGCAGGCCACCGCCATAGTTGGCGGGGCCTTGATCGGCTTCATCGTCACCAAGACACCGGAAGCCCGTACACAACTCGAAAGCGTGACCGACATGGCCAGCCGTTTGGGCGATCTGAGCGCCCAAGACACGGCCATCGTCCGCCAGCTGCTGGCACAACACCCACGCACCGCATTCAACTGAGGGAAAGACCATGCAACAGCAATACACCACCGCTAACTCCCGCACTGCTGACAAGTTTGTCGTCCGTCTGCCAGATGGGCTGCGCGCCGACATCGCCGTACTGGCCGAGGACAACGACCGCAGCATGAACTCGGAGATCGTTAACCGGCTGAAGCGGTCGATGGTCCAGGACCAGGTGAACGAAGAACAAACCAAGCTGATCGGCCTGCTACTGCAGCGCATCACTGAACTTGAGGCACAGCTGCCGCCTGAAATGGAGGCCGCGTAATGCTGATCGATGGACGCCTGGTGGTTCTGTGTGAACAGGACGTGGCGCATGCTCGACAACAGTTGGGTCTGCCCGTGGACTTCTTCCTGGTCGAGGCGACCCAGCAGGTGTATCAAGACACGGGGAATGGCCTGGCCATCATCCCGCTACCGGCTGACACTTTTGTAATGGCATTCGAGAACACCGCCGGTGAGCGAAAATACGGCGCCGTCAAACTGCCCCCCCTATAGAATGTGAGTTACTCCAATAAAAACGGGCGCTGAGGCGCCCGTTTTGGTATCTGGAGCTAGCTGGAGCTACTTCAAAGTAGCCATAAGATATCCATAAGATATCCATAAGATGCCCATAAGGTGTCAATATACATATAAAACATATGGCATATATTGACAGATATCGCCCTCAAGAATTTAGTCCCACACTTCCAGATAAATTTCAAGGTCTTGACGCGACGCATTACGGCCCACAAACTATTAGCCATGTGCCATCATGCAAAACGGAGTTACGCCATGACACACCCAGCGCCCTGCCTCACCCAGCTGGCCGACGACCTTGAAAATCACGGAAACCTGCTTGCACTTCTGACTGAACTTCCTGCAACAAAACTTTCCGAAAGAGGTCGTATTGGGCTTATTCAATTTTCAATTACTCTGATGGAGGACTTTCAGAGAATTGAAACTCAATTTGAAAACTATCGCGCATCGATAGCACCAAGTTGTTGAAATATTTCTTGCTGGCGTGCCCTGGGCAATGCACGGAGTTGGTCGAATACTAGTCGATCCATCATTTGTGCAGAAGGTGTTAGGGTATGCGAGAAAGTCAGGTGCGCTACCCATCGGTGACCGCAATCTAGACATGTGCAATAGAGAGAGGAGAATTCCATGGAAATATCATTCCTAGATGAAATACGACCCTTCCCTCTACATTCCTTGCAGTAAACTCGCATATCCCCTCCCCAGGGTTCCAATTATGGAACCATTGTGCCATAGAAAAACGGTCGTCGGTTCAATAGAACTATTTCAAGAGACAGTTTCTGCTGGTTCCCTCCACCCAATCCTTCGGTCTTCCCTAAGAACTTCGTTCACTTGGTCGAACAACTGACAGATTGGCAAAATCTCGTTGCTCGTATACACCCTGTCGATTTTTTCGATATCCCCGAACCCTCCGCTGTTCTCCGGGATGATGCCCGCCAGTGCCGGGTTCATGCGCCAAGCCGCGATGATGTCGTTCCTGGTGATGTTCTTCACCTTCTCCAGTTCGTCCTTTGCCTGGAAGTCCCCCACCGGGATGATCTTGATTGCGTTCTCGTGACCGCCGGGGATGTTCACGAACATCGAGCGGAAGTTGCCCACACCCTTACTTGCACTGATTTGCGAGCGCAGGTTGTCTTCGTCTTCCTCGGACAAGTTCGGATCATTGGTATAAAAGATGTAGCCCGCATGGGCGCCGTTGCTGTAGTAGCGCCGGCGGAACAGCGTGGCCGCTTCATTCAGCAACAGCGCCTGCAGCCCGCCCAGGTAGTCCGGGATTCCGTAGATGTTCTGCTCTACGTCGTAGTCCTTGATGTGGATGATCTCCTCCTGGTCGTACTCCTCCTCCTCACCGTTCTGCAGCAACTGGACAAAGCCACCATCCACCTTTACCCGCATGTTGATCGCCGGCAGGTGCTCCAGCTCCAGGACTTGCCCCAGGAAGTTTTCGTGAGCCAGGAAATAGGCCTCGCCAAACACCATGTAGTCCAGAGCGGCACAGCTCATCGTGTGCGCGCTGCAGCCTTCCGACGCGATGAACTCACGCAGAAGCAAGTTGCGCTTGAACTTGGGAATGGCGCCGTGGTGCGCGTTGGCCCGCAGCAGCTTGGCCAGGCCGGCGCGGGACACCGGTGGCTTGTACAGGCGCCCGTCGTCGGTTGGAAAGATGCCCAGGTACTCGCCGATGTTGGACGTCAGCACCTGTTCCGGCTCCCCGAACGTGAACACCCGCGTGGGCTGCTGTGCCTGTGGCTGTCTGGCGGGGTGTTTTCTCTGTCGTTTGGGCATGGCTTCCGCTCGTGAGGTAACGGCTCTTGCGCCGCTTGTTGGTGTTCAGGGGTTCGTTGTGCAGGGCGTGCATGACCGCCCATGCGATGTCGGCGTGGCCAGTGGCCTCGGTCCTGGAGGCGCTGAATGTGATCTGTCCGCCGTTGGTGGTCCCGCGCTTGATCGTCAGGAAGGCCTGCGCGATGTCCGTCCAGCCCGCGTCCCACTCGATCCGGCCCGCACGGATCACGTCCTGGGCCTTGAGCACCAGGGTCGTCTTCGTTTCCAGGCTGTAGTGGATCCGCTGCGCACGCGGGTAGAAGTCGCAGACCACGTCGTACACCCCGATGCCGACGCCGGTGGTGTCGATGCCGATGTGCTGGACGTTGAAGCGTTCGGTCAGCTTCTTGATCTGGGCCGCCTGGTAGGTGAACGACTGCCCACGCCAGCTGTATTTCTCCAGTATCCGGAAGTTGCCGCCCGGCTCGGCCGGCGGCGCGACCACAACACAAGTGGCGTCGTCGCGTGTACGGCTTGGGTCGTAGCCAATCCAGACCGGGTTGTTGTCGAAAGGTCGATCGGCGTCCGGGTCGAAGTCGTCCCACAGCATCAGGTCGGAATAGCAGCCTTCGAGATCCTTTAGGCCGAACGCGCTCTGCGTGCTGTCGATGAACTTGCAGTAGAACAGCTGCTGGAATTTATCCTCGTCGTACTCCAGCTCCAGCTGGGCCACGTCGAACAGGTCGCAGCCGCCGGCAATGGCGTCGTCCAGGGTGATCGTCTTGCGCCACTGACCATCCGGGCAAAGCGCGCCCTGGGTGTACGCAGCCTCGGAAGGCCATTCACCTGCAGCTTTCTTGCGGCGTTTGTCATTACGGAAGGTCTCGCCCGTCCAAAACGGGTACGCCTGGTGACTGACAGCGCTGGGCGTAGAGAAATAGGTCTTGCGCCATTTCTTGTGCGTGCCCATTGCGCTGGCCACAGTGCTGAGCTTTTCGAAGTCGCGGATCCAGAAGTATTCGTCCACATAGACATGGCCGTGGTAGCCCTGGGCCGTGCTGCTATTGGTCGAGAGGAAGCGCAGCTCGGCGCCGTTGCTGAGGACGATAGGGTTGCCGGTCAGCTCGATGCCGAACCACTTCTGGGCAAACTGGATGATGTAGCTACGGAAGATCTCGGACTGCGCGCGACTGGCCGAGAGGAACACCTGGTTATCCCCAGTCAGCACGGCATCCATGAAGGCCTCGCCGGCGAAGTAGTAGGTCAGACCGACCTGCCGACTTTTGAGGATGTTGCGCAGCCTGCAGGTCAGCGGGTTCTGTTTCGCCGCGAACAGCTCCTGCTGGTACCGGTACATTTTGGAAATGAACTGGTCGAGGAAGTCCACCTCTGTCAGGCCGCTGACGTCATTCTTCGCGGGCTTGTCCCGCTTCTTCCCACCGCCACCGCGCCGCTCTCGGCGCTGGCCCTGGTCGCGATCGCCCTGCTCCCGTGCCGGCTCGCTTGCCGCCGGCGCCGGTGCTGCGGGCTTGCTGGCCTGCTTAATCAGCTTTTCCCGCACAGCAGTGAGCCGGTCCAGCTCGTCCAGGTCGCCCTTCGTCAGCGTGTCCTGCTTTTCACAGATGAGCGTGATCCTCCGGCTGATCGCGGTCAGCGGCTCCTCATCGGTCAGCATCTCGTCCCAACTGCCCTGCCGGATCCAGTAGTAGATGATCCGCACGTTCGGGAGCTTCAACTGAGCCTGGATTTCCTTCACCGAGGCACGGCGCAGGTACAGCCGCTTGGCGGCCTCTTTGACTTCGATCGAGTAGTTCATGGGGCGGAGTCTATGCGCCGAAACAGCCCCAAACTCGGCGTAAAAGTGAGCGAAATTCCTAGAATCGGCGAATAGGAATTCTGCTCAAGCAAACCGGTTGGCCGGTACTGATCCGCTCCCTATCGTGGCGCTCATCGACCACCACCGAGCGCTTCAACCGATGCCCAGATCCCTTGTCTCCTACTGGAAGCGCGTAGCTGTCAGCGGCCCGACCGCCGACAACCGCGAGATCACCGTGCAGGAGCTGGTCGACTGCGCCGAAACCTACAAGCTGTCCACGTACACGGCCGTGATCTGGAGCGAGCATGAGCGCTGGCCTGGCTCCCACGGCACCGTCTTTGCCGTGCGCTTGGTGACCGAGAACGACGACCCCGAACTGCAGCCCGGCCAAGTGGCCCTGGAAGCCCAGCTCAAGCCCAACGACAAGCTGCTGCACTTGAACGACCAGGGCGAAAAGCTATTCACCAGCGTTGAAATCAGACCGAACTTCGCCAACTCCGGTCGCCATTACCTCACTGGCCTGGCTGTCACTGACGAGCCTGCAAGCCTGGGTACTCAGGAGCTGTATTTCTCCAGACGTGCCCGCAGAGGCAACCGCTACGACAAGACCTCCTACTTCTGCGCCCCCGTAGAGCTGGGCTCCCTTCGCGAGGGAAGCCAGCAGCCGGGCGAATTGCGCCGCTTCTTCAACGCCCTGACCGGCCTTTGCAAGCGCTTCGCCGACACCACCACCCCCTCAACTGACGAGACCAAACCGATGGATGAAGCAACAGCCAAGGCGCTCAAGGCGCTGTATGACCAATTCGTGATCCTGCTGGCCGGCCTGCAGGCCGTGCTGGAACCCGTCGTTGAAGGTGTCGATGACGCCGACAACAAGGACCAGGTCGACGCAGTAGGTGCCGCCGTCCAGGACGTGGTGGACGAAGCGGACGAAAACCGCGAGTTCAACCGCAAGGATGGCAAGGGCGGTAAAGGCGGTAAGGACAAAGGCGACGTGAAGGAGCTCAGCGCCCGCATGGATGAGCTACAGGAAACCCTCACCCAAATGTTCAACACCACCTCGAACCGCCGCCAGGTCAAACGTACCACCGGCGCGGCTGGCGACAAGAAACGCGGTGGGGGCCTGCGCTAATGGGCGCCCTGTCGAAACGCGCTGCAGCGGAATATCTGCAGCTTCAGGACGATCTGGCCGAGGCGTACAGCATCGATGACGCCACTCGCACCTTTGCCGTGGAACCGACCCACGCCCAAGAGCTGAACGAGCAGATCACCGAGCGTGTGGACTTTCTGGGACGCATCAACGTCATCGGCGTGACCGAGATCAAGGGCGAGAAGGTCCTGCTGGGCCTGAGCGGTCCGGCAACCAGTCGCACCGACACCGACCTGAACGACCGCGAACCGCGCCACCTGCTCGATCTGAAAAACAACAGCTACGAGTTGTTCCATACCGAGACCGACGTGGCGCTGAAGTTCGCCACCATCGATGCCTGGGCCAAGTTCCCCGAGTTCGCCCGCAAGTACCTGGAGGCCGTGCAGAAGCGCATCGCCCTGGACCGCATCCTGATCGGCTGGAGCGGTACCCATGCCGCCAAGCAGACCAACATCACCAACTACCCACTGCTCCAGGACGTAAACAAGGGCTGGCTGCAGCAGGCGCGTGAGCTGATTCCGGAGCAGGTCCTGAAGTCCGCCGATCCTGCGGTGAAAATCAAGATCGGCGAAGGCGGCGACTACGAAAACCTCGACGCCGCCGTCCAGGACGTCAAGCAGATGATCGACCCTGTCTTCCGTGACGAGGGCGACCTGATTGCTATCGTCGGCTCGGATCTGCTCGCCCACGAGAAGGGCAAGCTGTACGCGAAGCAGGGGCGAACCCCCACCGAAAAGGAGCGCATCGAAGAAGCCCAGGTGATCGACACCTTTGGCGGTCTCCCCTCCTATGTGGTTCCGTTCTTCCCGGCCAAGGGCATTCTGGTCACCTCCTGGGCCAACCTCTCGATCTACTTCCAGGATTCCAGCTGGCGTCGTCACCTGCTCGAGAACCCGAAGCGCTCCCGCGTTGAGGACTACAACGGGCGTAACGAAGGCTACGTGATTGAGCAACTGGGCAAGCTCGCCTACCTGGAATCCGATTCGGTGGAGCTGGTATGAGCCTCGCACTAGCTCACAAGCGCCGTGTGCTGGAGCAAGGCGCCGCTGCAGTGGCCCAGGTGGCTGCTGCAGCGGCCATTCCCTACTCCCCTGGCGAGGCCCTGAGCAGCCCGGCGAATGCTCGCAAGCACCTGAAGCTGATGGAGGCCAGCCTGGACGCGGACCTTGTCCGCTTGAAGGCGATCCCGAACCTCGCCGGCAAGCAGGACCTCAAGCGAATCGAGCTGCTGCCCAAGTACCAGGAGTACATCCAGCGCTATCTGGAGTCCGGCCTGCAGCTGCAGAACCGCGTCCTGGTGCAGGTGATGGTCTGGCTGTTCGACACCACCCAGTTCGATGACGCCCTGGAACTGGCCGACATCGCGATCGAGCAAGGCCAAAGACTGCCGGCGACGTTCAAGCGCAAGGACATCCAGACCTTTGTCGCTGATGCCGTGGGCGACTGGGCCTATGCCGAGTATGAAGCCGGCCGCAGCCCCGAGCCCTACCTGTCGGACTTGCTGCCGCGAGTAGATGGCGAGTGGACACTGCCGGAGCAGATCCCGAGCAAGTTCCACAAGCTGATCGGCATCCGAGCCATGGACGACCAGCAATGGGCGGTCGCGCTCAAACACCTGGAGCGAGCCACCGAGCTGTACCCGCAGGCGGGCTGCGGTACGCGTATCAAGAAGTGCCGCCGTGTTCTGGCGCGCTTGGAAGCCCCCGCCGGCGAAACCGAATAACCGACTACCCCCCCCAGCGGGAACCCGTGAAGCGGAGCCAGCCATTTATGGCCAGCCCCCGCCGAAACGGTGTCTCCCGCCCTTTTCGAGTGACCAGCGATGAGCTTTTCAGGAAAAACCGCAACCGTGGTGGACCAGACCATCGAGAACAACGGCTTCTGGCCGGACCTCTCCCTGGCTGAGTACCAGAAGGCTTACCGCCTGCCCGGGGAGTACCTGAGCGACACGCTGGTCACTCACCTCAACATCGCCATGGGCGAAGTGAATCAGGACCTGGCCAAGCTGATGGCCAGCTGGCGTGACCTCGGCATCACCGAGGTGGCCACCGCCGATTCTCTGCTGCTGCAGGAGCGCACCTTCAAGGTGGCGCTGTACAAGCGCGCCGTGTACTGCCGGGCCAAGGCCACTGCCCTGACCGACTTTGCGACTGTGACCCGCCGCGAGGTGGCCGAGAACACTGGCAAGGAAGCGCCCGAGCGCGCTGAAACCTACCTGGCATTCAGCCAAGCCGCTGTGCGCGCCCTGCAGGGCCGCAGCCGCATCACGGCGGCCCTGGCATGAACAAGATCAAGGCCCTGACCGCGTACCTGCTCGAACGCCAGCTGGTGATGCCCGAGCAGCTGCAGAGCTGGGTCGAGCAGATGGACACCGAACTGCTCTGGAAGGAAACCACCCAGGGCCTGCACATGGGCGATATGACCTATCGCGCAGTCTTCGACCTGGAGCGCTTCACCGGCTCCCCACCGCGCCTACTGGCCCTGGTGGGCACCTGGCTGGAAGCCAATGATCCAGACCGCGAGGACCTGCCGGCACCGGCGTTCGTGATCGAGCCTATCGACCTGGACAACGACCTGTTCGACGTCGAGCTGACCGTCCAGTTCGTGGAGCCCCAGTACCTGGCCGAAGACGACAACGGCGAGTTTGAGGCGTTCGGCAAGACCTGGGCATTCGTTCCGTACGACCTGTGGGTGGCGGAAGAAGGCGAGGTAACGGCCCGTGGCTAGTCCTTTCGTCGGCATCGATGCCCGGGGCGTCCTGGGCGTGCGCGAGCAATTGGCGCTCCTGCGCCTGGAGCCGCGGCTACGCCGACGCCTGCTGAACAACGTGACCAAGCGCCTGCGAACGATGAGCCGCAAGCGCATCCGCAGCCAGCAGAACCTGGACGGCTCGCCCTTTGCCGCCCGGAAAAACCCTGAGCCAGGCCAGAAGAAGATGGAGACCGGCCTGGGCAAGTTGCTGCAGGTCACCAGCCTGACCCCTGACCAGGCCGTCCTGGGCTGGAAGAACAACCTGACCTCCTGGGTAGCCGCCCAGCAGCACAACGGCGCTACCGAACGCCGAACAGCCCAGCAGATGCGCCGCTGGAACAAGGTCGACGAGGGCTCGATGTCGACGCCCAAGCAGGCCAAGCGGCTGCGTCGGCTGGGTTTCAAGGTGCGCCAGGCGGGTAAGAAGCGGCTCTCCCGGCCAGCCGTGGCTTGGATCCTGGAGCACGTCAGCTACATGCAGGCCGGCCTGCTGATTCGCATCCTGGACGAAGAACAGGGCGAGTCCACCGGTGCCGACAGCTGGGAAATCAAGCTGCCCAAGCGCCAGTTCCTGGGCGCAAACAGCAACCGCGACACCAGCGAGCTGGTGAACCTGGTGCTGGAACAAATCCTCAACTCACCCCGCTAAGAGGCATTCCATGGCACTTGGATCCGCCAACGTAAACAACCTCAACCTCGGCCAGGGCGCTGTGACCGAGATCGAGCGCTACTTCCTGTTCATCGGCCCTGCCGGCAAGAACGTCGGCAAGCTGCTGGCCCTCAATACCCAGAGCGACCTAGACACCGACCTGGGCGCCACGGCATCCGACTTGAAAACCCAAGTCCTGGCCGCACGCCAGAACGGCGGGGACAAGTGGGCGTGCATGGCCGCGCCGATCGCCGCCAACGGCGACTGGGCTGCCGCCCTGGACAAGGCCCAGCAGGACAACGTCTCGGTCGAGGCTGTGGTCATCACCACCCCCGTCGCGGACAAGGCCACGTTCGAGGCCATGCACGCCAAAGCCCTGGAGCTGAGTGCCAAGTACGGGCGCCGGGTGTTCATCATGTCGGCGGTCGCCGGCATCACCGCTGCCCAGGACTGGGCTACCTACCTTTCCGAAGCCAAGGCCAAGGTGGCCGACGTGGCCGCAGCCCGCGTGCTGGTCGTGCCGCAGCTGCACGGCAACAACCTCGGCGTGCTCGCCGGGCGCTTGGCCCGGGCAGACGTCAGCATCGCCGACAGCCCGATGCGGGTGGCCACCGGCGCCCTGGTCGGCCTCGGCGCTGTCCCGGTCGACAAGGACAGCATTCCGCTCCCATCCGCAATCGTCGCCGAGCTGGATAAGGCGCGCTTTTCGGTACCGCAGACCTACCCCGACTACCCGGGCACCTTCTGGGGCGACGGCAACATGCTCGATGCCCCGGGCTCGGACTACCAGGTGGTCGAGTACCTGCGCATCGCTGACAAGGCCGCCCGCCGCGTTCGGATCCTGCTGATCCAGCGTATCGCCGATCGGAAGCTGAACAACACGGCGACCTCGATGGCGCAGAACAAGACCGCCTTGATGAAGCCGCTGCGCGACATGTCCCGCTCGGTCGTGTTCGCCGGCGTGCAGTTCCCGGGCGACATCGAGGCGCCGTCGGACGACGCCATCACCCTGGTCTGGACCAGCAAAACCGCCGTCGAGGCGTACCTGAAGCTGCGCCCCTACAACTGCCCCAAAGACCTTACCGCAAACATCGCTCTCGACCTGAGCGACGAGGAGTAACCCCATGTCCAAGATCGGCGGCAAGAACTTTGACATCACCGTGGGCGACCTGCAGATCCACGTTGAGACCGTCACCCTCGATATCACTGACAACAGCGCGGTGGCCCAGACCGGCGGCGTGCCGGATGGCTACGTCGACGGTGACGTTGCCGCGAGCGGCGAGCTGGAGCTGGACACCTCCAACTTCAACCTGCTGATCGATGCCGCCCGCGCAGCCGGCAGCTTCCGCCAGCTGGAGCCGTTCGACTCGCTGTTCTACGCAAAAACCCCCACCGACGAGTTCCGCGTGGAGGCTTTTGGCTGCAAGCCGAAGATCTCCAGCCTGCTGAACATCGACGCCAAGGGCGGCGAGAAGCACAAGCACAAGGTGCCGTTCGACGTCACCAGTCCGGACTTCATCCGCATCAACGGTGTGCCGTACCTGGCTGCAGCCGAGATCGAGGGCCTGCGCTGATGACCTGCCCGTTCGATCGCGCCCAAGCCCTGGAGCAGCGTCAGCGTGACCAGGCGATCACTGCCGCCCTGTCCCGTGCGCGTTCGACCGGGCCGAGCCTGACCCACTGCGAGGACTGCGACGGCGAGATCCCCGAGGCGCGCCGTGCCCTGGGCGGAATGACCCGCTGCGTCCCTTGCCAGTCCACTTTTGAGAAAGGGGGTCATCGATGAGCGCGAATCAGGCCGCTCAAGACACTGCTGTCGCCCTGGCCAAGGCCGCGCCCGCAATCGGAGTAGCCGCCACCGGCGTAACGGGCACCGTCGACTGGTCGGCGGTCGCCTACATGCTGACCGCCCTTTACATGGTGCTGCAGATCCTCCTGCTGGTACCCAAGTATCGCCAGATGTTGCGCGACTGGAAGGTCAAGCCATGAGCCTGCGCAACAAGATCCTGACGGGTTCCATCGCCCTGGTGCTGAGCAGCAGCACCCTGATGGCGTTCCTGGGCAAATGGGAAGGCGAAGGCCAGAACGTCGTCTATGCCGATCAGCTGGCCCGGGGCCTACCGACTGTGTGCCTGGGCATCACCCGCTACACCAGCCCCTACCCGGTAGTGGTCGGCGACTACTGGTCGCCGGCGCGCTGTGCCGAGGTGGAGCAGCTGGTGATCGAGAAGGGCCAACTGGCCCTAGCCGACTGCCTGACCAACGACAAGATCAGCCAGAACACTTTCGACGCGCTCAGCAGCCACGGCCACCACTTTGGAGCGCCGTCGACCTGTGCGAGCCGTGCCCTGGTGCTCATCAATGCCGGTCGCATCGCGGAAGGCTGCAAGGCGCTGGCATGGGGCACTGATGGCCGTCCCGTGTGGGCCTACGTCACCGACGCCAAGGGCAACAAGGTGTTCGTGCGCGGCCTGCACGCCCGCCAGCTGGACGAAGCGAGGCTGTGCGCCAAATGACTTTCAAATCAGTGTTTTCTGTCCTGACGCTACTGCTTATGGCCCTGCTGAACTGGGCTGTATGGGACTACAAGGCCCAACTGGAAACGGTGCGATCGGAGCGGGACCAGGCGCTGGTCGACCTCAAGGCCGTGATCCAGGTCGCTAACGCGAATGCCGAGCGCCTGGCCCAGGCCAAGGACCTCGACAACAAACACACCCAGGAGCTGAACGATGCCCGTAATGCCAACCAGGTTCTGCGCCGCGCTGTTGACGATCGCGATCAGCGGCTGCTCGTCAAAGCCACCTGCGCAACCCCTGTGCCTGCAGTCACCGGCGCCGCCGGCGTGGCTGATGGAGCCACCGCCGAACTCGCAGCAGACGCTCGATCGGATTATTTCACCCTCCGAGATCAGCTCGCCGTCAGCAAGCAAATGATCCTGGGGCTGCAGGACCACGTCCGCAGCTTCTGCCCAACCCAACTGGCAAACACTGGAACCGCACCATGACCGAACGTACCGAAATCACCTTGGAAGTAGGCACCCAGGAATTCGACTTCACCGTCGATCCGGCCCTGATGACCAAGTACATCAACAGCATGACCCAGTCCAACAAGGTCGCGCCCTCCCACAACCTGCTGATGAACGCAGTGAACCAGGAGCAGAAAGCGGCCTTGAAGCCGCTCCTGGTCAACCCAGTGACCGCGATCCAGATCGCCGGTGCGCTGATGGAGGAGTACTCCCCGACCATTGAAGTCACCGTAAAAAAGCGCTCGACCACGCCGAGCGCCTGACCGAGGACGGCATGGGCCAGCTGCTGGCCCTCGCCGATCGGTGGCTACCTGGTGCAGATCGATCGCCCGAGACCCTGGGCACAGCCAAGTGGCTGGAAGACGAGTACTGGCGGCGAACGGAACTCGCCATAGCCAACGGCATATCACGAGCTTGGAAAGGTAACTGACCCCATGAGTGCGAGCACATCCAGCCGCCTGGACTTCATCCTGAGCCTGACCGACAAGGTCTCGGCGCCCTTGGCCAAGGTGACCAAGGGCTTCGACAATCTGGCCTCCCAGGGCGAAGCCAACATCAAGCAGATCGGTACCGGTGTCGCCGGCGTCTGGGGCGCCCTGACCGGTATCGAGGCGTCGATGGCCCCCGCGCTGGATGTGAACCGCGCCCTGGGCGACGTCCGTTCGCTCGGCGTGGCCGAGGACGCGCTGACCGCCCTCAACGCCCAAGCCCTCGACTTTTCGGTTTCCTACGGCGAGAACGCCGAATCCTTCGTCGCCTCGGCGTACAAGATCCAAGGGGCCATCAAGGGCCTGGCCGGCTCCCAGCTGGCCACCTTTACCAACACCAGTGCCGTGCTGGCCAAGGCCACCAAGTCCGACCAGGACGTGATGAGCGAATACGTCGGCACGCTCTACAACCTGCAGAAGCAGCAGGCAGACGCCATGGGCAAAAGCCAGTGGGTCGAGAAGCTGGGCGGCCAGACCGCTCTGGCGGTGCAGCTGTTCCGCACCAGTGGCGAGCAGATGAAGGAAGGCTTCAAGGAAGCCGGGGCGATCGCCTCGGCGTCCGGCATCGACCTGGCCGAACAGATGGCAGTGATCGGCACCCTGTCCAGCACCATGGAAGGCGGCGACGCCGGCGGACGCTACAAGGCGTTCTTCGAGAACATCGGCAACGCCTCGGACAAGCTGGGGATGAAGTTCACCGACACCAACGGCAAGGTCCTGCCGATGCTGGACATCATGGCCAAGCTGCAGGGCAAGTTCGGCGACCTGCGCAACGCTGCAGCTGATAGCAAGCTGGTCGAGGCGTTCGGCGGTGAAGGCGCCCAGGTGATCGGCGCACTGGCTCAGGACACCGACCGGCTGCGCAGCGGTATCGACCAACTGGGCAAGGTCCGTGGCCTGGAGCAGGCCGAGAAGATGGCAGCGGCCATGGTCGACCCGTGGCAGCAGTTCGGGGCGGCAGTCCAGGCGCTGCGTATTGCCTTTGGCCAGGCACTGATCCCGATGCTGCAGCCGCTGATGGACAAGCTGGTTGGCATCGGCAAGACCATGACCAGGTGGACCCAACTTTTCCCGAATATCACCCGCGTTATGGGCATCGCAACGCTTGTCGTGCTGGCCATTACCGCTGCAATCAGCGCGCTGACGGTGGTCGTCGGCCTGAGCAAGATGGCCTGGCTTGGCCTGAACGTGGTCTGGACCCTGCTCACCTGGACCGGCTGGAAGAGCATCGCCATGTTCATCGCCCACACCGTCCAGGGCGCGCTGTTCATCGCCCGGATCCTCGGCATGATCGCGGCGATCGGCCTGGCCAAGGCCTCGATGCTGGTCTGGCAGGGCGCTATCTGGCTGGTGAACGCGGCGCTGGCCGCCAACCCGGTCGGCCTGGTGGTCCTGGGCATCGTCGCCCTGGTCGCAGTGATCGTCGCGGCCGTGGCGTACTGGGACCAGTGGACCACCGCCCTGATGAACACCGCAGCCTTCCAGTGGGTGAGCGAGCAACTGAGCGCGCTCAGCACCTGGTTCAACAGCATGGGCGGCTGGTCGAGCATGGCCAAAGCCGCCTGGGACGGGATTGTGGGCGTGTTCCGGTCTGCCCTGAACTCGCTGATCTCCATGCTGAACAAGATCCCTGGCGTCGATATCGACCTGAAGCTGGGCAGCATCCCTGATCTGCCCAGCGTGGGCGCCAATGCCGAGTATCAGCCCACGGGCAGTCTGAGCCCGACCAAGGCTGACGCCGTGCCCGCCGGCGGCCTGCTGACCAGCATCCAGAACACCCAGAACCAGAACCGTGGCAACCACATTGAGAAGGTGGAGATCAACACCGCCAAGCCAATGAGCCCGCTGGAGCTTGAAAACATGATGGCGATGGCGACCGGCTGATGAGTCTCTATATCGATCTACTCATCACCAACAACGACCTGACCCTGGACCCTTCGAACCAGCCCGTGCTGGTGGACGATCGGGCCAGCATCGCCCAGGACATCGCCCACATGATCCGCGAGAGCGGACTGCTCATCACGCTCATGGCCGAGCGCGACCGCTTCCGCCAGGCCGACTGCATCCAGCAGCTGGAGCTGCTGGTAGAGACCGATGAACGCCTGGTACCGGGCACCGTACAGATCACCGAAACCGGCAGCGGCCAGTACCTGGTTACCGCCACCACCGTTGCATTTGGAACCACTGAGGTAGTCCTGTGAGTGACGTCGACTTCAAGAAAGCCCTGCAGGACGCCGGCGTCCCGACGACCGAGGCAGGCCTGCGTGCCGCCTGGGAGAAAGAGGTAGCCGCCCAGGGCAGCAAGCTGAGCAACACCAGCGCCTGGTCGCCGTTCTGGCGCCTGGTCACGGCTCTGGTGACCAAGCCCGTGCTGTGGCTGATCGAGTTCATGGTCAACACCGTGCTGCCGAACTTCTTCGTGAAGACAGCCACCGGCACCTGGTTGGACATGCTGGCCTGGGCGGTCGACGTCACTCGCAAGGCCTCTACCAAGGCCCAAGGACAGCTGCTGTTCACCCGCAGCGGTGTCGCCGGCGTGCTGGAGATCCCCGCCGGCGTGCGCGTGCAGTCGGTGGCCATCAACGGCAACGTCTACGTCCTGGTCACCACCGCCGCCACCCAGTTCCTGGACGGCGACTCTCAGGTCCTGGTGCCGGTCGAGGCGAGTGAAGCAGGCAGCGGCTACAACCTCGCCCCGGGTTACTACTCGATCCTACCCGAGCCGATCCCCGGCGTGATCCAGGTGGTCAACGCCGATGGCTGGCTGACCCAGCCCGGGGCAGACCAAGAACATGACGACGACCTGCGCCTGCGCACTCGCAACCAGTTCAGCGCGGTCAACCAGTGGCACACCGACGCCGTGTACCGGGCCATGATCGCGGCCTTCCCGGGCGTAGAGCCTGACGGGGTGTACTTCGAGCACGATGCTCCTCGAGGACCTGGCAGTGCCAATGCCTTTGTCCTGTTCGAAGCAGGCTCGCCGGCGGCCAGCTACCTGGAAAAGATCAACAGCTACGTCCGCGACCAGGGCAACCATGGGCACGGCGACGACATGCTGGTTCAGGAGATGCCCGCCACCCAGCACACCGTGCGCGTCACGGTTTGGCCAACCGCTCAGGTCGGTACCGAGAACCAGGACATACTGCTGAGCGACACAGAGCTGTTCATCCGGGCAGCGTTCCGCGAGAGCACCGCGAGCGACTATCAGCCCACCCTGACCTATCCACAGTCGCGGTTCTCTTTCAGCCGCCTGGGCGAGGAGCTGCACGAAACCTTTGCAGGCATCGAGTCGCTGAAGTTCGACAACGTCGACATCGTCTCGCAGCTGACCATTCCCCGCCTTGATGACGTCCAGGTGGTGCTCGGTGGATAAGCTCAAACTGCCGTTCTGGCTGGAGGGCGTGGAGCTCTCAAAGCTGCGCGACGCCGCCCAGGCCTGGTGGGCCAAGGTCGAGACCTGGATGAACTGGCCGCTGATGCAGCTCGATGCCGAGACCTGCCACATCACCGTTCTCGATCTGCTCGCCTGGCAGCGCGACATCCAGCGCTTTCAGGGCGAGCCAGAGAGCCTGTATCGGAAAAGGGTGAAGTACGCCTTCATCAATGCCGTGGACGCCGGCAGCAGCGCCGGCACCGTGCGGATCTTCCAGCGCCTTGGTGTCGGCTACGTCGAGATCGAGGAGCGCTTCGACAGCGTGAACTGGGACGTTGTGCGCCTCTACCTCACCGACAGCCAATTGAGCGCCAACCCGGTGCTGCTGCGCGTACTGATGCAGCAGTACGGGCGCACCTGCCGCCGCTACGAGTTCGCCACGATCACCCCGGTAACCCTGGGCATGCGGGTCGCCCACTTCCATGACGACCAGGAAACCCTCTGTGCCGTCTGGGACGACCGCGCTAGCCGCCTGGTCGTGATCAATGAACTGGCCGTCGTGACCACCGAGAACACCTAGGAGCCCTCATGGGAGCAAGCATTACCCTCGCCGGCCAGTCGCTGATCGCGCAAAAGCAGGCCAACAAGCAGGTCCTGAACGTGGCGCGCTTCGTGTTCGCCAACGTTCCGGGCCTCAACCCGTCGGCGCCGGTGGACCGTGCTGCAGGCAAGCCCCCTGCGGCCCAGCTGGTCTACACCACCGCAGTTCAACGAACCGGCTATGTGAACCCTAATCAGGTGATCTACAGCGTTGTGGCCGACTCCAGTGTGGGCGACTGGGACTTCAACTGGATCGGCCTGGAAACCGAGGAAAACATCCTGCTGGCCGTGGCCTACGTGCCGCTGCAGCAGAAGCGCAAGAACATCCCACCGCTGCAGATCGGCAACAACCTGACCCGTAACTTCCTGGTGGAGTACGACGGTGCCCAGGAAATCACCGGCATCACGGTCGACGCGAGCACCTGGCAGCACGACTTCACCGTCCGCCTGGCCGGTGTCGACAGCCGCGAGCGGCTGAGCAACCGCGACGTGTATGGCAGAACCTGCTTCTGGGATGCTGGCCTGCAGCTGGAGCGCAGTGGCCTGGGCGTCTACCAGATGAAAGCCGGGATCGCCTACATCGAAGGCGTGCGCGTGGCGCTCGGCGAGCCTGCAGTGGTTCAGCTCCCTGCGCTACCTACCAAAGCCTGGATTGATGTTGCACTGCGCCGGCAGGGCAACGATGTGGTACCGCAGTGGGTCGTTTCCTTTGGTTCGGCCAAAGCCGACTACCAGGACAGCGACGGCACGCTGCACTACCTGGTCGAACTGGCCAGCGTCGATGCCTCAGGCAACATTACCGACCAACGCCAGTGGCAGCCGATCACCATGGCGCTGGTGGATCACTTTGCAGCCAAAGTCGGCGACTACCCAGCCCTGCGCGCCAGGGCCACAACCAAGGACGACGTGGGGCTGGGCAACCTGCCGAACGCCAAAAGCGACGATCCAACCAGCGACAGCAGCGACATCCTGGCCACGACCAAGGCCCTGCGCGCCGCGATCGCCCAGCTGGAAAACAACCAGGTGGGTGAAGTCTCGTTCTTCGACCTCGATTCCCCGCCGCCAGGCTTCATGCGTCCTAACGGCGCCGCTGTATCCCGCACCGTCTACGCCAGGCTGTTCGCAAAGATCGGTACCCGCCACGGCGCCGGCGACGGTGTGAGCACCTTCAACCTGCCAGACGTGCGCGGCCTGTTCATCCGAGTCCTGGACGATGGCCGCAATCTTGACCCCGGCCGCGTCCTGGGTAGCACCCAGGCGGATGAAATCCGCTCCCACAGCCACACGGCCAGCTCCGCCGGTGCCGGCGGCCATACCCACAGCGCGAGCACGGCCGAGGCCGGTAACCATGCGCACCTGGTGCGCTCCGGCGTTTACACCCCTGATGGCGTCGATACGTCGGGTGAAATCACCGAGCCCCGCAACATCGTCAACTTCGGCGAGGCCGGCGTGCACGACAAGCTCACCAGCGAATCCGGCAGCCACACGCACCCGGTCACTGTGCTGGCCGTAGGCGACCACACGCACCAAGTCACGGTTAACGCCACCGGCGGCAGCGAGACGCGGCCGCAGAACATCGCGTTCAACGCCTTCATCAAGTACTGAGGCCCAGCCATGCAATCCAAGATCGTCTACCAAACGGACCACCTGGGCATCTACACCGGCCCGGCCTACGCCGACCCGTCCCCGCTGGAGGAAGGCGTCTGGCTGATCCCCCGGGGCTGCGTCGAGGTGCCGCCGCCGGCAGTACCGGACTACAAGGCCGCGCACTGGGATGGTCAGCGCTGGCAGTTGATCGACTCCTACCTGGGCCTCACCGCGTACAACACCAAGACCGGCGAAGCCAAGTCGATCGACCGACTGGGACAGCTGCCGGCTGGCTACACCCTCGACCCGCCTGGACCAGGCCAGGTGTGGCAGGACGGCCAATGGGTGGATGACATCCCCGCCACGATCGAGCGCCGGTACCAGGAACGGGTGACGGAAATCGATGCCACCTGCAGTGCCCGCATCTTTGGTGGGTTCTGGTCTTCGGCCCTGGGCGACAGCTACTGCTACAGCACTGCATTGGACGACCAGGTCAACTTGAGCGGCGCCGCCGCCCTGGGCGTTGACCTGTCGTACCCCTGCGCCGATCGGAGCGGCATCAAGGCCTACAGACCCCACACCGCAGCGCAACTGCGCCTGGTGGCCGACGACTTCACCCGCGTGAAGCTGCAGCTGCTGCAGCAGGCCTACAGCTTGAAGGAGCGCCTGCAGCAGGCCCGCGACGCCAAAGACCTGAACGGCATCAATGCCGTGGTCTGGGAGGCTGACCTGGTATGACCTGGTTACCTGTGACCATGCGCTGGCCGAGCCAATCCACCAGTTGGCTGGCCGGCCTCGATGAGGCCAAGTCCATGGCAGGCGGCGAGCTGGCCAGCGCTGGCGAGCGCGTGGCCGCGCTGCAGGAGTTGGCCACCACCGACCCCAGCCCTGTCGGGGAAGCGGCAGCTGCTGCAGTTGCCGCTGGGCGCAGCGCCCTGGACGAGGCTCTGGGCGAAGTCCCGGCAACGCTGGTGGTGACGCCTTTTCAAAGTGGAGTGGGCCAAGGTCGGGGGCTTCAGCGTTACCTGTCGGCACCGAACCTGCTTCAGCACCTGGGCGCCAAGCTCGAGGACGTGACGGACACCAATCGCCCTGGGGGTGAGCAGTACGCCCTGGTCGTAATGTTCGTGGGCACTCGTTACGACCACTTCGCCACAACCTTGAGCCGTTTCAACGCCGTGCTGCCGCTGCCTGACCTCAAGCGCGCGCAGAACCGCGCAGGGCGGCTGGCTGAGCTTGAAACGGCTAAGTGGGAGCTGCCGACCGCCGGTGCGCTCCCGCGCTGGGGTGAGCTTCCCCTGGAGCAGTCGACCATCACCCGTGCAGCACGCCAGGCGATGTCGGGGCAATTGGCCGCGCTTGAGAGCTTCGCGCCCAGCTCGCCCCTGGCGGATCTGCAAGCGCTGGCCACTCGTAAGGCGCAGCGCAGCACGGCAAAGGACCAGGAGCTGGCCAACCTCAAGTCCATGTTCGACGGCGCGTCTGCAGACGTGTCGATGACTGCTCGTTTGATTGGCCCGGGCAATGCGGTCGAACTGCGCCGCGAGTTGCTGGCCGGCAACGCACCAGGTCATGAATGGCCGATTTCCGCCGGCGTCATGCTGCTGGGATCGCTGAAAGGCCTGAGCTTCGTCCGCGAACTGGTGGGTCTATGACACTGCTCCTGGACGGCGAACGGATCCGAGGCCGGGGCATGAAGGTCACCGGAGACCTGCGTATTGAAAGTGGCGACATGTCGGGCCAGACCAGCAACACCGACACCGCACACAAGGGCTTCAAGCCCAAAACGCTGACCGTCAACTTGCTGATCCGCTTCACCGACTCGGCCGACCTGCGCACGCTCATGCGCCTGGCCGAGGCCACGGAGAGCGGTGGCCAGCTCAAAACGTACCGGATCGTCAACGACACAGCGGCTGCGATCGGCATGCGCCAGGTGCAGTTCTCGGACGGCGTCAGTGCCCGCGAGGACGATTCACTACGCGGCTGGCGGATCCAGTTCACGCTGACAGAGAAACTGTCCAACCCCGAGCGCGTGGAGAAACGCCGTGCTGCGAACGCGATTGGCACCCAGAGCGCGCCCGGGCAAGCGGTCAGCGGTACCACCAGTGGCGCGAATGGCGAAGCCAGCGGCACCGGTGGCCAGGAGCTGACCGGCTTCGAGGCGACCCTGAAAAAGCTGGATGACTACCTGGGGGGCAAATCGTGAAGCTCCACAAGGTTCTGCGTATCGCCGGCATCGAGCACGTCCTGGTCAAAGATGATGTGCGCCTGGACCTGGCCACACCTGGCCGCGCCCAGCTCACCATCAAGGCCAGCGCGCCAGTGTCTGGGCTGGTCACGCTCGACATCGGCTACAACGAGGCGACCCTGCAGCGCCACTTCATCGGCTACGTGGAGCGCAGCACCGCGGTGAACCAGCTGGAGCAGGTGCTGTATTGCCGCGAGCTGGCGGCGATCCTGGCCAACCCGCTCCCGCTGAACCTGCGCCATGCCGATCTGCGCACCGTCCTGGCCGCGATCAGCGATCACACCGGCCTGAGATTTCGTGTGCCGGCGCAGGCCTACGCCACGACCAAAGCCCCGTACTTCTACAGCCTGGCGTCGGGTTTTCAGGCCATGGACAGCCTGGCCCGGGTTTTCTCCATCCCCGACCTGGTCTGGCAACAGCAGGGCGACGGTGAAGTTTTCGTCGGCAGCTGGGCGCACAGCTTCTTTGGTGATCGATCGCCGCTGCAGCTGCCGGTCGAGCTGTTCAACAACTACCAGGGCAACCAGAGCGCCGTGATCGCGGCCCTTCCCGGGCTGCGTCCAGGTGCAACCATCAACCAGGGCGAGCGGGTCACCTCTGTGGCACTCGTCGGTACCGAAATGGCGATCAAATGGAAGACGCAATCCGGCGCTGTGTAGAGCGCATGTTTCCCGAGCTGAGCGGGGGCTATCACTTGCCGCGCTTTGCCCAGGTCGTCGGCGTGGCCGACGCGCCGGCCGGCGCCGGTATCTGCGACGAGTTTCGTCCGCGCTTTGCCGTGGACCTGCAGGTCCTGGACCAGGACAACGAACCGGATCAGTCCATGCCGGTGCTGGCTGGCGTGCCGGTACCGGTCCCGACTGGTGGCGATGAAATGGGGTTCTACAGCTTCCCTGAAGAAGGCACCAAGGTCGTCGTGTCGTTCGCCCAGGGCCTGCCACACAAGCCGTTTATCCAGTGCATCCTCCCGCACGGCCTGTCCCTGCCCAGCCTGCCCAAAGGGGACCAGGTCTGGCAGCACAGCGAAGCCTCGCAGCAGCGCGTGGAAGCCAATGGTGACTGGACCAGGCAGACCGACGGGCGGATCCGCGACAAGGCCACCGAGCGGGTCGTCGAAAGCCTCAGTAATACCGAGCAGTACCAGAGCGACAGCCGCACCGTCGATGACCATTCCACCGAGTCGGTGGGCGGCATCAAGACGATCGAGGCCATGGGCGCGCTGAAGCTGCTCACCGGCGGTACCGCCTCGCTCGCCGCAATTGACGATCTTGGACTGTCGACGGGGCGTGACCTCAACCAGGTAGTGGGCCAGCGGCTCAACCTGACCGTAGGTGGCCAGCTCCTCGAGCGCGTCCAGGGCGCTCGCCGAAGCATTGCGAACACCACCTGGATCGGTTCGGAAGGCGTGAACGTGCTGCAGGTGCTGTGCGACCTGATCGACCTGGTGGTGCTGATGAACACCGACCTGGCCGGCCATACCCACGGGCCGAGCCCCGCCCCCTCGAACGCCGGCGCCTTCGCCGGGCATGCCGCGAATGGCGAATTACTTTCTGGGCAGTTGAAGCCCATCACAGGAGTTTGAATTGGAACTCAAGAACTACTTCGCCCAGGACGACCAGGGCAACATCCTCGGTGGTGCAACTTGCTACCTGTACAAGCGTGGCACTGAAAGTCTGGTGAATGGACTTCAAAGGGCCAATGGCGTCGCCCTGGACAACCCATTCAATGCGGACGCTACCGGGCTGATCCAGCTCGCTGCAGCCAACGGCCTGTATGACTTGCGCGTTGTGACTGAAACCCGCGACTACCGCGTGCGAGTCCAGTTCAATGACGTAGGTGACACCCTACTTGCCGCGAATGCTGCCGCCAATGACGCCCAGCGGGCGCGGGATGCAGCAGAGGAATCTGCGGGCCTGTTCCCGAGCACCGTTATTGGGCTGCAGAAGACGGTTTCTGGCCAATATTTCAGTGTGCCGAGCCCGGACAGCCTGGAATACACCGTGCTGTTCTACAACAACAGCGGCGTCGCCGAGCAAATCGACAGCCGTCCTAATGCCGAGGCAAACCGCCTCAGCATTCGCCAGTCGACCTTGGCGCTGGAGCGCACTGACCCGCGCATGCTGTCCGCCATCTATGGCTGGGGCACTTTTGATAAGCGGGGCGCGCCCATTCTTGCGGCGAAACGCAATGGTGTCGCAGTTGCCGTCCTCGATGAGCTACCGGGCCTGTTCTTCCTCAGCAGCGTGTGGCGGCACGTCGTTGTGGACCGCAAGGGCGTCATTCTCAACGGGTATCGCTGGGATGGCACCACGCTTTCGTTCGGCGACTCGACAGATGAAAACATCGTCCCTTATCAGCTGCAGGATTCCGGGCTGTCGGATATCTGGATGATCATGAATGGCGCCAGTTACCAGATGACCACCAGCGGACATAACTGGGACCCCAAAGTAAGCAATGGGTACATCAGCTACATGTCCAGGGCGGGTGCAAACGTCGAAAAGGTCCAGGCACCACTGTCCGAATATGGCAAGTTTGCGGCTTACATTCGCCGCCTGGTCCATATCCCCAGCCATGGCCAGTCCCTGAGCTTGGGTGTGCACTCGCAGATCCTCACCACACAGCCACCAGTGGCGAATCGTGTGTTCACCATCAATGTCGGCCTGCGACAGTCCGATTCGCTGCAGGCCCAGCCCCTGGCTGCCGCCAGTGTGCTGCCACTCAAGCCGATGGTCTCCGTTCTGCAGGAGGCACCGCACGCCCAGTTCTGTGCGAGCCTGGCGCGCCACCGAAACATTCCTGCCGACGCGGGCATTATCGGCAGCTGCCACGGCGTGGGCGCTACCAGCATTCAGAACCTGGACAAGGGCAGCGTTTCCTACAACAACCTGATTACCACTGTGGCGCAGTGCAAGGCTGATGCGACAGCACGCGGATACGCCTTCTCCGTGCCCTTTGTGGACTGGATTCAAGGTGAAGCCAACTCCACCGGCAGCAAAGGTGCATACCTGACCGCCCTGCTGCAGTTGCAACAAGACTTCACCACCGACATTGGCGCGATCTCCGGGGATTCCAACGTACCGATGCTGCTGTGCCAGATGAGCAGTTGGACCACCAAGAACATCGCCTCAAGCTTCGTTCCCCATGAGCAGCTGCAAGCCGCACTGGAGAACCGCACGAAGTTCCTCTGCGCTGGCCCGAAGTACTGGGTCGAATATCACACCGATGGCGTGCACCTGACGGGCAAGGGTTCTCTCCAGGTGGCCGAAATGCGCAGAGCCGCCGCTGAGGCGATCCTGGACGGCCGGGGATGGCTGCCTACGCACTGCACGTCCGCGACCCGCGCTGGGGCAGTAGTCACCCTGAAATTCCATACGCCGGTGGGACCGTTGGTGAGCGACACCGTCAACGTTACGGACCCCGGCAACCTGGGCATCCGCTGGAGCGACGACGCAGACAGCGCGTCTGTGACCGCCGTCCAGGTCAACGACGACAACACCGTGACCGTCACGCTCTCGGCCGTTCCTACGGGTGCGAACCCCAAGGTCGGGATTGCTGACGTCGGAATCCCCGGCGCGCTCGGAGGCCCCACCACTGGCGCCCGTAGCTGCCTGCGCGACAGCAACACCGCCCGCAATACGTTCGGCGAGGCCTTCTACAACTGGGCTTGCCACCAAATCATTACTGTGGAGTAAACCATGAGCCAGATGATCATTTTCGAAGACGTTGACGCCAAAGCTGGCCCGAACACACCACGCATTGTCATGTCTGCTGCTGACCAGGTCGCACGCTTCATGCCGCACCTTATCCACGCGGTGAGCCCTGGTGAACTGGTAGCGGACGCCGTGGAGGGATTGAAAGGTCGATGCCGCTGCACGGGCAAGGATCTGCAGATGCAGGGCGCCCACAAGTCGTTTCTTTCCGTGCTCACCAGGAACGGCTTTAAGGGAATCGGCTCATCTGCAGGTAACGGCAGTTTGGGCATCAAGTTGCCTGTAGGCAGTGCAACTCCGTCGTACACGATTGTGCTGGCCCTGAACATCGGCGAAGGGACGGCCAACACCTACAGCGTCACTCGCCAGCTAATCGCGGGTTACAACGTAGACGGGGTGCTGGCCAACCAGATGCTGTCGGCGACCGGTGCGGCGAACCCCTCGGAAACCTACAAGAACAAGCTGCTGAGTGTGGGGATCGGGGCGAACGCCCCGTATGCGCTCACCAGCCTGCCTGCGGCCAACGCTTGGGGTGTCGTCGCGGTCGACTTCAACAACGACACGGGCTTGGTCAGCATTTCCCGGGACGGTATCGCCTGGAGCGTGGCCCAGCGCGAGAAGAAGGGAAACACCATTGGTGATACCGGCTACGTGACTATCGGCCTGCCATCGGCTTCCACAGGCCTCACCGACAATCTGATCGGCGACTTCTTCCTGTTCGGTGACTCGCTGCGCAGAGAGGCCAGTGATGACATGATCGCGGCATTGATGAAGGCGCTAAAAACGGATTACGGCGTGTCCAACTAAGCAGACCCATTCGATCCATCTGGCCCGCCATGAGCGGGCTTTTTTGTGATCGCAGATTGCCACCCATCATTCGCGCAAAACTGAGAAATTTGTGGCAGGCTGTCCTCTTGGACTTTAGGAGGGAATATCTTGGAAGACTTTTTCGTCAATCTTGAGGTGATGCATCCTAAATGCATAATCAACGTTGTCAAAGGCGGACTACTACCTAAAAAAGGTATGAAATGGGAGTTTACAAATGAAATCAAAGCAGTTGATTTATATTGTTACTTCCATGGAAAGTACGGTCCACCCAATGGGCTACTAAATATTTTTAAGTCTCCATCTTCCGACAACCTAATACACTGGGAGTGGACGTTTGCCACCGAGTATGGCTTGCTTTCGATCCTTGGCATGAACTTTAGAACTGAAGTCATGTTTCGAGGGGATTACCCTGAAGACCTGCTCACGAAGGAAATGTTTTTAAGCCAGATTAAATCGGACATGAAAAACCATGGAAAGTCCATATCTGCCTTCCGTAAAAACATTGAAACATGGACTCAATTCGTCAATCCTTATCACCGAATCAGAAAAGCGGTAGATCAGAACTTTATTCAACTCGAAGCCTTAGATATCGACCCCCAGCGTGATCGTATTCACCATCCCAGAAACAGCCAAGACACGGTAGGATTTGAGGATAGATGGCGTGCTATCAGCGCCCGCTACAGTGCCGCAGTGGGTCTGGTGTTTGGCCTACGTGCAATGCTTCCTGTTATGGCCGAGTCGTTTGTCAACCTTCTATTCTTTATGCGAGCGAGGGAGGAAATAAAATCAAATCCGGTTCTATTCCAAAGAATGAACCGACTCAATTTAGACATTCGAATCCAGACGTTGCACCTCAACTGTAATGGATTCAAAAAGCCAATCGACTATTCATCACCGGAGTGCAAGGCATTTAGCACTCTCATAAACGAGCGAAACGGACTACTTCACGGCAACGTTGAAGTTGACAAGCTCTCAGTTGGTGATATCTATTTCCATGAAAACACCCCTCTATTTAAACAGTACGACGACTTCTGGAGCCTCACAATCGGAACCAGTATGCAGTCAGTCCGATTCGCGACAATAAGAGAAGACTTCCAGGCAATCGAGAATTTCATTGAACATGTTATTCAGCACTTGGATGAAAGCGCAGAAGAGGAAATTAGGTTTGCTACTCAACACAGCTTGCTTGGAGAAAATACCAAGACTGGGAAAGTAGGAATTTTGCTTCCTGAAGGAATGGCTGACTTTCATCTCAGATTTGCAGAAGGCGCTACCCCCGCTGCTCCGGAGGTAGATGCTGGCGATCAAATCGCTGAAGCAACGGACCTAGAGCCTTAAAGGTCCCAGTCACTAAAAAATTTCAGCCTCGGAAAAAAAACCAGGCTGAAAATCACTTATCCCCCTCCCGCCGACGCGCTTCGCCTCGCGAAATAGTGCAAAGGCCAGCCCTGGTGCAAGCTAGCCCCAGTGCTGGCCCAGCGCGGGCCGCGTAGGGCACCAGGGCATTGCACACTGTGCAAAGGATTGAAGGCCTATGCAGTCCGGTACAGTCGGATGTGTCCACAATGTGTCCACACCGAAATCTAAAACCCTTCCCCAATAAAATCGGATATTCAATAAAATCAGGTACATCAGGGGTTTTCCCAATGGGCATGGGTGATTTTTTCGGGCTCATAATCCTTTGGTCCACGGTTCGAGTCCGTGTGGGCCCACCATACTCAAAGCCGCGCATTGCGCGGTTTTTTGCGTTTCTGGGGCAAACACACCAGATACAGTCCTATGGTCCAAAGGTACAAAATCGGTACAGTGCTGGTGCGCCAGTACACCTTTGGAGTCCTTTCAGATGGCCACAATCGTCAAAACCCCTGCCGGCACTTGGAAAGCCGTCATCCGTAAAACCGGATGGCCTACCAACGCCAAAACCTTCCGCACCAAACGCGATGCTGAAGACTGGTCACGACGCACCGAAGACGAAATGGTGCGCGGCGTTTACATCCAGCGCAGCGGCTCTGAACGCATGACGCTCGAAATGGCGCTCAAGCGCTACCTGAACGACATAACCCCTACCAAGAAGCCCACCACCCAACGTGGCGAGACCTCGAAAGCCAAGAAGCTCACAGAGCATCTGGGCAAGTATTCGCTAGCGGCACTCTCTGCTGAAATCATCGCCAACTACCGCGACAAACGCTTGAACGAGAAAGGGCGTACAGGAACCACTAGCAACAACACCGTTCGCCTGGAACTTGCCCTACTGAGCCACCTCTTCACCGTAGCCATCCAGGAGTGGGGCTTGGGCCTCACCTTTAACCCGGTCCTGAACATTCGTAAACCAAGCCCCGGTGAAGGGCGCAATCGTCGGCTATCTCCCGATGAAGAAAGACGACTTTTGGCCGCAGTGAACAAGCACAGCAACCCCATGCTGGGCTGGATTGTCGGCATCGCTCTAGAGACAGGTATGCGCTCTGCTGAAATCAGCACACTCCGTAGACCTATGGTCGATCTGGAGAGACGCATAGTGAAGCTTGTGGACACTAAGAATGACGGTCAGCGAACGGTGCCCCTGAGCAGACGAGCAACAGAACTATTCAAGACCGCTATGGCAAACCCAGCTAGACCAGGTGACTGCCATCTGGTGTTCTTCGGCGAGCCGGGTAAGGACGGGATACGACGACCGTACGCATTCACCAAGATTTGGGGGATACTGATTAAAGAGCTTGGGTTATCTGACTTCAGATTCCATGACTTGAGACATGAGGCAGTTAGCCGACTGGTCGAGGGCGGGTTGTCTGACCAGGAAGTCTCAGCGATCAGCGGACACAAGTCCATGCAGATGTTAAAGAGATACACGCACCTTCGTTCAGAGGACTTGGTTAAGAAAATTGACAAGATAAAACAGAGAAAAGCCCCGAAAAGTTTAGCTAAACAAAAAACTGACCAATTCAAATAAAGTAGCTTATTTTTCGATACACCGAAATGTACGACCGAAATTTTAGCGGCTAAAATTCTACAAAAATAAAAACTCTCACAATTGCACAGCGACGGGCGCCCCAGAAAAGCCCAACTTATAGCAAGTGATATATCGAAATTTATAAAGCTAACACCCTGAAAGCTAAGAAAATTCATTCTTCAAATAACTAATTTTCAAAAAAAGCTTTTAAGCTCTTTGAAACTTCTCTAGGATTACTCAAGCTTAACGAACCTGGAGCATACTTATGAGCACCGAGCAAGCCATTCTGGAGAAGTACGATGGGGCACCACTTCTTTCGATTGATCAACTGGCGGAGATATTGCTAAGGAGCAAAAACGGCCTGCGACTTAGCCTTTCTGGGGATAACGAGGTCTCGCGTAAATTCCTGCCGTGCAAGGTAAAGATAGGAAGAAGGGTTTACTTCCGGACGTCGGATGTCGCGAAAGCCTTAGACCAGGAATAACGTCCATGGGTATAAGCCTAAAAGTGGAGAGGATTAAACCTGAAAAGGGCTACACCGTAATCCATAACCACATACTCAACGACACCAATCTCACTTTTAAAGCCAAAGGTATTTTGGTCCTGCTGCTTTCACTACCCCCTAACCCTCGAAACCTCAGCATTGAACAAATCGCCAGGAAACATAAAGACGGAGCTTCGGCAGTTCGCTCTGGAATTGATGAGTTGAAAGACGCTGGTTATTTAGAGGTGCACCAGATCAACAATGCTCTTGGGCAGTATGATGGGGTCCTGTGGTGCCTTCGAGACACGGCCCGAGGAGCTGAAACGGCGCAGAATAGTCAAGAAATCCCGGATGCGGAAAATCCGAAACCGGATAGCCCGCCATCGGAAAAACACGGCCATATAAATACATACAAAACAAAAAAACCAAAAAGCAAGAAAACTACTACTACCCCAGGAGAGCAAAGCGGATACGCGGCTGAGGACCTGAGGTTCAGTGCCACCATGCTCGCAGAGACCCAGATTCAAGTCCGTAAGGCGCTAGAGCAGGTCGCACCATGCGAGCGACAGAGAATGCTTGACGATTTCTGCGCGGCAGTCAGGGCTGGCGAAATTAAAAAATCTCAGCTCGGATGGCTTCATGCCGTAATCAAGCGGTACAAGAACGGCGAGTACAACTTCAAACCGATGCCACCAAAGCCAGTGCATGTGCTCGATTCAGCCTCACCGCCCCCCGCCGAGCCGAATAGCGCGTTGATTGCCCCCCCAAGTGTCAAAACGTCCAAGCAGTCGAGCGTAGCTCTGGAAGCGTTGAACCAGTTAAAGAAAAACATATGTAAGCCTATTTCTTAAAAATCGATACATCATGACAAATGAGGGGCTATTTGTAGTCCTCGGGAGGTATCGATGAAGTCACTGAGCCTGCGGATCGCTGAACACGTAATCAAGACGGCCAACCCCAAGAGCCCCCTAGCCAACCGAGCAGTAGTTTTCATATACAAACAGGAAATCCAGCAAGCCATTCAGCGTGGTCACTCTCTGCTAAGTATCTGGACAGTGTTGCATGACGAGGGCGGAGTAGACTTCGGTTATCAAGCGTTTAGCCGGCATGTTCGAAAGATCATTCACCTGCCAGATAGGTTTGCTAACGCAGATAATCAACCGTTGTCAAACCATTAAACTGCGTTGCCACACCGAACAACAATGACCCACGCCGAATAATCATCAAAAAATAACGTTGCCGCAGTAAAAAATCTGAAATTGTTCGCTTGGAGCAACACACCTCACTGCACTGGCAAACGTAACCTGTGCAAGTAGACAAACATGGATTCTAGGGCAAGACAGGTGAAGTTAGCTAACCGACAAGTCGGCCATCTAATTTCACTCTCGCGTATTCGCGCCTTCGGCGCTCAATGCTGTCTTGCTCTGCGAGGCAGTCGCTGCCGCGACTCTGTGAACACCAAAGAGAGGTCAGACCATGAACCGCAATGAAGCTGAGAGAGATACACGTAAACACGGAAAGCATTTACGTGTGCCGGTATTACCGAGTGAGGAGCTAACCATTAAAGAAAACGCATCCAAGGCGAGCCTGACGGTCGCTGAGTACCTGCGGCGGCTGAGCCTTGGCTATGAGATTACAAGCACGCTCGACTCCCAGTACGTAGCGCAGATCGTAAAAATCAACGCTGACCAAGGCCGTCTTGGTGGGCTTCTGAAGCTATGGCTAACCGATGACGCCAAATTGACGGCCTGCGGTACTCCGCTAACAACAGGCATGGTACGAGCGTTGTTGAAACGCATTGAGGCCAATCAAGACGAAATGCTTCGGCTGGTCCAGGCACTGAAATTTTAGCGGCTAAAAAAATCGAGCCTTCACCTCTGGAGTCCCTATGAAAAGATCGAAGAAACAGCAGTGGATTTTCGCGGTAGCCAGCGCCCTGCCCTTTCACCTTGCATTCGCCGGAATCCCTGTTGTGGATGGGGTAAATCTGAGCCAGACAACCGTCAGCGCGATTCAAAATGTCGCTGCGGTGACGAAGCAGATTGAGCAGTACAAAACCCAATTGCAGCAGTACCAGATCATGCTCAGAAACTCAGCGGCTCCAGCAGACTACATTTGGAGTCAGGCCGATCAGACGATTTCTATGCTCCTCGCTGCTCAGGACACGCTCAGCTACTACAAGACCCAAGCTGGCAGTCTGGAGAAATATCTTGAGCGTTACCAGGACACGGCCCACTACGAAAGCGCACCTTGCATAGGCTCGGACGCGTGCGGTGTATCGGATCAACAAGCCATTGCACAGGCACAGAAAGAGGCCAGCTCCACAAAGAAGCGCGCGAATGATGCCCTGCTGACCAGTGTCTCAAAGCAACAGGAAACATTGCGCAAAGACGCTGGTGAGCTCGCTGGCCTGCAGCGACAGGCCACCAGCGCGGAAGGCCAGATGCAAGCCATCCAAGCTGCCAATCAGCTTGCTAGCGCACAGGCAAATCAGCTTCTGCAAATTCGCAGCTTGCTGATTGCTCAGCAAAACGCCCAGGCCACCAGCGCTCAAGTCCGTGTTGATCGCGATGCTCAACACACCGCCGCTGACAAACGAGCACTGAGTAGCCGAAACAGCCCAAGCGCTGATAAAGGCTGGTGAGGGCAAAAGCATGCACGTACAACTCAAACGGATCCTCATTCTGAGCACGCTGCTGCTCAACGGCTGTGACGCTCCAGAAACGCCTACCTCTACTGAGTGCGATACATCGACGGTAGGACGAGCTACATCTCAAAAAAATAGCTACGACGCTTGCGTCCTTGGGCATAAAAACACCCAAAGCGACGATAGGAAATGGTGACCCATGAAAAGATCGTTGACCATCTACCTAGCCATGACAGCACTTTCGTTTAGCAAGACCGCCCTCGCTGGTGGGCTCGATAGCGGAAACATGCTTAATAAAATCCTCGACAGCTTCTCGACCGTTGCCACCACCTGGCAATCCGAGATCACCTCCAGCGCGTCATGGCTGTTCTGGAGCCTCGCGCTGATCAGCATGGTGTGGACTTACGGCCTCATGGCACTACGAAATGCTGACCTACAGTCATTTTTTGCCGAAACCGTCCGCTTCTTCGGCACCATGAGCTTTTTCTGGTGGCTGCTCCAAAGTGGCCCAGCTATCTCAATGTCCATCATCAACACGATGCGGGCGATAAGCGCAAAGGCGGCGGGCCTAGGAACTGGATTATCTCCGTCGAGCATCGTGGATATCGGATTCGGCATTCTGACCAAGGTCAGCGCTTCTGCTTCGTTGTTGTCCCCAGTGGTATCCGCATTGATGCTCGCAGCCGCAATAGTGGTTCTGGTGATCCTGGCACTCATCGCCGTGAACATGCTGCTATTGCTCGTATCAGCTTGGCTGCTTGCTTACGCGGGGATCTTCCTACTGGGCTTTGGCGGCAGCCGATGGACGTCAGATATTGCGATTAGCTTCTACAAAACGGTGCTCGGGATTGGCGTCCAGCTTTTCACCATGACATTTTTGATTGGAGTAGGTAAGTCATTCCTTGATCAGTATTACAGAGCCTTTGCGACCGGAACTCCGGACTTGAACAGTCTCTGCGTGTTGTTGGTTGCATCAGTGATTTTGCTTTCCTTGGTCAATAAGCTCCCTCCCACGCTGGCAGGAATAGTAGGCTCTACAGGACAAAACGCGGGGATCGGTAGTTTTGGTGCCGGCGCTGCAATCGGTGCGGCCACTGTGGCGGCCTCGGCATTAGCATCTGCCGGCACGACAGTACTAGCAGGAGCAAAAGAGATTGCTGGTGGGAGCTCAGCTCTTTCAGCGGCGTTCAAGGCCGCCCAGGCCGGGCTTGACAATCCTTCCAATGACAGCGGCAACGTTGATCTTGGCGGTGAACAGCATGCTGAAGGCGCTCCAGCGCAATCAGCTTTCGCACAAGCTATGGGGACGTCGAGCAGCCACCAGGGTTTAAGCTCTGCCTCCCGTCACCCAAGCGCTCTAGTTGTGGCTGCGAATGCAGGTTCACTCTTGGCAGAGCATGCCGGCCAGAGCATACGCGACAGGGCCAATCTTGCGGTTGCAGGCACTGTCGGAGGGCGCCTAGCGGCCGCGATCAATGCGAGCATAAATACGAAAGCGGAAGTCAATCCAGATCTAGAGAAGGAAATCGATGGCACCGAATCAGATGAAGTTGCGAAGTTTGTCAACAAAGATCAACTTGATGATTAACAAGAGGCGTAGAGCGCTCATATCGATGTGAACTAATCTATTGAACGACGCATTTCCTCGAGCCCAAGCGCAAAGCTAGTGCCGCCAAGCTTTGCAGCATGCCCGGAGGATGGCCGTAGCCACTCGTTTCCACGCCATGCTAACACTCGAAATCTGGCCTGGAGGTCCCTGAACAATGCCGACAATTGATATTTGGAGAAGGTAAATTAACACACCCAACTCAGAATTAATTCCACACTTTAATGATGACGATAGCGGGCCTATAGAAACGTTCCCAATCTATGTCACGAAAACTACGCTACGATCAATTCTGAAGAAAAATGGAGTGAAAGAGATATCTGATCTTGCCGGACCAGGCACCATACCAGACCACCAAACAAAAGAGCCAATGTAAAAATCACGTATTTACAAGCATACGCTAAAATCTACAAAAAATCGAAGCGGCCAAAGGAGTGCAGAATTGACTGCTTCAGCCCTAGACATGAGCACGACATATCCTCAACTCAGTGCTCAGTTATGGCCGAGATGGGGACGGCCTGGCATATCCTGCCCGTCCACGGTAGGTGCCCACTCTAGGTTGGTCTGTGCCGGTCGTGGCGATACCCACCAACCCAAAGCGGGCATAAACTTGAGTTTACTTACGATGAAATTTCCTAAGATTGAACACTCACTGCAGATCAGTAGCTTGCCATAGCACTTCAGGCACTCCCTGCCTGCGGCCTATAATGCGAGCGGCATCAAAGAGCACGTCAGATAGCCGGTTAATGTATGCAAGGAGCACTTCGTCTAGCGGTTCCACATGGTTTAGCTGCTGACACCGTCGTTCCGCACTGCGTGCAAGGCTTCGGCAAACGTGGGCCTGGGCAACCAACGTAGAGCCGCTTGGCAGAATGAAGTTTTTCAATGGGCCGAGTTCGTCGTTCCACTGGTCGATCGCAGCCTCCAAGCGTTCTACCTCAGTGGCTTTGAGTGCCTGGTACCCCGGCATGGCCAATTGGCCACCGAGATCGAACAAGCGGTGCTGGCAGGGTGCCAAAACTTCCCTTACCTCATCCAGCCCAGCTTTGGCTAAACCTGCAAGAAGCAAACCTAATTGGCTGTTGAGGCTATCAATCTCCCCAATTGCCTCTATACGTGGATGATCTTTGGACACTCGGCGACCATCTCCTAAGCCTGTTTCCCCTTTGTCGCCAGTGCGTGTGTAGATTTTCGACAATCGATAGCCCATGGTCTACCTCCAATTCTGGTCGGTGCAGATACTGCGAGTTGATGGAGTAATGCAGATAAAATGCGGGTAACTCGGGTAGGAGCGGGAATCCGCGAAGTTAGCGCTTTGAGTTCTCACACGGGTAAGTTAACGGAATGAAAATTCAGTAGATCCACCCGACCAAGTTAACAAGAAAAAATTCGAGGGATTGACCTTACGGTCCTTTAAAGAAGGCTCTAGGGGCAACTAGCCACAGTAAACTTATGAAGAAACCGTTTGAGTCGAAGTCAATAGAAAGAAGGCGCACTGAAGCAGTGCGCCCTAAAAATCTTATAAACACAAGACTGAAGATAGCTTCCTAATTTCCTTTGCGAATTTGTTGGGATGCTATACCAAACCAACGCTTCGTTGCACGTGAAAAAACACTTATTTCAGAGTAACCCAAGAGAGCAGTCAACTCGGACGCACTAAGCTGTGAGTGCTTCAGGTAGAACGACGCTATCTCCTTTCTCACTTGATCCAAAACCTGGCTAAAAGACGTTCCTTCATCACGCAATTTAGCCTGCAACAGCTTCGGTGTAACGTTCATCTCAAGTGCAGCATCATTTAATTTTGGCTCGCCGTACTTAAGCATTTGCCTAACATACTCGCGAACGATTTCAACAATGGTCTGCTGAGAACTGAGAACTTGGCTAGATATCTGACTCAGAGAGCCCTGCATAAGTGCCAAAAGTATCGGGTCTCGTGTTGGCATGGGTCGAGCCAACTGATTTTTTGGAATGATCAGCGAGTTATAGCTTTGGCCAAAGTGTACCGGCGCGCCAAACAGACGCTCGTGATCTTTCCATGATTTTGGCTTGGGATGTTCGAAATGGACCGCACGAGGCGACCAGTCCCGACCTAAAACCTCTCGTATCAAGCTTACAACCATCCCTAATGTAAGCTCGGCATCTTGGCGACGGATCATAATTGCGCCATGGCGAACCTGATAATCAAAACGGTAAGTCTCTCCTTGATCAATCAGGCGGACGAGGCTGTGATGCTGATGCAACGGAAAAGCGCGTGCAAAATTCACTAAAGCTTTTTCAAGCGTATCTGAAGTTAATCCAATATAGCCTAATAGACCCAGGCTTTGAGGCTTAAATTGCTGGCCATAATAAAGGCCAAAATTGTCGCACTTACAAATTCGCGCCGACTCTTCCAACGCCGAACAGTAATCAGGCAAGGACAAGCTGACTGTAGGATTCTCAATCAAATGATGATTGATACCTAATTGCCCAATTACTTTTCCTGGTTCACCGCCTTGGCTCTTGATGAACTCAAGCAGTCCAGTCGCCGCAGCGGCGAGCACTCCTCTATGAGGGGCTGTGTCGCTGGGAATAAACATTTTCGAATTTGTTGTATGCATATAACTTACACCTGGTGCGTTTAGAGCTCACCTGATGGCATAGATCTGAATAGAATATCAGGTTCATCTCTTGCTATAAGAGCAAGCTGTCATAAGCGCTTCCCTGTGCCAGAGCTTTTTTACAGATGCCTCATTTTCCGGAAAGCGTCAAGCATTTGTAAAAAATTGTGTAAAAAACACGGAAGGTTGGCTTTAGGTGCTGAGCATCGGTCCTCAAGGTCAAGTCATAAGGGGAGAAAGGGGTGCATCATCTAAAACACCCCGTCGCTAGCGCGATGCTGGCGCGCAAGTGATTTTTATTATAAGAAACACCGCTTGGAGACTTCGATGATCTATGCTCAGCCTGGCACGCCCGGTGCCATCTTCACTCCGAAAACTCGCTACGAGAATTACATTGGTGGCGAGTTCATTCCGCCGAAGGAAGGCGCTTACTTCACAAACAGTACTCCCGTCACTGGCCAGGTCATTGCCCAGTTCCCCCGGTCCACTAGTCAAGACGTTGAGCTAGCCCTCGACGCAGCGCATGCAGCGGCAGCAGCTTGGGGCCGTACGTCGGTTCAAGACCGCGCTCTGGTGCTACTGAAGATCGCCGATCGCATTGAGCAGCACCTCGAAGTACTCGCAGTAGCCGAGACTTGGGACAATGGTAAGCCTATTCGTGAAACGCTGAATGCTGACGTTCCTCTGGCCGCCGATCATTTCCGCTATTTCGCCGGCTGCATTCGTGCCCAAGAAGGCGGCGCTTCCGAAATCAATGAAGGCACCGTTGCCTATCACTTCCACGAGCCGCTTGGCGTAGTCGGCCAGATCATCCCCTGGAACTTCCCGCTGTTGATGGCAGCCTGGAAGCTGGCTCCCGCTCTGGCCGCAGGTAACTGCATCGTCCTTAAACCAGCAGAGCAGACCCCGCTCTCGATTACTGTCCTGGTTGAGCTCATCGGCGACCTCCTGCCACCTGGTGTGCTGAACATCGTGCAAGGGTTTGGCCGTGAAGCCGGCGAGGCCCTGGCGACCAGCAAGCGAATCGCGAAGATTGCCTTTACCGGCTCGACCCCAGTCGGTTCGCACATCATGAAATGTGCCGCCGAGAACATTATCCCGTCGACCGTAGAGCTGGGTGGTAAATCGCCTAACATCTTCTTCGAAGACATCATGCAGGCTGAGCCGAGCTTCATCGAAAAAGCCGCTGAGGGCCTAGTGCTCGCGTTCTTCAACCAGGGCGAGGTGTGTACATGCCCTTCGCGTGCACTGGTTCAGGAATCAATCTTCGAGCCGTTCATGGTTGAAGTTCAGAAGAAGATCAAGGCCATCAAACGTGGCGACCCGCTCGATACCGAGACCATGGTCGGCGCCCAGGCGTCCCAGCAGCAGTTCGACAAGATCCTTTCCTACCTCGATATCGCCCAAAGTGAAGGTGCTGAACTGCTGGCCGGTGGTAGCAGTGAGCAGCTCGGTGGTGATCTCGCTACTGGCTATTACATCCAGCCGACCCTGCTCAAAGGGCACAACAAAATGCGTGTGTTCCAGGAGGAGATCTTCGGGCCTGTAGTGGGGGTAACTACCTTCAAAGACGAAGCAGAAGCTCTGGCGATCGCGAACGATACCGAGTTTGGCCTTGGTGCAGGTGTGTGGACCCGCGACATCAACCGCGCCTATCGCATGGGCCGCGGCATTCAGGCAGGTCGCGTATGGACCAACTGCTATCACCTGTATCCAGCCCACGCAGCATTCGGCGGTTACAAGAAATCAGGCGTTGGCCGTGAAACCCACAAGATGATGCTCGATCACTACCAACAGACCAAAAACCTGCTAGTCAGCTACGACATCAATCCACTCGGCTTCTTCTAACCACTCCGCCAAAAACCTCATCTAATCACTATAACGTCCGTCACCCTTGGGTGGCGGACGAAGAGGGAGTTCAAATGGCAAGCCACGAACCGAACACCGTAGTCCATACCCAAGGTGTGGATATTGAAAGTGTCGATCAAGATTACTTCGCCAGCCGTCAGCTCAAAAAAGGCGCCGCTGGCTGGGTATTGCTAATTGGCCTTGGCGTTGCGTACGTAATCTCCGGCGACTATGCCGGATGGAACTTTGGATTAGGACAGGGGGGCTGGGGCGGGATGCTCCTGGCGACCCTTCTCATGGCGTGCATGTACCTGTGTATGTGCTTCTCGCTCGCCGAGCTGTCATCCATGATCCCAACTGCAGGCGGCGGTTATGGGTTCACCCGGACAGCATTTGGCCCTTGGGGTGGCTTCCTCACCGGAACTGCGATATTGATGGAATATGCAATTGCTCCAGCTGCGATTGCCTGCTTCATCGGTTCTTATTGCGAGTCTCTTTTCGGCCTTGGCGGCTGGCAGGTCTACCTCGCGTTCTACGTGATTTTCATCGGCATTCATGTCCTCGGTGCAGGCGAGGCTTTGAAGATCATGTTCGTCATCACTGCGATAGCTGCCTGTGCTCTGGCTGTTTTCATCTTCGCCATGGCACCACATGTCGATCTGAAAAATCTGTTCGACATCCCGGCATCTACCACCGCAGTAGGGGCCAGCGATTTCCTTCCCAATGGCTACTTCGGCATTTGGGCTGCCATTCCCTATGGAATGTGGTTCTTCCTAGCCGTTGAGGGGGTACCGCTCGCAGCAGAAGAGACAAAGAACCCGAAGAGAGACCTACCACGTGGTCTTATTGGTGCGGTCTTGGTGCTTCTCACCTTCGCCAGCTTAATTCTCCTGGTTGGGCCAGGCGCAGCAGGCGCCCAGGCATTGGTCAGCACTGGTAACCCGCTCGTCGAAGGCTTGGTGAAGGTTTATGGCCAGTCGACCTGGATGAGCCAGTTCGTAAATATCGTTGGCTTGGCGGGTCTGGTCGCCAGTTTCTTCTCGATTATCTATGCGTACTCGCGGCAGATCTTCGCGCTCTCTCGAGCAGGTTACCTGCCTCGAAGCTTGTCTATCACCAATAAAAACAAGGCTCCTGTAGCCGCCTTGATTGTGCCTGGCGTATTCGGATTTGCTCTTTCTTTGACCGGACAAGGCGACCTGTTGATCCTCATCGCAGTCTTCGGGGCCACACTGTCGTACGTCCTGATGATGGCGGCCCACATCACCCTACGCGTTCGTCGCCCGGACATGCCTCGCCCATACCGTACCCCAGGCGGCATTGTGACTTCCTCTATAGCGTTGGTATTGGCCGCGATCGCATTGCTGGCGGGCTTCCTTGTAGACCCGCGTGTTGTTTTCGGTGCCATCGCGATTTACGCGTTGTTCATTGCTTACTTCGCCTTCTATAGCCGTCATCACCTAGTTTCTGGCACCCCCGAGGAGGAGTTTGCTGCGGTGAAAGCCGCTGAGGAGGCGCTGCACTGACCTGCAGCGCACTGAACAAACTCGAATCTTTTAGAGGTTAAGAACATGGCGCAGTACACACATACAGTCGGTGGCCAGCTTTGGCGGTTTGACAGTCTCCGTGAGGTGATGGCTAAGGCTAGTCCAGCACGCTCTGGCGACTACCTCGCTGGTGTTGCAGCATCCAGTGCCGCAGAACGCGTTGCCGCCCAAATGGCCTTGGCCAACATTCCGCTCAAGCAATTCCTCGTTGAGGTATTGATCCCGTACGAAGTGGATGAAGTGACCCGCCTCATCATCGACACCCACAACGCGAGCGCTTTCGCACCAGTGAGCCATCTGACCGTTGGTGGGTTCCGCGATTGGTTGTTGAGTGACGCAGCCGATGAAGCTGCTCTACGGGCCCTTGCACCAGGGCTGACTCCAGAAATGGCAGCGGCAGTTTCCAAGATCATGCGACTTCAGGACTTGGTCCTCGTCGCATCGAAGATCCGTGTAGTTACTCGCTTCCGCAACACCATGGGCTTGCGCGGTCGGATGTCCACCCGACTGCAACCTAATCATCCCACGGACGATCCGGCAGGTATCGCGGCCAGTACCCTGGACGGCCTGTTGTACGGAAACGGCGATGCCATGATCGGCATCAACCCGGCCACGGATAGCATGAGTTCGATTACTACGCTGGTAGAAATGCTCGACGCAGTAATTCAACGCTACGAGATCCCCACGCAATCCTGCGTACTCACCCACGTAACTAACTCGATCATGGCTATCGAACGTGGTGCACCTCTGGATCTGGTCTTCCAGTCCATTGCAGGTTCAGAAGCGGCCAACAAAAGTTTCGGCATCAGTCTCCAAATTTTGCAGGAAGGCTATGAAGCGGGCCTTAGCCTCAATCGAGGCACCGTTGGTAACAACGTAATGTATTTCGAGACAGGGCAAGGCAGCGCGCTCTCGGCAAACGCCCATTTCGATTGCGACCAACAGACCTGCGAAACGCGTGCGTACGCGGTGGCACGACATTACAACCCGTTCCTGGTTAACACTGTGGTTGGCTTCATCGGCCCTGAGTATCTCTACAACGGTAAGCAAATTATCCGCGCCGGTCTGGAAGATCATTTTTGCGCCAAGCTGCTCGGCGTCCCAATGGGATGTGACATCTGCTACACAAACCATGCTGAGGCAGACCAGGATGACATGGATAACCTGCTCACCCTCCTAGGAGCCGCAGGAATCAACTTCATCATGGGCATCCCAGGTTCGGACGACGTGATGCTCAACTACCAAACCACCTCCTTCCACGACGCTCTGTATGCGAGAAAAATTCTCGGGCTTCACGCGACGCCGGAATTTGAGAAGTGGCTGGAGACCACCGGCATCTTCCATCAAAACGGGGGAAATTTGCTGATGGGGAGCGAGATGCCAGCGGCATTCCGTCACACAATTGGCCGTCTGAACTGACGCTCACGCAATAGCTGGACCATGAATTTGAAGGGCTATTCGTTATGTCTAAATCCCCTGCAACTCAAAACGAATGGCAGCATCTGCGTAACCACACGCCCGCGCGCATTGCGCTCGGGCGTGCGGGCACCAGCCTGCCAACCGAGCCATCGCTCGATTTTCAGTTTGCTCATGCATTGGCACGAGACGCTGTCCATACGGCGCTCGACATCCAGCAGCTCGCAGCGAACCTTCAGCAGCTTGGCTTGGATAGCTTGCAACTGAAGAGCGCCGCTATCGATCGGGACACATACCTTCAGCGACCTGACTACGGCAGAAAGCTGCATGAGGATTCCGATGTATTTCTGCGTAATTACGTCTCGGAAAGAAAGGAAGCTTTCGACGTGGCCATAGTTGTCGCTGATGGACTGTCCGCGCTAGCGATTCAGCGTCACACCGTGCCGTTTCTGCAAAGGCTCTTACAAAGCTTCAAGGAAGAAGGCTGGAGTGTCGCCCCCGTATGTTTTGTCCAACAAGGCCGCGTTGCAGTAGCTGACCAGGTCGGAGAAATCCTGGGCGCCAAAATGACTGTCATCCTGATCGGTGAGCGTCCAGGCCTCAGTTCACCCGATAGCTTGGGTCTGTACTTCACCTATGGGCCCAAGGTTGGTCTTACTGATGCAAGCCGAAACTGCATCTCCAATGTCCGCCTTGAGGGCCTACCGTACGGTACAGCAGCGTTCCGTCTGATGTATCTGATGCGCGAAGCCTGCAAGAGGCAGCTGTCAGGCGTTGATTTGAAGGACGAAGCAGAAATTCCGACGCTTGACGGTCAAGGTGCTGGCAACTTCTTACTGGACAACTTCTAAGCGCGATAACGCTGAAGAGCCAACTAGCTCCTTGGTATTTGTGTTGAGCCCGGTGATTTAGATGATTGACTACATCCGCGATGGTCAGGAGATCTATCGCAATTCCTTCCGGATCATCCGTGAGGAAGCCCGGCTCGAGCGGATCCCCGCAGACCTCGAAAAGCTCGCCGTGCGCGTGATCCACGCCTGCGGCATGGTCGACGCCATCGACGGCCTGCAGTTCTCCGAAGGTGCCGGCCGGGCCGGGCGCGAAGCGCTGCTTAACGGCGCGCCGATCTTGTGCGATGCGCACATGGTGGCCGAAGGCATTACCCGGGCACGCCTGCCAGCGGACAACAAAGTTATCTGCACCCTGCGTGACCCGAGCGTACCGGCCCTGGCCAAGGACGCCGGCAACACCCGCTCCGCTGTGGCCCTGGAGCTGTGGCGCCCGCACCTGGAAGGCAGCGTGGTGGTGATCGGCAATGCCCCCACCGCGCTGTTCTACCTGCTGGAAATGCTCGATGCCGGTGCACCTAAGCCGGCATTGATCCTCGGCTTCCCGGTTGGCTTTGTCGGCGCTGCCGAGTCCAAGGCCATGCTCGCCGCCGACAGCCGTGGCGTGCCGTTCGTGATCATGCAGGGCCGCCTGGGCGGCAGCGCGATGGCCGCCGCCGCGGTCAACGCCCTGGCCACGGAGGTGGAATGATGGCGCCGCATGGACGACTGCTAGGCCTGGGCGTGGGCCCGGGCGACCCTGAACTGATCACCCTCAAGGCCCTGCGCCTGTTGCGCGAAGCACCGGTGGTCGGCTACTTCGTGGCCAAGGGCAAGCGTGGCAACGCCTTCGGTATCATCGAGGCACACCTGCAGCCCGAGCAGACCCTGCTGCCACTGGTCTACCCGGTTACCACCGAAGCCCTGCCGGCGCCGCTGTCTTATGAACAGGTGATCAGCGACTTCTACGACGAAGCCAGCGTGCAGGTCGCCGAGCACCTGGATGCCGGCCGCGACGTGGCGGTGATCTGCGAAGGCGACCCGTTCTTCTACGGCTCCTACATGTACCTGCACGATCGCCTGGCGCAGCGGTATGAGGCCGAAGTGATCCCGGGCGTCTGCTCGATGCTGGGTGGTGCTTCGGTGCTGGGCGCGCCGTTGGTGTACCGCAACCAGAGCCTGTCGGTGTTGTCGGGCGTATTGCCGGCCGAAGAGCTCAAGCGCCGCCTGGCCGACGCCGATGCTGCGGTGATCATGAAGCTTGGCCGCAACTTCCCCAAGGTGCGCGAGGTGCTGGCCGAACTGGGCCTGGACGGGCGTGCGCTGTATGTGGAGCGGGCCACCATGGCCAACCAGAAGATCGTGCCGCTGGACCAGGTCGACCCGCAGTCGTCGCCGTATTTTTCGCTGATCATCGTGCCGGGTGAAAAATGGCAGGGTTGAACATGCACAAGGCACCCGCCATCGTCATCCTTGGCCCCGGCAGCCTGGCCACCGCGCAGCGTATCCAGAAGCGTTACCCGCAGGCGTCGATCCATGGCCTGGAAGGCCGGGTCGAAGGTGTCGACCTTCACTACACCGCGTTCGGCGACACCCTGCGCCGGCTGTACCAGCAGGACACGCCGATCATCGCCCTGTGCGCCGCAGGTATCGTCATCCGCAGCCTGGCCAGCCTGCTCAGCGAGAAGGGCGTCGAGCCGCCTGTGCTGGCTGTGGCCGAAGATGGTAGCGCGGTAGTGCCGCTACTCGGTGGCCTGAGCGGCGTGAACGTGATGGCGCGTGAACTGGCTGAAGCGCTGGGGGTTGCCGCTGCCATTACCACCAGTGGCGAGCTGCGTTTTGGTACCTGCTTGCTGAACCCGCCGCAGGGCTATGCCCTGGCGGATATCGAGCAAGGCAAACGCTTTGTTTCCGACCTGCTGGCCGGCGAATCGGTGCGCATCGAAGGTGATGCCCCATGGCTGCAGCAGGCGCAGTTGCCCGCCAGCGAGGCGGCTCGGCGCACCATTCATGTGGGGCATCAGGCGCGCCCGGCCAACCGCGACGAACTACTGATTCACCCGCGCTCGGTGGTTGTGGCTGTTGCAGGCGGTAACCTGCACGGTATTCGTGCCGCACTGCAGCAGGCCGGCCTCGCCGAGCCATCGGTAGCTTGCCTGCTGGCGGACGAGCAGGCCATGGCCGACAGCGGCTTGCATGAGGCCGCGCAGGCGTTGGGTGTTGCCTTGCGCTTCGCTGCCAATCCAGACGGGGTGGCCAGCATGCTTGCGGCGGCACTGCCCGATGCCCGGCTGACCGAGCTTGAGGGTGCGGCCATTGCGGTGGCGCCTGCCCCGGTGGAGGTGGCGCAGGTTGGCCGCCGTCGTGGTCGTCTGGCCGTTATCGGCCTGGGGCCGGGCGCTGCCGAACTGATGGTGCCGGCGGTGAAGGCCGAGCTGGCGCGTGCCGAAGACGTACTCGGCTATGAAACCTACGTGCGCATGGCCGGGCCGTTCCGTGACGACCAGGTGCTGCACTGCACCGACAACCGTGAAGAGATGCAGCGCGCCCGGCATGCCTTCGAACTGGCGGCCCAGGGCCGTTCGGTGGTGGTGGTGTCGTCGGGTGACCCGGGCGTGTTCGCCATGGCTGCTGCGGTGCTTGAAGCGTTGCATGAGTCCAGTGACCCGGCGTGGCACCGCGTCGACCTCGAGATACTGCCTGGCGTATCGGCCTCGCTCGCGACGGCCGCCCAGGCAGGTGCTCCACTGGGGCATGACTTCTGCGTGATGTCGCTGTCGGACAACCTCAAGCCTTGGTCGATCATCGAAAAACGCCTGGACCTGGCGGCCCAGGCTGATCTGGTGCTGGCCTTCTACAACCCGATCTCCAAAGCCAGGCCTCATCAGCTGGGTGTGGCGCTGGAGGTGGTGCGCCGACACCGCGACGGGAACACGCCTGTAGTCCTTGGCCGTGACATCGGTAGGCCGGGGCAGACGCTGAAGGTAGTCACATTGGCCGAGTTGCTGCCAGAAATGGTCGACATGCGTACCATGGTTCTGGTGGGCTCCTCTACAACCTGCATGTTTCCTCGCTTGTCGGGCGGAGTATGGGCCTACACGCCACGCTGGTACCAGTCTGCGAATAGTTGCTAACCAAACTCATCTCACCGCTGCATTAATGGTGCGCTGACCAGGTGCTCCCCGTGATTTGGGCTGCCCAGCGGAGCCACCAGTAGTCTTGTGAAGAATACCGAACAACCGGCAAAAACAGTACAGCCAAGGTACACTGCCCAGCTTGAGCAAGCTTGTCTAAATTACGCTTAACGCCATGTATTACGTGGCCTCCAGCTATGCTAACCTTCACTCAGCTTTGAGTGATTTCGCCAGGCATATCGGTTGGCCGGGCAACTCATAATCCTTTGGTCCACGGTTCGAGTCCGTGTGGGCCCACCAGATATGAAAAAGCCGCGCAATTGCGCGGTTTTTTTGTGCCCGTTGTCTCTTTAGGTATCACGCCCGTTTCTTCGAGGCATGCCCAGCCGCTGCGCTTACCACATCAGCCATCCGCAACGCTTCCCACCCCTTCATTGCCAAGGCGACTGTCCTAGGCACAGGCTTCTCGCCGCTTCGGTAGTAAGCCAGCATGCGCCTGCTCAAACCCAGCTCCTGAGCTGCACGATCCAACGTCAACCCATGCTGGGCCATCCAGTTCCAGATAAGCTCATGCGAACACTCACCTGCTTGTTCGACCGCGCGTGCGCGCAGGTTGTCGGCAGCAAGCTCAAGATTGTCGTCACCTGCCCAGATGACCGTGTCTTTCCACTCACCGATTGCAGCCGTTGCGAATACATTGGGATCGGCCAGGGGGGCCAGCGTCGCAGTTTTCTCGATGATTTCATCCAGAGCAACATTGAATTGCTGCCCGTCGGCAAAGGTCAGTAACAATGAACCAGGGCCCACCACCGCAACCTCGGTCAGCTGGAAATGTTTGTTGGTCATGGATTCAGCTCCTCCCACATTGCTAACAGTCGAGCCCTGTTCCGCGAAGCCCACTCAAGCGCTTCACTCATCTCGCGCTGGGAAACCTGCGAACCACCGAAACCGGTCACCGGTGTCAGATCATTGATCGCAATCAGTGCCTGACGGCCGTCACTGAATCGCAGATGGAAATGCGGTGGCAGATGGTCATTTGCATACAGGCAGATTACGCAATTGGACAGTCGATGGATCGTGGGCATGGGCTGATCATACAGTGCAATGATTGCACCAGACAGTACCAGTCGAGCAATCCGCTCGCAGTCCAAAAAATGTAACTCTTCACGTTACTCCCCTATCGGCCGCATCTCGACCTGCCTCTGGTTGTAGAAAACCATCCCAGCAGGGATATCCCGCGTAACCAGCGACATAGCCCCGATCACCACCTCGTCGCCAATGTCGATACGGTCGGCAACAATGCAGCTGTTGGCACCCATGCTCACGTTGTCGCCAATGCGCAGCGCGTATTCCTCCAGCCCGAGCGTCTTGATGCCGATAGAGCAGTTCTGGCGAATGAAGAAGTTTCGCCCGATGCTGACATGCCGAGTAATCACCACCCCCGGTAGGTGAGCAATGCGCAGGCCGGGCGCGATTTGTGCGCCGATGTCGATGTCCACCGCGTACTTGAGGTTGAGCCGTTGTTGCATGCGCCGGGTGTGACGCCGGGCCAGGCCGCCGCGAGCATCGAGGTATTGGGCCAGGCGGTAGGCAAAGAGAAAGCGCAGTTTGTTGTCCTTGCGTGCGCGCCGCAGTACGTTGAACAGCAGGCTGATACGGCGTCCTGGCCTTTTCTTGTTGGAGACTTCCAGTCGCCAGCATTCGAGCAGGTTGTCGAGGTTCACGCTCAGGTTCTCGTTGGACTAGCGTTTCATCATGCCGAAGGCTCAGCCTTCAGGCCAGCGCGGTCGCTGTAGACGCGGTCTTGCCCTGATTGGCAGTCGCTCGCTAGGCTAGCAGGCCAACCGAAGAGACTCGCCATGTCGGATTCCCGCTCCATCACGCTGGATGAAATCGATCGCCAGCTGATCGCCCTGCTACAGATCAACGCCCGCGAAAGCGTCGCCACCCTCGCCCGCCAGCTAGGTATCGCCCGTACCACCGTCAATTCGCGCCTGGAGCGCTTGGAGAAGAACAAGGTCATCTCCGGTTATGGCGTGCGTCTGGGTCAGCGGGTGCTGGGTGGCGGGCTGCAGGCGTATGTGGGGATCAAGGTGCAACCGCGCTCCGGCAAGGAAGTCGTGCGGCGCCTGAGTGCCATGGGCCAAGTCCAGCAGCTGTGCGCAGTGAGCGGCGAGTTCGACTACGTGGCCTGGCTGCTTACGGATTCGCCTGAGCAGCTGGACCAGTTGCTCGACCAGATTGGCAGTGTCGACGGGGTGGAGAAAACCACCACGTCGATCATTCTCAGCAGCAAGGTGGACCGTGGGCAACCACTTTGAAATGGCACTCGGACTGTACAGCAATCTAAGTAACAAGCTGCAACTCACTACTCCTTAGGTGTAGCTCGAATGCGTATAGGCTGGCTAGCGATGGATTGACATACCTCGTGGCCAACACCAAACTATACGCAGATAACGTACACACCATGGAAGCAGTTTTTGTCGAGCTCCCCCCTTTCGAGCGGCATCGTGCCAGCTACCTGAGTGACGAGGGTTTTCGTTCCTTGCAGCGTTTCTTGATGAACGATCCGCTTGCCGGGGATGTGATCAAAGGCACAGGTGGCCTCAGAAAGCTGAGGTTCTCTGATGCTCAACGTCACAAGGGGAAGCGAAGTGGCATCCGCGTCATCTACTACTTCTGGCTTCCTGGCAGTCAGTTCTGGCTTTTCACCGTGTACGGGAAAGACATGCAAGATGACTGGAGCGACACCGAGCGAAAAATACTGCGAACTCTGCTCGAGCGCGAATATCTGTCGAGGACAAACCATGCACCGCAACCTGTTCACTGAGCTGACTGAAGGCTTTGATGCGCTAGCTGAAGATCGCCAGGGCAAGAAAACCCTGCGCTCGCACAAAGTCAGCTTCACCGAGCTTGCCCCCTTGGCCCCTAACGAACTGCTGGAGCTGCGCCAGCACCTCAACATGTCCAGGGCACTGTTCGCAAATTATTTACGGACCAATGCCAGAACGCTGGAGAATTGGGAGCAAGGCCGTTCCAGGCCCAATGCACAGGCCGTCGCGTTGATTCGTCTTGTACAGAAGTATCCCGAGACGGTGAATCACTTGGCATCCCTGACCTGAATCGTCATAAACATCTTTTAAATGGTAAATATGACGACAAAAGCTACATTAAGACACCACTCTGTGCCTTATTAACGAACACCCCACTCCCTAAAATGACCTCCAGCCATCTCCTATACTCAGGCTCCACCACCCGCGCAGCCCCTCTGGCAAGGTCACTTCATGAACAAGAAAAACCGCCACCCCGCCGACGGCAAAAAGCCCATCACCATCTTCGGCCCGGACTTCCCCTTCGCTTTCGATGACTGGCTGGAACACCCCGCAGGCCTGGGCAGTATTCCGGCTGAGCGCCAGGGTGAAGAAGTGGCCATCGTGGGTGCCGGTATTGCCGGCCTGGTGGCGGCCTACGAGCTGATGAAGCTAGGCCTCAAACCGGTGGTGTATGAGGCCTCCAAACTGGGCGGCCGGCTGCGTTCACAAGCCTTCAATGGCACCGACGGGATCATCGCCGAGCTGGGTGGCATGCGCTTCCCGGTATCGTCCACCGCCTTCTACCACTATGTGGACAAGTTGGGCCTGGAAACCAAGCCCTTCCCTAACCCGCTGACGCCGGCCTCGGGCAGCACCGTGATCGACCTTGAAGGCCAGACCTACTACGCCGAAAAAACCACCGACTTGCCCAAGCTGTTCCACGAAGTGGCCGACGCCTGGGCCGACGCGCTGGAAAGCGGTGCCCAGTTCGCCGACATCCAGCAAGCCATTCGTGATCGGGACGTACCGCGCCTTAAAGAGCTGTGGAACAAGCTGGTACCACTGTGGGACGACCGCACGTTCTACGACTTCGTCGCCACCTCACGTTCGTTCGCCAAACTGAGCTTCCAGCACCGCGAAGTATTCGGCCAGGTTGGCTTCGGCACCGGTGGCTGGGACTCGGACTTCCCCAACTCGATGCTGGAAATCTTCCGCGTGGTGATGACCAACTGCGACGACCACCAACACCTGGTCGTCGGCGGTGTGGAGCAGGTGCCGCAAGGGATCTGGCGCCATGTGCCGGAGCGCTGTGCCCACTGGCCGGAGGGCACCAGCCTGAGCGGCCTGCATGGCGGCGCGCCGCGCACTGGAGTGAAACGCATTGCCCGTGCCGCCGATGGCCGTCTGGCGGTTACCGACAACTGGGGCGACACCCGGCACTACGGCGCCGTGCTCGCCACCTGCCAGACCTGGCTGCTGACCACCCAGATCGACTGCGAGGAATCGCTGTTCTCGCAAAAGATGTGGATGGCCCTGGACCGCACCCGCTACATGCAGTCATCGAAGACGTTCGTCATGGTCGACCGGCCATTCTGGAAGGACAAGGACCCGGAAACCGGCCGCGACCTGATGAGCATGACCCTCACTGACCGCCTCACCCGCGGCACCTACCTGTTCGACAACGGCGACGACAAGCCGGGGGTGATCTGCCTGTCCTATGCGTGGATGAGCGATGCGCTCAAAATGCTGCCGCATCCGGTGGAAAAGCGCGTGCAACTGGCCCTGGATGCGCTGAAGAAGATCTACCCGAAAACCGATATCGCCGGGCACATCATTGGCGATCCGATCACCATTTCGTGGGAGGCCGATCCGCACTTCCTGGGCGCCTTCAAGGGCGCACTGCCAGGTCACTACCGCTACAACCAGCGCATGTACGCACACTTCATGCAGCAGGACATGCCCGCCGAGCAGCGCGGCATGTTCATCGCCGGTGACGATGTATCGTGGACACCCGCCTGGGTGGAGGGCGCGGTGCAAACATCGCTGAATGCGGTGTGGGGTATCATGAACCACTTCGGTGGCCACACCCACCCGGACAACCCAGGCCCGGGCGATGTGTTCGATGAAATCGGCCCTATTGCCCTGGCAGACTGAATCAAGGAGGCGTCATGCGCATCGCGTTGTTCCAGGGCACACCCAAGCCACTGGATGTGCCCGGCAACTTGGAACGGCTGCGCCATCAGGCGCAGTTGGCAGCCGAGCGCGGCGCACAGCTGCTGGTGTGCCCGGAGATGTTCCTGACCGGCTACAACATCGGCCTGCCTCAGGTCGAGCGCCTGGCTGAAGCTGACGATGGCCCGGCTGCCATGCAGGTAGCGAAAATCGCCCAGGCGCACCGCATTGCCATTGTCTATGGCTATCCGGAGCGGGCGGACGATGGCGCGATCTACAACAGCGTGCAGTTGATCGATGCGCATGGCCGCAGCCTGTGCAACTACCGCAAGACCCACCTGTTTGGCGAACTGGACCGTTCGATGTTCAGCGCAGGCCCGGACCACTTTCCGGTGGTCGAGCTTGAAGGCTGGAAAGTCGGCCTGCTGATCTGCTACGACATCGAGTTCCCGGAAAACGCCCGGCGCCTGGCGCTGGCGGGTGCCGAGCTGATCCTGGTGCCGACGGCGAACATGGCGCCGTATGACTTCATCTGCCAGGTGACCGTAAGGGTACGGGCGCAGGAGAACCAGTGCTACTTGGTGTATGCCAATTATTGCGGCGCGGAAGACGAGATCCAGTATTGCGGGCAGAGTAGCATCATCGGCCCGGATGGTAGTTTGCTGGCCATGGGCGGGCGGGATGAATGCCTGTTGCTGGCCGAGCTGGAGCATGAGCAAGTGGTGCATGGGCGGATGGCATTTCCTTACCTGACAGATCTGCGTCAGGAGCTGCATCTGCGTAACCGCTGACAGGGGCAGCGGTGCGGCCCAATCGCCGGCAAGCCAGCTCCCACAGGATCGCGACAGATTGGAACATTGTGGGGTACTTGTGGGAGCTGGCTTGCCGGCGATTGGGCCGGGCCTGCAAACAAATGGGTTAGCATGGACAGCAGTAACCGGAGCCCCCATGCCTGACGCCATCCGCCACCTCACCCTCGCCAACGGCCTGCAACTGACCCTGCGCCACGCCCCGCGCCTGAAGCGTTCGGCCGCCGCCCTAAGGGTACATGCGGGTAGCCACGACGCACCGGGCAAATGGCCGGGCTTGGCCCACTTCCTCGAACACCTGTTCTTCCTCGGCACCCCACGCTTTGCGCTGGACGACGGCCTGATGCGTTACGTGCAGACCCTGGGCGGCCAAGTCAACGCCAGCACCCGGGAACGCACGACCGACTTTTTCTTCGAAGTGCCGCCCAGTGCGTTGGCCGGGGGCCTCGAGCGTCTGTGCCAGATGCTCGCCGAACCGGATCTGGGCATCGAGCGCCAACGCCGCGAGCGTGAAGTGATCCACGCCGAGTTCATTGCCTGGTCACGCAACCCGCAGGCCCAGCAGCAATTCGCCTTGTTGCAATCAGTGTCGCAAGGCCATCCGCTGGGCGCATTTCATGCCGGCAACCGGTATACCCTGGCCCTGCAGGCCCCTGCCTTTCAGCAAGCACTTACGGGTTTCCACCAACGCTTCTACCAGGGCGGCCAGATCGTCTTGAGCCTGTGCGGGCCGCAGCCGCTGGATGAGCTGGAGCAACTTGGCCGGCAGTATGCGACGCTGTTCGCCACAGGCAAGCATGTGCCGCAAATCGAACCGCCGCCATTGTCTGCGACGGCTACACCACTGGCCTTCACTCACGAAAACCTCCCGGCAGGTGCCGAGCAAGCGCTGGAGCTGCTGATCGCCTGCCTCGGCGACAGCCGCCCGGGCACCTGGTTGGGCGTACTTCGCGAGCGTGGCTGGCTGCAAAGCTTCAAGGCCGAAACGTTGTATGCCTTTGCCGGGCAACTGCTTTGGCACCTCGACCTGAAGCTCAGCGCCGACGCCTGCCCAGACGAAGCCAGCGCCCTGTTGCACGGTTGGTTCAGCTTCATCCGCCAGGTCGACCTCGAGCTGTTGAACCGCGAATTCGGCCTGCTGCAGCACAGCCGCGAACGCAGCGCCAGCGCACTTGAGCTGGCCCGCCGGGATAGCACAGGGCAGCCATTCGCCAAGTTGGATGCGCAGGGTTTACAGGCCCTGCAAGCCGTACTGGAAGGCCTGCCATGCAGCGAGTATGGCCAATGGCACATGCCCTTGGTCGACCCCTTGCTGATGGCTGATCTGCCCCATGCCAATGCAATACCACTACCGGCAGCGCTGCAGGTCAGTGAGCAGCTCCCTGGCGCCCGCCAATACGCAGCGCTCTACCTGCGCTGGCACGTACCCTCACCGTTGCGCCAGCGTTTTCAGGGCGTACTCGAACAGGCCCTCGCGCCTCTGCAGGAGCGCTGTGAACGCGCCTCTGTTCAACTGCACTACACGGCTGCCGGGGAATACTGGCAGTTGCGCTGCGCCGGGCTACCGGCAGCGGTGCTGCGGGCAGTGGAGCAGGCCTTGGCGTTGATGCTCACCCCCCCGGCCAGATGCTGGTTGCCTTGCACAACGCCACCAGCGGCACTGATCCCCATCAGGGCCTTGCTCAAGCATTTGCCAGACGCGGTGCTCGGCACCCCGCCCCCAGTTGCGCCTGCCTGCACGCTGGAGCAACAGCAACTCGAAAGCTTGTGGCAGCACGCAAAATGGCATGGCCTTGCCACGGGCTTCGACAATGCCGCGCTAAGCGCTTTGGGGCCTGCGTTGCAGCACTGCCCCGGGCACGGCTCGCTACCTGTCCCCCCACCCACATGGGCCAACCACCGTTGGCAACATGCCGAAGTACCGGGCAGCGAACACGCCCTGCTGCTGTTCTGCCCGCTACCTGCGGCCAGCGAAGCCAGCGGCCGCCTGCTCGCGCAACTGCTGCAAGGGCCGGTTTACCAGCGGCTGCGGGTGGAGCTGCAGCTCGGCTATGCGGTATTCAGCACCTTTCGTCAGATAGAGGGGGTCGGCGGCCTGCTGTTCGGGGTGCAATCGCCTCACACCCACCAGGCACAGATCCTCGACCACCTGCTCACGCTACTCAGCAAGGGTGTCACCCTTGACCCAGGCATCCAACAAGCCCTGGCCAGTCAATTCGATGAACCGGCCATGGCCAACGCCGATGTCGCCGAATGGGCGTGGCAGACACACCTGGCTACACAACCCAGCAGGCTGGATACGTTGCGCAGGGCTATTCTGAACACGCGGCAGACGGATCTGGACCACCTGCTGGGTAACCTGCTCGATGCAGACGCCTCCTGGTTGTGTTTGGCCAACGCTGCCGCGCCAACTCCTACGTGGAAGTGATCCAGACCCGTGATTGTTACGCAAATTGCAACGGCACTTTTCGAATAATTAACCTTCCAGTACAAATTTTTCTTGTAAGATAGCGCAATCCCAGTTCCGGGAACCGCCTTTGCGTGGTGGTACCCAAGTAGTAACTGAGCAACCCCAAACCCATCCGGAAGGAGTAATCCCATGTGGACCAAACCTGCATACACTGATCTGCGTATCGGCTTCGAAGTCACCATGTACTTCGCTAACCGCTAAGCCCGGCTTAGGGTTCCACGCCTCGGCCTGCCGGGGCGTTTTCGTTTTTCCGATCCGGTTTTCTGCATAGAGAGTGGCCATGTACATCCAGGTTCTCGGCTCCGCCGCCGGTGGCGGGTTCCCGCAGTGGAACTGCAACTGCGTCAACTGCAAGGGCTTTCGTGACGGCACCCTGCGGGCCACGGCGCGCACCCAGTCGTCCATCGCCCTGTCCGACGACGGCGTACACTGGGTGCTGTGCAATGCCTCGCCCGACATCCGCGCCCAGCTCCAGGCGTTCGCGCCGATGCAGCCAGCCCGGGCCCTGCGCGACACCGGCATCAACGCCATCGTGCTGCTGGACAGCCAGATCGACCACACCACCGGCCTGCTCAGCCTGCGTGAAGGCTGCCCGCACCAGGTGTGGTGCACCGACATGGTCCACCAGGACCTCACCACCGGCTTCCCGTTGTTCAACATGCTCAGCCACTGGAACGGTGGCCTGCAGTGGAACCGCATCGAGCTGGAAGGTAGCTTCGTTATCGAGGCCTGCCCAAACCTCAAGTTCACCCCATTCCCTCTGCGCAGCGCCGCACCGCCTTATTCGCCGCACCGCTTCGACCCGCACCCGGGCGACAACCTGGGCCTGCTGGTCGAAGACACCCGCACCGGCGGCAAGCTGTTCTACGCCCCAGGCCTGGGCCAGGTGGACGACAAACTGCTGGCGATGATGCACGGCGCCGACTGCCTGCTGGTCGACGGCACGCTGTGGGAAGACGATGAAATGAAACGCCGTGGCGTGGGCACTCGCACGGGCCGCGAAATGGGCCACCTGGCGCAGAACGGCCCGGGCGGCATGCTCGAAGTGCTGGACGCTTTCCCGCGCCAGCGCAAAGTGCTTATCCACATCAACAACACAAACCCGATCCTCGATGAAGACTCCCCGGAGCGCGCCGAAGTCCAGCGCCGCGGTGTGGAAGTTGCCTTCGACGGAATGAGCATTGAGTTGTAAGGAGCCCTGATGAGCGACGCATTGCCAATGTCCCCTGCCGAATTCGAGCAGGCCCTGCGCGCCAAGGGCGCCTATTACCACATTCATCACCCGTACCACGTGGCGATGTACCAGGGCCGCGCCACCCGTGAGCAGATCCAGGGTTGGGTAGCCAACCGCTTCTATTACCAGGTCAACATCCCGATGAAGGATGCCGCGATCCTGGCCAACTGCCCCGACCGCGAAGTACGTCGCGAGTGGATCCAGCGCCTGCTCGACCACGACGGCGCACCTGGTGAAGACGGCGGCATCGAAGCCTGGCTGCGCCTGGGCCAGGCTGTCGGCCTGGACCCGGACCAGCTGCGCTCCCAGGAGCTGGTACTGCCCGGCGTACGCTTTGCCGTCGATGCCTATGTCAACTTCGCCCGCCGCGCCAGTTGGCAGGAAGCGGCCAGCAGCTCGCTGACCGAGTTGTTCGCCCCGCAAATCCACCAGTCGCGCCTGGACAGCTGGCCACAGCACTACCCGTGGATCGACCCGGCCGGCTACGAATACTTCCGTACCCGCCTGGGCCAGGCTCGTCGTGACGTAGAGCACGGCCTGGCGATTACCCTGCAGCACTACACCACCCGCACGGGCCAGGAGCGTATGCTGGAGATCCTGCAGTTCAAGCTGGATATCCTCTGGAGCATGCTCGACGCCATGAGCATGGCCTACGAGCTGAACCGCCCGCCCTATCATTCCGTCACCCAGGAACGGGTGTGGCACAAGGGGATCACCCTATGAGTTTCGACCGCAATCAGGTGCCGAACTGGCGCCCCGGCTACCGCTTCCAGTACGAACCGGCGCAGAAAGGCCATGTGCTGCTGTACCCCGAAGGCATGATCAAGCTCAACGACAGCGCCAGCCTGATTGGCGGCTTGATCGACGGCCAGCGTGACGTGGCCGCCATCATCAGCGAACTCGAACAGCAATTCCCCGATGTCCCGGAAGTGGCCGACGACATCGAGCAGTTCATGGAGGTGGCCCGTGCCGAACACTGGATCGTCCTCGCCTGAGTTGCCGCCCACGCCGGAGGTCGGCCTGCCGCTGTGGTTGCTGGCCGAGCTCACCTACCGCTGCCCGCTGCAATGCCCGTACTGCTCCAACCCGCTGGACTTTGCCGCCCAGGGCCAGGAGCTGAGCACCGAGCAGTGGTTCAAGGTGATGGCCGAGGCTCGGGAGATGGGCGCGGCGCAAATCGGCTTTTCCGGCGGTGAACCGCTGGTGCGCCAGGACCTGGCCGAACTGATCGGCGAAGCCCGCCGGCTGGGTTACTACACCAACCTGATCACCTCGGGCATCGGCCTGACCGAAGCGCGTATCGCTGACTTCAAGAAGGCCGGCCTGGACCATATCCAGATCAGCTTCCAGGCCAGCGACGAGCAGGTGAACAACCTGCTGGCCGGTTCGAAGAAGGCCTTTGCGCAAAAGCTGGAGATGGCCCGCGCCGTGAAGGCCCACGGCTACCCGATGGTGCTCAACTTCGTTACCCATCGGCACAACATCGACAAGATCGACCGCATCATCGAGCTGTGCATCGCCCTGGAGGCAGACTTCGTCGAGCTTGCCACCTGCCAGTTCTACGGTTGGGCGCACCTCAACCGCCTGGGCCTGCTGCCGACCCGTGCGCAGCTTGAGCGGGCCGAGCGCATCACCAACGAATACCGGGACAAGCTCAAGGCCGAGGGCAACCCGTGCAAGCTGATCTTCGTCACCCCGGACTACTACGAAGAGCGTCCCAAGGCCTGCATGAATGGCTGGGGCAACCTGTTCCTCACCATTACCCCGGACGGCACCGCGCTGCCCTGCCACGGCGCCCGCCAGCTGCCGGTGCAGTTCCCCAATGTACGCGACCACGACCTGCACCATATCTGGTATGAGTCGTTTGGCTTCAACCGCTTCCGTGGTTATGAGTGGATGCGCGAACCGTGCCGCTCCTGTGACGAAAAAGAAAAGGACTTCGGCGGCTGTCGCTGCCAGGCCTTCATGCTGACCGGTGATGCCAGCAACGCCGACCCGGTGTGCGCCAAGTCGGCCGACCACCGCATCATCCTCAAGGCCCGCGAGGAGGCAGAAAGCGCCCAGCTCGCCATTGAACAGATGACCTTCCGCAATGAGCGAAACTCCCGTGTCATCGCCCGTGGCTGAATTCAGCGCGGCCCAGGCCGTTGCCGCCGGCACCGACTTCGCCGAACTCAAAGCCAGTGCCGACGGGCTGTTCTGGCTCGAGTTTCGCCCGGCCGATGGTGCTTGCCGTATCTGGCACTGGCTGTACCACCAGGCCCGCTGCCTGACGCCGGATGGCTTCAGCGTGCGCAGCCGGGTCTACGAGTACGGCGGTGGTAGCTTCTGCCTGGGTGGCGACGGGCTGGTGTTCGTCAACGAAAAGGACCAGCAGGTCTACACCCAGCCGCTGGACGATTCGCAACCGCGTGCGCTGACCGAGGATGCCAGCTGCCGCTACGGCGATGTGCAGTGGCACGATGGCCAGGTGCTGGCCGTCGAGGAACGCCATGCCGAGCAGGTGGAGCATCGGCTTGTCGCGCTGAGTGAGAGCGGCCGGGTGGTGCTCGCCGAGGGCGCCGATTTCTACGCCTCACCCACGGTGAGTGCAGATGGCATGCGCCTGGCGTGGATCGAATGGGACCGACCGGCACAGCCCTGGACTATCACCCGATTGATGTGCCGCGCACGCGACAGCAGTGGCCAGTGGGGACCGGCGCAGTGCATCGCCAGCAATGATGAGTCACTGCAACAACCGCGTTTCGATGCCGAAGGCCGGCTCTACTGCCTGTCCGACCGCAATGGCTTCTGGCAGCCCTGGGGCGAGGTGGATGGCCACTGGCAGGCGTTGCCTGCCGAGACTGCGGACCATGCTGCTGCGCCTTGGCAATTGGGTACCTGTACCTGGTTGGCACTGGGGCCGCAAAGCTATCTGGCGAGTTGGTTCAAAGACGGCTTCGGGCAACTGGGGCTGCGTAACCCCGATGGGCGCATGGAGCGTTTCGCCAGTGGCTACACGCGCTTTCGCAGCCTGGCCATGGACAGCGATCACCTTTATGCCATTGCCGCCTCGCCCATCAGCCCGCCTGCAGTGATTGCTGTCGACCGCAGTAACCACGAAGTACGTGTGCTGGCCGGGGGGGCCGAGATACTGCCGGCAGGGCAAATCAGCCTGCCGCAGTCGATTCACTATGGCAGTGATGGCGAGCGGGCCCACGGATTCTTCTACCCGGCAGCGCACTCGCAAGGCGCCACGCCGCTGGTGGTGTTCATCCACGGCGGGCCGACCTCGGCCTGCTATCCGGTGCTCGAGCCTCGCATCCAGTACTGGACCCAGCGCGGCTTTGCCGTGGCCGACCTGAATTACCGGGGCAGCACCGGCTATGGCCGGGAATACCGCCAGGCATTGCACCTGCGCTGGGGCGAGAGCGATGTGGCCGATGCCTGTGCGGCGGTCGAATACCTGGCGGCTCAGGGCCTGGTCGACAAACGCAAGGCGTTCATCCGTGGCGGCAGCGCGGGTGGCTACACCACCCTGTGCGCCTTGGCCTTCCATGATGTGTTCCGCGCCGGTGCCAGCCTGTACGGGGTCAGCGATCCGGTTGCCCTGGGCCGGGCCACGCACAAGTTCGAAGGGGACTATCTGGACTGGCTGATCGGCGACCCGCAACAGGATGTCGAACGCTACCGCCAACGCACACCGCTGTTGCATGCAGGGCAGATCAAGGTGCCGGTCATTTTCTTCCAGGGTGAGCTGGACGCGGTGGTGGTGCCGGAGCAGACGCGGTCGATGCTGGCGGCGTTGCAGGCTAACGGGATCGAGGCTGAGGGGCACTTCTATGCGGGCGAGCGGCATGGGTTCCGCAAGGCAGAGAACTTGGCCCATGCATTGGAAGAAGAGTGGAGATTCTATTGCCGGGTGTTGAAAGGCTGAAATTTGGGGGCCGCTTTGCGGCCCTTTCGCGACACAAGGCCGCTCCTACAGGTACTGCGCCACATTCAGATTTATGCGATCCCTGTAGGAGCGGCCTTGTGTCGCGATGGGCTGCAAAGCAGCCCCAATAAGCCTCACCGTTTGGCGATGATGTACACCGCATGCACGATCCCCGGAATGTAGCCCAGCAAGGTCAGCAGAATATTCAGCCAGAACGCCCCGCCAAACCCCACCTGCAAGAACACGCCAAGCGGCGGCAGGATGATGGCGATGATGATGCGAATAAAGTCCATGCAAGTCTCTCCTGAAGGGGTTATCTCACAGACTAGCCGCCCACCGCAGAGGTTCCACAGGCAAAAAAAAACGCCCCGGGCCGAATGAAACAGGCCAGGGGCGATGCGCAGGAACGCCAGACGGTTCGTTGAATTCTCAGTGTTGCTACACAGTCAGGCCGGCACTTCGCGGCGGGCCTGCTGCTGCGCATGAAGACGGGCAAAAGCGCGTGCCAGGCGCAGCAGCATTTCGTCGATGTTGCCCTTGCTCACGGTCAGCGCAGGTGAAAAGCGCACCACATCCGCTTGTGGCGCGTTGAGCAGCAGGCCTTCGTGCAGCGCCGCAGCCACCAGTTCACGGGCCAGGTTTTCTTTGAGTTGCAGCGCCCACAGCAGGCCTTGCCCACGCACTTCGCCCTGGCCATAGCGCCCGGCCAGCCGGCTCAGGCCTTCACGCAGGTGACGGCCGTTGTCCTGCACATGCGTGAAAAAGCCAGGCTCCAGCACGGTGTCCAGCACTGCCAGGCCGGCGGCGCACATCAGCGCATTGCCGTGGTGGCTGCCTTCCAGTTCGCCAGGCTCGGCGCAACACGCCGTGCCCCGAGCCAGCAAGGCGGCCAGTGGCACCCCACCGCCCAGGCCCTTGCCCAAGGTGATGATGTCGGCACGCACGCCGTAGGTTTCCTCGGCCAGCAGCGCACCACAGCGGCCAATACCGGTCTGCACCTCATCGAGGATCAGCAGGATGCCCAGTTCGCGGCAGAGCGTTTCCACACCCTTGAGGTATTCCTGGGTGGCCGGAATCACGCCCGCCTCGCCCTGGATCGGCTCGAGCATGATCGCCACGGTGCGTGAATCCACCTCGGCGTGCAGTGCCGCCAGGTCGTTGAACGGCACCTTGCTGAACCCCGGCAGCCCAGGCTCACAGCGGTTGCATGGCAGCGGGTCGGACGCCGACAGCGCACCCAGGCTGCGGCCGTGACAGGCCTGGCTGGCCGTGATGATGTGATAGGCGCCGTTGCGGTGCAGCTGGCCCCACTTGCGCGCCAGCTTGATCGCGCCTTCGCAGGCCTCGGCACCACTGTTGAGCAGGTAGGCCTGGTCGCTGCCAGTGCTCTGACACAAGCGGTTCACCAACCCCAGCAAGCCACGGCTATGGAAGCCCGAACCCGGGTTGATCAACGCCTGGGCCTGGTTGCCCAGCGCTTTCACCAGCACGCTCGGGCTGTGGCCCAGGCTGTTGACCGCGCCGCCTTGGGTGAAGTCCAGGTAGGCATGCCCTTCACTGTCCCACAACCAGGAGCCTTGGCCACGCACGAAGACCTGCGCTGTGCGCTCGGCGCTGGGCATCAGGCGATCACGCGACAGCTCAGCGGCTTGCGGCACGATCACCGGCGCACGCTTGGGCTCGGCGGCAGCGACAGGGGCCGAGCGGCGCAGGTTGAACAGGTTCATCAGGGCTCCAACCAATCACGGTAAGGGGCGGCAACGGTGCGGTCTTGGTGCCGGCACTCGATATTTTGCCTTGCCTATCAAAAGTGTTTTTCATCCGGGGTAACAATCGACCGATTCATCGCTGTAACCCGTTGGAATACGGCGATAGACTAGGCTTCGCGAGGGTTTTCGACCATTTCGTTTTTCCAGCATTTTCGATAAGTGTTACTTATGGATTTCCGCCAACTGCGTTATTTCGTCGCGGTGTATGAAGAAGGCCACGTGGGCCGCGCTGCAGAACGCCTGTCGCTGTCCCAGCCGGCACTCTCCCAGCAGATCCGGCAGCTGGAGCACAGCCTTGATTTGAGCCTGTTCGAGCGCAGCAACAAGCGCCTGTTGCCTACCTTGGCTGCCCATACCCTGTACAACCATGCCTTGCCCTTGCTTGACGGCCTGCAACGCGCCCACGAGGCCATGCGCAACTTCAAGGGGCAGTCGCTGCGCACCCTGGCCATCGGCGTGCTGCAAACCGTGCGACCGAGCCTGGTGCCACAGCTGCTCGAACGGCTGCGCAAGGCTCAGCCGCACCTTGTCGTGCAGATCTACGAGTTGTCGGGGCTGGAGATCGAACGGCGCCTGCTCAACGGCAGCCTGGACATCGGCATCAGCTACCTGCCGCCGCGCCAACCCGGGTTGCATGGCCTGCTGCTGTATGAAGACGAGCTGCAACTGGTCATCCCCGATACCCACCCGCTGAAGGACTTCAAGAAGGTGTCTATCCGCCAGGCTGCCGAATTGCCCATGCTGATGCTGGGCGAAGAATTCCAGATCCGTCAGATCTGGCAGGCGCAACTGGCCAGCCAGGGCCGTCGACCGCAGGTTCAGGCAGAGATGAACAACATGGCGGGGATTCTCGACAGCCTGGCGCACACGGCGCTGGCGACCATCCTGCCCGGGCGGGCCAAGGAGGCCGCCGAAGATGATCAGGGGCTGTTGTGGAAGCCATTGAGCGAGCCACGGGTGCCGCTGAAGGTTGGCCTGGTGTTCCGTGATGCCCAGCGCCAGCAGGCCTCTGTGGAGCTACTGCGCACGCTGCTGGAAGAAGAGACGGACGCCCGCCTGTTGGGGGCATCACCGCTGGATGTGCTGGCCTGAAAAAACACGCGCACAAAGAAAACCCCGCCGAAGCGGGGTTTTCCAGACTGTTTCCCTGTGACATCCGTATCGCCCCGCCGTCCTGGCAGGTGGTCCTTCGTCGTCTTCCTTGATCTGTCCTTTGCGCTTCCTGCGCAACGTCCATGTGGTAAAGATTAACCGTGGATCCAATCTGAGAACAGTGGTGAAAAGTCACCACGTCGTGTAGGAAAAAGCTTACAAAGAGGATTCATTCCCAGACATGCCGAAAATCGGGGCCGCCAAGCGGCCCCCAAATACGTCAGAACTGCTCGGCATCCAGCAGGTACAGCGATTCACTGCCTGCCTTCACCGAAGCCACCAGCGAATCCACCCGTGGCAGCAACCGCGCAAAGTAGAACCGCGCCGTACCCAGCTTGCCCGAGTAGAACGCCTCGTCGCCCTCACCCGCCTTGGCCGCCCGTGCCATCAGTGCCCACATATAGCCGTAGGCCACATAACCAAACGCATGCAGGTACTCGACCGAAGCCGCGCCGATTTCATTCGGGTTGCCTTTGGCCTGTTCCAGCACCCACTCAGTCAGCCCGTCGAGCTGGTCGAGGCTGGCCGCCAACGGCTTGGCAAATTCGTCCAGCTCGCCAGCTGCGCTGGCAATGAACTGGCGGATCTCGTCGGAGAACAACCGGTAGTACGCGCCACCGCTGGCCACCACCTTGCGCCCCATCAGGTCGAGGGCCTGGATGCCGTTGGTGCCTTCGTAGATCTGTGTGATGCGCACATCACGCACCAACTGCTCCTGCCCCCATTCGCGAATGTAGCCATGCCCGCCGAACACCTGCTGGCCATTCACCGCGCACTCCAGCCCCAGGTCGGTGAGGAAGGCCTTGGCCACTGGCGTGAGCAGCGCCACCAGCTCTTCGCTGCGTTTGCGCACGGCGGCGTCTTCGCTGTACTTGGCACTATCCAGTTGCATGGCCACGTAAGTGGAGAAGGCGCGACCGCCCTCGATCAGCGCTTTCATGGTCAGCAGCATACGGCGCACGTCCGGGTGGACGATGATCGGGTCGGCGGCCTTGTCCTTGGCCTGCGGGCCAGTCGGGGCACGGCTCTGCAGGCGGTCGCGGGCGTATTCCACGGCGTTCTGGTAGGAGCGCTCGGCCGAGGCCAGGCCCTGGATACCAACACCCAGGCGCTCGTAGTTCATCATGGTGAACATGGCCGCCAGGCCCTTGTTCGGCTCACCGACGATATAGCCGACTGCTTCGTCGAAGTTCATCACGCAGGTCGCCGAGGCCTGGATGCCCATCTTGTGTTCGATCGAACCGCAAGTGGCCGGGTTGCGTGCACCGAGGCTGCCATCTTCGTTGACCAGGAACTTGGGCACCAGGAACAGCGAAATACCTTTCGGCCCCGCCGGTGCGTCCGGCAGCTTGGCCAGCACCAAGTGGATGATGTTCTCGGTCAGGTCGTGCTCGCCACCGGTGATGAAGATCTTGGTGCCGCTGACCTTGTAGCTGCCATCGGCCTGGGGCTCGGCCTTGGTACGGATGATGCCCAGGTCGGTACCGGCGTGCGGCTCGGTCAGGCACATGGAACCGGCCCATACGCCGGCGTACATGTTCGGCAGGTACTTTTCCTTCAGCGCTTCGCTGGCGTGAGCATTGATCGACAGGCAGGCGCCGGCGGTCAGCATCGGGTACAAGCCAAAGGCCAGGCTGGAGGCGTTGACCATTTCCTCGACCTGGGCCGAGATGGCCTTGGGCATGCCCATGCCGCCGAACAGCGGGTCGCCGCCCACGCCGACCCAACCGCCTTCGGCGTAGGTGTTGTAGGCCTCGATGAAACCGGCGGGGGTGCGCACTGCGCCGTTGTCCCAGTGGCAACCTTCTTCATCGGCGGCGCGGCTGAGCGGCGCGATGGACTTGGCGGTGACCTTGCCGGCTTCCTCCAGCACGGCCAGAGCGGTGTCGGCATCGACAACGTCAGCCAGCCCGGGCAACTGCGCCCACTGCTCGGCCACGTTGAAGACTTCATTCAGTACGAAGCGCATGTCGCGCAGGGGCGCTTTATAGTCAGCCATGACAACCTCTCGCTAGTCGGGTCGGGGCGGTCTCGGGGAACCGCGACACAGGGGTTACTGGCAGTGTAACCGAACAACTTTTACGAGACATAGGGTCATCAACTGACCATGCAGTATTGCCCGGTCACGCCGTGCGTACGGCCCCTCGCTGCGATTGTTGCCCATGCACCATGACACAATTGCGCCCCGCGCCTTTGGCGCTGTAGAGCGCCTGGTCGGCGGATTTCAGTACCGCTTCGGGGTTGCGATGATCGGCCTGGCGCTCGGCCACGCCGATACTGATGGTGACCGACACCGTGCCGCCACTGCTGCCCGCCCGACGCTGGCGCCCGGCCGTGTCGTCCTGCGGGCGGTTGTGCTGATCGCGCAGGTGCATCACATAGTTGGCGATCACCTCACGCACCGCTTCCACGTGGGGCACGCACTCCTCGGCTGTCTTGCCCGCGAACACCAGGGCGAACTCCTCGCCGCCATATCGGTAGGCCCGGCCGCCGCCGGTCACCTTGGACAAACGGCTGGCCACCAGGCGCAACACCTGGTCACCCACGTCGTGGCCATGGGTATCGTTGAATTTCTTGAAGTGGTCCACGTCGGTCATGGCGATCACATAGTTGCGCCCCAGGCGCTGCATGCGCTCGTTCAGCGCGCGGCGCCCCGGCAGGCCGGTCAGCTCGTCGCGGAAGGCCATCTGGTAGGCCTCGTGCGCTACCGCTGCAGCGATCATCAACATCACCTGGCTGCACATGATGTTAAGGGTGAACGGCAGGATGAAGGTTTGCGGCAGCATCCAGAAAATGCCCAGCAGGCCGGTCAACTGCGCAGCATGCAGAGGCCTGGGGGCACGCAGGTATTGCACCACCAGCAGGATGAATACAGCGAGGAACAGTGGGTAAACCATCTGGATCAGGCTCATCCACTGGCCGTGCAAGGCTGGCCAGCGGATTTCCGCCAACCAGCTCAGCAGCGCTTCGGGGTAGCTTTGTTCGAGAGCCACCGCCACGCTGCCCACGGCAAACAGCACAGCGCCGCGTGCGACCAGGTCCTGCAGCAGGTGGGTACGTTCCTGCCAGGCGCCATACAAGCCGAACAGCGCGGGCAGCAACAGGCACACCAGGTGGAAGATCACCGCCGCGTCCTCGCGCACGCGGCCATGGTCACGGTAGAAGTCGGTCTGGGTGTCGAGCAGAAAGTAGGCGATGTACACCGTAAGCATCAGGAACAGCTCACGTTGCCGGCGGTACACGGCGCAGTAGGCGCCGCCCAGCAGCAGAACCAACGTAGGCAAGACATTGAACAGCGATGTGAAGAAGACACTGAGGTCTCTCACATAGGCTGCGGCGAGCCCTGCCAGCAACAAGAACAGCGAAGGCAGGAAGTGGCTTGCGCGAACAGCATTAAGACGAAACAAGGGTAATCTCCAACCCGGCAGATCAATAGTGGCATTGTGCCCTTAGTTCATCGGCAGTGCACATGAACAGTTGAATTTGCCGTTGGGTCGATTGGCCCCAGATGCGAAAAACCCGCCTGCCGGTGAGGGCAGGCGGGTTCCGTGTACAGCGGTAGGATCAGTACGACAGGCCGAAGTTTTCTTCGTCCATCGCCATCAGGTTGTTGGCACCCGACAGCATGGTCGCTACATGGGTACGGGTGCGCGGCAGGATGCGCTGGAAGTAGAACCGCGCCGTTTGCAGCTTGGCGGTGTAGAACGCCTCTTCGCTGGTGCCGGCTGCCAGTTTTTCGGCCGCCAGGCGGGCGATGTCGGCCCAGAAGTAGGCCAGGCAGGCATAGCCGGAATACATCAGGTAATCGACCGAGGCCGCACCCACCTCTTCGCGGTCTTTCATGGCGGCCATGCCCACTTTCATGGTCAGCTCGCCCCACTCCTTGTTGATTGCCGCCAGCGGCTCGACGAACTCCTTGACCGCTTCGTTACCTTCCTGCGCCTGGCAGAACTTGTGCACGATCTTGGTGAAGCCCTTCAGTGCTTCGCCCTGGGTCATCAGCACTTTACGGCCGAGCAGGTCCAGCGCCTGAATGCCGGTGGTGCCTTCGTACAGCATGGAGATACGGCTGTCGCGTACGTTCTGCTCCATGCCCCACTCGGCGATAAAGCCGTGGCCGCCGTAGATCTGCACGCCATGGTTGGCGGCCTCGAAGCCGACTTCGGTCATGAACGCCTTGGCAATCGGGGTCAGGAACGCCAGCAGGGCATCGGCCTTCTTGCGCTCTTCTTCGTCTTGGCTGTACTTGACGATGTCCACCTGCTTGGCCGTGAAGTACACCATCGCGCGGTTGCCTTCAGCGAAGGCCTTCATGGTCAGCAGCATGCGGCGCACGTCCGGGTGGACGATGATCGGATCAGCAGCCTTGTCCGGCGCTTTCGGGCCAGTCAGGGAGCGCATCTGCAGGCGCTCACGGGCGTACTTCAGGCCACCCTGGAACGCCACTTCGGCGTGGGCCAGGCCTTGCAGCGCGGTACCCAGGCGAGCGGTGTTCATGAAGGTGAACATGCAGTTCAGGCCTTTGTTGGCCGGGCCGATCAGGTAACCGGTGGCCGCATCGAAGTTCATCACGCAGGTAGCGTTACCGTGGATGCCCATCTTGTGTTCGATGGAGCCGCAGCTCACGCCGTTGCGCTCACCCACACCGCCCTCGGCGTCAGGCAGGAACTTCGGCACGATGAACAGCGAAATACCCTTGGTACCGGCCGGTGCGTCCGGCAGGCGGGCCAGGACGATATGGACGATGTTGTCGGCCATGTCGTGTTCACCGGCCGAAATGAAGATCTTGGTACCCGACACCTTGTAGCTGCCGTCAGCCTGTGGCTCGGCCTTGGTGCGCAGCATGCCCAGGTCGGTGCCGCAGTGTGGCTCGGTCAGGCACATGGTGCCGGTCCACTCGCCGGACACCAGCTTGGTCAGGTAGGTGTGCTGCTGCTCGGGGGTGCCGTGCGCAGAGATGGTGTTCATCGCACCATGGGACAGGCCTGGGTACATGCCCCACGACCAGTTCGAACCACCGACCATTTCACTCAGGGCCAGGCCCAGCGACTCTGGCAGGCCTTGGCCGCCGTGCTCGACGTCATGGGCCAGGCTCGGCCAGCCGCCTTCGACGAACTGTTCGTAGGCTGCCTTGAAGCCAGTCGGGGTTTTAACGCCCGATTCGCTCCAGGTGCAGCCTTCCTGGTCACCCACACGGTTCAGCGGCGACAGCACCTGCTCACAGAACTTCGCGCCTTCTTCGAGGATCGCGTCGACCATGTCGGGCGTGGCGTCCTGGCAGCCCGGCAGGCTCTGATAGTGCGCCTCATAGCCAAGCAGCTCGTCGCGAACGAAGCGGATATCACGCAAGGGGGCTTTGTAATCAGGCATTGCGATGAACCTCTGAGTCAGTTCTGTGGGGTGACCAGCTCTTGGCGGCCGTCTTATCAAACAGTTGTTTGAAACTTACGTTTAGCACCGCGTTCTGTCAAGGATGGACTATGGTGCCATTTACGCCACGAAAAATGGCAAATACGCCACGACATGATAAAAGCCCTTGTGGGAGCGGGTTTACCCGCGAATAGGCCCGCCCAGAAAATGATGCTGTCTGGGCTGACGCATTCGCGGGTAAACCCGCTCCCACAGGGGTTGGTGATAATGCTGACGAGTGCGCCGAGAATCAGGCGTAAGTGTCGATAATCCGGCCGAGCATTTCGTCGGATGCCTTGACCACCTTTGCGCCAAGCTCGACTTCGGTTTTGCCCAAGGCCATCTGCACGGTGCTGGTGGCCAGGTCCATCTGCTGGCTGCGGTCGACCGCACGTAAGCGCTCAGCCTGAAAGTCGCTGGACTGGCTGGTGGCGGTACGTTCGGCGGCGGTGTTGGCGATCTGGCCGGCGGCCTGATCGACGCGGTTCTGGCCGGTCTGGATTGCGCTCAGGCCCGCGTAGTAGGCGGAGCTACCGGTGATTTCCATGTCAGGACTCCATTGACGCTGGATGACGAACAGGCTCAATTAAAGCAGGCCTGCCGTGAAAAGGCCCGTTTAAATCCCTAATGGCCTGGTGCCAGCTGATAGGCCTTGGGTATTCCTGCCCGCGAAACGGCCAAGCCTGGAAATCACTAATCCAGAAGATCCAGTTGCAGGTGTTCAGCCACCATGTCAGCACTGGCCTGCTTCAGTTTGGGCACCCGCCCCAGGCAAGGCGCCGGCAAACGCTCGGCCAGGCTGGCCAGGTTTTCTTCCAGCCGCGAAGTACGCGGCTCGATGATGTTCGCCACCCACCCGGCCAATTGCAGCCCGTCTCGCTCGATCGCCTCGGCACTGAGCAAGGCATGGCTGATACAACCCAAGCGAACGCCCACCACCAGAATCACCGGCAATTGCAGGGCAACGGCAAGGTCCGAAAGGTTCTCCAACCCCGACAACGGCACACGCCAGCCACCCGCACCTTCAACCAGCGTGAAGTCGGCATTTTGTTGCAGCACATTGCGCATCGCTGCCAACAGCGCCGGCACGGCCAGCGTCACCCCCGCCTCGCGCGCCGCCACATGCGGGGCAATCGCCGGCTCGAAGGCGAACGGGTTGACCTGCTCATACGGCAACTTGATCGTACTTTCATCGATCAGCGCCTGGGCATCACTATTGCGCAACCCTTTCGGCGTCATCGTGCAGCCCGAGGCCACCGGTTTGGCGCCCAGCGTGCTCATGCCCTGCGACCGCGCCGCATGCAACAGCCCGGCGGCGATGGTGGTCTTGCCGACATCGGTATCGGTACCGGCGATGAAATAGGCCTGGCTCATCGTGCTCCCCTTACGCCTGTGGCTTGCGCAACACACCATAGACCACTTGATAGGTGGCTGGCAGCCCCGCAGGCTGGCGAAATGCCTCATAAGCGTGCAACAGGCCCTGCACGCGCGCCCGACCGGTAAGCCCGGAAGGTCGCCCGGGGTTCAGGTTGTGTGCCCCCAACGCCTTGAGTTCATGGGTCAGGCTGCGTACATCCGGGTAGTGCAGCACGTGCGGGCAACGCTGCAATTCAAGCTGTTCCAGCCCACTGCCAGCACACAGGCGTTGATAATCCTCAAAACGGCGGAAGCGGTTCACATGCACCAGGCCATCCACTGCCTGCCAACTGGCCCGCAGTTCGTCGAGGGTGCCCACGCACAGGCTACTGAAGGCCAGCACACCACCGGGGCGCAGCACACGCGACGCCTCTGCCAGCACGCTGGCGAACTGGTCGCACCACTGCACGGCCAGGCTGGAAAACACCAGGTCGACACTGCCGTCACGCAGCGGCAAACGCTCGGCATCACCTGCCACGTGGTACTGCGCCCCACCCTGTTCATGACGGGCATGGCGCAGCATGCCTTCGGCGATATCCACCGCCACGCCACTGGCCTGGGTAAAACGCTGCGCCAGGATGCGGCTGAAATGGCCAGTGCCGCTGCCCAGGTCCAGCCAGCGCGACGGCTGCAGGCCAGTCGGCAACTGCTCCAGCAGGCTTAAACCTACCGCGCGCTGCAAGGCCGCCACGCTGTCGTAGCTGGCGGCAGCGCGGGAGAACGAAGCGGCCACCTGGCGTTTGTCGGGCAGCGCGCCGGGTAAAGTCGGACGGGAAAGGTCAGTCATCGCCACTCTCATGCAGGAAACTCTTGATGCCCGCCGCCAGCTCCTGCGGGTACTCCAGCAGGAATGCGTGGGAACTGTCTTCGACCAGGCCCACTTCCACATCGGGCAGCAACTCGCTCAACGCTTTTGCCGCCTCTGCCGGCACCAGTGCATCGCTACCGGCAAACAGGTGCAACTGCGGGCCGGCATAGGCCTGCAGGGCCTCACGGGTATCAAGCTGGGCCAGCACTTCAAGGCCTGTGGCCAGGTACAGCGGGTCGGTATCCGGCACGCCGACACCCAGTTGCCGCAGCAACGTGCGCGGTTGCTGGGCGCCATCGCTGCACAGCGTGCGGAAGCGCTTGAGCGTGACCTGGGTATGGCTGCGGCAGCCATCGAGGAAGGTGCCGAAGGTGTCTTCGGCCATGCCATGGGGCCAGTCCGGGCGGGCCACGAAGCTGGGGTTGCTGGCCAAGGTCAGCAGGCCACAGCAGTGGTCACCGCGCTTGTGTGCCAAGGCGCTGGCCAGCATGCCGCCCAACGACCAGCCGCCCAGCCACACGTCGTTCGGCAGCTTGCGATCCAGGTGGTCGACCCAGGCCTGAACATCGCTGTCGGCCAATTCCGGCAAGGGCATCAACTCCACCTGCAGGCGGGCGTCCTGGGCGCGCAGGCTGGCTGCCAGCGGCTCCAGGGAAGCAGTGCCCAGGCCCCAGCCGGGCAGCAGTACAAGGCGATTACGCATCGGCGTTCTCCAACTGTGGATAACACTCGGCCAATGCATTCAACAATAGCTGCACCTGCGCTTCGCTGTGCGCGGCGCTCAGGGTCACCCGCAGGCGCGCACTGCCTGCCGGCACGGTAGGTGGGCGGATGGCCGTCACCAGCAAGCCGCGCTCGCGCAGCATGCGCGACAGGCGCAGGGCCTGTGCGCTGTCGCCGATCACGATGGGCTGGATCGGCGTCGGGCTGTCCATCAGTTGCAGCCCGATCTGCTGCGCGCCCTCGCGGAACTGGCGAATCAACGCAGTCAGATGCTCACGCCGCCAAGTCTCGCGGCGCAGCAACTCCAGGCTCTTGAGCGTGGCGCAGGCAAGCGCCGGTGGCTGGCTGGTGGTGTAGATGTAGGGGCGGGCGAATTGCACAAGCGCCTCGATCAGCTCTTCGCTGCCGGCAACGAAGGCACCGGCAGTACCGCAGGCCTTACCCAGCGTGCCGATCAGCACCGGCACGTCCTCCACACCCAGGCCGAAGTGCTCGACGATACCGCCGCCCTGCGTACCCAAGGTACCCAGACCATGGGCATCGTCGACCATCAGCCAGGCACCGCGCGCCCGGGCGACATCGGCAAGTGCCGACAAGTCGGCCAGGTCGCCGTCCATGCTGAACACGCCATCGGTCACCACCAGGGTATTGCCGACGGCCTTGTCCAGGCGGCTGGCCAGGCTGGCCGGGTCGTTGTGCAGGTAGCGGTTGAAGCGGGCGCCACTGAGCAACCCGCCATCCAGCAGGGACGCGTGGTTCAAGCGGTCCTGCAGCACGGTATCGCCCTGTCCCACCAATGCGGTGATAGCACCCAGGTTGGCCATGTAGCCGGTGGAGAACAGCAGCGCACGCGGGCGCCCGGTCAGTTCGGCCAGCGCCTCTTCAACCTGGTGGTGCGGCGTGCTGTGGCCGACCACCAGGTGCGAAGCGCCGCCACCCACACCCCAGCGCTCGGCGCCGGTCTGCCAGGCGGCGATCACTTCAGGGTGGTTGGCCAGGCCCAGGTAGTCATTGCTGCAGAAGGCCAGCAAGCGCTGGCCGTCGACCACCACTTCCGGCCCCTGCGGGCTTTCCAGCAGTGGCCGCTGCCGATACAGGTCTGCGGCGCGCCGTTCGGCCAGGCGCGCCGCCAGGTCGAAGGCCATGTCAGGCCGATGCAGCGTTGTAGAACATCTCGCTGCTGCGCTGTTCGACCAACGCCTGCTCGATGGCCGCCTGGTGCACTTCGTCGGCGTGCTCTTCACGCGCTTCGGGCTTGATGCCCAGGCGCGCGAACAGTTGCATGTCCTTGTCGGCCTGCGGGTTGGCGGTGGTCAGCAGTTTTTCGCCGTAGAAGATCGAGTTGGCGCCGGCCATGAAGGCCAGGGCCTGCATCTGCTCGTTCATTTGCTCGCGGCCGGCGGATAGGCGCACGTGCGACTTGGGCATCAGCAAGCGGGCCACGGCCAGCATGCGGATGAAGTCGAACGGGTCCACATCCTCTTCCTCGGCCAGCGGCGTGCCGGCCACCTTGACCAGCATGTTGATCGGCACCGACTCCGGGTGCTCGGGCAGGTTGGCCAACTGGATCAGCAGGCCCGCGCGGTCGTCCAGCGACTCACCCATGCCCAGGATGCCGCCCGAGCAGATCTTCATGCCGGCATCACGCACGTAGGCCAGGGTTTGCAGGCGCTCGCTGTAGGTGCGGGTGGTGATGATGCTGCCGTAGAACTCCGGCGAGGTGTCGAGATTGTGGTTGTAGTAGTCCAGGCCCGCCTGGGCCAAGGCCACGGTTTGCTCCTGGTCAAGCTTGCCCAGGGTCATGCAGGTTTCCAGGCCCATGGCCTTTACCCCTTTGACCATCTCCAGCACATAGGGCATGTCTTTGGCCGATGGGTGCTTCCAGGCCGCGCCCATGCAGAAACGGGTGGAGCCGATGGCTTTGGCGCGCGCGGCCTCTTCCAGCACCTTCTGCACTTCCATCAGCTTCTGTTTTTCCAGCCCGGTGTTGTAGTGGCCGGACTGCGGACAATATTTGCAATCTTCCGGGCAGGCGCCGGTCTTGATCGACAGCAGGGTCGAAACCTGCACGCGGTTCGGGTCGAAATGCGCGCGGTGCACGGTCTGCGCCTGGAACAGCAGGTCATTGAACGGTTGCTGGAACAGCGCCTTGACCTCGGCCAGGGACCAGTCGTGACGTGTTGTTGCAGTTGTGCTGGCGCTCATCGGCGTTTCCTTGTTTAGGCTGTAGCTGGCGCCGGGACAGGAAAGCCCGCCAGCGCATCACGGATAGCTCGCATAGTCATGGAAGGCCTATGAACTGTCAACCATACTGGAAAACACTGGTTTACAAGTGCTCATTTATTAATCAATCGTGTTTATTGTGCGATGAGCCTGCCGAGCAGGCCTACCCCCTGTGTATTGCCTGCGAGCAGGAATTGCCTTGGCTAGGTGATCATTGCCAGCGCTGCGCCCTGCCGATGCCCATGGCGGGCCTGACCTGCGCTCAGTGCTGTCGCTGCCTGCCGGCCTTCGACCAGGTGTTTGCGCTTTGGCAATTCGGCTTTCCGGTCGATACGCTGGTCAGCCGCTTCAAGCACAACCGGCAGTGGCCCTTGGGGCGGTTGATGGCTGAATTGCTGGGGCATGGGCTGCTGCACCGCTTTGCCGAAGGGGTAGCCCGCCCTGAACTGCTGTTGCCCGTCCCCTTGGCCAGGCGTCGACTGCGCGAACGAGGGTTCAACCAGGCGGGGATGCTTGGGCGTTGGTTGTCTTCGCAACTTGGGCTGGTTTGCGACGAGCGGTTATTGGTGCGCACGCGCGAGACGCCTGCACAACAACAGCTGGACGCCAAGGCACGGCGGCGCAATTTACGTCAGGCGTTTGCGGTCACGGGCGATTTGACAGGCAAGCATGTGGCCATCGTCGATGATGTGGTAACCACCAGTGCCACCGTACAGGCCATTGCCGAAGTGCTGCGCAAAGCCGGCGCGCAGCGTGTGGATGTGTATTGCCTGGCGCGCACGCCCAAGCCGGGGTATGCATGACACTGCACAGTCCTACACAATCCACCTTCAGGCCCTTCATTTACAACGACTCAATGCCCATGCCGCTGCCCACTCTGCTTACCCAGCACATCGCCCGCCGCCCCAAGCGCATTGCGCTGCTGCAGCACATTGCCGAGCAAGGCTCGATCACCCGCGCCGCCAAGGCTGCGGGCATCAGCTACAAGGCAGCCTGGGATGCCATTGACGAGCTCAACAACCTGGCCAGCCAGCCCTTGGTGGAGCGCAGCACCGGTGGCCGTGGCGGTGGCGGTGCGCGTTTGTCGCCGGAAGGCGAGCGGGTGCTGCGCCTGTATCAGCGGCTGCAGGCCTTGCAGGCGCAAATCCTTGAAGCCGCCGAAGAGTCCAGCGACCTCGACCTGCTCGGCCGCCTGATGCTGCGCACCAGCGCGCGTAACCAGCTGCAGGGCCAGGTCAGCGGCCTGCGCCGTGAAGGCCGGTATGACCGTGTCAGCCTGGCATTGGGCGGTGGGCTGGAAATTGATGCGCTGATCACGCACGACAGTACCGCGCGGCTGGAGCTGGCGCTGGGGACGATGGTGGTGGCGTTGCTCAAGGCTGGCTGGGTACGGTTGTTAGCGGAGGGGGAAGAGGCTGAAGCGGGCAGCAATTGCTTGAGCGCTACGGTGGAAGACGTGCTGGCGGAGGATGACGGACCTGGTGAGGTCCGGCTGGCGCTGGGCAATGGGCAGACGCTGTGTGCAATTGCCGAGGTGGATTGGTTGTCCGGACAGCAGGTGGCGGCGGGCAGTTCGGTGCGGGTGCAGTTTCATCCGTCCTATGTGCTGATCGGGGTTCCTGCCTAGCCTGGCCGCGCTTCGCGCGGTTCGCGGGCGCGAAGAGGCCGGCACAGGTGGAACGCGGTAACATGGCCCCACGCCGCTTATCCCCGGAGCCTCCATGTCCCACCCCTTCGACACCCTCACCCCCGACCTGGTCCTGGACGCCGTGGAAAGCATCGGCTTTCTCAGCGATGCCCGGGTGCTGGCACTGAACAGCTACGAAAACCGCGTCTATCAGGTGGGCATCGAGGACGCGCAGCCGCTGATCGCCAAGTTCTACCGCCCAGGTCGCTGGAGCGATGCGGCCATCCTCGAAGAACACCGCTTCACCGCCGAACTGGCTGACTGCGAAGTGCCGGTGGTTGCGCCCCTGCAGCACGATGGCCGCACCTTGTTCGAACACCAGGGTTTCCGTTTCACCCTGTTCCCCCGCCGTGGTGGTCACGCCCCGGAGCCGGGCAACCTCGACCAGCTGTACCGCCTGGGCCAACTGCTCGGCCGCCTGCACGCCGTAGGCGCCAGCAAACCGTTCGAGCACCGTGAGGCCTTGGCTGTGGACAACTTCGGCCACGCCTCGCTCAATACCTTGCTGGAAGGCGATTTTGTTCCGCGCGAGCTGCTGCCAGCATTCGAATCCGTGGCCCGCGACGTGCTCAAGCGGGTTGAGGAGATCTACGCCCGCACGCCCCACCAGCTCATCCGCCTGCACGGCGACCTTCACCCCGGCAACCTGATGCACCGCGACGAGGTGTACCACGTGGTCGACCTCGACGACTGCCGCATGGGCCCGGCCGTGCAGGACCTGTGGATGATGCTGGCCGGCAGCCGCGAAGAGCGGCTGGGGCAGTTGGCCGAGCTGATCGATGGCTACAACGAGTTCCACGACTTCGACCCGCGCGAACTGGCCCTGATCGAACCCCTGCGCGCCCTGCGCCAGCTGCACTACAGCGCCTGGCTTGCGCGGCGTTGGGACGACCCGGCGTTCCCGCCCAGCTTCCCGTGGTTCGGCCAGCCCCGCTACTGGGGCGACCAGATTCTCGCCCTGCGCGAACAGATGGCGGCACTGGACGAAGCACCGCTGAAATTGTTCTAGAAGCACGCCCGCCTCTGTCTACAATAGGCGTCGCTTTATTTAGCTACCTAAGCAAGGATTCTGCATGCACGCCGCAAACCCGCGTCGCGGGTACATACTGGGCCTCAGTGCCTACATCATCTGGGGCCTGTTCCCCCTGTACTTCAAGGCGATCCAGAGCGTCCCAGCGGTGGAGATCATTGTCCACCGGGTACTCTGGTCGGCATTGTTCGGCTCGCTGCTGCTACTGGTGTGGAAGCACCCCGGCTGGTGGCGCGAACTGCGTGACAACCCCCGCCGGCTGGGCATCCTGGCCCTGAGCGGTGCGCTGATCGCCGGTAACTGGCTGACGTACGTGTGGTCGGTGAACAACGGCCGCATGCTCGAAGCCAGCCTGGGCTACTACATCAACCCGCTGATCAATGTGCTGTTGGGCATGCTGATTCTTGGCGAACGCCTGCGCCGCCTGCAGTGGCTGGCGGTGGGCATGGCCGCCGTGGGCGTGGCCCAGCAGGTGTGGCAAGTGGGCAGCCTGCCCTGGGTGTCGCTGGTGCTGGCGCTGAGCTTCGGCTTCTATGGGCTGATTCGCAAACAGGCGCCAGTGGCGGCATTGCCGGGCCTGGTAGTGGAAACCTGGATGCTGGTGCCGCTGGCCCTTGGCTGGCTGCTGCTGCACCCGGCGGCGATGAGTGCCCAAGGCGCGTTCTATACCAGCAGCGAGGCGCTGTGGCTGATGGCTGCCGGGCCGGTGACGCTGATACCGTTGGTGTGCTTCAACGCGGCGGCGCGGCACCTGCCGTACACCACGCTGGGCTTCCTGCAATACCTGGCACCCACACTGGTGTTGCTGCAGGCAGTGCTGCTGTTTGATGAGCACCTGTCGTCGAGCAACCTGGTGGCGTTCATGTTCATCTGGGCGGGTTTGGCCATTTACAGCGTCGATGCCTGGTTAAGTTTGCGCAAGCGCAGCTGATCAAAAAATGATCAAATCTCTGCAGGCCAGGTGATGCGTGGCCTGCAGAGAAATCTCCAAAGGTTATCCACATCCTCGTCCCCGTGCTTTGTGCACAAGGTGCTGATTTTTGGGTGTTTTTTGAGCAAACCTGTGTAAGGCACGTGCGGCCTGGGCTGGAGAGGGGAACCCCCAGGTTATCCACAGGGCCTTCCCCGTGATATCGGGATAACCGCAAGGGTCAGTCTCGAATCAATCCTCGGCCCGCAAGTGCAACTCCACCATCAAGTCGTCCGCCAGGCTCTCCAGCTTCTGCTGCAGCACATCCAGCGGCAAGGTCAACGGCAGCGCCAGCAGCGCATCGGCATGAAACAGCGGCTCGCTGCTCATCGGTGCAGGCCGCACCTCTGTGGAAAACCGCTCGACGTTCACCTGCAACTCAGCCAGCAAACGAGTAATGTCACGCACGATCCCTGGCCGGTCGTTACCCACCAGTTCCATGGCAATCGGTTTCCATGTGCAAGAGGGCTCAATCCCGCTCTCGGCAATCAGCACCCGAATGTCATACCTGGCCAACCCCTCCAGCGACGCCACCAGCTCAGCGTAATTCTCAGCCGGCACCGCCACCCGCAGGATGCCGGCAAACTGCCCGGCCATACGCGACATACGGCTTTCCAGCCAGTTGCCACTGTGGTCGGCGATGCATTGGGCAATACGTTCGACCTGGCCGGCCTTGTCAGGGGCAATTACCGTCAGTACAAGATGATCCACAAGCCCTTCCTCGTGTCGGACCGCGCCGGGCGGCAGAAAATCGGGGGATCGACTCAGTATAGGCAAGGCGCGGCAACCTGCCGCAGGGCAATCCGCACAACCAATCGTGTACTGTTTCAAGATTTATCTGGAACAATCCACCTGTTTTTTGCGAACATACCCACTCCCAGCGTGACCATACGCGACCAACGGGTCGCATAACGGCGCTTTTAGTCTGATTTTGCCCCGCCTACTGCTTCATGTAGTATCCCGTGGCGCGGACTACAAAACGTCGTTTGGATGTCTGCCAAGGCGCCTGTGAAAATACGCACACTGCCCGCCAGCCAGTCTGGCAGGCCGCACCCAGCCGCGTCCGGCGCAACCCGGGGGCATGCACTGGTGCCGTGTTTAGAGAAGCGCTACAGGCTTAATACAGAAGAGCGAAATAGCTGAGCAGAGTGAGGCAAGCAATGACTGGATACGTTCAAGTCGGTGGCCTTCAGGTCGCCAAGGTCCTGTACGACTTCGTGAACAACGAAGCCATCCCCGGGACCGGCATCGTCGCCGAGCAGTTCTGGGCGGGTGCAGAGAAGATCATCAATGACCTCGCTCCAAAGAACAAAGCCCTGCTCGCCAAGCGCGACGAGCTGCAAGCCAAGATCGACGCCTGGCACCAGGCACGCAAAGGCCAGGCCCACGACGCCGTAGCCTACAAAGCATTCCTCCAGGAAATCGGCTACCTGCTGCCACAAGCCGACGATTTCCAGGCCACCACCCAGAACGTGGACGAAGAAATCGCCCACATGGCCGGCCCACAGCTGGTCGTTCCGGTGATGAACGCCCGTTTCGCCCTCAACGCCGCCAACGCCCGTTGGGGTTCGCTGTACGACGCCCTGTACGGCACCGACGCCATCAGCGATGAAGGCGGCGCCGAAAAAGGCCAGGGTTACAACAAGGTCCGTGGCGACAAGGTCATCGCCTTCGCCCGTGCCTTCCTTGACGAAGCCGCGCCACTGGCCGCCGGCTCGCACGTCGACTCCACCGGCTACCGCATCGAAGGCGGCAAACTGGTTGTGGCCCTCAAAGGCGGCAGCAACAGCGGCCTGCGTGATGACGCGCAACTGATCGGCTTCCACGGCGACGCCGCCGCGCCGACTGCTGTGCTGCTCAAGCACAACGGCCTGCACTTCGAAATCCAGGTCGATGCCAGCACCCCGGTTGGCAGCACCGACGCTGCGGGTGTGAAAGACATCCTGATGGAATCGGCACTGACCACCATCATGGACTGCGAAGACTCGGTTGCCGCCGTCGATGCCGACGACAAGGTGATCGTCTACCGCAACTGGCTGGGCCTGATGAAAGGCGACCTGGCCGAAAGCGTGAGCAAGGGTGGCAAAACCTTCACCCGCACCATGAACCCGGACCGCGAGTACGCCGCGCCAAACGGCGGCAGCGTGACCCTGCATGGCCGTTCGCTGCTGTTCGTGCGTAACGTTGGCCACCTGATGACCAACCCGGCGATTCTCGATGCCCAGGGCAACGAAATTCCTGAAGGTATCCAGGACGGCCTGTTCACCAACCTGATCGCCCTGCACAACCTCAACGGCAACACCAGCCGCAAGAACACCCGCAGCGGCAGCGTGTACATCGTGAAGCCGAAGATGCACGGGCCGGAAGAAGTGGCTTTCGCCGCCGAGATCTTCAGCCAGGTCGAAGACCTGCTGGGCATGCCGCGCAACACCGTCAAGGTCGGCATCATGGACGAAGAGCGCCGTACCACGGTCAACCTCAAGTCCTGCATCAAGGCAGCCGCCGAGCGCGTTGCGTTCATCAACACCGGTTTCCTCGACCGCACGGGCGATGAAATCCACACCTCGATGGAAGCCGGCGCCGTAGTGCGCAAGGGCGCCATGAAGAACGAGAAGTGGATCGGCGCCTACGAGAACAACAACGTCGACGTTGGCCTGGCCACCGGCCTGCAAGGCCGTGCGCAAATCGGCAAAGGCATGTGGGCCATGCCCGACCTGATGGCTGCCATGCTGGAGCAGAAAATCGCCCACCCGCTGGCCGGTGCCAACACCGCCTGGGTGCCGTCGCCGACTGCCGCCACCCTGCACGCCCTGCACTACCACAAAGTGGACGTGCAGGCGCGCCAGCGTGAACTGGCTTCGCGTACCCCGGCGTCGGTAGACGACATCCTGGCCATCCCGCTGGCTGCCGATACCAACTGGTCGGCCGAAGAAATCCGCAACGAGCTGGACAACAACGCCCAGGGCATCCTCGGCTACGTGGTGCGCTGGATCGACCAGGGCGTGGGTTGCTCGAAAGTGCCGGACATCAACAACGTCGGCCTGATGGAAGACCGCGCCACCCTGCGTATTTCGGCCCAGCTGCTGGCCAACTGGCTGCGCCATGGCGTAGTCAGCCAGGAGCAAGTGCTGGAAAGCCTCAAGCGCATGGCCGTGGTGGTTGACCAGCAGAACGCCGGCGACGCCCTGTACCGCCCGATGGCGCCGAACTTCGACGACAACGTCGCGTTCCAGGCCGCTGTCGAGTTGGTGGTGGAAGGTGGCAAGCAGCCGAACGGCTACACCGAGCCGGTGCTGCACCGTCGTCGCCGCGAATTCAAGGCGCGTAACGGGTTGTAAATCGAAAGGGGCCGCTTTGCGGCCCCTTTCTGCATCACTCTATTTTCAGTTCTTTCTTCACCAGCTCCAGCAGCTTGCCCAGGTCCACCGGCTTGAGCAGGAAATCCACCACCCCCAGGTGCATCACGTCCACCGCCTCTTTCACATCGGTGTCGCCCGATACCACGATGATCGACAACGCCGCCCGTTCCGACGCGCGAATCGTCCGGATCAGGTCCAGGCCATCTTCAGGCTGCATGCGCAAATCCGTAATCATCAACGCTATGCGCTTTTGGTAGTGGAGGTACAGCCTGGCTTCCTCGGCCCCGTCCGCCCCCACCGCATCGATGCCCCGGCTTTTCAAGTACAGGATCAGCGCCTCGCGGTTAACCGCGTTATCGTCCACCACCAGCACCAACGGCCTGGGCGCCACAGGCGCACTCACCACGGCCAATGCCTCGCGCTCGGCGTCGCTCAGGATGTCGGTGTGCTCAGGCATGGTCATCTCGTCAAAAAATTCCGCTTCAGCAGTAGGACCACTTTACTTGCGTAACCCGGTTCGCCTTTCGTCGGGTCTTTGACAGGGGGGCTCATAGACTTACGTCCAATGGGCACCACCCCGCCGCAAGCCGACCATGGAGGCAGAGAACAACAGGGCCGGCACCTATATATAGATATATATAGTTCGGCATAGCGATACGGTCAGTTTCATGAGCAAAAAGGACGCCTACAGCCAGGCGGGCAGGACGGCAGTGCTGCAGAACATCCAGGGCACCCTGCAGTTCCTGCAGCGCTTCCCGCCGTTCAACCAGATGGAGCACAGCCACCTGGCCTTCCTGGTGGAACAGTGCCAGCTGCGCTTCTATGCCAGCGGCGAAAGCATCGTCAAACCTGCCGACGGGCCGGTGGAGCACTTCTACATCGTCAAGCAGGGGCGAGTGGTTGGCGAGCGCCAGCACCTGGTCAAACCTGGCGTGGAGACCACCTTCGAAATCACCAGCGGCGAATGCTTCCCGCTGGCCGCACTGCTGGGCGAACGGGCGACCCGCACCGAGCACCTGGCCGGTGAAGACACCTTCTGCCTGCAGTTGAACAAAGCCGCGTTCATCCGCGTGTTCTCGATGTCTGAAGTGTTTCGGGATTTTGCCTTGCGTGGGGTCAGCAGCCTGCTCGACCAGGTCAACCAACAGGTACGCCAGCGCGCGGTGGAAACCCTCGGTACCCAGTACTCACTGAACACCCCGCTGGGTGAGCTGGCCATGCGTCACCCGGTGGTGTGCAGCGCCGATACACCGTTGCGCGATGCCGTGCGGCTGATGCACGAACAGCAGGTCGGCAGCATCGTGGTGATCGACCTGCAGCGCTACCCTGTCGGCATCTTCACCCTGCGCGATCTGCGCCAGGTGGTGGCGTCGATGGATGCAGACCTGGGCGCCCCCATCGAGCGGCACATGACCGCCAAGCCCTTCTACCTCAGCCCCCAGGCCAGCGCCTTCGACGCGGCCATGGCCATGACCGAACGGCATATCGCCCACGTGTGCCTGGTGGAAAACCGACGCCTGTGCGGGGTGGTTTCCGAGCGCGACCTGTTCTCGCTGCAACGGGTCGACCTGGTGCACCTGGCGCGTACCATCCGCCATGCGCCTCGGCTGGACACCCTGGTTTCGCTGCGCGGTGAAATCAGCCAGCTGGTCGAGCGCATGCTCGCCCACGGCGCATCGTCCACGCAGATCACCCAGATCATCACCTTGCTCAACGACCACACCGTGTGCCGGGTGATCGAGCTGGCACTGGCCGAGCGCGGCGACCCGGGCGTGCCATTCAGTTGGCTGTGCTTCGGCAGCGAAGGGCGCCGCGAGCAGACCCTGCACACCGACCAGGACAACGGCATCCTCTTCGAGGCCGCCGACAGCGCCGAGGCCGACAGCATCCGTGCGCGCCTGCTGCCGCTGGCGCAGTACATCAACCAGTGCCTGGCACAGTGCGGCTTTACCCTGTGCAAGGGCAACATCATGGCCGGCAACCCTGAATTGTGCCTGTCGCGCAGCGAGTGGGCACGGCGCTTTGCCGGTTTTGTCCGCGAAGCCAGCCCGGAGAACCTGCTGGGCTCCAGCATCTATTTCGACCTGCGCGTGGTGTGGGGCGACGAGCAAGGCTGCGAGCAGCTGCGCCAAAGCCTGCTGGAGCAAGTAGCCGACAACCGCCTCTTCCAGCGCATGATGGCCGACAATGCCCTGCGCCAGCGCCCACCGGTGGGCCGCCTGCGCGAATTCGTGCTGACCCGCCAGGGCAACGACAAGGCCGCCACCCTCGACCTCAAGGTCCAGGGCCTGACGCCCTTCGTCGATGGCGCACGCTTGCTGGCCCTGGCCAATGGCATCGGCGCCTGCAATACCCTGGAGCGCCTGCGCCAACTGGTGGCCAATGGCGTGATCGAGCCACTGGATGGCGCTGCCTATGAAGAGGCTTATCACTTCATCCAGCAGACCCGCATGCAGCAGCATCAGCGCCAGACCCGCGACAACCTGCCGTACTCCAACCGGCTCGACCCGGACAGCCTCAACCACCTGGACCGGCGCATCCTGCGCGAGTCCCTGCGCCAGGCCCAACGCTTGCAAAGCAGCCTGGCCTTGCGGTATCAGCTATGAGCCTGTTTGCCTGGCTGCGCCCCAGCACGCCCGAGCTGGACCACGCCATGCGTCAGCGCCTGGCCCGGCAGCCCAAGCCCGCGCCGCTGGGTGTGTGCAGTTTGCGTGAGCAGCGCTGGGTAGTGCTGGACCTGGAAACCAGCGGGCTTAACCCCAACCGTGATCAGGTGTTGTCGATCGGGGCGGTGGCCATCGAGGACGGTGCTATCGACTTTGCGCAACAGTTCGAACGCACCCTGCACCGGCCGTTGCAGAAAACCAACGCCAGCGTGCTGATCCACGGCCTTGGCCCTAGTGCCTTGGCCGCCGGTTGCGACCCGGCCGAGGCCTTGCTGGATTTGCTCGACTTCATTGGCAGCAGCCCGGTACTGGCGTTTCATGCGCCATTCGACCAACGCATGCTGGCGCGGGCGCTGAAGGAAAGCCTGGGTTACCGCTTGCAGTCACCGTTCCTCGATGTGGCCGAACTGGCGCCGATGCTTAACCCCGACACCGTGTTGCGCGAGGCCGGGCTGGATGACTGGGTCGCGCGGTTTGGCTTGCAGGTGGAAGAACGCCACCATGCCAGTGCCGATGCTCAGGTAACGGCTGAACTGGCGCTGATTTTGTTCAGCCAGGCCCGGCGCCAGCAGCTGGACAGCCCGTTGCAGCTGGAGCAGCGGTTGCGTGGGTGGCGTAGGCGCAAGCTGCAGAGTCACGGGTTGTAGGGCGTTAGTTAGGCAGCGCCTGTGACATCGAGCGCCGCCCGCGCGGCGCATCGCGAGCAAGCTCGCTCCTACATTTGTTTCGGGCCAGTTATTCCTGAGGCCGAGGCGCGCGGCCCCTTGGCGTCCACCTCTATATCGTGTGGAACAAACAAGGCGGTCGCGCGCGCTGTCGCAGGAGTTACTGGCCCGAAACAAATGTAGGAGCGAGCTTGCTCGCGATGCGCCGCGCGGGCGGCGCTCGATTTCACAAGCGCTAAAAGACTCAAGCCAGCCCCATCAGCCTTTTCCATGATGGCAATCCGATAAGCGTCCATTGCACCCACCCCCTCCCCTCTGCAACAATCGCGAATAATTATCGTTAGTTAATGCATACGTTCCGGGGGGACGCTGCTTGTCTTCTGCACAGAGCCCACACGCCGATCTGGTCGGTGCGCTGTACCGCGACCATCGCGGCTGGCTGCTCGCCTGGCTGCAACGCAGCATGGCCTGCCGCCAACGTGCCGAAGACCTGAGCCAGGACACCTTCGTGCGCCTGCTCGGCCGCGAGCAGCTGGACACCCCCCGCGAACCCCGCGCTTTCCTCGCCGCCGTCGCCAAGGGGCTGATGTTCGACCACTTCCGCCGAGCGGCGCTGGAACAGGCCTACCTGGCCGAGCTGGCGCTGATCCCGGAAGCCGAACAACCTTCGCCTGAAGTGCAACACCTGATCCTCGAAGACCTCAAGGCCATCGACCGCCTGCTGGGCAAGCTGTCGAGCAAGGCCCGCGCGGCGTTCCTGCACAACCGTCTGGACGGCATGGGGCATGCCGAGATCGCCGAGCGCCTGGGCGTTTCGGTATCGCGGGTGCGCCAGTACATCGCCCAAGGCATGCGCCAGTGCTACGTGGCCCTGTACGGGGAGCCGGCGTGAGCAACGCACCGGTTTCGTCCCGGGTACTGGAGGCCGCCATCGCCTGGAAACTCAGCCTCGGCGACGCCAGCGGCTCACCGGATGAACGCAACGAATTCATGCGCTGGCATGCCGCCAGTGAAGAACATGCCCGGGCCTGGCGCCAGCTCGGCGCCATGGACCAACGCGTCAGCGCAGCGGCCGGCCCGGCACGCCAGGCCCTGCTGCAATCGCGCGTCAGCCTGCGGCGCCGAATCGGCAAGGTTGGCGGCGGGCTGGCCGGCATGTTTCTGCTCGGCTCACTGCTGGCCTGGGTCGGCGCCCCGTCGCTGGCACCCAGCTACTGGCTGGCCGACCAGCGCACCGCAACTGGCGAGTTGCGTACCTTGCGCCTGCAAGACGGCACATTGCTGAGCCTGAACACCCACACCGCCGTGGACATCGACTACGCAGGCGAGCAGCGGGTGATTGTGCTGCACCAAGGCGAAATTTCGGTCGAAACCGGCCACCAGGACTCGCGTCCTCTACTGGTACGTACCGACGATGGCCGCCTGCGGCCACTGGGCACGCGCTTCCTGGTACGCCGCGAAGCCGACGGTACGCGCCTGGAAGTGCTGCAAGCCTCGGTCGCGGCCATGCCGCATAACAGTGGCGACGAGCAAGTGCTGCGTGAAGGCCAGCAAGTGTTGATGAACGCCAACGGCCTCGGCCAGATCGGCACGGTGCCCGCCGGTGCCGATGCCTGGACCCGGGGCATGCTGGTGGTCGACAACGTGCGCCTGGGCGACCTGCTGGCCGCGCTGGGCCAGTACCGCACTGGCCACCTCGGGGTGGACGCCAAGGTCGCCGACCTGCGCGTAACCGGCAGCTTCCCGCTGACCGACACCGACCTGGCGCTGGCATCGCTGGTGCCGGCTTTGCCGGTGAAAATCGAGCGGCATACCCAGTGGTGGGTGAACGTGGTACCGAAGTAAGGCTGAACGCCAAAAATACTGCTCAAAAATTTTCAGATCAGCCCTGTCACTTTTCAAATCTCGCTCGGCAAGGAAGCAGTTAGCACTTATCCGTCCAGGAGCCACTGCATGTCCCGTGCTGTTGATCGTATCTTGCGCCCTAGCCTGATGGCCCTTGCCATCGCCGTAGCCGCGCCATTGGCCAGCCCCGTCTTGTGTGCCGCCGAGCAATCCGCTGCGCGCGCCTATGACCTGCCCAGCGCCCCGCTGGCCACCACCCTGAACCAGATCGCCAGCCAGGCCGGTATCGCCCTGGCCATCGACCCGGCGTTGGTCAGCGGTCGCACCTCGGCCCCGGTGACCGGCCAGTACGACGGCCTCGGTGCCCTGCAAGCCGCCCTGCGCGGCACGGGCCTGCAACTGCAACAAAGCAGCGTGGGCAGCTACAGCCTGGTGGCTACGCCGGAAGGGACACTGGCGTTACCAGAAACCGCAATCAACGCTACAGCCAATTATGAAAGCGCCTGGGGGGCGGTCGAGGGTTACACCGCAACCCGCACGGCCGCAGGCACCAAGACAGACACTGCCATCGCCGAACTACCCCGCTCGGTAACCGTGATCACCCGGCAGCAGATGGAAGATCGTCCAGTACTCAGCCTGAATGATGCCCTGCGCTATACGGCAGGCGTGCAGAGCAGCGGCTACGGCTCCGACTCCCGCAGCGACTGGTTGCTGGTACGTGGTTTTGTGCCCACCCAGTTCCTGGATGGCCTGCCATTGCCCAAGGGGAACTATGCCACCCCCAAGATCGAACCCTGGAACCTGGAGCGCATCGCCGTGCTGCGCGGCCCGGCTTCATCGGTGTACGGCCAGACCCCGCCAGGCGGGTTGCTGGACATGACCAGCCGTCGGCCGCAACTGGAAAGCAGCCATGAAATCGAAGCCCAGGTTGGCAGCAACAATCACAAGCAGATCAACTTCGACAGCACCGGCAAGCTCGACGATGCAGGCCAGTTCCTGTACCGGGTGAGCGGTACCGTGCGTGACAGCGGCTCGCCGATCGACCATATACCGGACAAGCGCTATAACATCGCGCCCAGCCTGACCTGGAACATCAACGACGACACCAAGCTGACCTTCATCTCCCAGTACACCCGCGATGATACCGGTATTACTGGCCAGTTCTTGCCTCTGCAAGGCACCAAGCTGGACAGCCCGGCGGGCAAGATTTCTCACCACAAGAACCTGGGTGACCCGGATTGGGAGTCCTACGACCGCACCTACTATCACCTCGGCTATGCGTTTGAAACCCGCCTGAATGACACCTGGCAGTTCCGCCAGAACCTGCGCTATGCGCGCAACGAACTGGACTTCAAGGGTATTACCGCCGGTGGCTCGATCTGGCCAGCCGGGCCGGACGAAGCCGTCAGCGCCGATGGCACCGTGCAACGTACTGCCGGTATCGTCGAGGAAGATATCTCCCAGTTCGCAGTGGACAACAACTTCCAGGCCGATTTCCAGACTGGCCAACTCTCCCATACCCTGCTGCTGGGCCTCGACCATCAGCGCTCGGACAGCAACGCTCGCTGGCGTTGGGGCTCGGCCGGCGTGCCATCAAGCAACATCCATAACCCGATATACGGCCAGGATTTCTCGAACGTTCAGTACTTCGACATGTACGACTACGATCAGAAAACCCAGCAGACCGGCCTGTACGCCCAAGACCAGATGGCCTTGGACAACTGGCGCCTGACCCTGGGTGGTCGTGAGGACTGGGTGCACACCGGCACCACCTTCCACAATCAGGGCGACGCTACCAATACCCAGCGCGACAAGAAGTTCAGTGGTAACGCAGCGCTCAGTTATGTGTTCGATAACGGCCTGACGCCTTACATCTCCTATGCCGAGTCGTTCCAGGCCGCTACCGGGTCAACCGTCAATAGCACCGATGCATTCAAGCCGACCGAAGGCAAGCAATACGAACTGGGTATCAAGTATCAACCGCCAGGCAGCAAAAGCCTGTTCACTGCCGCTGTATTCGACCTGACGCAGCAGAACATGTCGGTGACCGAGGGTGGCGTCACCCGCCAGGTTGGCGAAGTGCGTGTGAAAGGCCTTGAGCTTGAGGCTACTTCGGATGTGAGCGAAAACCTCAAGCTGGTGGGTTCCTACACCTACAACGACAGCGAAATCACCAAAGGCACCAGCGAAGAGAAAGGCAAGCGCATGGCGCAGGTTCCGCGCAACCAGGCCACTGCCTGGGCCGACTACACCTGGCACAGCGGGGCGCTGGACGGCTTTGGCGTAGGCGTTGGCGTGCGCTACGTGGGCGATACCTACGGCAACACCACGAATACCGACTGGGGCCATGTGGGCTCGTACACAGTCTACGACGCCTCCGTACATTACGACCTTGGCCGCCTGAACAACACACTCAAGGGCGTCACCGTGGCTGTAGATGCGAAAAACCTGTTCAACAAGGACTATCTGTCGACGTGTGATGGGTACTACTGCTACTACGGCGACGAACGCAACGTGGTCGCCAGCGTCAACTACAAGTTCTGAGTGAACGGGGGCCGCTTTGCGGCCCCCTGTTCCAACAGACAACAAACGGTACCGTGATGAAAAGCCGAACCATCCGCCGCTGGTCCGTGATCCACACCTGGAGCAGCCTGGTCTGTACCCTGTTCCTGCTGTTGCTGGCGCTCACCGGCCTGCCGCTGATTTTCCACCACGAAATCGAACACCTGCTCGGCGACGCCCCCGAACTGCGTGACATACCAGCAGGCACCCCGCACCTCGACCTGCAGCAGCTGGTACTGAAAGCCGAACAACACCGCCCCGGCGAAGTCATGCAGTACTTTGGCTACGACGAAGACGAACCTAACGGCGTGGTCGCCATCACCGCCGCCACTGCGGGCACCGACCCCAACTTGTCGCACACCTTCATGCTCGACGCCCGCACCGGCGAAGCAGTGGCCATGCCGGCGGCCAATCGCGGGTTCATGATGGTGATGCTGCGCCTGCATGTGGACATGTTCGCCGGCCTGCCCGGCAAGCTGCTGCTGGCCTTCATGGGCGTACTGTTCGTCGTCGCGATCGTCTCTGGCACGGTGTTGTATGCGCCGTTCATGCGCCGCCTGGCCTTCGGCACGGTGCGCCACGAAAAGTCCACCCGCCTGCGCTGGCTCGACCTGCACAACCTGATCGGCGTGGTCACCCTGGTCTGGGCATTGACGGTAGGCATAACCGGCGTGATCAGTGCCCTGTCCGACCTGGTTATCGCGGCGTGGCGTAACGACAGCCTGGCCGCCATGGTCGCGCCTTACCGCGACGCCCCGCCGCTCACCGAACGCGCGCCAGCCACACGCCTGCTGGCAATTGCCGAACAGGCCGCGCCCGGCATGCGCCCGGACTTCATCGCCTTCCCCGGCACGCGCTTTTCCAGTGAACACCACTACGCAGTGTTCATGAACGGCGCCACGCACCTGAGCTCGCACCTGTTCACACCCGTGTTGATCGATGCCCGTACCCTGGAGGTTACAGCGGTTGGCGAACGCCCTTGGTACATGGACGCCATGGGCCTGTCGCAACCGCTGCATTTCGGCGATTACGGCGGGCGACCGATGCAGATCCTGTGGGCGGTGCTCGACGTGCTGACCATCATCGTGCTCGGCAGCGGCCTGTACCTGTGGTGGGGCAAACAGCGCAAGCCCAGAGAGGTACGCGCATGAGCCACACGTCGCAGTCGGCCTGGCGCATTTTCGCCTGGCCCGCGCTGATAGGCGCTTTGAGCGCCTTGGGGCTGTTTGCCGCCCTGCTCGGCGATGGTGTGTGGGATGGGCTGTCCTGGCTGGGCCTGGGCCTACCGGCAGTTCTGGCGATACGCGGCCTGCGCCGCCGTTGAGGTAGTGGGTTAACACAGCTGCCCGCGCGGTTTGCAGCAGCATGGTTCACTTCCACCCAAGGAAATGAACCATGACCCCACTGCAGCAGTTTCAGGCGCTGGACACGCAACTGGCAACCCTGCTACCGCCCCTGCAAGGCATCGAACAGCGCCTGAACAGCCACCTGTCAACATTGCTCCCCAACCAGGCTGTCACGGCGCGTACCTTACGTATTGGCCACTTCAACCTGCTGCAGCTGATAGGCCTTCACCTTTTCGATGGTGGCAGCTTCAAGCTGCCACCTGGCACCCACGCCAGCCACGACAGCTACCCGCAACTGACATTACCCAGCGACTTCAATACGCATATAGGCGGGTTCTGCGCCACGCTACGCCAGGACCTGCATGCACGCCTGGCCGCCTACTGGCTGGCGCGCGACAGCAAGGGGCTGAGCCGCGTGACTCGGTTGTCGGTGCTGAGGCGCGAGCAGCTGTTCACCGAGATGGCGTTGCGCCAGGCTGACGAAACCCTGCCACCCGAACACGCCAAATTACTCACTGCCTGCATCGAATACCCGTATCCCTGGCAACGCCGTGACATGCCTGGCACGGCACGCCCCCAGGTGTATCGGCCGCTGCTCTCGACAGCGTCGCCCCATTGGCGCAGCCACTTGCCTGGCGTCCTGGTGATTACCGAGCAAGGTCCGGAGGGCCGCGTTCTCGAGGCTGATGAATCGGTTGGCCGGGCACTTCTATGCAGTTATGCGCACGGCATAGAGGCCTTCGACAGCTTGTCCGACCTGCATATCGAACTGTGCGAACGCCTTGAAGACCCGCTACAAAGCGAGCCCCTGCTGCGGCTACTGGTCAACCCGCAAGATCAGTATCGCGCAATGCGCGCCGAGCGGCTGCGCTACGACTGGCACACCGAAGACCTGGCACAGACACAAGCCATGGATGCTCGCGATGCACACATCAAACGCCTGTCACTGGCCTGGGAGACGGCCTGGAAGGACGGCGTGCAACGCGACGTCGAACAACTTGACGCCGCACTGGCCAAGGCACTGAACCTGCACACTGAACTTGCGAGCCAAGGCTTGCTGGCGACCCGCTACGGCCTGCTGCTGGAAAAACACCTGCCCAACTGGCTGCAGTCCACCTCACAGCAGGGCGTCGCCCACATCATGCAGGCGATGCAGGAACAAGTGATGGCCATCGAGGCCGCTGCTGCACCCGGCATTCTCACGCTTGAACAGTTCCAGCAACGGCACTCACTGATAACCTGGGTACGCCAGCGCATGCGTGAGTTTCTGCAACGCGACCCCGGCATCGACCAGGCGCCTGAGGCTATCCTGGTAAGCGTAACCCTGGCTCGCCAGACCGGCGCTATCGTCAACCCCCTGTCCACAGCCCCTTCGGGCTACGTCGCCGTTGCCAGCCGTGCGCAATCCGGTGACAGCATCGAGCTCATTGAGCTCACCTATCCACTCGATGAACTGGCCCTGGTGAACATCGCCTGGTTCGACGTTGACTACTGGCTTACGGCACGGGTACACCTTGAAAACGGCGAGCCATTACCTGCCCTTACACCGACAAGGGTCAAACAGATCATCCGCCGGCTGAACGCAGGAAGCGGCTATCAGGCCTACCTGCACACGCACCTGCTCGATTCCCCCCAAGGCCAATGGCGCCAGCAGGCCTATGGGCAGCTGCAACGCACGCGAATGAATGCCGAGGCGGTGAAGGCGCGTTACGCAGGGCACTTTCTCAAAGACCACCTGGAACAAGGGTATAACTGGGCCAGCACAGCCATTCGGTTTGCCAATAGCCACACCCGCCCGCATAAGAACGGGCAGCAGGTCATGGTCAAGCAAATGCTGGTTCAGGGGCAGACCCTGCTGGGTGTATTACTGTTGGTTTCCCCGGAAAACTCACTGCGCATCGTGGTTTATACCCCTGATGCGCCCGACCGGCGCTATTGGCGCGAATACATCAACCCCAGGCAGCTGATCCGGGCAGTGCGTAACGATGACGCGCTGCGACGCTACGTGATTCAACGCTTGCCTTTGGGCAACAGCAACACGCTCGACAAGCTGCTGCAAAAAGGCCGGCTTGGCTCGCATATCCAGTTGCAGACCATTACCGGCGACCTGTACGAGGCGCTCTACCGTGCAGAGGTCAAACACCTGATGGCCTACACCAACGCTGTTACCCGCAGCGAAGAAGAGCTGCTCGGCCAGGTTTCCGTCAACGTGCTCAGGCTGGTGCTGGATATCGTCACCCTGGTGCTGCCCAAGGTGGGCACCGCTGCGCTCTCATTCGGCCGAATGGGTATTTCAATCTGGGATGGGCTTGAAGCATTCGATGAAGATGACCGCAACGGTGCACTGCACCATGCCGTCGCTGCCCTGGGGCATGCTGCGGCTGGCTTCAATGAGGTGAGTGGGTCGGGACTGATCAGGCGTGTCATGCGCGGGCTACCCAAACCCCCGCCTGTTCCGCTACCCAGGCACTATGAAGTTGCCGTCGAAGCAGAACGCCTGCGCTATCGGCTGGACGCGAACGTCGGTGAGGCGGTTTACGAAAAAATGTCTGTAAACCAGGGGCTGTCACTGTATTACGTGAAGGACGCGCTTGGCCGTTACTACAATGTCAGCTTCGACGGCACCCGCTGGCGCGCCACCGACCCGAACCACCCCGGCGCCTACCTGAAGCTGCCCATCAAACGTTGCCAGGACGGAAGCTGGGTCATTGATTCTCCCTTGCACTGGTACGACGGCCTGCCGGATATCGAACGCCTGCTGGACGACTGTCAGCTGGCCTCACCCCTTCAAGGCGTCGCTGCCGATGATGAACCACAGCTGTACGCGCACGGCACCTTTCTGTACCTGCAATTCAACAACCATCAGTTACCCGTGCGCCGCCACCTGCTGGCCGGCCACTACCACCTGGTGATGCCTGAAAACCTGCTGGGTAGCGTGCCGGCCTGGGCAGTGCTGCGCAGGCAGGCACAGCAATGGCGCATCCGCGTGCGCCAGACCGGCCGCAGTAGCGACTGGCTGGCACTCCCGAACGGTTACGCCGACAGCGTCGGCAACAACCTGTCCAGCCGCTGATGCAACGCGCTGCTGCTCGGCCAGTTACGTAACAGCCGTGCCCGGTCGCGGGCGTAGGCCGGGGCGAAGCTGAGCTGGGTGGCGTGCTGGCACATGGCATCCAGGTCGATCAATGACCACTGGCCGTTGTCCCAGAACAGGTTATGGCCCTTGAAGTCGCCATGGCTGATGCGTTCGCGAATCAGCTGCTGCATCACATGCACCAGGGCATCCACCTGTTCCTCGGGGGCCTCGCCGCTCTCCACGTAGGGCGCGAAGCAGGCCGTCAGGTCCGGGCCATCGACATACTCGGTGACCAGGTAGGCGCGGCTGCGCAGGCCCATCACCCGCTGTTCCAGCACCGCCAGCGGCTTGGGTGTGGCGATGTCGAGAAATTCCAGGCGGTGGCCTTCGATCCACGAATGCCAGGCACGGCTCGGGCGCCAGAAGCGCTTGAACCAGTGCGCGGTGTTCTTGATGTTGTAGCGCTTGAGCACCAGCTGGCGGCCATTGACCTCGATCCGCGCCACGCTGGCAGCGCCTCCGGTCTTGTACAGGTGGCCCTGGTCGATCAACGCATCAGCCTGCGCCAGCACAGGTTGCATGGCATCGACCTCGCTGCGGCGAATCGCCTGCAAGCCCGACAGGGTGCGCTCGACGCTGAACAGGCTGCACTCGCGGCCGGCCTTTTCCAGGTAATCCTTCTGGCGCCAGTTGCGCACCTTGTCCACCTGCTTCTGCAAGGCCTCCATCGGCAGTGCATGTTCGGCATTGGCCAGCAGGTAATGCACCAGCAGTTCTTCGATGAACGGCTCCAGGCGCTTGGGCAGCTGGGCGAAGAACACGCCGAGGTTTTCGAGCACGCGTGGGCGTGACAGTTGCTGGCCAGGCGTTTCGGCCTTGATGCCAGCACCATCGATCAGGTACAGCTTGCCGCCGTGGCGCAGCAGGTTGTCCAGGTGCAGGTCTTCCTGCCACAGGCCCTGGGCGTGCATCTGCGCGACAGCCGTTAGCGCTTCGCCCAGCACCAGGTGTTGCTCGTCGGCCAGCACCGGCAGGTCTTCCACCGCAGCCCAGGCATCGGCCAGGCTTTCGGCGCCGTCGAGGAATTCGAACAGCAGCCAGCCACCCTCGCCTTCCTTGAGGCCGTCAGCCAGCAGCTTCGGCGTGGTCAGCCCCTGCTCGGCCAGCAGCTTCACGCCTTGCAGCTCACGCTGGAAATGCCGGGCGGCGTTACTGCCTACCAGCAACTTGGCCAGCACCGGGGTGCCGCGCCAGACGCCAGCGCCCACATAGCGCTGGCCCGGCAGCACGCGCAACAGGCTGAGCAGTTGCAGGTCGGCGCTGCCGGCGGCATCGGCCAGGGTAATACTCAGGGGTAACGACGGGCTTCGCCCGGCGTCCTTCAGTTCAGACAAACGCATCAGCGGGCCTCTTTTTCACGACGGCGTTGCGTCAGGCGTTGCAGCCAGGTGTCGACCAGTGTGCTGTCAGCCGGCTGCGTCAGGTAGGTCGCCAGCAGCGTGCGCACATCGGCCTCGCTCCAGGCCTGGGCGCGGCGCAGCAGCGGCTCCAGGTCCTTGAGGCGGTCGCGCATGCCGAACAGCAAAGGCCGGGTCTTTTCCAGGTCGATCAGTTGCGCGTCCCAGCCATCGCGGCGTTGGCGCAGGAAGATGTGCTTGGGATAGAAGCAGCCGTGCACCTGGCCGGCGCTGTGCAGGGTGCGCGCCAGCTGGCCACACGCCTGCAGGATGCCGGTGCGTTCGCCATCGCCTAGCTGCGGCCATTGGGCCAGCAGGCTGTCGAGGTCGGCCCACTCGTCCAGGGCACGGGTCATCAGGATGGCCCGGTGCTTGCCGCCTCGCTTCCGCTCGCCATAGAACACCGCCTGCAAGGCCGGAATGTGCAGCTTCTGGTAGCGGCTGATGTTGCGAAATTCTCGCGCGAAGGTCGGCTCGCCGAACGGTCGGTGCAGGGTGCGGGTCAGGTAGTCGCTCTGGCGCTTGAGGTAGTAGCCCTTGCCTTCGAGTTCCAGGCGGAACACGCTGCTCCAGCCGCCACGGCCCGTGTTGGGTTCGTCCACGGCATCCAGTTGCAGCGCCCACAGCGCCTCGAAGTCGTCCAGGCCATGGCGTTTGAGCAGCGCGAGGTCCGCGCTGGCCAGGTAATCGGTCATTCCCTTCCCTCGAAAAAGCCCAGCACCTGGCGAATGCGCTTCTTGTCACGCACATTCAGCCGGTCACGGCCACGGTATTGCAGGTAGAAGCGCAGGCGCTGGGTGGCCGACAGGTGGTATTTGGCCACTTTGTCCAGGCAGGCCAGGTCCTTGATCATCCGGTGCCGCCACATGAAGCCGCGCCAGAAGTCGCCGGTAGGGCAGTCGATGAAGAATAGCGTGCCCTGGTCATCGACCAGCAGGTTGCGCCACTTCAGGTCGTTATGGGCAAAGCGGTGCTCGTGCATCACCCGGGTATGGCGCGCCAGCTGGCGGCTGAGGTGATCGACCCAGGCCCGGTCGGCCAAGCGTGCATCGTTGCGTTCAGCCAGCGCCGACAGGTCTTCGGTGCGCGGCAGCTCGCGGGTGATCATCGCCCCACGGCCAAAGGCCAGGCCATTGCGCTCAAGCCCCCACGCCACCACTTCGGCAGTGGGAATACCCCACTTGGCGAACTGCTTGAGGTTCTGCCATTCGGCCTTGATACGTGGCCGGCCCAGGTAGCGGCGCATGTGCTTGCCGGCCCCGGTGTAGCGTTTGACGTAGTAGTTGACCCCGTCACGCTCGATGCGCACCACCTCGCTGAGCGGGTCGCGGGTCAGGCGTTCGCCTTGCAGGGCAAATACCGCATCGAGGCTGCCGAAGTCCGCCGCCAGGTGTTCATAGCCTGGCGCCAGTGTCCAACCCGCCATCAGAGTGCATCCCCATAGCGTTGCTTGCGGTCATAGAGCTTCTGCGCCTTGCGGTCCAGCCAGGCCAGCAACCGGGCTTCGTCCTTGAGGATTTGCCGCAGCGGGCGCTGGAAGTAACCCCGCAAAAAGCGCAGTTTGTCGCGCTGGGTCAGGCCGATGTCCAGCGCCGAGAAGTACAGCGCGGCCAGGTCTTTGTCGCGCCAGCGGCGGCTGATTTTCGCTCGGGTCTGGGCACGGTGCAGGTCGATAACCGACAGTTTGAAGTCATCCGCCGTCACCGGGCGGTCGGTGTGCAGCAGGAAGTGGCAGATGTAGCAGTCGCGGTGGTTGACCCCGGCGCGGTGCATGCCACCGGTCATCTTCGCCACTTCGGCGATCAGCGCGCGCTTCAGGCGTGGCGCGGGCGGCTGCTTGACCCAGTCGATGCTGAAATCTTCCAGGCTGATGGTCGGCGCCAGTTCCTCGGTGATGATGAACGAGTGCTGCGTAGCCGGGTTGCTGCCGCGCTCGCCATAGGCGACTGCGGTCATGGTCGGCACACCCACCTCGTGCAGGCGCTGGATGGCCCGCCATTCCTGGCCGGCACCGAGCACCGGCAGCTTGGCGGTGAACAGGTTCTTGAAGATCTCGCCCCAGCCGATGCCGCGGTGGATCTTGACGAAAAACCCTTCGCCCTCCACCTCGGTACGCAGCGTGCGGCGCCCTTCCAGTTCGCGATAGACCTCGCCTTGCAGCGCCTCGACGGCGTCGAAGGCATCCCGCCCGGCCCACAGGCGTTTGAAGGGCTCGGCCACTATCAGCTTCATGCGGTTTTCTGCCCCAGGATCACGTCGGCAGCATGCTGCGGCATGCTGTACAGATCAGCGGTTTCAGCGAACGCCAGGCCATTGCGCGACCAACTGGCGCGGGCCTGCGAGTCTTCGAGCATGCGTTGCAAGTAGCCATTGAGCTGGTCCTGTTCGAACGGCTCGTCCAGCACCAGGCCGCAGTCGGCCTCGGCAATGTAATGGGCGTAACCGCACACCTTGGACACCAGTACCGGCAGACCGGCCACCAGCGCTTCGAGCAGCACCGTACCGGTGTTCTCGTTGTACGCCGGGTGAATCAGCAAATCGGCGCCCAGCAGGAAGCGCGGGATGTCGCTGCGGCCCTTGAGGAACTGCACCTGGTCGCCCAGGCCCAGGGTGGCGCTTTGCAGCTGGAACACCTTGGGGTCGTCCTGGCCGATCACCATCAGCTTCGTGCGTTTGCGCAGGGCCGACGGCAACGCGGCCAGGGCCTTGAGGCTACGGTCCACGCCCTTGGTCTTGAAGCCCGAGCCAATCTGCACCAGCAACAGGTCGTCATCGCCCAGGTTGAACTCCTTGCGGAACTCGGCGCGGATCTCGGCAGCATTGGCCGGCGCACGGCGGTCCTGGGAAATGCCCGGCGGCAGCAGGTGGAAGCGTTCCACCGGGGTGCCGTAGTGCTTGATGAACAGCGGCTGCTGCACTTCGGAAATCATCAGCACTTCGGTGTGGGCGTCCTTGGCGAATACCGCACGCTCGTACTCGGCAAAGTGCCGGTAACGGCCCCAGCGGCGGTACAGGCCGCCACGCAGGGTCTGCGCCTTGTCTTCGAAGCAGCCGTCGGCGGCGTAGTACACGTCCAGCCCCGGCATCTTGTTGAAGCCGATCAGGCGGTCGACCGGGCGCTTGGCCAGGTCGGCGGCCATCCAGGCGCTGAGCTTCTCGTTACGGCGGTGGTTGAAAATCGCCTTCACCGGCGCCACCAGCACTTCGAAGCCCGGCGGAATGTCACCTTCCCAGATCAGCGTGTACACACGGATCTGGTGGCCCCGCTTCTGGCATTCCAGGGCAATGCGCATGAAGTCGCGCTGCAGCCCGCCGAAGGGGAAATATTTGTAAAGCACGAAAGCCAGTTGCATCAACGGACATCCTCAGCCAGCAGCAACGCGCTCAAGCGGCCCGCCACATGCTCGGGATTCAGGCGAGTGAAGCACAGCGGCCACTCGCGTTTCAGATCGAACCGGCGCAGGTCATCGGCGCTCGGTTTGTAGGTGCACTTCTTCTGCAGGCAGGGAGCGCAAGGCCAGTCACTGGCCTGGTGAATCTGGGTCCGTCCGTAGGCGCCAGTCAGGCCCGGGTTGGTCGGGCCGAACAGCGAAATGGTGGGTACATCGAGTGCTGCGGCCAGGTGGCCAAGGCCGGTATCGACCGCCACGCAGGCTTTTGCCGCTGCCAGTACGCGGGCAACGCCGGCAAGGTTCAATTTGGGGAGTACCTGGCAGTTGTTCAAGCCCTGGGCGATACGCTCGGCGCGCGCCTTCTCGGCCGGGTTGCCCCAAGGCAGACGCACTTCGAGCTTGCGCCGGCCCATGCGTTCGGCCAGTTCGCGCCAGTAGGCTTCGGGCCAGTGCTTGGTCGCCCAGGTTGTACCGTGCAGGAACACCACGTAAGGGGCCGCAGGCGGCAGTTGCAGACGGTCGAGGTCCAGGCCGTAGTTGCCGATACCTTCCGGCAGGTCGTAGGCCAGGGCCATGGCGAACAACTGGCGCACCCGCTCCACCGCATGCTGGCCGGTGGCAACCGACAGACGCCGGTCATAGAAGCGGCTGGCCAAGCCTTCGCGGGCAGAGTAGCGGTCCAGGCCAGCGACCGGCGCCTTCACGTAGCGGGTCAGCCAGGCCGACTTCACCAGGCCCTGGGCATCAATCACCAGGTCGTATTTGCGTTCGCGCACACGCTGCTTGAACGCCTTCCACTCGCCACTCTTGAGGGTTTGCCAGAGGTTCTTGCGCCAGCGGCGGATGGCCACCGGGATAACCTTGTCTACCGCCGGGTGCCAGCTGGGGATTTCGGCGAAGCCTTCTTCCACCACCCAGTCGAAACGGATGCCCGGGATGGCATGGGCGGCATCGGTGAGCGCCGGCAGGGTGTGGATCACATCACCCAGCGACGAAGTCTTGATGATCAGTACCCGCACTTAGTCGACCTCGGCCACGGTATCGATCAGGTCCGGCCCGCTCAGGCTGTGCAGGGCGGCGATGACTTTGCCCGGTTCCAGCAGGCGCAGGCAGTTGTAGTGGCCAAAGCGGCAGGTGCGGTCGAAGCAGGGGCTGCACTCGATACCGGTGCGCACCACTTCCACTTGCTCGGCCAGCGGTGGGGTGAAGCCTGGCGAGGTCGAGCCATACACCGCCACCAGCGGGCGGTTCAGCGCAGCGGCTACGTGCATCAGGCCGGAGTCGTTGGACACCACGGCATGGGCGCAAGACATCAGGTCGATGGCCTCGGCCAGCGAGGTTTCCCCGGCCAGGTTGGACGACTCTTCACGGAAGCCCGGAATCAGCCGGTCGCGGATCTGTTCACCCACCGGGTGGTCTTTCTTCGAGCCGAACAGCCACACCTGCCAACCCTGGCGGATCATCGCATCGGCCACCTCGGCATAATGCTCGGCCGGCCAGCGCTTGGCCTCACCAAACTCGGCGCCTGGGCACAGCGCCAGTACCGGGCGGTCCAGCTCCAGGCCGAATTTGGCCAGCGCGGCGTCGCGGCTTTGCGCTTCGATCTGCAGGCTCGGGCGCGGGTAAGGCTGCGGCAGCTCGGCGCCGGGCGCGTAGGCCAGGGCCATGAAGCGCTCGATCATCAGCGGGTAGCGGTCCTTGTCCAGCTTGCGCACATCGTTCAGCAGGCCAAAGCGCATTTCGCCGCGCCAGCCGGTGCGTTTGGGGATGCCGGCGAAGAACGGCACCAGTGCCGACTTCAGCGAGTTGGGCAGCAGGATGGCCTGGTCGTACTGGCCGGCCAGGGACTTGCCGATGCGCCGGCGCGTGGCCAGCTCCAGCGCGCCGTGGCCGAGCGGGAAGCTCAAGGCCTGGCGCACCTCGGGCATGCGCTCCAGGATCGGCCGGCTCCACTCGGGGGCCAACACGTCGATCACGCAGTCGGGGTGCTGCTGTTTCAGGCACTGGAACAGGGTCTGCGCCATCACCATGTCGCCGACCCAGCTGGGGCCAATGATCAGTATTCTCATGCTTAGTCCAGAAACGCTCGGGGAGGCTACAGACTGCGGTACAGCCTGGCCTCCCCTCTTTATATTCAGGCTATGTGGCGGACAGTGTACCACCGGTGGTGAGGCATGAACCCTTGGGGCTGCTTTGCAGCCCATTCGCGGCACAAGGCCGCTCCTACAAAGGGCATGCGATCTCCTGTAGGAGCGGCCTTGTGTCGCGATGGGCCGCAAAGCGGCCCCAGCAATCTCAAGTCAAACCCAGCTCACCCCAGATCCGCCGCACCTCGCGGCGTTCATCGGCAAACTGCGCCGCGTCAATCACCCCAGCCTGCTTCTGCAGGGCCTGGCGGTGCGAGGCCGAGCGGAACGCCTTGTACACTTTACGCAACAGCACCGCGTCACTGGCCGGCATCAAACTCGCCTGCTCCAGCTCTTCCAGAATGCGGATGTTATCGGTCCATCGGAGTATGGCCGGATGGTCGTGAGACCAGGCCAAAGCGGCGTATTGCACCATAAATTCGATATCGACGATACCGCCGGCATCCTGCTTGATATCGAAGGGCACACCGGCCTCGAACGCGTTAGCCGCAGTACCCGCAGCCGTGGCCTTGGTCCCCAGGTTGTCACGCATCTTGGCGCGCATTTCACTCACTTCGGTGCGCAGTTTTTCCAGGTCGCGGGCCTGGCCCAGCACCTTGGCACGCACGCCTTCGAACGCGGTACCGACCTGTTTGCAGCCCACCAGCACGCGGGCCCGCACCAAGGCCTGATGCTCCCAGGTCCAGGCTTCGTTCTGCTGGTAGCGCTCGAAGGCGCCCAGCGAACTCACCAGCAGGCCGGAGGCGCCGGAAGGTCGCAGGCGCATGTCCACGTCATACAGCTGGCCCGAGTTGGTCTGGGTGGTCAGCAGGTGAATGATGCGCTGGCCCAGGCGAGTAAAGAACTGCGCACTGTCGATGGGCTTGGCACCGTCGGTTTCCTCTTGTGGGTCACCGTCGTGGATGAACACCAGGTCCAGGTCCGAGCCATGCCCCAGCTCCAGGCCACCAACCTTGCCGTAACCAATGATGATGAAACCTGGGTCGCACAGGCTGCCGTCGCTGCGCTTGGGCTGGCCGTGGCGGGCAACGGTCTGGCGCCAGGCCAGGGCCAGTACCTGGTCGAGGATCGCTTCGGCCAGCCAGGTCAGGTAGTCGCTGACTTTCATCAACGGCAGGTTGCCGCTGATTTCCGAGGCGGCCACGCGCAGGCTGTGGGCCAGCTTGAAGTGGCGCAGCGCCTCCATCTGCTGTTCCAGGTCGTCCTCGGGGATGCGGGTCAGGCGTTCACGCAGCTCGCTGGCCAGCTCTGGAGCCAAGGGCGGGCTGAACAGGCGGCCTTCGTTAAGCAGTTCGTCGAGCAGCAACGGGTACAGCGCAATCTGCTCGGCAATCCACGGGCTGGCGGCGCACAAGGTCAGCAGGCGGCGCAGGGCACCCGGGTTTTCGGTCAGCAGCACCAGGTAAGCCGAACGCCGCGCCACGGCTTCGACCAGTGGCAGCACACGCTCCAGCACCAAGTCAGGGTTGTCGTGCTCGACCGCCTGGGCCAGCAGGCGCGGAATGAAGGCATCCAGCCGCTCACGGCCAATGCGCTGCATCGACCGCAACTGCGGGCTGGAGCGCAGCCCCGCCAAACGCCGCAAGGCTTCGACAGGCTCTTTGAAGCCAGCCTCTTCCAGCTGCCGGCCCGCGGCTTCTTCATCCTGTGCCTGTTCCCACAGCGGCGACCATTCGCCACCCACCACCAGTTCGCCTTCACCGTCTTCATCATCCGGGTCGGCGATCACCTGGCGGAAGTGCCAGTCGATACGGCCACGCCAGTAGGTCAACTGGTCGTGGAAGCTCTGCCAGTCGGCAAAACCGAGCATGTAGGCCACCCGCGCCTGGTCGGTCTCGCCCTCTGGCAACATTTGCGTCTGGCGGTCGGCAATGGCCTGGATGGCGTGCTCGGTATAACGCAGGAACTCATAACCTTCGCGCAGCTCGGCGACCACCGCCGGCGGCAGGTACCCCTGGCCTTCGAGGGTGGCCAGCACCTTGAGCAACGGCCGTTGCTGCAAGCTCAGGTCGCGCCCGCCATGGATCAGCTGGAAGGCCTGGGCGATGAACTCAACCTCACGGATACCACCGGCACCCAGCTTGATGTTGTCGGCCATGCCCTTGCGCCGCACTTCCTGCTGGATCAACTGCTTCATGGTGCGCAGCGCTTCGATCGCGGAAAAGTCCAGGTAACGGCGGTACACGAACGGGCGCAGCATCTCTTGAAGTTGTGCGCCGGCAGCCTGATCACCGGCCACCACCCGCGCCTTGATCATCGCGTAGCGCTCCCAGTCGCGCCCTTGGTCCTGGTAGTACTGCTCCAGGGCATTGAAGCTGAGCACCAGTGCGCCGGCCGAACCATAGGGGCGCAAGCGCATGTCAACGCGGAACACGAAGCCGTCGACGGTCACCGGGTCCAACGCCTTGATCAGCCGCTGGCCCAGGCGGGTGAAGAACTCCTGGTTTTCCAGCGAGCGCTTCACCCCTTCGGTTTCGCCGCCTTCGGGGAAGCCGAAGATCAGGTCGATGTCCGACGACAGGTTCAGTTCCACCGCCCCCAGCTTGCCCATGCCCAGCACCACCATGTGCTGCGGCTGGCCGCTGCGGTTGCCGATGGGCGTGCCGAACTGCTGGCAATGGCGCGGGTACAGCCATTGGTAGGCTTCGTCGATGGCGGCATCGGCCAGGTCCGACAGGTCGCGACAGGTTTCACCCAGTTCCGCCTGGCGGGTGATGTCGCGCCAGATGATGCGCAACTGCTGGCGGTTGCGCTCGCGGCGCAGGTTGCGCGCCAGCTCATCGTCGCTTTGCGCCGCCTGGGCCGCCGCAGCGATGTGCCCGCGCAGCTCACCCGGCGCATAACGACGCTCCAGCTCGCCACTGGTCAGCAGGCCGAACAGCATGGCCGGCTCGCGCTGGGCCAGGCCCAGGACAAAATCGCTGGCTGCGGCCACCTGGTCGAATTGCTGCCGGTGCAGCGGGCTCCAGGCATTCAGGTCGAGCTCAGGATGAGCCGCTAGCGCATCGCTGAGGAATTGCTGGTTGCGAGCGACCAGTGGCTGAAGGATGGCGGGCAGATCGGACGGCAAAGGCAGGCGCATGGTCTATCCTTGATCGGCGTGAAATAGAGGGGAAAAAGCGGCCAAGGGGAAGCCGGACCACGGTTGGACTGTCGTACAAAAGTTGGAAATAGCTGAAAAAAACGAAAATTTGGCAACAAACATCAAGAACCACCCGTTCGCGACACAATGCCAACCAACATGAACGTTTTTCCTCACAAGCCAAGGTGCGACCAAACGTCGCACAAATGTAGTTTTACTACTACTCGTGTCGTGTAAAAGCATGAAATGCGAACGCAAATGTAGTAAAACTACAACGCGCCGGAAGACACCCCGGTAATCCAAGAATTCACGACGTCTGCCCATAAGGCCAGTCGCAACTTCAGGCAATCGATTCTGGTTGCCTTTCCGCCCTGGAGCAAGCCATGCAAGACCTCGATCCAATCGAAACCCAGGAATGGCTGGATGCCCTGGAGTCGGTCCTCGACAAAGAAGGCGAAGACCGCGCTCATTACCTGATGACCCGTATGGGCGAGCTGGCCACCCGTAGTGGCTCCCAGCTGCCGTATGCGATCACCACGCCATACCGCAACACCATCCCTGTCACCCACGAAGCACGCATGCCTGGCGACCTGTTCATGGAACGCCGCATTCGCTCGATGGTGCGTTGGAACGCCCTGGCCATGGTCATGCGCACCAACCTGAAAGACTCGGACCTGGGCGGACACATCTCCAGCTTCGCCTCCAGTGCCACCCTGTACGACATCGGCTTCAACTACTTCTTCCAGGCCCCGACCGAAGAACACGGCGGCGACCTGATCTTCTTCCAGGGCCACGCCTCCCCAGGCATCTACGCCCGCGCCTTCATGGAAGGCCGCATCAACGAAGACCAGATGAACAACTTCCGTCAGGAAGTGGACGGCAACGGCCTGTCTTCGTACCCGCACCCATGGCTGATGCCTGACTTCTGGCAGTTCCCGACCGTATCGATGGGTCTGGGCCCGATCCAGGCCATCTACCAGGCACGCTTCATGAAGTACCTGGAAGCGCGCGGCTACATCCCGGCCGGCAAGCAGAAAGTCTGGTGCTTCATGGGCGACGGCGAGTGTGACGAGCCGGAATCCCTGGGCGCAATCGCCCTGGCCGGCCGCGAGAAGCTGGACAACCTGATCTTCGTCATCAACTGCAACCTGCAGCGCCTCGACGGCCCGGTTCGCGGCAACGGCAAGATCATCCAGGAACTCGAAGGCGTGTTCCGTGGCGGTGGCTGGAACGTCAACAAGGTTGTCTGGGGCCGCTTCTGGGACCCACTGTTCGCCAAGGACACCGACGGTGCCCTGCAGCGCCGCATGGACGAAGTCATCGACGGCGAATACCAGAACTACAAAGCCAAAGATGGCGCGTACGTTCGTGAAAACTTCTTCAACACCCCAGAACTCAAGGCCATGGTCGAAGACCTGTCCGACGACGAGATCTGGAAGCTCAACCGTGGCGGCCACGACCCGTACAAGGTCTACGCGGCGTACCACCAGGCGGTCAACCACAAAGAGCAGCCGACCGTCATCCTGGCCAAGACCATCAAGGGTTACGGCACCGGTGCTGGCGAAGCCAAGAACACCGCGCACAACACCAAGAAGGTCGACGTCGACAGCCTGCGTCACTTCCGTGACCGCTTCGACATCCCGGTCAAGGATGCGGACCTCGAAAACCTGCCGTTCTTCAAGCCGGAAGAAGGTTCTGCCGAAGCCAAGTACCTGGCCGAGCGCCGTGCTGCCCTGGGCGGTTTCGTGCCACAGCGCCGCGCCAAGAGCTTCAGCGTACCGACCCCGCCACTGGAAACGCTGAAAGCGATCCTGGACGGCTCGGGCGACCGCGAAATCTCCACCACCATGGCCTTCGTGCGCATTCTGGCGCAGCTGGTCAAGGACAAGGAAATCGGCCAGCGCATCGTCCCGATCATTCCGGACGAAGCCCGTACCTTCGGTATGGAAGGCATGTTCCGCCAGCTGGGCATCTACTCGTCGGTCGGCCAGCTCTACGAGCCAGTCGATAAAGACCAGGTGATGTTCTACCGCGAAGACAAGAAGGGCCAGATCCTCGAGGAAGGCATCAACGAAGCCGGCGCCATGTCGTCGTTCATCGCTGCCGGTACCTCGTACAGCTGCCACAACCAGCCGATGCTGCCGTTCTACATCTTCTACTCGATGTTCGGCTTCCAGCGCATTGGCGACCTGGCCTGGGCCGCTGGCGACAGCCGCACCCGTGGCTTCCTGATCGGCGGTACCGCCGGCCGTACCACCCTGAACGGTGAAGGCCTGCAGCACGAAGACGGTCACAGCCACATGATGGCGGGCACCATCCCGAACTGCCGCACCTACGATCCAACCTACGGCTACGAGCTGGCGGTGATCATCCAGGACGGCATGAAGAAGATGACCGAAGAGCAACAGGACATCTTCTACTACATCACCGTGATGAACGAATCCTACCAGCAGCCAGCCATGCCGGCCGGTGTCGAGGAAGGCATCATCAAGGGCATGTACCTGCTGGAAGAAGACACCCGCGAAGCCGCGCACCACGTACAGCTGATGGGCTCCGGCACCATCCTGCGCGAAGTCCGCGAAGCGGCGAAGATCCTGCGTGAAGAGTTCAACGTCGGTGCCGACGTGTGGAGCGTCACCAGCTTCAACGAACTGCGCCGCGACGGCCTGGCCGTGGAACGCGCCAACCGCCTGAAGCCTGGCCAGAAGCCACAGCAGACCTACGTCGAGCAGTGCCTGAACGGTCGCAAAGGCCCGGTCATCGCCTCTACCGACTACATGAAGCTGTTCGCCGAACAGATTCGCCAGTGGGTACCGAGCAAAGAGTTCAAGGTCCTGGGTACCGACGGTTACGGTCGCAGCGACAGCCGCAAGAAGCTGCGTCACTTCTTCGAAGTCGACCGCCACTTCGTGGTGCTGGCTGCCCTGGAAGCCCTGGCTGACCGTGGCGAGATCGAACCCAAGGTTGTTGCAGACGCTATCGTCAAGTTCGGTATCGATCCGGACAAGCGCAACCCACTGGACTGCTGAGGAGTATTTTTAAGTGAGCGAACTCATTCGCGTACCTGACATCGGCAGCGGTGAAGGTGAAATCATCGAGCTGTTCGTCAAGGTCGGTGACCGTATCGAGGCTGACCAGAGCCTGCTGACCCTGGAGTCCGACAAGGCCTCCATGGAAATCCCGGCCCCCAAGGCCGGCGTCATCAAGGAACTGAAGGTCAAGCTGGGCGACCGCCTGAAAGAAGGCGACGAGCTGCTGGTTCTGGAAGCCGAGGGCGCCGCTGCTGCGGCCCCTGAGGCTCCTGCCGCTGCTGCTCCGGCCCCGGCTGCTGCCCCAGCGCCGGCTGCCGAAGCCGCCCCTGCGCCAGCTGCAGCCCCGGCTGCCGCCAGCGTGCAGGACATCCACGTGCCGGACATCGGCTCGTCGGGCAAGGCCAAGATCATCGAAGTGCTGGTCAAGGTCGGCGACACCGTCGAAGCCGACCAGTCGCTGATTACCCTGGAGTCCGACAAGGCCTCCATGGAAATCCCGTCGCCAGCTGCTGGCGTGGTCGAAGAAGTGCTGTGCAAGCTGGAAGACGAAGTCGGCACTGGCGACCTGATCTTCAAGCTGAAAGTGGCAGGCGCAGCCCCGGCTGCCGCTCCGGCCCCTGCTGCTGCCCCGGCGCCAGCCAAGGCTGAGGCTGCTCCGGCTGCCGCACCTGCCGCTGCCGCCCCGGCTGCTGCCCCGGCACCGGCTGCTACCGCACCGGCCGCTGGCAGCAACGCCAAGGTTCACGCAGGCCCAGCCGTTCGTCAGCTGGCCCGTGAATTTGGTGTCGACCTGGGCGCAGTTGCCGCCACCGGTCCGCACGGTCGCATTCTGAAAGAAGACGTGCAGGTTTACGTCAAAGCGATGATGCAGAAGGCCAAGGAAGCCCCGGCCGCTGCCGGTGCAACCGGCGGCGCCGGTATCCCGCCGATCCCTGCCGTGGACTTCAGCAAGTTCGGTGAAGTGGAAGAAGTGGCCCTGACCCGCCTGATGCAGGTCGGTGCCGCCAACCTGCACCGCAGCTGGCTGAACGTGCCGCACGTGACCCAGTTCGACTCCGCCGACATCACCGAGCTGGAAGCCTTCCGCGTTGCGCAGAAGGCCGTGGCCGAGAAAGCTGGCGTGAAGCTGACCGTGCTGCCACTGCTGCTCAAGGCCTGCGCCTTCCTGCTCAAGGAACTGCCAGACTTCAACAGCTCGCTGGCGCCAAGCGGCAAGGCCATCATCCGCAAGAAGTACGTGCACATCGGCTTCGCCGTGGACACCCCGGACGGCCTGCTGGTCCCTGTGATCAAGAACGTCGACCAGAAGAGCCTGCTGCAACTGGCTGCCGAAGCGGCTGCGCTGGCCGAAAAAGCCCGCACCAAGAAGCTGTCTGCCGACGAGATGCAAGGCGCCTGCTTCACCATCTCCAGCCTCGGCCACATTGGCGGCACCGGCTTCACGCCGATCGTCAACGCGCCGGAAGTGGCTATCCTGGGCGTCTCCAAGGCGACCATGCAGCCAGTGTGGGATGGCAAGGCCTTCCAGCCTAAGCTGATGCTGCCACTGTCGCTGTCCTACGATCACCGTGTGATCAACGGCGCAGCCGCCGCGCGCTTCACCAAGCGCCTGGGCGACGTGCTGGGCGATATCCGCACCATGCTGCTGTAAGGCAGCCCGCTGCCCCTCCTTGCGAGGGGCAGTACCCTTTTCGAGCTGCCACGCTCGTACCTCAACCCCGTCGATTGGCGGGGCTTTTTTTTGCCTTGAGAAAGCTGGGAGGGCCGCAAAGCGGCCCCAAAATCTCCAGCCAAACTACAGAATCAGCCCTGACAGCCGATAACCCGTACACAGCATCACGCATGGCCGCTTGCCAGCCCTCGGGACATGATGCAACCTTGCCGAATCTGCCGCCGCCGCAAGGCCGCGTTCCCTCTTCAAGCGAGTCTTCGATGAAAAGCCAACCCGATGCCGCCAGCCGTGTGGCGGCCGAGGTCGTCACGCCGTTACCCGTGCCCTCGCGGCTCGGCATGCTGCGTTTCGAACGGCTCAACGAAGCCACCTGGGCCATGCTCTACCTGGACCCGGCCTGCGAGCGCCAGTTCGGCCTGCACGCCGGCGACCTGTGTGCCTTGGTAGACGCACCCTACGCCAGCCTGATGGAACCCGAAGCTCGCTACCGGCTGCACGACGAGGTCCAACTGCAACTGGCCCAGCGCGGCTACTACCGCGTGCGCTACACCCTGCACACGCCAAGCGCCTCGCTGCGCCTGCTGGAGGTGGGTGAAGCCTACAAGCAGCATAACCGCCAGCTGTTGCGCGGCTACCTGAGCGTGCTCGATGACCAGCAGGACGATTCCGGCGAGGCCGACGCCAACGACCTGGAATCACGCAACAACCGCCTGCAACTGGCCCTGCAACTGAACCAGCGCGCCCAGCAAGAGCAGCTGGAACACCTGGAGCGCGTGCGCGGCCAGCAGGACCTGATCCTGCGTCTGGCTCGCCAGCGCTACAGTGCCGGGAACTCGCTGCTGGAAGCTGCCCAGCTGATTACCCGCAGCGCCTGCGAAATCTACAAGGTCGACAGCGCCAGCATCTGGCACCTGGACGACCAGCGTCTGGAACCGATCACCGCCTGGTACCGCGATGCACAGGAGCATCGCCAGCCCGAAGCCATCGATGCCAGCCGTTTCCCCGACTACCTCGACGCGCTGCACGCCAGCCGCGCCATCGACGCCCACAACGCCGGCCACGACCCACGCACCCGCGCCCTGGCGCAAAGCCTGCGCCCGGAAAACAAGGCCATGCTCGACGCCAGTATCCGTGTCGATGGCCAGGTAGTCGGCGTGCTGTGCCTGGAGCAGACCGGCCAGCCACGGGCCTGGCAGTCGGACGAGATTGCCTTTGCAGGTGAGCTGGCCGACCAGTTCGCCCAAGTCATCACCAACCACAACCGGCGCACTGCGGCCAGCGCATTGCACCTGTTCCAGCGTGCCGTCGAGCAAAGCGCCAGCGCCTTTTTGCTGGTGAACCGCGATGGCCGGGTGGAGTACGTAAACCCGAGTTTCACCGCCATCACCCAATACAGCACCGAAGAAGTGCAAGGCCGCCACCTGGGTGAGCTGCCGGCATTGGAGAACCTCAGCGAATTGCTGTTCGACTCGCCATCGAGCCTGGCCATGGGCAACAGCTGGCAGGGCGAATTCAAGAGCCGGCGCAAGAACCTGGAGCCCTACTGGGGCCAGCTGTCGATTTCCAAGGTGTACGGCGATAACCGTGAGCTGACCCACTACATCGGCATCTACGAAGACGTCACCCAGACCAAGCTGGCCCAGCAGCGCATCGAGCGACTGGCCTACACCGACAACCTGACCAACCTGGGCAACCGCCCGGCGTTCATCCGCAGCCTGGACGAGTGCTTTGCCCGCGATGGCGAAAGCGCGATGTGCCTGCTGCTGGTGGACATCGACAACTTCAAGCGCATCAACGACAGCCTTGGCCACCAGACCGGCGACAAGCTGCTGATCAGCCTGGCCCGCCGCCTGCGCAACAGCTTGCACACCGGCGGTATCCTGGCGCGCTTTGCCAGTAACGAGTTTGCGGTACTGCTTGACGATACCAGCCTGGAAGATGGTCAGGGCGTTGCTCAACAATTGCTGCGCACCCTCGACAAGCCGATGTTCGTCGACAACCAGTTGATCAACGTCACGGCCTCGGTGGGCCTGGCCTACGCGCCGCTGCACGGCGCTGACCCGGCCAGCCTGATGAAGAACGCCGGCCTGGCGTTGCACAAGGCCAAGGCCAACGGCAAGCATCAGGTGCAGGTGTTTACCGAAGTGCTCAATGCCGAAGCCAGCTACAAGCTGTTCGTCGAGAACAACCTGCGCCGTGCCCTGACCCAGAACGAGCTGGAAGTGTTCTACCAGCCCAAGATCTGCCTGCGCAGCGGCCGCCTGCTGGGGCTGGAAGCGCTGTTGCGCTGGAACCACCCCGAGCGCGGCATGATCCGCCCGGACCAGTTCATCAGCGTGGCAGAAGAAACCGGCCTGATCATTCCCATTGGCAAATGGGTGATACGCCAGTCATGCAGCATGAGCCAGCAACTGCGCGAGGCCGGCCTGGGTAACCTGCACGTAGCGATCAACCTGTCGCCCAAGCAGTTTTCCGACCCCGACCTGGTAGCCTCTATCAGCACCATCCTCAAGGAAGAAGCCCTGCCCCCGCACCTGCTGGAGCTGGAGCTGACCGAAGGCCTGCTGCTGGAAGCCACCGAAGATACCCACCGCCAGCTGGACGAGCTGAAAGCCCTGGGCCTGACCCTGGCCATGGACGACTTCGGTACCGGTTACTCGTCGCTGAGCTACCTGAAGAAGTTTCCGATCGACATTCTCAAGATCGACCGCAGCTTCATCAATGAGATCCCTGACAACCAGGACGACATGGAAATTACCTCGGCGGTGGTGGCCATGGCGCACAACCTAAAGCTGAAGGTAGTGGCCGAAGGGATCGAGACGCCGGAGCAGCTGGCGTTCCTGCGCCGGCACCGCTGCGATGTGGGTCAGGGTTACCTGTTCGACCGGCCGATTCCGGGGCGGGAGCTGGCTGAGCGGCTGAAACGCTATCCGCGTGGCCCGGTGGCCTGACAGCAGCTCAAACCTCGGGCACTATAGAGACCATTCGGGCCCTATCGCCGGCAAGCCAGCTCCCACAGGGACCGCACAGATTTCCAGACCTGTGGTATCCCTGTGGGAGCTGGCTTGCCGGCGATGGCCCCACCACCTATCCAACTGAATAAACACAGAGGAACGGCCATGGTCCTGCGTTCGGAAATCCTGGTGAACAAAAACGTCATGCCAACTGCGGAACAGGCGCTGCCTGGCCGCGAAACGCCAATGACCCTGCCCGAGTTCCACTACGTGTTCGAAGGCACCCCGCTGCTCGGCCCGTTCTTCGAAGGCGCCATCGACTTCGCCATCTTCGGCCTGGGTTGCTTCTGGGGCGCCGAGCGCCGCTTCTGGCAGCGCGAGGGTGTGGTCAGCACTGTGGTCGGCTACGCCGGTGGCTTCACCCCAAACCCTACCTACGAAGAAGTCTGCTCGGGCCTGACCGGCCACACCGAAGTGGTGCTGGTGGTGTTCGACAAGGACAAAGTCAGCTACCGCGAGCTGCTGGCGATGTTCTGGGAGCTGCACAACCCCACCCAGGGCATGCGCCAGGGCAATGACGTCGGCACCCAGTACCGCTCGGCCATCTACTGCACCAGCCCGGAACAGCTGGAACAGGCCAAGGCCAGCCGCGACGCCTTCCAGGCCGAACTGAGCAAGGCCGGCTTTGGTGAAATCACCACTGAAATCGACCAGGCGCCGACCGTGTACTTTGCCGAGGCCTACCACCAGCAGTACCTGGCCAAGAACCCGGACGGCTACTGCGGCATCGGCGGCACCGGTGTGTGCCTGCCATCCAGCCTGCAGGGCAATTGAAGCATGAGCACGATGACCCTGTTCCACTCGCCGTTGTCGCCTTTCGTGCGCAAGGTCATGGTGGTGTTGCATGAGACCGGCCAACTCGAAAGGGTGCAGCTGCAGCCGGTGAACATCAGCCCGGTGAGCGGCGACCTGCAGCTCAACCAGGACAACCCGATCGGCAAGATCCCGGCCCTGCGCCTGGAAGACGGCACCGTGCTGCACGACAGCCGGGTGATCTGCGAGTACCTCGACCTGCAACACGTCGGCCTGCCGCTGTTGCCGCGAGAGGGCTCGGCGCGCTGGCGGCGCCTGACGCTGGTGTCGCAGGCCGATGCGATCATGGATGCGGCGGTGTCGTCGCGTTATGAAAGCTTCCTGCGGCCCGAAGACAAGCGCTGGGACGGCTGGTTGCAGGCGCAGGGCGACAAGATCCGCCGCAGCCTGGCCAACCTGGAGCAGGAGCATTTGCCCGAGCTGATGTCCGGGTTCGATCTGGCGGCAATTGGCGTGGCCTGTGCGCTGGGGTATCTGGATTTGCGTCAACCCGAGTTTGGCTGGCGTGAGCGCCAGCCAGGGTTGGCAGCGTGGTATGCCGAGGTGGCCAAGCGGCCGTCGATGGTCGCTACTGCACCGGTGGCCTGACCGGCCCTATCGCGAGCAAGCTCGCTCCTACATGGCCTGTGGCGCCCCTGTAGGAGCGAGCTTGCTCGCGATGGCCTCACCTCGGTACAACAGGAAACAGCTGCCCAATCCGCTGGGCCAGCCACCGCCCAATTTCTCTATCCTCCCTCATGCCACCCTCCCCACCCGCGCCCAGTCCAGCCGCCGGGTCAGCACCATGAACACCCCCAGCAAGCCAAAACACAGCAGCGAGCCCATCAGCAGCGCATAGTCCTCGGCACTCAGCAGCCCGTAGAGCAGCGCATACAACGCCGCCAACCCCGCCGCAAAGCCAACCCCTCGCCCCAGACTGCGCAGCACATGGCTGAGGTAAAAGCCGATCAGCAGCACGCACGCCGAAGCCGACACCCCATACGCCAGGCCGAACCCGATGTGCTCGGACAACGACAGCAACAACAGGTAGAAGAACGCCAGCGCCACGCCCACCAGGATGTACTGCACCGGGTGTACGCTCAGGTTTTTCAGCACTTCGAACAGGAAGAAGCCGGCAAAGGTCAGCGCAATGAACAACAGCGCGTATTTAATCGCCCGTTCGCTTTTCAGGTAGTGGTCCACCGGGTCGACAAAGCTCACCCCGAAGCTGCGCTCACTGAAGTCGGCGCACTGCCCGGCAATGGCGCACTGACGCAGGGCGTCTTCAAGGTTGGTGGCAAAGAACGATGTCTGCCAATGGGCGCTGAAGCCCTGGGCATCGATGTCGCGGCGGTTGGGCAGGTAGCTGCCGACGAAGCTTGGGTGCGGCCAGTTGGCGCGCATGTCCACGCTGCTGGTGCGGCCCACCGGCACGATGTGCAACTGGCCAGTGCCTTGCAGCGCCAGATCGAAGCCGTAGCTGAATTCCCGCGCCTGCAGGCCGTCCAGCGCTGGCAGGCTGGCATGCACGCCGCCGCGCATCCAGTCGAGCCGGGTACCAGCCTCGAACGGCACCTTTTGCTCATCCATGCTCAGTTCCAGGCCGTTCTCGATGCCGCGGATATCGCTGATGCCCACCACCAGGAACGGCTTGTCGAAGCGGTAATCGTCGAAGTCCTTGTCGATGCCCCAGCGCTCCGGGAGCTTGAAACGGCCAGTGATGCGGCCTTTGGCGTGGAAAAGGCGGGCCTGGTAGATACCTCGGGCACGCAGTTCGGTGTCCACACCCAGGTCGGCGTCAAAGGTTTCCGGCAGGAAGTACAGGTGGCCGGCAACAGTGCTGGTTTCCTGAGTACGCTCGCCATCCTTTTCGATCCAGCGGCGCTGGTACTTGCGGTACGGCACCACCAGCAGCGGGCCGCTGAGCTGCTGGTCGAAGCTGGCACTTTGCGCGATGTCGCGCAGTACGTCGTCGCGCAGGGCCTGGCGCTCATCGATCAGGCCGTTGATCAGCAGCAACGGGACGAGCAGCAGCAAGATGAGCACGGCGATCATGCCGAGTTTGTAACCGAGGGTCTTGGTCATGGGGCCTCCTGTGGCAGTGGGCGCAGTGTCTGCGCCTTGCGTGGAGGCCTTGGGGAGGCTGTGTGGAGATTGTGTGTTTTTGGGCCGCAGTTATCTCAACTGATACGCCGCACCGGCAGCCACAACCTTACCCGCACCCCGCCATCGACGTTATCCACCGCCAACGCCCCACCATGCAGCTGCATCACTTCAGCCACAAAGTTCAGCCCCAGCCCGGTGCTCTTGCGCCCACTCCCTGGCCGCGGCAGCGAGTAGAACCGCTCGCTGACCCGCCCGATGGCATACGCCGGTATCGCCTGCCCTTGGTTGAACAGGCTCAACGCCACCCGCTCGCCATCGCGCTCAAGGTCGAACAGCAGCGCGCCCCCTTCGGGGGTGAAGTCCAGCGCGTTATCCAGCAGATTGGCCAGCGCCTGGCGCATCAGGAACGGATCACACAGCAGACGCAACCCGGCCGGCACCCGCTGACGCACGTGCAGACTGGCCCCGTCGATGCGCGCCGCATGGGCCAACAACAACTCGTCCACCAGCGCCGCCAGTGCCACCTGCTGCTCGTCTTCCAGCGCCTGCATCTGCTCGACCCGGGCCAGGTTGAGCAGGCGATCGACCATCTGCTGCAAACGCTCGCTCTCACGCTCGATATTGCCGGCAAACCGCGCGCGCTGGTCGGCCGGCATCTCGTCCTGCAACAGCTCGGACGCCCCGCGTATGGCCGCCAGCGGGCTTTTCAGCTCGTGGGTCAGGGTATGCACGTAACGCTCGACATAGGCCTTGCCTTCCAGCTGCGTGCGCATGCGCTCCACAGCCTGAGCCAAATGCGCCAGCTCGCCACCCTTGTAATGGGGTAACGCAGCACGCTCGCCTTCACTGACGGCCTGAGCATAACGGGCCAGCCGACGCAGTGAGCGAGACAACCACCACGACAACGCTGCGCCGATCAGCAAGCCAAGCCCGATCAGCCCTAGGCCCAGAGTAAGCAAACGCTGTTCGGAACGGTCGATGTACGGCTGCAGCGAACTGTTGGGCTTGGCCACGGTGACCACGCCGATGATCTTGCTCTCATCCATGATCGGTGCAGCTACGTGCATCACCGAGGTGCTTTCATCGTTGGGATCGCTGCGGGTGGAGCGGGCGCCGTACTCGCCACGCAGGGTCTTCAGCACATCATTCCACTGCGAATAGTCCTTGCCCAGGGCCTCGCCGGTGGAATCCAGTAGCACGATACCCTTGGCATCGGTGACATAGATGCGGTGGCTGACCTGGGTTTTGGCCAGGCCCCAGATTTGCGCGCCGGGGCTGCGCAAGCCGTAAGCCTTGAGCACTTCAGGCAACTGGCTCTGGTTCAAAGTACCGGCCTTGACGTCATCACGCAGGATCTCGGCCAGCAGGTTGGCGGTGTCGACCAGTGTTTCTTCAGACGACTGGCGCACCACCGGGCGAATTTGTTCGCGCACGGTATTGAGCAAAAAGTAACCCGCCAACCCGACGAACAGGAAGTACACCAGGAAAATCCGGATGCCCAGGCGCATCAGGCATGGTCCGGGCTGTAGCTGTAGCCGAGGCCGCGGTGTGTCTGGATCGGCTCGGCGTCGCCCGCTACCTGGCGCAGTTTCGCGCGCAGGCTCTTGATATGGCTGTCGATGGTGCGCTCGTAGCCCACGTCGGAGGCCACGCCCAAGGCGTCGAGCAGTTGTTCGCGGCTGAACACCCGCTGCGGTTGTTCCAGCAGGGATTGCAGCAGACGGAACTCATGGCGGGTCAGGGTGAGTGGCTGACCACGGTACGTGATCTGCATGCGCAGGGTGTCGAGCTGGAACTGCGCGGTATCGGTGGCAGGCTCGGCCCGGGGTGCCATGCGCTTGAGGATCGCGCGTACCCGTGCGGCCACTTCGCGCGGGCTGAAGGGTTTGACCACGTAGTCGTCGGCACCGATTTCCAGGCCTACCACCCGGTCGATTTCACCGTCGCGGGCACTGAGGAACATCACCGGCACCTCGGTGAAACGGCGCAACTGGCGGCAGGTTTCGAAGCCACTGATGTCGGGCAGGCCGATGTCGAGGATGATCAGGTCGGCCGGGCGCTGGCGTTGCTGGTCGAGGGCGGTGCTGCCCAGGGTCACCCATTCAGTACTGTGGCCATCGGCCTGCAGGGCGTAGACCAGGGTGTCGGCGATGGCGGCTTCGTCTTCGACGATGAGGATATGGGGCATCGAGCTACAAGCCTCAAGCTGCAAGCTTCAAGTAAAAGCGGATCATGTGAACTTACACTGATCTGCTCTCCCTTGCAGCTTGCAGCTAAGGGCTTGCAGCTGCTTAGCAGTCAGGCTTGCCAGCAGTGAACTTCTTGGCGGGGTTCACGGCAGCCTTGAACTCGCGCAGGGCCTTGGAACCCACCAGCAGCGGGTAGTTGAAGCTGCTGCGGTCCACCAGGTTCACTTCCACGGTGCGCTTCACGTCACCCAGGCACAGCTCCAGGTCTACAACCGGGCGCTTGGAGATTTCCGGCGCATCGCCTTCTTCCTCTTCATCGGCACGGCCTTTGATTTTGCTGATGCGCGATACCTTGTGCTCGTACACCTTGCCGTCCGAGTCTTTCGTGGCCAGACGGAAGCGCACCCATTCCTCGCCATCACGGGTGAACAGTTCGATGTCCTTGGCCGATAGCGAGGCGGTGAAGGCACCGGTGTCCATCTTGGCCTTCAGGGTTTCGCCCAGCTCGGGCAGGGTGATGTTCTCGTAACGGCCGTAGATGGTGGGCTCGGCGGCCATTACCGGCAGTGCCAACAACGACAACAGGGCAAGCAGAGGTTTCACAGGCAGGCTTCCTTGAGAGGGGTCAGTGCTTAGACTGCACGGGCAGGATAGGTTCGCTGTCACAAGGTTAACCAACATGTTGTGAAACATTTGTCCCTGCCGTCGGGCATTGGACATTTGGCGTAGGCCACGGCGCTGCTTATCATTGCCAACCGTTTATCTCCCACAACAAGAGTCTCTTTATGCGTCGCCTGCTGACCGGCATTCTCACTACCACCCTGCTGCTGCTCAATACCGTGGTGTTGATCTGCCCGCTGCTGGTCTTCGCCCTGCTCAAACTGGTGTTGCCGGGCCGTGGCCGCGACTATACCTCGTGGGCGGTGATGTGGGTGGCCGAAACCTGGTCGGAAATCGACAAGGCCATCTTCGCCTTGTGCATTCCTACCCAATGGGACATTCGCGGCGTCGAGAACCTGCGCAAAGACACCTCGTACCTGGCCGTGAGCAACCACCAGACCTGGGTCGACATCCCCGCGCTGATCGAAAGCCTCAACCGCCGTACGCCGTTCTTCAAGTTTTTCCTGAAGAAAGAGCTGATCTGGGTACCGCTGCTGGGCCTGGCCTGGTGGGGGCTGGATTACCCGTTCATGAAGCGCTACAGCAAGGCCTTTCTGGAGAAGCACCCAGAGCTCAAGGGCAAGGACCTGGAAATCACCAAGGCCGCCTGCGAGCTGTTCAAGCGCCAGCCGGTGACCGTGGTGAACTACCTGGAAGGCACCCGGTTTACCGAGGCCAAGCGGCTGGAACAGCAGTCGCCGTATCGCTACCTGCTCAAGCCCAAAGCGGGTGGCGTGGCGTTTGTGCTGGCAGCGTTGGGTGAGCAGCTGGATGCGCTGCTGGACGTGACCATCGTGTACCCGGGCAACAAGGCACCGGGGTTCTGGGATTTGCTCAATGGCAGCATTAGCCGGGTGATTATCGATATTCAGGTGCGTGAGCTGGATCCGGCGTTGTGGGCGGGGGATTACGAGAATGATCCTGAGTTTCGACAGACGGTGCAGGCCTGGGTGAATCAGCTTTGGGTGGAGAAGGACCAGCGGATTGAGCAACTGCGGGCCGAGATGGGATGACCTGTAATGGCCCTATCGCCGGCAAGCCAGCTCCCACAGGAGCTGCATAGGGCTCAGGCCTGTGAGCGTCCTGTGAGAGCTGGATTGCCGGCGATAGGGCCTGCTCTGGCGCTACAAGAACCTCAGACGGACGGCTGAACCAACGGCGCTGGCGTTGTCCACAGGCTACCCAGGTTCTGCAGCAACGACCCGGCAATCCCCTGCTGCCCCAGGTACTGCAGAATCAACGGCGCAAATTGCCCGATCATCCCGGTATCCATGCCCAGCGCCTTGAACGCGGTGTCCAGGTCGCTACGGTTTTCCACATTGCTGCCCAGCGCATTGCTTAAAGCGGACTGGCTTTCGCTGTTCTTGCCCAACAACTCGCCCAACCCGCTCAAACCACCCAGCGCATTGGCACCGGCCAGCAGGTCCAGCCCCGGTACGGCCTTGGTCAGTTGGCCATAGTCCTCGCTGCTCAGGTTATTGCGCGCCAGCCCCAGCATCGCCCCTGCCCCACCCACGGCCTGTTCGGGGGTGATCTTGAGTTCGCTGCCCAAGGTATTGAGCAAATTGGCCTGCGCCTCGGGCGCCTGTACCTGGCCTTGCGGGTTCTGATGCTGGTTTTGCATGGCCGACACGGCGTTGGCGGCGTCGCTGAGGTTGAAGGCGAACACCGGGCTTGCGGCCAGGGTCATCAGGGTTGCCAGGGTGAATGCTTTCATCGGGAGGGACCTCGTGGGCCGGGATGGCCTGGGAAACGAGGCATTCGACTGGTGGATTGGGAGTTTGTTCCTGACCAACTGCCAGAATCAAAAATGGAGGCCAACTCTCTTTTAGGTCAATTTTGAACTAGCAGTTTTACTAGTTGCGAAAAATCCCGAGTAGCTCAAAGCTCAAAGCCTCTCCACCCTAATTTTAAACGCGTGAGCCAACAAAGGAACATCTCATGACTCTCAACAGTAAACGTTTGTTTTTCCTTCAAAACAACACAATTACGACCATCATTGACGGCGACACCAAAACTTCCATTTTTCGAAACGACCATAATCCAATAACAGAAATAACAAGCAGCCCCACAATCAACGCAGCAGTTGTTCTATCGACAGATGCCTTGGGCTCACCCGTTACTATCATTCGCAACAAAATCAATTCTGTCAAAAATTTCTCACCCTACGGACACATCAAATCCAAACATCCAGCTCTTTCTTTCACTGGTTTTACTGGAGAGTTAACCTTAGATAATGAGACCTATTTGCTTGGTAGCTATCGCACATATAACCCTGCACTAATGCGATTCCACTCTCCAGACAGCCTCAGCCCTTTCTCGATTGGCAGTATAAACTGCTATAGCTACTGCAGCGGTGACCCGATAAACAACACCGACCCCACTGGGCACATGACGAACCCATTCAGACATGTTAGAAAGCTGTTCTCAAAAAATAAAATAAAACCGTCAGGCAGCGCCCTAAGCAAATCCTTAACAGATTTAAAGCAACCCTCCGAGTACTCTAGCCCTAGTGGCTTCAATCCAAACTTTGAAGGTACAGGAAAAATCATCGATCCGTCGCGCGCCAGCATGAAAAGAGCTAAAAGCATTCACAACATTGACACCACAGCTACAGCTCCAACCTTAGAAGATTTAGCCAAGCATGAACCTTCAGCCCCTCTTCCAGTAAACAAAATAACGGGGGATAATGCAGAGTACTTGAATGTTCTTGAACAACTCGCAACAAAAAATTACTCTATAGCGAGAGGACCAAAACCCTCTGACCTCTCCAAAACAGAACACCGTAACCTACAAAAAAACGCTTTCAGATTTGGTGATATGTACGCAGAAGAAATTACAAACCTCTTATTCAAGGAAGGCTATACACCGTTCCCAGAGAACGTACAGAAGGTACTCAGGCGTTAAATTCAAGAGCAAACTGTGAGCATAAGACTTATCGACCGCAATGAAACAGTTTATGCTACGAAAGCCCCTCGAATTGAGGGGCTCCTTTCAATCCACGTTTATTACGCCGCACCCCACATCTTGTGCGGGTCTATCACAAACTTCTTCGGCACACCCGCATCAAACTCGCCATACCCTTCCGGCGCCTGATCCAGGTTGATCACCTGCACGCCCACAACCTCAGCGATGTTGATCCGGTCCCACATGATCGCCTGCATCAGCTGGCGGTTGTACTTCATGGTCGGGGTCTGGCCGGTGTGGAAGCTGTGCGACTTCGCCCAGCCCAGGCCAAAGCGAATGCTCAGCGCGCCGATCTTGGCGGCAGCATCCACCGCACCCGGGTCTTCGGTCACGTACAGGCCCGGGATACCGATGCTGCCGGCTACACGGGTGACCTGCATCAGCGAGTTCAGCACGGTGGCCGGAGCTTCATGCTTGGCACCTTCATGGCCATGGCCACGGGCCTCGAAGCCCACAGCGTCAACGGCGCAGTCCACTTCAGGCTCGCCAAGGATATCGACGATCTGCTCGTGCAGTGGGGTGTCCTTGGACAGGTCGACCACTTCGAAGCCTTGCGACTTGGCGTGGGCCAGGCGGGCCGGGTTGAGGTCGCCAACGATCACGCAGGCAGCACCCAGCAGACGGGCTGAGGCAGCCGCGGCCAGGCCGACCGGGCCAGCGCCCGCGACGTAAACGGTGCTACCTGGGCCTACGCCGGCAGTGACGGCACCGTGGTAGCCAGTGGGCAGAATGTCGGACAGGCAAGTCAGGTCACGGATCTTTTCCATGGCCTTGTCGCGCTCAGGCAGTTTCAGCAGGTTGAAGTCGGCGTACGGCACCAGCACGTACTCGGCCTGGCCACCGGTCCAGTCGCCCATGTCGACGTAGCCGTAGGCACCGCCGGCGCGGGCCGGGTTGACGGTGAGGCACACGCCGGTGTGCATCTCTTTGCAGGAGCGGCAGCGGCCGCAGGCGACGTTGAACGGTACCGACACCAGGTCACCGATCTGCATGCGCTCGACGTCGCTGCCCTTCTCGACGATTTCACCGGTGATTTCGTGGCCCAGAACCAGGCCGACCTGGGCAGTGGTGCGGCCGCGGACCATGTGCTGGTCGGAGCCGCAGATGTTGGTGGAGACCACCTTCAGGATCACGCCGTGCTCGATCTTCTTGCCGCGCGGGTCCTGCATTTTCGGGTAGTCGATCTTCTGCACCTCGACCTTGCCGGCGCCGAGATATACCACTCCACGATTGCCAGACATGCTCTTACCTCGCTTGATTTGTATTTATGCAGCGGTGGTTGAACGCGCCGCCATCCATGGGCGGCATGTGTTTCTGGAATGCAGGGAATTGTGGGCCTGATGGGGCGAGATGCACTGACTGAAAACGACAGAGGGATGCCTTTTTACGGCAGACCAAAAGCTGGGGCCGCTTTGCGGCCCTATCGCGACACAAGGCCGCTCCTACAGGGGAACGCGATCGCCTGTAGGAGCGGCCTTGTGTCGCGATAGGGCTGCGCAGCAGCCCCAGAATTGTTCAGAGAACGACCGTCCGATTGGCGTTAAGGAACACCCGCCGCTCAATGTGATACCCCACGGCCCGCGCCAGGGTCAGGCATTCGATATCGCGCCCTTTGGCAATCAGGTCTTCCGGGTAATGACTGTGGTCCACCACTTCAACGCCCTGGGCAATGATCGGCCCTTCGTCCAGGTCGTTGTTGATGTAATGCGCAGTCGCGCCGACCATCTTCACGCCCTTGTTGTACGCCTGGTGATAAGGCTTGGCGCCTTTGAACCCTGGCAACAACGAGTGGTGAATGTTGATCGCCCAGCCATCCAGGCGCCTGCACAACTCAGGCGACAGCACCTGCATATAACGGGCGAGGATGACCAGCTCGGCGCCAGTCTCCTCGATCACCTGCAGCACCTTGCGCTCTTGCTCAGGCTTGTCCTTGGGGTCGAGGGCGAAGTGGTAGTAAGGAATTTTGTGCCACTGGGCCAGCGGTTCGAGGTCGGGATGGTTGGACACCACCGCGACCACGTCCATGCCCAACTGGCCAATGCGCTGGCGATACAGCAGGTCGTTCAGGCAATGGTCGGCCTTGGACACCATGATCACCACCTTGGGGCGGTGATTCGGGGCGGTCAGCTCGAACGCCATGCCGAACGCTTCGCTGCGCTCGGCAAGGCCGGCCCGGAAGCCCGCCTCGTCGAAATCATCCGGCTGGCGGAACTCCACGCGAATGAAGAAACGCCCCGACTGCCGGTCATCGAAGGAGTGGTGCTCCGTCACGTAGCAGCGCTGCTCGAAGAGGTAACGCGTCACCACGTCGACGGTGCCGAGCATGCTCGGGCAGTCGGCGGTGAGAATCCAGGTATCCGGTGCCCGACTCATGTTCTGCGCTCCTTAAGCTTCGATGCTCAGGCCGTACTCGGCCGAGGCGTCCTGCAGCCACAGCCACCAGTAGTCGGAGAAGCTGCGGCGAATCACCAGTTCCCAGGTGTCTTCTGCAGTGCGGCGGATCACCAGTTGCGACTTGGCGAACACGGTGCCCACAGCCTTGCCCACCGGGAAGTTGTTCGGGTGAACATCATAGCTGGTGGACTTCATCAGCACTTCGCGCACGTTGGGGCCGCGCAGTTCCAGCAGGCTTTGCCCGCCGCTCACGTTCACCACCTGGATGTGCTGGCCTTCAAGGGCTGCACGCAGCTTTTGCTCGACCGCCAGTTCCTGGCCACCGGGTACGATCAGCAGCCATTCATCCGGGCCGACCCATTGCAGCGACATGTCGTTGTTGGCGACCACGGTCAGGGCCACCGGCAGCTCCAGGCCCAGGGCCTTGTGCACGCCTGCGGCGAATTCCGGGTTGTGGCCGTCGCCACGAATGGTCAGGTGGCCGAGGAACTTGCGTTCACGCAGGGTCACGCCTGCGTTCTTGCGGCCTTTGCCAACCAGGCTGGCCAAGTCGGCGTGGTGCAGTGGCGACTGGGCCTTGGCCTCGGCGCCGGGGTTTTGCTGGAAGACGTTGATAGCGCTCATTTCTTACCTGCCTTGAATTCTTGTTCGTCAGGGCAGCGCAGCACCGGTTTTTGGGCTGCGCCGCTATCCGGGGGCCTTTAGACGTTCTGCCGCTCACCCTTCGGATCGAAGAACACCGAAGACACGATCTCCGCCTCGATCACGCTGCCATCCGCCTGTGGCGAGAACACGCGCTCGCCCATGCGCTTGAGGCCGCCTTTGACCACGCCCATGGCGAACGAGTAGCCCAGGGAGTTGGACGCGTAGCTGGAGGTCACGTGGCCAACCATGTCCATCGGGATCGGCTGTTTCGGGTCGAACACCAGCTGGGCGCCTTCCGGCAGCCATTTGGTCGGGTCGACCGGCTTCAGGCCTACCAGCTGCTTGCGGTTCTCGCGCACGCAGTCTTCGCGGTTCATGCCACGCAGGCCGATCCACGAGAACGGCTTGTTGCGGCCCACGCACCAGCTCATGTTCAGGTCGTCCGGGTTCATCGAACCGTCGGTGTCCTGGCCAACGATGATGAAGCCCTTCTCGGCACGCAGTACGTGCATGGTCTCGGTGCCGTACGGGGTCAGGTTGTACTTCTTGCCGGCCTCGATGATCTGTTCCAGCACGCCCATGGCGTAGTTGGCCTGCACGTTGACTTCGTACGACAGTTCACCGGTGAACGAGATACGGAACACACGGGCTGGCACGCCGCCCACGTTGCCTTCCTTCCAGGTCATGAACGGGAAGGCTTCCTTGTCCATGTCGATGTCGGTCAGCTCGCTCAGCAGCTTGCGGCTGTTGGGGCCGGACAGGGTCATGGTGGCCCAGTGGTCGGTGACCGAAGTGAAGTACACCTTCAGCTCTGGCCATTCGGTCTGGTGGTACAGCTCCATCCACTGCAGTACGCGGGCGGCGCCGCCGGTGGTGGTGGTCATGATGAAGTGGTTGTCGCCAACGCAGGCAGTTACGCCGTCGTCGAAGACCATGCCGTCTTCCTTGCACATCAGGCCGTAGCGGGCCTTGCCCACATCGAGCTTGGTCCAGGCGTTGGTGTAGATGCGGTTGAGGAACTCGCGCGCGTCCGGGCCCTGGATGTCGATCTTGCCCAGGGTGGAGGCGTCCAGCAGGCCCACGCTGTCGCGCACGGCCTTGCATTCACGGGCCACGGCGGCATGGATGTCTTCACCGGCTTTCGGGAAGTACCACGGGCGCTTCCACTGGCCGACGTCTTCGAACTCGGCGCCGTTCTTCACGTGCCAGGCATGCAGGGCGGTGAAGCGCACCGGCTCGAACAGGTGACCACAGTGACGGCCCGCTACCGCGCCGAAGGTAACCGGCGTGTAGTTGGGGCGGAACATGGTGGTGCCCATTTCCGGGATGGTGATGCCGATCGAACGGGCGGCGATGGCCAGGCCGTTGATGTTGCCCAGTTTGCCCTGGTCGGTACCGAAGCCCAGCGCGGTGTAGCGTTTGACGTGCTCGACCGACTCGAAGCCTTCGCGGGTGGCCAGTTCGATACCGGCGGCGGTCACGTCGTTCTGTTGGTCGACGAACTGCTTCGGCCCCTTGGTGCCTTTGTCGTGCGGCACCAGGAACAGCGCCACGGTGGCCTCTTCCTTGCGTGCAACGGTTTTTGGCAGGGTGCCGACGGTTGCCTTGAAGCCTGCTTCGGTGGCTGCGCGTACGCCGCCTTCGAAACCATCGGCAATCACGTCGCCAAGGGCGTAGACGCCATTGATCCCACCCACGCACTCGCGCTTCTGCGGTGCATCGCCTGGCACGAAGCCGAGGATGTCGTCACGCCATACCGGGCGACCGCCCAGGTGCGAGGCCAGGTGAACGATCGGGCTGTAGCCGCCCGAGGACGCGATCAGGTCGCACTCGAGGGTTTCGCCTGGGCTGGTAACTTTGTGCGCCTGCACATCGATGGCGGCCACGCGGGCGCCAGTGACGTGCTTGCTGCCTTTGGCCTCGACCACGGCACTGGAAGTGAGGATGCGAATGCCTTTGGCACGCGCTTCTTCAACCAGCGAACCACGTGGGTTGTGGCGGGCGTCGGCGATGGCGACCACTTGCAGGCCAGCGTCGTGCCAGTCCAGCGCGGCGCGGTAGGCGTGGTCGTTGTTGGTCGACAGCACCAGCTTGCGGCCTGGGGCCACGCCGTAGCGGCGAACGTAGGTAGAAACGGCACCGGCCAGCATGTTGCCCGGCACGTCGTTGTTGCCGTACACCAGCGGGCGCTCGTGGGCGCCGGCAGCCAGTACCACGCGCTTGGCGCGTACACGGTGCACGCGGTGGCGAACCTGGCCGATCGGGGCGCGGTCGCCGAGGTGGTCGGTGAGGCGCTCGTGAATGGTCAGGAAGTTATGGTCGTGGTAGCCGTTGACCGTGGCGCGTGGCAGCAGGGTCACTTCTGGCAGGCCTTCCAGCTCTTTGACCACGGCGTTTACCCAGTCAGCGGCAGGCTTGCCGTCGAGGGTTTCGCGGGTGTCGAGCAGGCTGCCGCCAAACTCCTCCTGCTCGTCGGCCAGGATCACGCGGGCACCGCTGCGCGCAGCGGCCAGTGCAGCGGCCAGGCCAGCAGGGCCGGCACCGACGATCAGCACGTCGCAGTGCTGGTTCATGTAGTCGTAGCTGTCCGGGTCGTTCTGCAGCGGCGCGCGGCCAAGGCCTGCGGCTTTGCGGATGTACTTCTCGTACGTCATCCAGAACGATTTCGGGTACATGAAGGTTTTGTAGTAGAAGCCCGGCGGCATCATGCTGCCGCCCACCTTGCCAAGGATGCCCATGACGTCGTTGTTGACGTTCGGCCAGCCGTTGGTGCTGGTGGCGACAAGGCCTGCGTACAGCGCCTGCTGGGTGGCACGCACGTTCGGGATCTGGGTGGCTTCGCTGGAGCCGATCTGCAGGATGGCGTTCGGCTCTTCGGTACCCGAGGCGATGATGCCGCGTGGGCGCGAGTACTTGAAGCTGCGGCCAACGATGTCGACGCCGTTGGCCAGCAACGCGGCGGCCAGGCTGTCACCGGCATAACCCTGGTAGGTCTTGCCGTTGAAGCTGAAGTTCAGGACCTTGCTGCGGTCGATACGGCCGCCGCTGGCGAGGCGATAGGTCTGGCTCATACTTTTTCCCCTTGGCCTTTGACGGTCGACGGTGCGTTTGCAGCTTTACCGTTGGCGGTCACTTGCGGCTTCTCGCCAATCTTGTAGGTTTCCAGAATCTCGTAGGTCACGGTGTCGCGGGTGACGTTGAAGTACTGGCGGCAGCCGGCAACGTGGTCCCACAGTTCATGGTGAATCCCGCGTGGGTTGTCACGGTAGAACATGTAGGTGCCCCACTCCTCGTCGGAGCAGGCGTTAGGGTCCAGCGGGCGGGCGATGTGCGCCTGGCCAGAGGCGTGGAACTCTTCTTCGGAGCGCAGCTCGCCGCAGTGGGGACAGAAAATATGCAACATGACGGTGTCTCCGGTTAGTGGGCGACGGCGGCGGCGCCGTGTTCGTCGATCAGTGCGCCGTTGTAGAAACGGTCCATGGAGAACGGCGCGGCCAGTGGGTGCATTTCGCCCTTGGCCAGGCTTGCGGCGAAGACGTTGCCCGAACCCGGGGTCGCCTTGAAGCCGCCAGTACCCCAACCGCAGTTGAAGAACATGTTCTTGACCGGGGTCTTGGTGATGATCGGGCAGGCGTCCGGCGAGGTATCGACGATGCCGCCCCACTGGCGGTTCATGCGAACGCGCGACAGGTTGGGGAACATTTCGACGATGGCCTGCAGGGTGTGCTCGATCACCGGGTACGAACCGCGCTGGCCGTAGCCGACCCAGCCGTCGATACCGGCACCGATCACCAGGTCGCCCTTGTCGGACTGGCTGATGTAGCCGTGTACGGCGTTGGACATGATCACGCTGTCGATGATCGGTTTGATCGGCTCGGAGACCAGGGCTTGCAGCGGGTGCGATTCCAGCGGCAGGCGGAAGCCGGCCAGCTTGGCCATGTGCCCGGAGTTACCGGCGGTGACCACACCAACGCGCTTGGCGCCGATGAAGCCTTTGTTGGTTTCCACACCGATGACCGCGCCGTTTTCCTTGCGGAAGCCAATCACTTCGGTTTGCTGGATCAGGTCAACGCCCAGGGCGTCGGCCGCACGGGCGAAGCCCCAGGCCACGGCGTCGTGACGGGCCACGCCGCCACGGCGCTGCACGGTGGCACCCAGGATCGGGTAGCGGGTGTTCTTGGAGCAGTCCAGGTACGGGATCTCTGCGGCAACCTGGGCGGTGTTCAGCAGCTCGCCATCCACGCCGTTCAGGCGGTTGGCGCTGACGCGGCGCTCGGAGTCACGCATGTCCTGCAGGGTGTGGCACAGGTTGTAGACGCCGCGCTGGGAGAACATGACGTTGTAGTTAAGGTCCTGAGACAGGCCTTCCCACAGCTTCATGGCGTGCTCGTACAGGTGCGCCGACTCGTCCCACAGGTAGTTGGAACGCACGATGGTGGTGTTACGGGCGGTGTTGCCGCCGCCCAGGTAGCCCTTCTCGATCACGGCAACGTTGGTGATGCCATGCTCTTTGGCCAGGTAGTAGGCCGTGGCCAGGCCATGGCCGCCACCGCCAACGATAACCACGTCGTACACCTTTTTAGGGGTGGGCGTGCGCCACATGCGCTGCCAGTTTTCGTGGTGGCTGAGGGAGTGTTTGAAAAGGCCGAAGCCCGAGTAGCGTTGCATGGTCGTTTACTCCACTCAGCGGTAAACAGGGAAGTCGGCGCACAGGGCAGCGACGTTCTTCGCCACATCGGCTTCGACGTCGGCGTCACCGAGGTTGTCGAGGATGTCGCAGATCCAGCCGGCCAGGGCCACACACTGGGCAACCTTGAAGCCACGGGTGGTGACGGCCGGGGTACCGATGCGCAGGCCCGAGGTGACGAACGGCGACTGCGGGTCGTTCGGCACGGCGTTCTTGTTGACGGTGATGTGCGCGCGGCCCAGGGCGGCGTCAGCATCTTTACCCGTCAGGCCCTGGCGGATCAGGCTGACCAGGAACAGGTGGTTATCGGTGCCACCGGACACCACGTCGTAGCCACGGTCGATGAACACCTGGGCCATGGCCTGGGCGTTTTCGATCACTTGTTGCTGGTAGGCCTTGAAGCCTGGCTCCAGCGCCTCCTTGAAGCACACGGCCTTGGCGGCGATCACGTGCATCAGCGGGCCGCCCTGGGCGCCCGGGAATACGGCGGCGTTCAGCTTTTTCTCGATCTCTTCGTTCGACTTGGCCAGGATCAGGCCGCCACGTGGGCCGCGCAGGGTCTTGTGGGTGGTGGTGGTCACCACGTCAGCGAACGGGATCGGGTTCGGGTACAGGCCAGCAGCAACCAGGCCGGCAACGTGGGCCATGTCGACGAACAGCAGCGCACCGACTTTGTCGGCGATGGCGCGGAAGCGTGGGAAGTCGAGGGTTTTGGAGTAGGCCGAGAAGCCGGCAACGATCATTTTCGGCTTGTGCTCGACGGCCAGGCGCTCGACTTCGTCGTAGTCGATCAGGCCGGTGTTGGTGTCGATGCCGTACTGAACGGCGTTGTACAGTTTGCCCGAGGACGACACTTTAGCGCCGTGGGTCAGGTGGCCGCCGTGGGCCAGGCTCATGCCGAGGATGGTGTCACCGGCCTGCAGCAGGGCCAGGTAGACGGCGCCGTTGGCCGACGAGCCGGAATGCGGCTGGACGTTGGCGTAGTCGGCGCCGAACAGCTGCTTGGCGCGCTCGATGGCCAGGGCTTCTACCTTGTCCACGTGCTCGCAGCCACCGTAGTAGCGCTTGCCCGGGTAGCCTTCGGCGTACTTGTTGGTCAGGCCGCTGCCTTGGGCCTGCATGACGCGCTTGCTGGTGTAGTTCTCCGAGGCGATCAGCTCGATGTGATCTTCCTGGCGCTGTTCTTCGGCATTCATCGCCGCCAGCAGTGCGTCGTCGTAACCCTGGATCTGGTCTTGCTTGCTGAACATCGTGTATCTCCCGGCAGCGATCGTTTTTTGTCGTGGGGCACTGTGGCCCTTTGTGGCGATGTTATGACTGGTCGGGGCGGGTCAGATGCCTGCGCACGCCTTGCAATGGCGCGTTTACGACATTCGGTTTTGTGTTGACCGTACCGGCCTCATCGCGAGCAAGCTCGCTCCTACAAGTGAGGCGTTGCCCTCACGGCCTGCGCTCTCCTGTAGGAGCGGGCTTGCCCGCGATGAGGCCAGCACAGGCAGCCCAAAAACCAGCCTATGCACAGCTTGTATAGGCAACTGCTGAATCGATGGTTTAGAGTGCTGTTCTGCGTCGTTCACAGGACCGTGTCATGACAGATAAGAGCCAACAATTCGCCAGCGACAACTATTCCGGTATCTGCCCCGAAGCCTGGGCAGCAATGGAAAAGGCCAACCACGGCCACGACCGCGCCTACGGCGACGACCAGTGGACCGAGCGCGCCTCGGAATACTTCCGCAACCTGTTCGAAACCGACTGCGAAGTGTTCTTCGCCTTTAACGGCACCGCCGCCAACTCCCTGGCCCTGGCCTCGCTGTGCCAGAGCTACCACAGCGTCATCTGCTCCGAGACCGCGCACGTCGAAACCGACGAATGCGGTGCGCCGGAGTTCTTCTCCAACGGTTCCAAGCTGCTGACGGCGGCCAGCGTCAACGGCAAGCTGACGCCGGAATCCATCCGTGAAGTGGCGCTCAAGCGCCAGGACATCCACTACCCAAAACCACGTGTGGTCACCATCACACAGGCCACCGAAGTAGGCACCGTTTATCGCCCAGATGAGCTCAAAGCGATCAGCGCCACCTGCAAGGAGCTGGGCCTTAACCTGCACATGGACGGCGCGCGCTTTACCAATGCCTGCGCGTTCCTGGGTTGCAGCCCGGCCGAGCTGACCTGGAAGGCCGGTGTAGATGTGCTGTGCTTTGGCGGCACCAAGAACGGCATGGCCGTGGGTGAGGCGATCCTGTTCTTCAACCGCCAGCTGGCCGAAGACTTCGACTACCGCTGCAAGCAGGCCGGGCAACTGGCCTCGAAGATGCGCTTCCTGTCGGCACCGTGGGTGGGCCTGCTGGAAGATGGCGCCTGGTTGCGCCATGGCAATCACGCCAACCATTGCGCGCAGTTGCTGGCCTCGCTGGTGAGTGACTTGCCGGGGGTGGAGCTGATGTTCCCGGTGGAGGCGAACGGCGTGTTCCTGCAGATGCCCGAGCCTGCGATTGAAGCGCTGCGGGGCAAGGGGTGGCGGTTCTATACCTTTATTGGTAGTGGCGGGGCTCGGTTCATGTGCTCGTGGGATACCGAGGAAGAGCGGGTGCGGGAGCTGGCGGCGGATATCCGCGCGATCATTGCTGGCTGAGAGATTGCCGGGAGGGCTTTGCCCTCCTATCGCGACACAAGGCCGCTCCTACAAATGACCGCGTTTCCGGCCTGGGAATGCGGTCATTTGTAGGAGCGGCCTTGTGTCGCGATGGGCCGCAAAGCGGCCCCAGCAATCTAAAGCCTGAACCCGCCCATCTGCCGCGCCAGGTCATCAGCCAACCCTCGCAACGCCCGGCACTCTTCTCGGCACCCCTGCACCTCCGACGCCGTCTCCCGCGCCAGATCGGAAATGCCCTGCACTGTCCGGTTGATTTCCTCAGTCACCGCCGACTGCTCTTCAGTCGCCGTAGCCACCTGATGGTTCATGTCGCTGATGTGCTCCACCTGATCGGTAATCGCCCCCAGCGACGCCCCGGTGCGCTGGCTCGATTCCACGCCACTGCCAGTCGCCTGCTGCCCCGCCTGCATCGAGCTCACCGCCGAACCCGCGCCCTGCTTCAAGCGCTGGATCATCTGCTGCACTTCGTCGGTGGACAGCTGCGTACGCCGGGCCAACGTACGCACCTCATCGGCCACCACAGCAAATCCACGCCCCATCTCCCCTGCCCGTGCGGCCTCGATGGCAGCGTTCAACGCCAGCAAATTGGTTTGTTCAGAAATGCTACGGATTACCGCGAGCACTTCATCGATCGAGGCGACTTCATCGGCCAACTGGCTGACGGCATCAGCGGCCTTGCCGATGTCGCCCGACATACCCTCGATACCACGAATCGAGCGTTGCACCACCTCACGCGCCTGCAAGGCCTCGTCCCGTGCCGACTGCGAGGCCTGCGCCGCATCACCGGCATTGCGGGCTATGTCCTGCACGGTCAGGCCCATCTCGTGTACAGCGGTGGCGACCATCTCAGTCATTTCCTGCTGCCGTCCGGAACGCTCGGCGGTGTTGTCCACCACTTGAGTCACCTGCTCAACCGCCCGATGCAGCCGCTCGGAAGTCTGCAACACCTCGCCAATCAGGCTGCGCTGGCTGTCGAGGAAGCGGTTGAAACCCCGGGCCAGGTCACCCAGTTCGTCCTGGCGTGAATCATCCAGGCGGTGGCTTAGGTCGCCTGCGCCGCTGCCAATCTGCACCAGCGCAGCGGTTACCCGGCTGATAGGCCGCACCAACCCCCTCGCCAGCACCACCACCAGCAGCAGCGAAACCAGGGCCACACCGCCACCGATCAGGCTGGTCAGCCATACCGCCTGATGCATTTGCGCGTAGATTTCCGACTCTGGCACTTCGGCCACCAGGGTCCAGTTGAGGTCGCGCAGGGGCAAGCCAAGCGCCAGGTAGCCTTCGCGGTCGCGACTGAAACGGCTGCTGCGCAGGCCTTCGCCTCCGGTCATGACGACCTTGGCTGCGTCCGCGCCAAGCTGCTCGGCAAGCTGGCGCTTGCCACTGAAGGCAGCGTCCGGATGCACCTGGATCAAGCCATCGTTACGCACCAGAAATACTTTGCCGTGTTCGCCGAAACTGAAGTCGTGAATCAGCTTCGACAGTTCGGTCATGCGCAGGCCCATGCCGGCCACGCCCACCAATTGGCCGTGCTTTTCCACGCGGTAGTCGATGAACAGCGCCAGCTCGCCGGTGGCACCGTCAATGTCGATGTTGATGAACCGCTCGGCGCCGCTGTCGATGTAGCCGTAAAACCATTTGTCCTTGGGGTTGCTGCGGCTGAGGGTGCGATCAAGGCCATTCTCGTTGTAATAGTGGCCGGTTTCGGTCGAGGCAAACAGGGTGGTGAAAGCCTTGTTGCGCTGCTTGGCGGCGGCGAGGTATTCGATGAATTGCGGGGCCTGGGCCGGGTCTTCGCCAGCGGCCAGCCAGTCGCGCAGCAGGGTATTGCCGGCAATGTCTGTAGCAGCTACCAGCGGCTGGCCGAGCATGCGCTCGATGTCGTTGCGGATGGCTTCGATGCTGGCCGGCAGCGCAGTGTCGACCAGGTAGCGATCGGTGAGGCGGTTGAGCGCCACGGTGAAAATGATGACCACCACCAGGATGCTGGCCAGCAGGGCGGCGCCCATGCTGGTGATCAACTGCCACTGGATGCTTTTACGCCAGATACGCATGCCCCTACTCCCCGCACATTATTGCTTTGCGAGAAGTGTATACACTTGCGTATCCAGTTAATCCAGTGACCTGGAACAATGAGTTGGGTCTTGGGGCTGCTTTGCAGCCCATCGCGACACAAGGCCGCTCCTACAGGTGAACGCGAATCCCTGTAGGAGCGGCCTTGCCGGGGCGCCGGACCGGTCGGAAAGGGGCGCGAAGCGCCCCCAGCTATCGATCAGGACTCGGCAATGGTCCGCACGATGGCGTCCACCGTGGCGTCGATCTGCGCCTGGGTACGTGCCAGGGTCTGCTGGTGTTCTTTCTGCAGTTCAACCTGCTTTGAGCACAGGTTAAGGGCAGCCAGCACCAGCAACTTGTCACCGATCAGGGTCGGGTACTGACGCTTGGTCTCGTTCAGGGCGGTGTTGAGCATCCGCACCGCCTGGGCCAGGGTTTCCTCCTGGCCTTCGGGCGCCTTGATCGAATAGTCGATGCCGAGAATCGACACGACATTGACCGGCTGCTCGTGCAATCTCATGCGCCGACGCCAGCGCTGGCGCGATCAACCAGGGCCTGGAGGCGGGCGGCGGTGCTGCCGTTTTTCTCTTCCTGCTCCATCAGCGACAGCTGCAGGGTTTCGTTCTCTTCCTTGGCCTGTGCCAATTGCGTGCCGAGGGTAGCGTTCTGCTCGGTGAGTTGAGCGTTTTTCTGCATCAGGTCGCTGACCAGTTGCTCGATTTGATTCAGGGAAGCTTCCAGCATGGGTCTATCTCAGGTTGTTGCGAGGGGCGCACACGATAAAGAAAAGTGCCGCCCATCGCCATTAAATATCGGATTCATAAGGTGTCGAACCCGCAGATTGACAGGGTAACGGCCCCCTTGTTCCGACCTGCGTCAACCGCCGGTCAGGAAAAGGTTAGCCACCTCACAATTTTCACCGGTCGCACTCAAGACTGGCCAGTCACGACCGATAGCCCGGCAAGTCATGTTTTGTCGCACTGTGCGCACCTTATTTCCCCTTGCCTGGACGCTCCTCTCCATGTCTCTACGCAACATGAATATCGCCCCGCGCGCGCTGCTGGGCTTCGCGCTGATCGGCCTGCTGATGCTTGGCCTTGGTGTCTTCTCGCTGATACAAATGGGCAACATCCGCCAAGCCGGCGTGGCTATCGAACAGGTCAGCGTGCCCAGCATCAAGATCCTCGACGAGCTCACCGCGCTGAACCTGCGCATGCGCACCCTCTCCTACCGCCTGCTGCTCAACCGCGAGCCGGACACCCAGCGCGACACCCTCAACCTGCTGGACCAGCGCAACAGCCAGATCGACCGCGCACGCCAGGCCTACCTGCCAATGATCACCGCCGCCGACGAGCAGGCCGCGTTCGACCAGTACAGCCAGTTGCTCAACCAGTACCGCCAGCTGGAGTCGCGCATGCGCACCCTGAGCCAGGCCGACCGCCTGGACGAGCTGCGCGACCTGCTGAACCGTGACCTGCTGGCCAATTCCGAGCAGATCAACAAGGTCATGGACACCCTGGTGCGCATCAACACCGACCAGACCCGCGCCACCAACGAGAAGGCGGCCAACCAGTACGCTGCGGCTTTTGCGCTGGTGATCGGCCTGCTGGTAGCCGCAACCGTGCTGACCTTCGCCTGCGCCTTCCTGCTGACCCGCAGCATCGTCAAACCGATCGAAGAAGCGCTCAAGAGCGCCGAACAGGTTGCCGACGGTGACCTGACCCACGTCATCCGTGCCGAAGGCACCGACGAAGCCGCCCGCCTGCTACGCGCCATGGCCCGCATGCAGGACAAGCTGCGCGACACCCTGCAGCAGATCGCCGGCTCGGCCACGCAGTTGGCCTCGGCAGCCGAAGAGTTGAACGCCGTCACCGACGAAAGTGCCCGAGGCCTGCAACAGCAGAACAACGAGATTGAACAGGCCGCCACAGCCGTTACTGAAATGACCAGTGCTGTCGAAGAAGTGGCGCGCAATGCCGTGAGCACTTCTGAAGCGTCCAGTGAAGCCAGCCGCTCCACCGGCGACGGTCGTGACCTGGTGATGGAGACCGTGGGTGCCATTGAGCGCATGAGCGGTGATGTGCAAGCCACTGCCAAACTGATTACCCACCTGGCCGAACAGTCGCGCGACATCGGCAAGGTACTCGACGTGATCCGTGGCCTGGCAGATCAGACCAACCTGCTGGCACTGAACGCCGCCATCGAGGCGGCGCGTGCCGGCGAAGCGGGCCGTGGTTTTGCCGTGGTGGCGGACGAAGTGCGTGCACTGGCCCATCGTACCCAACAGTCGACCAGCGAAATCGAGCGCATGATCGGCAGCATCCAGGGCGGTACGGAAGAAGCGGTAGAGTCGATGCGCACCAGCACCGAACGCGCCGAATCCACCCTGAACATCGCCCGTGGTGCGGGCATGGCGCTGGATACCATTGCCGGGGCGGTGGCGCAGATCAACGAGCGTAACCTGGTGATTGCCAGCGCGGCGGAAGAACAGGCGCAGGTGGCGCGGGAAGTGGACCGCAACCTGGTGAACATCAATGACCTGTCGGTGCAGAGTGCTACCGGGGCGCATCAGACCAGTGCGGCGAGTGCCGAATTGTCGCGGTTGGCCGTGGACCTCAATGGCCTGGTAGCCCGATTCCGAACTTGAAAACACTGGGGCCGCTTTGCGGCCCATCGCGACACAAGGCCGCTCCTACAGCTACCGCGCAGTTTCATGGCTTGCGCAGCATCTGTAGGAGCGGCCTTGTGTCGCGATGGGCTGCGAAGCAGCCCCCTGCAATCTCGGATCAGTGGATCAATAATCGATCCGCACATCCCCTTTCGGCACGCTGCAGCACGACAGGATATACCCCTCGGCTTCATCCTCTTCGGTAATGCCGCCGTTGTGTTCCATCTCCACCTCACCGCCCAGCTTGAGCACCTTGCAGGTGCCGCAAATGCCCATGCCGCAGGCTTTCGGGATCATCAAGCCAACCTTGGCCGCCGCCGCATGCACGGTTTCGCCCGGGGCAACGCGGATGCTCTTCTCGCTACCGATGAACTCCACCAGGTTGAGGTCGGAAACGTCCAGCTCCGGTGCATCGGCCGCCTGCTCGGCGTGCTCCACTGCATCGGCCTTGGCCTCGGCCGGCGTCGCACCGAACGATTCCTCGTGGTAGTTCTTCATGTCGAAACCGACCGCTTCGAGCATGCGCTTGACCGCCGTCATGTAAGGCGTCGGGCCGCAGCAGAACACCACGCGGTCCATGTAGTCCGGGGCAATCAGTTCCATCAGGCGCTGGTTCAGGTAACCGCGATACCCCGCCCATGGCTCGCCAAGGCCATGCTTCTCGCAAATGATGTGCAGGCTGAAGTTGGGGATGCGCGAGGCCATCTGTTCCAGCTCGCGGTGGTAGATGATGTCCTTCGGCGAGCGGGCGCTGTGTACGAACACCATGTCGACGTTAGCGTTGGTGTCGTAGAACCAACGTGCCATCGACATGACTGGGGTAATGCCCACGCCGCCCGACAGGTACAACACCTTGCCTGCAGGGAAATCGATGGCGTTGAACAGCCCCACCGGGCCATGCACCGGCAGCTCGGCGCCTTCGTGCATGGTGTCGTGCAGGAAGTTGGACACCAGGCCGCCCGGCACGCGCTTGACGGTGATCGAGAAGCTGTACGGCACCGACGGTGAACTGGAGATGGTGTAGGAACGCATCACCGGCTTGCCTTCGATCTCCAGCTCCAGGGTGACGAACTGCCCGGGTTTGAAGAAGAACATGATCGGCTGATCGGCCATGAAGCAGAAAGTGCGCACGTCCCAGGTCTCCTGGATGACCTTGACGCAGCGCACGATGTGGCGGCCGTTGGCCCAGGTCTGGGTGGTGACCGGATTGAGGAAGGTATCGGACATGTTCATCTCCAGCAGCCGACTATTGGGCTTTTTATGGCTTGGATAATGCGCAAGCCGAGGGCGATGCACATTCCTGCCAGCGACATCGGCGTGCTTATCGCGACCAGCCCCGCGCTACAAGGGCTGTGGCGTCGTTATTCACATCGGCCATGTCGCCCATGGATACGGTTCGCGACGGCTTCGGACGCACACTCCACGGCAAAACAACTAGCCAGCTGTTTAAACAAAGAGCCGTGAGAGCAGCCTTGCGGCAACAACAACGATTAGCCACCTTTTGCCGGCCGCACACGGCCCCGAGGAATACACGATGGACGTCACCGCAACCCTGAGCCTGGGCGATCCACTGGAGCCAGCACGCAAGGCCACCGCCGAGATGCTGCAGACCCGCGAGCGAACCTACTCGCTGCCCCAGCCTTTCTACACCGACGAGCGTCTGTTCCAGATCGACATGCAGGAGATCTTCCAGAAAGAATGGCTGATCGCCGGCATGACTTGCGAAATTCCGGCGAAAGGCAACTACATCACCCTGCAGATCGGCAATAACCCGATCCTGGTGGTGCGTGGCGCCGAAGGTAAGGTGCACGCCTTCCATAACGTCTGCCGCCACCGCGGCTCGCGCCTGTGCGTCAGCGACAAAGGCAAGGTGGCCAAGCTGGTGTGCCACTACCACCAGTGGACCTACGAACTGGACGGCCGCCTGCTGTTCGCCGGCACCGAAATGGGCGCCGACTTCGACATGAAGCAGTACGGCCTGAAGCCGGTGAACGTGAAGGTGGCCGGCGGTTACATCTTCATCAGCCTGGCGGAAAACCCGCCTGCCATCGACGAGTTCCTGGCCACCCTGGAACACTACATGGAACCGTACGACATGGAGAACACCAAGGTGGCGGTGCAAACCACCTTGATGGAAAAGGCCAACTGGAAGCTGGTGCTGGAAAACAACCGCGAGTGCTACCACTGCAGCGGTTCGCACCCGGAGTTGCTGCAAACCCTGCTGGAGTGGGACGACACCAACGACCCGCGCGCCAGCCAGGAATTCAAGGACCACGTGGCCGCCTCGGCCGCCGCCTGGGAAGCCGAGAAAATCCCGTACCTGCACAAGAGCCACGGCCTGCGTAACCGCATCGTGCGCATGCCGCTGCTCAAGGGCACCGTGTCGATGACCATGGACGGCAAGCAGGCCTGCCAGAAGCTGATGGGCCGCATCAAGAACCCGGACCTCGGCTCGATGCGCATCCTGCACCTGCCGCACTCGTGGAACCACTGCATGGGCGACCACATGATCGTGTTCACCGTGTGGCCGATCAGCGCTCAAGAGACCATGGTCACCACCAAGTGGCTGGTGCACAAGGACGCCGTGGAAGGAGTGGACTACGACCCAGAGCGTATGCGCAAGGTGTGGGACGCCACCAACGACCAGGACCGCCGTCTGGCGGAAGAGAACCAGCGTGGGATCAACTCTACCGCGTACCAGCCTGGGCCATACTCGAAGACTTATGAGTTTGGGGTGGTGAACTTCATTGACTGGTACAGCGGGCGGATGCTGAACAACCTGGGGGCTGAGCCGGCGGCGTATTTGAAGGAAGTGCAGGCGCAGTAAGTGACTACCGTGCCTCGCCCGAAAGGGTGAGGCACGGTAGCGCTGGGTTCACCGACCGGTAACTTCGACCTCGCCATTACGCCGCACGACCATCATGCTCGTCAGCGCCTCCCCTTGACCAGGAACGTACCCTCTTGCAAGCGAACTCCCTGGCCCGCCATATAGATAGGTGATGCTGTTAACCACCCTATCTGCGGTCCGCACCAACCACCGTGCGGCGATCCTTCTAACAAAAGGCGGTAAAAGCATCTGCCCCGCGCCTTCAAACGCCACGCCCACACGGTTCATGCCATTGGCTCTGGCAGTTTTGGTCCACGAGCGGAACACCGGATAAGCATTCAGGTTTGTACCACCTGCAACTCCGGCGCTCCCAGCAGCCCCTATCCATACAAGCTGCCCTACGACTGTACCGGCTATAGCAGCTGGAGCGTCGATGAGGCTCCGCGCAATATTCGCACCAGCGCCCATGAGGCCAGCCGCATATCCAAACAACGTGTCCGCTGCCTCTGCTCGCGCAGGTGCATGGGCGACCGGCAGTCCCGCAAACCTTTGAATACGCTGCTCGACCACAGCCGCAGCTCTGCGATTTATTGCTCCGAGTGCCGTCGAAATACTCGAAGCCGCCTGAGTCACTACAGGCAGCCAACCGAAATGCCCCGTGGGGTCAGACTTGTTGATCGGATCACCCGTGCAGTAAACATAGGCATTGATACCGCCCTCACCGAACGGGCTCCACCCATCCGGACCGTGGAAGCGCATGATCGCCGGATTGAACTGACGATACCCATTTCCCAGGTGGTAACACCCCGCTAAGGCATCTCTGTATTCACCACAGAAAGCACTCACCGGCCCACCTTGGATGCTTGCCAGGCCATAAGCCGCATAGGCCCGTTGTACACCTGTCGAATCATTCATGACAGAACGCAACCTATCGGTCGCCAGCAGATGCACGAAGTTCATATGTGCCACTCCCAAGTCTTTGCATCAACGCTAATCGGCTGGAGAGCAAATGGATACTGGCAGAAATAACAGCTAGGCGGAATTGGTTATCCACAGAAGTGATGGCTGCGGCTGTACACAAAGGCTGAGCGATCAAGAATGCCGCTCCATGCTGGACCGGGTGTTTTTTGACCAATCCTCTACAGGCCTCATGTTTAATGGCTCCCAGCCCTCTGCAAACACATTGTCCACAGAGCCACCAACAAATAATGTGGGAAAAACCATCGAGCTGTCTAAAAGCCTGTGGAAAACCCCGGAAGGCCTAATGAGTCAGCGGCTCTAGCTGTTTTCAAGGGCGATTGATTAAAAATCAATCATTTCCCTGAAAGCCAGAGAACTCGTGGCCTGTAGTGATGGGCGAACATGTTATCCACAAACCGGCCAACAGTGATTGTGGGCAATTGCCACGCCTGAGAGTTGCAAGCGGGGCAGGATAGATGATCAAAATTTGATCAATTCTTTGAAGGCGTTGATTTCAAAGGGCTACAGCATTGCGCAAACACTTTGTCCACAGCTTGGCAAACAGATTTGGTGGGCAAAAGCGCTCGGTCGGTTCTGAGTATTGAATGTAAGAGCGGCCTTGTGTCGCGATGGACCGCAGCGCGGCCCCAGGATCTCGACTACGACTCAAGATTGCCGGGGCTGCTGCGCAGCCCATCGCGACACAAGGCCGCTCCCACAGAGAAATCTCCAATCCTCCAGCTTCAGCGCAGCACGCCCTCTTCCACCAGCAGCTTGAGGATGGCCTCGGCACCTTCCTGTGGCGAAACATCCTTCAGTACCTTGCCACCACCGCCACTGGCCTTGGCGGTCGCCGCCTTCATCCGGTCGGCACCGCTCTTGGCCTTGATCACCTTCAAGCGCTTGGGCCGTGGCCGGGCCGGTTGCAGCTCGGCTTCGGCCAACAGGTCGTCCTCGACAATGGTCACGTTACGCGCCGCCAATACACCCCGGCGCGCTGGCCCGAAGGCACTCTGGCGCGGCTTGGGCGCTGCGTTATCCACAGTTGCCAGCAACGGCAGGCGCACTTTCAACCGACGCCGCTGCCCACGTGGCAACGCTTGCAGCACCTGGGCCGTGCCGTTGTCGATCGACTCCACCTCGGCCAAGCCCACAATCAACGGCCAGCCGAGCTTTTCCGCCAGCAGAAACGGCAGCATGCCTGAACCCTCGCCCGTTTCAGCCTGGCTGCCGGTCAGCACCAGCTGCGCCCCGGCATCGCGCAGGTAATCCCCCAGCACGCCCAGCACATCGGCGCCAGCCGGCTGCTCCAGCACGTCCAGGTGGTCAAGGCCCATGCCCAGGTAGGCGCGCAATGCCTCTTCGCGCGGGTCGCCAGCATGCACCACCTGCAAGTTATCCCCAGCCAGTTGCAACCCCAGTTCCACGGCGCGGGCATCCTGCTCGGCGCGGCGAGCGCGACCGGAGCTTGGGTGGGCACCGATGGAAACCAGGCTGATCACTTTCGTACTCATGCTCGTGCCCTTATGCCGCGTCGCGCTGGCCGCCGCTGCGGAAGTTGTCCACAGCCTCGATCAGTGCCTTGAGAATCGCCGAGCTGTCGCCAATCACCGACAGGTCGGCCCGTTTGATCATGTCGCAGCCAGGGTCCATGTTGATCGCCACCACCTTGTCGCAGGCGCCAATGCCCTGCAGGTGCTGGATCGCGCCCGAGATACCCACAGCCATGTACACGCGTGCGGTTACCCAAGTACCGGTAGCACCCACCTGGCGGTTGCGCGGCATGAAGCCGTCGTCCACCGCCACCCGCGAGGCGCCTTCGGTGGCGCCCAAGGCTGCGGTAGCCTTGTGGTACAGGTCCCAGTCCTTGACCCCGTTGCCGCCCGAGACGATGAACTCGGCTTCGGCCATGGCAATGGTGGCCGGGTCCACGGCCACCGAGCCGAGGTCTTCGATACGCGACAGGCTGCGCGCCACGCTTGTGGACAACTCCACCGGCAACGCTTCGTGGCGGGTTTCGCTGACCGGTTCGGCACATTCTGCCGCCGCCAGGATCAGGCGCGGCACGGCGCGCTGCAGGTCTTGCTGCCCGGCACCGGCACGGCCGATGCACTGGCCATCCTTGACCTGCCACACCCGCGTCGCCGGGCGCTCGCCCAGCGCGGCACCCAGGCGCCGGCCCAGCTCGCCGCCACCGGTGCGGCTGTCGGGCAGTAGCCAGTGGCGCGGGGTGAACTGGTTATCCACAGCCCGCAAACCCTGCACCAGTTGCTCCGGTGCATAACCCTCGAATGCTTCGCCTTCGATGACCAGCAGGCGGTCGACGCCGGCTGTGGGAAAGTTGCTTTCCTTGTGTTCGTTGAACACCACCGCCAACACCGCACCATCGCTGCCAGCCAGGCTGTGGGCCAGGCCAAGCAGGTCGCGGTCGTGGCTGCTGAGGCGGCCACCGACCATGTCGGGCACCACGGCAATGTAGAACGCCGGCGCCGGTACCTGGTGCAACGGCAACTTGACCTCGGCCGCTGCGGTGCGCCGCCCGCCCACACCAGTGCCCTGCTGGGCGCCGCTGCGGTCGATGCGCTTGATACCGGCCGGGCCGATGAAGCCTGCGGCAATCGCATGGGGGTTCTTGCGGATGAGGCCGTTGGGCCCCATCCAGCTGGTCTGTTGCGTCTGCATGGCCGCATGCAGCGGGTGCAGGCGGTTACGGGCGATCCACTCGGCGCGTGGGTCGCGGCGGATAATGTCGCTCATCAGTGCACCTCCGCAGGTTCACGTTTGGCCGCTTGCGGCTTTGGGGCAGCGGGCGATTCCTCTTCGATCAGCACGTCGGCCACCAGCTCGGCCAGGTCCTTGATCTGTGGGCGCGGTTCGACCACACCTTCGAGCATGGCGGTGCATTGCGGGCAACCCACGGCCACCAGCTCGGCCTCGGTTTCGCGAATGTCGTCCATGCGCATGTCGGGGATACGCTGCTTGCCCGGGATGTCGGTGATCGGCGCACCGCCACCACCACCGCAGCAACGGGAACGGAAACCCGAACGTTGCATCTCGCGCACTTCGATACCCAACGCCTTGAGCACTTCACGCGGGGCTTCGTACTCGCCGTTGTAACGGCCCAGGTAGCACGGGTCGTGATAAGTGACGCTGCCGCCCTTGTGCTGCCCAAGGTTGAGCTTGTTGGCCGCGATCAGTTCGGCGATGTAGGTGCTGTGGTGCTGCACCTGGTATTCGCCGCCCAAGGCGCCGTATTCGTTCTTCAGCACATGGAAGCTGTGCGGGTCGCAGGTGACGATGCGCTGGAACTTGTACTTGGCCAGGGTCTGGATATTGCGTTTGGCCAGTTGCTGGAAGGTCGCTTCATCGCCCAGACGGCGGGCGACGTCGCCGCTGTCGCGTTCTTCCAGGCCGAGCACGGCAAAGTCCACGCCCGAAGCCTTGAGCACTTTGACAAACGAACGCAGGGTGCGCTGGTTGCGCATGTCGAAGGCACCATCGCCGACCCAGAACAGCACTTCGGTGGTTTTCACCTCGGACAACAGCTTCAGGTTGAGGTCGGCCGCCCAGTTCATGCGCCCGCCAGGGGCGAAGCCGCCAGGGTTGTCGGTGGCGATCAGGTTGTCCAGCACCTCGGCGCCCTTGTTCGGGGTAGCGCCCTTTTCCAGGGTGAGGTGGCGGCGCATGTCGACGATGGCATCGACGTGCTCGATCATCATCGGGCATTCCTCGACGCAGGCACGGCAAGTGGTGCAGGACCACAGCGTTTCGGCATCGACCAGGCCATTGACGATCGGCTGGTGCGGGTGGCCGCCGTGTTCGCCAATCGGCTTGCCCGGGTAAGGGCTGCCGGCGAACTGGGCGTCGGTGCCACCGGCCAGGCCGATGACCATGTCCTGGATGAGTTTTTTCGGGTTCAGCGGCTGGCCGGCGGCAAAGGCCGGACACATGGCTTCACATTTACCGCACTGCACGCAGGCGTCGAAGCCCAGCAGCTGGTTCCAGGTGAAGTCCACCGGTTTTTCCACGCCCAGCGGCGCGTTCGGGTCTTCCAGGTCCAGCGGCTTGAGGCCGGTGGAGCGGCCACCCCCGAAACGTTCGGCGCGGCGGTGCCAGGCCAGGTGCAGGGCACCGGCGAAGGCGTGTTTCATCGGGCCACCCCAAGTCATGCCGAAGAACAGCTCCGACACGCCCCACAGCACGCCCAGGCCAAGGACGCCGACCATCACCCAGCCACCGGTGTTGGCAGGCAGGATGCCGGCAACCGGCAAGGTGGCGATGAAGAAGCTCACGGCGAACGCCATCAGGCTCTTCGGCAGGCGCATCCACGGGCCCTTGGACAGGCGCGAAGGCGGGTTGAGGCGGCGCTTGAAGACGAAGATGGCGCCGCTGAACATGATCACCGTGGCTACCAGCAACGCGTAGCCGAGGATTTTGCTTTGCAGGCCAAAACCGTGCACCAGAATCGCCAGCACGGCCGACAGCACGAAGCCGCCAGCGGTGGCCACGTGGGTCTTGGACATGTACTTGTCGCGCTCGACCACGTGGTGCAAGTCCACCAGGTAGCGGCGCGGCATGGCCAGCAGGCCGCCGATCAGGTTGACCTTGGACGGCCGGCCACGCCGCCACATGCGCACCCGGCGCAGGGCGCCGAGCACTGCCAGGCCAAGGGCAGCGAACAGCAGGATGGGTAGAAGGGTGTTCAACATGGCAGGCACCTTTGAGCTGCAAGCTGCAAGCTACAAGCTGCAAGAAGAAGCTGCGTCGCCCCTACCTCATGCTTGTACCTTGCAGTCCACCGCTGCGTTACAGAGTCATTCCCAAGCAACTCTCAAGACCTAAGCTGCAAGCGAAGCCGACATTGATCGCTTCTCCTTGCAGCTTGCAGCTTGAAGCTTGCCGCTGCTTCAGAAGTCCTTGCACAGGCGCAAGGCGTCGTAGATCGCCGCATGCACGTTGCGCTGGGCCACGCAGTCGCCGATGCGGTACAGCAGGTAGCCTTCGCCCGGCTGGCTGAGAATCGGCTGTGGCTTGATGGCGAACAGCGCCTCCACGTCGATCTGGCCTTTGTTGCGCGAACCTTCCTTCAGGGCGTAATACAGCTGCTCGTCAGGGCGCACGCCGTTTTCCACCACCACCTGGTCGACCACGCGCTCTTCCTTGGCGCCGGTGTATTCGTTCTCCAGCACCGCCACCAGCTTGTCGCCTTCGCGGTAGACCTTTTCCAGCATCATGTCGCCGGTCATGATCACTTCTTTGGGGTACATGCTGCGGTAGTAGGTCGGGAAGGTAGTACCGCCCATGGCCACGCCCGGCTTGATGTCGTCGGTGACGATTTCCACCTGGCTGCCCTTGTCAGCGATGAAGTCGGCCACCGACATGCCGGTGAATTCGCAGATGGTGTCGTACACCAGCACGTTCTTGCCCGGCGCAACCTTGCCGTCGAGCACGTCCCAGCTGCTGACCACCAGCCCTTCGGCGGCGCCCCAGTGCTCGTTCTGCTCCAGGAACGAATGCCCACCCACGGCCAGCACGATCACATCCGGGCGCAAATCCTGGATGGTGGCCACGTCAGCGGCGGTGCCCAGACGCAGGTCGACTTTCAGTCGCGCCAGCTCCAGTTGGTACCAGCGGGTGATACCGGCAATCTGGTCACGCTGCGGAGCCTTGGCGGCGATGGTGATCTGCCCGCCGATCTGGTCCTTCTTCTCGAACAGGGTCACGTCGTGGCCACGTTCGGCCGCTACCCGGGCAGCTTCCATACCGGCAGGGCCGGCGCCAACCACGACCACCTTGCGCTTCACGCCGGTGGTTTTCTCGATGATGTGCGGCACGCCCATGTATTCACGGGAGGTCGCGGCGTTCTGGATGCACAGCACATCCAGGCCCTGGTACTGGCGGTCGATGCAGTAGTTGGCACCGACGCACTGCTTGATCTGGTCGATCTGGCCCATCTTGATCTTGGCGATCAGGTGCGGGTCGGCCATGTGCGCACGGGTCATGCCGACCATGTCCACGTAGCCGCCTTCAAGGATGCGCGTGGCCTGGTTCGGGTCCTTGATGTTCTGCGCGTGCAGCACCGGTACCTTGACCACTTCCTTGATGCCGGCCGCCAGGTGCAGGAACGGCTCCGGCGGGTAGCTCATGTTGGGGATAACGTTGGCCAGGGTGTTGTGGGTGTCGCAACCCGAGCCGACCACGCCGATGAAGTCGAGCATGCCGGTGGCGTCGTAGTACGCGGCGATCTGCTTCATGTCTTCATGGCTGAGGCCATCGGGGTGGAACTCGTCACCGCAGATACGCATGCCCACGCAGAAGTCGTCACCGACCTCGGCACGCACGGCTTTGAGCACTTCCAGGCCAAACTTCATGCGGCCTTCGAAGGTGCCGCCCCATTCGTCGGTACGCTTGTTGACCCGTGGGCTCCAGAACTGGTCGATCATGTGCTGGTGCACAGCCGACAGTTCCACACCGTCCAGGCCGCCTTCTTTGGCACGACGCGCAGCCTGCGCGTAGTTGCCGATGACGCGCCAGATCTCTTCCACCTCGATGGTTTTGCAGGTGGCGCGGTGCACGGGTTCACGGATACCCGACGGCGACATCAGGGTCGGCCAGTTGAAGCCGTCCCAACGCGAGCGACGGCCCATGTGGGTAATCTGGATCATGATCTTGGCGCCATGCTTGTGCATGGCGTCGGCCAGGTTCTGGAAATGCGGGATGATGCGGTCGGTCGACAGGTTGACCGACGCCCACCATTCCTGCGGGCTGTCGATGGCCACGACGGACGAACCACCGCAGATCGCCAGGCCGATACCGCCCTTGGCCTTTTCTTCGTAGTACTTCACGTAGCGGTCGGTCGTCATGCCGCCGTCAGTGGCGTAGACCTCGGCGTGCGCGGTGCTGAGCACGCGGTTGCGGATGGTCAGTTTGCCGATCTGGATCGGCTGGAACATTGCTTCGAATGCCATGACGCTATCTCCGGCTTACAACGGCTTTGTAACGAACAGGCCATCTTCGTGGCCTTCTTCCGACCCGCCGTAGACCTGCTCGGCCACGGTGCGGATCTTGCTGCCGCGGGCAGCGAGAATCTGGTCCATGGCGCCGGCGAACCAGCCGGTGAACATGTAGTCGACCTTGCGGCCACACTTGCCATAGACGTACACGAACGCAGAGTGCTTGAGCTTGACGCTGCAGGTGCCTTTATCCAGGTCGATGTCCTGGATTTCGAACAGGCCCCAGCCACGCTGGCTCAGGCGCTTCATGTAGTGCTCGAACACCGCCACGCCTTCCAGGCCATGGCATTCGGCTTCTTTTTCACACCAGTGCCAGGCGGACTTGTAGCCGGCCTTGTAGAGGATTTCGGCGTAGGCGTCGGCGCCCAGCACTTCCTCGATACCGATGTGGTTGTTGACGAAGAAATGGCGCGGCACGTACAGCATCGGCAAGGCGTCGCTGGTCCAGACACCGGTCTCGCTGTCGACTTCGATTGGCAATTGCGGGGCGATCTTGGCCATGGAAACTCAACTCCATAAAATTTTTATGTGGGTGCCCCGGCGTTGCTGGCAGGGGCTATCAGGCTTGGAGAGCGGCTTACTCGCCCCAGACGTCCTTGAGGACGTTGACCCAGTTCTCGCCCATGATCTTGCGTACCACGCGCTCGGAGTGGCCGCGCTTGAGCAGGGTTTCGGTGAGGTTGGGGAACTCGCCGACAGTGCGGATGCCGAGCGGGTTGATGATCTTGCCGAAGTTGGTCAGGCGACGGGCGTAGCCCTTGTCGTGGGTCAGGTACTCGAAGAAGTCCTGGCCGTGGCCTTGGGTGAAGTCGGTACCGATACCGATGGCGTCTTCACCAACGATGTTCATGGTGTACTCGATGGCTTCGGCGTAGTCGTCGATGGTGGAGTCGATGCCCTTGGCCAGGAACGGCGCGAACATGGTCACGCCAACGAACCCGCCGTGGTCGGCGATGAACTTCAGCTCTTCGTCCGACTTGTTGCGCGGGTGCTCCTTCAGGCCCGAGGGCAGGCAGTGGGAGTAGCACACCGGCTTTTTCGATTCGAGGATAACTTCTTCAGAGGTTTTGGAACCCACGTGGGACAGGTCGCACATGATGCCGACGCGGTTCATTTCCGCCACGATCTCGCGGCCGAAGCCCGACAGGCCGCCGTCGCGTTCGTAGCAGCCGGTGCCTACCAGGTTCTGGGTGTTGTAGCACATCTGCACGATGCCCACGCCCAGCTGCTTGAACACGTCCACGTAGGCGATCTGGTCTTCGAAGGCGTGGGCGTTCTGGAAGCCGAAGAGGATGCCGGTCTTGCCCAGTTCCTTGGCCTTGCGGATGTCGGCGGTGGTGCGCACCGGCATCACCAGGTCGCTGTTGTCGCGGATCAGCTTCTGGCTGGCAGCGATGTTGTCGACGGTTGCCTTGAAGCCTTCCCAGACCGACACCGTGCAGTTGGCCGCAGTCAGCCCGCCTTTGCGCATGTCTTCGAACAGCTCGCGGTTCCACTTGGCAATGATCAGGCCGTCGATGACGATGCTGTCGGCGTGAAGTTCGGCTGGGCTCATCAGGCTGTCCCCTTTTATTGAGTTGGGCTGCGCCAAACCTTCTGCCGGCGCTTTGGGGCCAGCATATGCCTGTGCCCAATGACGCCCCGATGCAAAAACGACAGGGGGTTTGCCGAAAGCGTCAATGCGCGACAACACGCCCTCTGGCATGCGGCGTGGCGATGAGAGACAGTCTCGATAACGACGTTTCTGGCCGTTTTATGAACATTTCGTCAGAGAGCTACCGCCTTGCCTTCGGCTGAGCGAGAATCCCTGCGATTCGTCAGCCTGTTGAGGAGAAAACGGATGAAATCATTGGCATGGCTGGTACTGCTGGCTGTCGTATCGGGCGCCCAGGCCGGCGAGGAAGAAAGCACCCCGTGCGACAACGTCGAGACCGACCAGCAGACCTACGCGTGCGCTGCGTTCAACAAGCAGACTGCCGAGCGGGAGCTGAAGTCGGCTTACGATGACTTGATCCAGCGTATTCGCGACCAATATGCCGACGAGGGCGACCAGGCTACCGCGCTGGTCGGGCGTATGGATGCGGCCGAGAAGCTGTGGACACAGCTGCGTGATGCGGATTGCAAGGTTGAGACCTATGCCGAGAAGCCCGGGAGCAAGGCGTTTCAGGCGGCCTGGGATACCTGCGTGGCGCAGCGCAGTGATGACCGGTCAGAGTATTTGCAGAGCATTGGGCAGCAGTAAGGACTGACCGTAACGCTATCCCCTGTAGGAGCGGCCTTGTGTCGCGATAGGGGCGCGAAGCGGCCCCACATTTTCAGCTTCGCCTCGGAAATAGCCGGGGCCGCTTTGCGGCCCTATCGCGACACAAGGCCGCTCCTACAAAGGTCAGCGATCGGTTCAAGAACCTCACACCGCCCTGGCCAACCTGTCCTCCCGCGGGCAACGCTGGTACCTGGCCCGGTAACAGCGGGTAAAGTACGAAGCCGACTCGAACCCGCACGCCACCCCCACCTCCAGCACACTCATGTCGGTCTGGCGCAACAACTGCCGCGCCTTGTCCAGCCGCAGTCGCAGATAAAACCCACTGGGCGTGTCATCCAGGTGCACCCGAAAGAGCCGCTCCAGCTGCCGCCGGGTCACCTGCACCGCCTCGGCCAGCACCTGGGTATTGAGCGGCTGTTCGGTGTTGCGCTCCATTTCACCAATCACTTTCACCAGCTTCTTGTTACTGATTCCATAGCGGCTGGCGATCTGCATGCGCTGGTGATCCTGTCGCTGACGGATACGCCCGAGCACGAACTGCTCCGACACCTGCACCGCCAACTCACTGCCATGGGCTTGCCCAATCAGGTCGAGCATCAGGTCGATCGAGGCAGTGCCACCCGCACAGGTGATGCGCCGCCGGTCGATCTCGAACAGCTCCTGGGTCGCCTGCAAGCTTGGGTAGTTTTCCTTGAATGCCTCCAGCGCCTCCCAGTGCACGGTGGCACGGTGGCCGTCGAGCAGGCCGGCTTCGGCCAGTACCACGGCGCCGGTATCGATGCCACCCAGAATCACCCCGTCATGGTCCAGGCGGCGCAGCGCCTGCTGCAGTGTCGGCCCATAGCACGCCAGGGGGTCGAAGCCAGCCACGATCAGCAAGATGCCGGCAGGCTCGCCCGCTGCCAACGCCGCATCGGCGTTCACCGACATGCCGTTGCTGGCCTGCACGGCGCCACCGTCCAGGCTCAACACCTGCCAGCGATACGACGGCCCTTTGAAGCGGTTGGCCACCCGCAGGGGCTCCAGGGCACTGATGAATCCCATGGCCGAAAAGCCGGGTAACAGCAGGAAATGAATGATTTGCGGCATTGCATGCTCCACGGCAAAGGTGGTCGCCTCCGTGCAAATGTTGGTCGCCAGGGTGCGATTTTTCACCCTTTCAGCAGCGTAGCGTGTTCACACGGCCCAGAGAGGTCGGAACCCCATAACAATATGCACTGCCGATGGAGAGCCACCATGCACAGCTTGATCCGCCGCAGCCTGTTGACCCTTGCCCTGAGCAGCATCGCCACCTCCCCGCTTTACGCCGCCGAACCTGCGGCCTGCAAGAACGTCCGCCTGGGCGTGGTCAACTGGACCGACGTCATCGCCACCAGCGCCATGGCCCAGGTGCTGCTCGATGGCCTGGGCTACCAGACCAAACAGACCAGCGCCTCGCAGCAGATCATCTTCGCCGGCATCCGCGACAAACGCCTGGACATGTTCCTGGGTTACTGGAACCCGATCATGACCCAGACCATCACCCCGTTCATCGACGCCAACCAGGTCAAGGTACTGGACAAGCCAAGCCTGGAAGACGCCCGCGCCACCCTGGCCGTACCGAAATACCTCTACGACAAGGGTTTGAAGACCTTCGCCGACATCCACAAGTTCGAGAAAGAGCTAGGCGGCAAGATCTATGGCATCGAACCGGGCTCCGGCGCCAACACCCAGATCAAGGCAATGATCACCAAGAACCAGTTCGACCTGGGCAAGTTCCAGCTGGTCGAGTCCAGCGAGGCCGGCATGCTCGCCGCTGTCGACCGCGCCGTGCGGCGCAAGGAAGCCGTGGTGTTCTTCGGCTGGGCGCCGCACCCGATGAACGTGAACATCGACATGGCCTACCTGGGTGATAGCCAGGATGCGCTCGGCCCAGACGAAGGCCGCGCGACGGTATGGACGGTGACCGCGCCGGACTACGCCGAACGCTGCCCCAACGCCCACCGCCTGCTGGCCAACCTGAACTTCAGCGCCGAGGACGAGAGCCGCATGATGCAGCCGCTGCTCGACCACAAGGACGCGCTGGAATCGGCCCGCCAGTGGCTGAAAGACCACCCCGAGGACAAGGCCCGCTGGCTGGAAGGTGTGACCACCTTCGATGGCAAGCCGGCTGCGGACAACCTCAAGCTCACTGCCAACTGATCCGGCCCTATCGCGAGCAAGCTCGCTCCTACAGGTTTCGCACACGCCAGGGGCCAACAGGCCCCCTGTAGGAGCGAGCTTGCTCGCGATTAGGCCCTGAAGCCCATACAAGGAACCGCCATGAACCACGACGTCATCATCACCTGTGCCCTCACCGGCGCTGGCGACACCGCCTCGAAAAGCCACCTGGTCCCAGTCACCCCCAAACAGATCGCCGAAGCCGCCGTAGAGGCTGCCAAAGCCGGCGCCACCGTCGTCCACTGCCACGTCCGCGACCCGCAAACCGGCCGTTTCAGCCGTGATGTGGCGCTGTACCGCGAAGTGATGGAGCGCATCCGCGAAGCCGACGTGGACATCATCGTCAACCTCACCGCCGGCATGGGTGGCGACCTGGAAATAGGCCCCGGCGAAACGCCCCTGGAGTTCGGCCCGGGCACCGACCTGATCGGCCCACTGGAACGCCTGGCGCATGTCGAGGCACTGCTGCCGGAAATCTGCACCCTCGACTGCGGCACACTCAACTTCGGCGACGGCAACTCCATCTACGTTTCCACCCCGGCGCAACTGCGTGCTGGTGCCAAACGCATCACCGAACTGGGCGTGAAAGCCGAACTGGAAATTTTCGACACCGGCCACCTGTGGTTCGCCAAGCAAATGATGAAAGAAGGCCTGCTGGACGACCCGCTGTTCCAGCTGTGCCTGGGTATCCCGTGGGGCGCCCCGGCCGACACCACCACCATGAAAGCCATGGTCGACAACCTGCCAGCCAACGTCACCTGGGCCGGCTTCGGTATCGGCCGTATGCAAATGCCGATGGCGGCCCAGGCCGTGCTGCTGGGCGGCAACGTGCGGGTGGGCCTGGAAGACAACCTCTACCTGGACCGTGGCGTGCTGGCCAGCAACGGCCAGTTGGTCGAGCGCGCAGTGGAGATCATCTCGCGCCTTGGCGCCCGTGTACTGACCCCAGCCGAAGGCCGGGAAAAAATGAACCTCAAGCGCCGCTGAAACCATCAGGAGAATTCGCATGCCCTTCATCACCGAGATCAAGACCTTCGCCGCCCTGGGTAGCGGCGTGATCGGCAGCGGCTGGATCGCCCGCGCCTTGGCCCACGGCCTCGACGTGGTCGCCTGGGACCCGGCACCTGGCGCCGAACAGGCGCTGCGCAAGCGTATTGCCAATGCCTGGCCCGCGCTTGAGAAGCAGGGCCTGGCGGCCGGTGCATCACAGGACCGCCTGAAGTTCGTTGCCACCATCGAGGAATGCGTACGCGACGCCGATTTCATTCAGGAAAGCGCGCCAGAGCGGCTGGACCTCAAGCTCGACCTGCACGCCAAGATAAGCGCCGCTGCAAAACCTGATGCCATCATTGGCTCCAGTACTTCAGGCCTGTTGCCCAGCGAGTTCTACGAGTCTGCCACCCACCCCGAACGCTGCGTGGTCGGCCACCCGTTCAACCCGGTGTACCTGCTGCCGCTGGTCGAAATCGTCGGCGGTAACCGCACTGCGCCTGAGGCCATCGAGGCGGCAAAGACCATCTACACCACGCTTGGCATGCGCCCGCTGCATGTGCGCAAGGAAGTCCCCGGTTTCATTGCCGATCGCCTGCTCGAAGCGCTGTGGCGCGAGGCCCTGCACCTGGTCAACGACGGCGTTGCAACTACCGGTGAAATCGACGACGCGATCCGCTTCGGTGCGGGCCTTCGCTGGTCGTTCATGGGCACCTTCCTCACCTATACCCTGGCCGGTGGCGACGCGGGCATGCGCCACTTCATGTCGCAGTTCGGCCCGGCACTCAAACTGCCCTGGACCTACCTGCCGGCACCGGAACTGACCGACAAGCTGATCGACGATGTGGTGGACGGCACGGCGGAGCAACTGGGCGAACGCAGCATCGCCGCGCTGGAGCGCTATCGTGATGACACCCTGCTGGCGGTCCTTGAAGCCGTGAAGGCCAGCAAAGAAACGCACGGCATGTCGTTCAGCGATTGAGGAAACCTTGATGCCCGCACTCATCACTTACCGCACCCCAGTCCAGGAGGACTGGGTCGACTACAACGGGCATCTGCGCGATGCCTTCTACCTGCTGATCTTCAGCTACGCCACCGATGCACTGATGGAGCGCATCGGCCTGGATGCCGACAGCCGTGGGCAGAGCGGCAACTCGCTGTTCACCCTGGAGGCGCACATCAACTACCTGCATGAAGTGAAACTGGGCACCGAGGTATGGGTGCAGACGCAGATCATCGGTTTTGATCGCAAGCGTCTGCAGGTGTACCACAGCCTGCACCGGGCCGGGTTCGATGAGGCGCTGGCGGCCAGTGAGCAGATGCTGCTGCATGTAGATCTGGCGGGGCCGACGTCGGCGCCGTTCAGCGAGAACAGCACGGGGTTACTACAGGGGCTAGTGGACGAACAACATCAACTTCAACCGCCCGTTCATGTAGGCCGTGTAATGGGCCTTGCAAAAAAATAACCCCGGAAAGCCGTGAGCATCCGGGGCCAAGAGCGAGCAACATCCACTGTGTATGAATGAGGGTGACCAAACCCTCGGTTGCTGTAGATGGCTTGAGTGTGCGCAGTTCCCGCCAGGTGGATTTAGCCGTAAACGACCTGTTCTTAGCCAAAGCAGCCATGCCGACATGTTGTTGTTGCGGGTATGTCGCGGGCGTCACAGAATCGGTCGTAAATCACAGCAGCACTCTCTTAGCGATAAAAGGGACAACAGCCATGATGCATGCGGATTTGATTGATCAGGACGACCTGGCAGGCCACCTGCGCGCACGCGGGTTCGAGATTCCGGCCGGGGCCAGTGCCGAACAGGCTTGCGAAGCCGTGGTGCGGGGGCTGACCGAGCCTAATGCGCGGGCGCTGAAGGGCATGGTCGAGCAGATGTATACCGGCAGCGCGACGATTCTGCCGGCGGTGCGCCAGGCCATCGACAAACAGTTGTTGCCGGCGCTGGCGAATTTCAACAAACGGGCCTGATTTTTCCTGTTCCGGCCTCTTCGCGGGACAAGCCCGCTCCCACAGTGATCTGAGCTGCGCCCCAGATATTGGATAACTTGTGGGAGCGGGCTTACCCCGCGAAAGGGCCAGGCCTGCCTTAAACAGGCTCGGCCAGCTTCTCTAACTCAACGGTTCGGTCAAACAATCGCGCCAGTCCTTCCTGGTGGGTAACCCCCACCACCGTACAACCCGGCAATTCTCGCCTGAGCATTTCCAGCAAGCCCCGGGCACTGTCCAGGTCCAGCTGGCTGGTCGCCTCATCCAGGTACAAGGTATCCGGCCGATACAACAACGCTCGCGCCAGGCTCAACCGCTGCTGCTCCCCGCCAGAAAGCACACGGTCCCACTCTGCCTGCTTGTCCAGTTGCCCGGTCAGGCCTCCAAGCCCCACTTTTCCCAACACATCGATCAACTGCACATCGTCAAACGACCGTACCTGTGGATAACCCAGCAACCCACGCAAACTCATATTCGGCATGTAAGGCTTCTGCGGCAACAACAGGCTGCGCCCCGGCGGCAGCTGCCAGTCACCCAGGCAATAAGGCCACAAGCCCTGCAAGGTACGCAGCAAGGTCGATTTGCCCAGACCGCTGCGCCCTCCCAGGCGTAACCACTGTCCCTGCCCCACTTCCAGGTCCAGGTCGCTTAGCAGCGCACTGCCATCTGGCCGGCAGAGCGTAAGCCCACGCGTGCACAGGCAGTCACCGCGCGCAGTCGCCGTCACCTGCACTCGGCTGGCGACAATGGCCTGCTCGAACTGCTCAAGCCGCTGCAATGCCGCGCTCCAGCGCACCAGCTTGTGATAGAGCTTGATAAACCAGCTAAGCGAGCCGTGCACCGCGTTGAAGGCACTGCGGATCTGCATCAGCCCACCCAGGGTAATGGCCTTGGCCATGAATGCCGGCAAGGCGGCAAATACCGGAATGATCAGGCTCAAACGCTCATAGGAGACCGTGAACAGGCTGAGGTTACGTTCGCGGCCCATCAGTTGCCACCAGTTGTCGGCAATGGCGCGAAAGCGCCCGGCCAGGTGTTCGCGTTCGACGGCTTCACCCCGGTACAACGCAATCTGCTCGGCATGGTCGCGCTTGCGCAGCAGGCTGGCGCGAAAGTCCGCCTCGCGGTGCTCACGCGCGTAGTTCAGCGCGTGCAGTGGCTTGCCGATCAGGTGGGTCAACAGGCTGCCGGCCAGGGTGTAGGCCAGCACGATCCACACCAGGTAGCCATGAACCGTGAACGTCTCGCCGAACAGGCTGAAGGTTTGCACCCCCGACAGGTTCCACAGGATCACCATGAACGCGCCTACCTGCGCCAGGTTGATGACCAGGGATGCCACCAGCTCGATGCTCAGGCCAACCATCAGGTCGATATCCTGGGCGATGCGCTGGTCGGGGTTGTCCGGCTCGCCGGTCAGCCCCAGGCGGTAGAAGGCCTGGTCAGCCAGCCAGGCATCGGTCAGGCGCCCGGTCATCGCCTGACGCCAGCGCAGTTCCAGCCCTTTGCGGATGTAGTCCATGGCTACGACGATCAGTACATAGCTGCCCAGGTACAGCGCGTACTCGCCAACCAAGCCATAAAGGCCGGACGTGTCGAACGCTGCAAGGGTGTCGTAGAAAGTCTTGCTCCAGCTATTGATCAGCACATTGATCTGCACCACCAGCAGCCCCAGGCCAATCACCGCTGCCAGCATGAGCCAGGCCTGCCACTGCTGACGGTCGTGCCAGAACGGGCGGCTCAGTCGGTAGAAGGTGCGCAGGGTTTTCACAGCGCCTGCTCCAGCGCCGAAGCGGAAGGCAACAGGCGCAGTTGCACCTGATTGGCCCGTGGGAACAACTGCTGAGCCTGCCGTTGCAATTCAGGCAGGGTCAGTGCCTCTGGCAATTGCGCCTGGGTTTGCAGGTAGCGAGGGTCGTGCCAGCGGCGGTCACTGAGGATCAGGCGCTTGAACTGGGTTTGCGGGTCATCCCGGCGCTTGCTTTCCTGACGCAGCAGTTCGCGGCGCTCGGCCACCGCCCAATCGGCGTCAGGTTGCAAGCTGGCGAGGGTCTTCTGCGCCATGGCCCACAATTCATCGACCCGGGCCGGGTCGCAGGTAAAGCTCAGGCTGCTTTCGATTCGCTGCGTATCGGCATTCAGCTCGCTGTCGAAACGCAGGCGATACACACCCGAGGCCTCGCCGCGCAGTTGCGCTTTCAGGCGCTGGTTGGCCAGGTCGCGCAAGACCGATACCCGCACAGCTGCCTCCGGGCTCCAGGCCTGGGGCTGGAAGCTGCTGGCTTGCAATACCACGCGTGGTTCCAACGCGATGGCCAGGTCTTCACGGCGTTGGCCTGGCTGCTGCAAGGCTTGCTGGCTGGCCAGCGAAGCGCTGCGCGGGAGGGTTGCGAGCATTTCACGGACCATTTTCTCCAGCGGTTCGGGTGCCATATCCGCCATCAGGTAATACGTCACGGGCGCACCGGCCAGAAGCTTCCAGTCGGCACTCAGCTGCTCGGCCGTCAATTGTTCGAGGGCGCCGGTATCCGGTGACGGCCAGTGGTCGACACCGTACTTGAGCACACGCTGCTGGCGTTCCTGCAGCCCGCGTACGTCATCCGGGCGGCTGTGCAGGCGTTGCAGCAACACGTCCCGCGAGGTGGTGAACAGTTCCGGGTCGATGCTGGCCAGCTGGGTTATCCGATAGCTCTGCATCAGCGCCAGCAGTTGCTCCGGCGCTGCGCCAAGGTTGAGCTGCAGGCGCTGCGGCTGATGGTCGAAACCCAGTGTGGCGCGCTGTTCATGACGCCAGGTTGCCAGGGCCTGCGCATCCATACCGGGCAGGCCACTGTGCATGGCCAGTTGCGCGGCCATTTGCAGCCGCCAGGCCGGGGTGCCCGCAAGCTGATAGCCTGCGGTCGAGTCGGCCTGCAGCAGCCACTTGCCTTCCGGGCCATTGCGTTTGAGCCAGACCAGCCGATCACCATTGCTCAAGCGCCAATGTTCCACACGCTGCTCCGGGAAGCGCTTGCGCTCGACGATGGCGGCCGCCGCCGGCGCAGCGGGCATTTGCAGGCGTGGGGATGCTTCGGTTGCCGATGCTACTTGCACGGGTGCAGGCAGCGCTTTTGCGGCCAGCTTCGCCTGGCGTGCCTCGACCTGCGCCACGGTCGGCAAGGTAACCTCGGAAGTACCCGCCGCACTGACCTGCAATACCCGGTCAGGGCTGGCGAGCCAGCGCCGCAGGCGGTCGTTCAGGTCGCCAAGCGAAATGCTGGCCAGTACTTCAAGGTAACGCGCTGCGATAGCGTGCCGGTCGGAGACGGCGGTGTCCTGCACGGCGGCGTTGTTGAGCTGCTCGACCCACTGCTCGAACGTACGCGGCGCCTGCTTGGCCAGGGTCTTGTCGCCCAATCCACGGATATGTTCGCGCTCACGCTGCAAGTCGGCTTCGCTGAAACCGTGCTGACGCAGGCGCTCGGTTTCGGTCAGCAATTGCTGCAGTGCCTGGTCATGGGCCTGGCCTTCCACGCCAGCGGCGATACCCAGCACGGTGGAGTGCTCGCCGATCAGGGTTTTCTGCGCAATCAGGCTGCGTACTCCGGGCTCTCGCGGCTGACGGCGCAGGCTGTCGAGCATGGCCGCCAGGGTCATGCGGTCGATCAACCGCTCGCGCAATGCGGAGCGTGTGGTGCCTCGGCTGTCCGGTTCATGCAAGCGGAACAGCATCGCCACCTGATTGCTGCCCGATTGCGGGTCTTGCAGGCGGAACACTTTCAGCGTGTCGTCCAGCGCCAGCTCGCGCTGCTCGCGGCCCGGTACTTGACCCGCCTTGGCCGCACCGAAGGCCTGCTCGATCTGGGCTCGCATGGCCTCGGGTTCAAAATCGCCAACCGCCGACAACACCATGTTGTTGGGCAGGTACCAGCGGTTCTGGAAGGCTTGCAGGTTGTGCAGGCTGGCCGAGCGGATCGCTGCTTCGTTGCCGATGGTGCGGTGCCCGGGGTAGCGTGAGCCCACACGCTGCGAGGCGGTGCGCTGCTCGTTCATACGCTGGGCCACACCCAGGCCGCCGCGCCATTCTTCGATCACGATGGGCCGCTCGCGCTCCAGGTCCTGAGCGTTGTAGTCGCGGGCGAAGGCGAGGTCATGCAGGGCCTGTAACGCTTGTGGCGCCTGGCGCACCCCGGCTGGCGGACCGATCAGGTACTGGGTGCGCTCGTAGTTGGTCACGGCATTGAAGTGGCGGCCCTGCAACCAGCCGAACCCGGCCATACGTTCACGCAGCTTCTGCTGGCTGCCCGCTCGGCTGTGAAACGCCAGGTGCTCGACCATATGCGCTACACCGACCTGGTCGTCGGCTTCGTCTACCGAACCGGCCTTTACCGTCAAGCGCAGGTCCAGCCGGCCGGGCTGAGAGGTGTCGCGCACCAGCCGGTACGCCAGGCCGTTGGCCAGTTGGCCCTGCACCACTTGGGCATCCCAGGGCAGCGGTGCGTCGGGCTCGGGCAGTGTGGCGCAGGCGCCGAGCAACAGCGGGCCGAGCAGGCCCGCGATGAGCTTTTTCATCAGGGTATCCACGATTTTTATGGTGTTAGAAGCGGTAGCCGACTTCCAGCCAGTACTGGCGGCCGACTTCGTAGCGGGTCACGGCCTGGCTGCCAGCGCTGACGGTAGGGTTGATCTTGTCCGCGACGTTGGTGATGTCGACAGACGCGAACACGGCCTGATCTTTCGCCGTAGGCAGCTCCCAGTACACTTGCATGTCCCAGGTCATCGCACTGCCAACCTGCGCCGCCTCATACACGCTGAGGGTTTCGCCATTGAGGTCGACCTTGCGATTGGTGTCGATGATCTGTTTGTACTTGCTACGGAAACGCAGGAAGTTGCTGATGCTCATATGCCAGGCGGGGATCTCGGTGATCGTGGTCAACCGAGCGGTCCATGGGCGATTGAAGTTGTTCGGCGGCAGTTCGACGAAGTCCATGCGCTTGCCGTCGTACAGTACGGGGTTGCCGTCGTATTCCTCACTGCTGAGGATCGAGTCGTAGTCTGTGTATGAATCCTCACTACGTTGCCACCCTGCGGCGAACTGCATGCTGGTGCGTGTGCCGAGGTACTTGAACTCCTGCTGGGGTGTGATTTCCAGAGTTACTGTATCGCTCTTGCTCTCGCCCTGATTGGTGTAGATGTAGTAGTTACTGGCATAGCCTTCCAGCGCCGGCAAGCCCTCGACACTGTGATAAGAGCGCACGATCTTGTCGTGACCTTTGCGGTTCACGTACTTAAGCTTGAACAAGGTATCAAGCCAAATCTGCTCGAGGCCGACAGTCAGCTCGTCGTCGTAAGGAATATCCAAAGTCGAGAAACGCGTGTCGTTCTTCGCTCGGGAAATTTCCACCCAAGGCGCATCCTGACTGGCACGTGTGTAGCGCACATTGTATTGATCACGGCCATCGTTCAAACGCATCTTGAACAGGTTACGCCCGTAATATCGGTTGGCGCCGAAGGTGAGCACCGTCGTACGGTCGCCAAAGAAGTCGTAGTCGCCGGCAAAGCGCGGGGCGATGGTTTTCTTCTCCATGTAATCATCACCCTCGAAACGCAAGCCCGGCCGCAGGCTCAGTTTTCCGAGTTGCATCGTGTCCTGGAGGTAGAAGGCGTACTTGTTCTCTTCGACATCGATATCGGCAGCCCTGTAAACGTTCATCGCCGATGCCCATTGGCGTGTGCTTCCATTGAGCAACAGGCCCACTGAGCAATAGGGGTCGTTGCCGCAGACGTCGCCGCTGTCACGCTTAAATGTGGTTACGCTGCTCGCTTCACTAGGGCGCTTCCAGATAGCGTGCTTGTAGGAGAGATCCATGCCTGTCACCAGCGAGTGGGTCATGCCTCCCAGCGTGAATGGCAGCCATTCAGCCTTCACCGCATAGTCGAGTCCTTTTTGGGTTTGCTCCAGGTCCCCGTAGCCACCCTCGGCACTGCTTGAAGTGTTGGTCAGTGGCCGCCCCCAGTTTTTGGTTTCGGAGTAGTACCACTTGATGTAGTCATCCAGTTCCGAGTCCCTCGAGCTGCTGAGATTGGTCAGGGCAAGGGTGTGAGTCCATGTGGCACTGGGGGCCAACCAGGTCGCCTTGATCGAGCCTTGATAGCCGCCCTCTTCGGTCACGAACTCTGAATTACGCTGGTTGGCGCGAAAGTAGGTGTTCTCGCTTGGGCCATAGACGAACGAAGTATCCAGACTGAGCTGATCGTTCACGCTCCAGTAGGTCTTGAGCATGTAGTTGGTTAGTTCGCGTGTCTGGTCCTTGCGGTTGGACTCGGTAGGGCTGCTGTAGCCGTCCGAGAAGGCGTTGAGCGGCAGAACAGAGCTCTTCTGAGAAAACGCCAGAATGGCGCCAAAGTTTTCTGTCAGGTGGCCTTCGAGCATCCCCCGAACAATCGTCTTTTCGAATTCCGGCTGGTACTGCTCGTCCGAGGACTGGTCGAAGCTCTCCTGATCGGCCTCGGTAATGTGGTAACGGGTCCAGGCTGAACGGCTCATCGCATAGGAGAACTTTCCATGGAAGTCCTTGCTCGGACGACGCGTAATGGCATCTACCACACCACCGTTGAAACCACCGTATTCGGCAGGCACGTTGCTATCAAATACCTTGACCTCCTGCAGCAGGTCGGCATCCAGTGCGATGCCGTGGGAGCGGCTGGGCGTCGAGTCGAACTGACGGACATCGTTGTAGCCGTGAGCGCCCGGGTCGAGGTCGTTATTGATCGAGATGCCATCGATCATGAAGTTGTTCTGGTAGTACTTGGCGCCATTGATGCTGATATCGGCCGGCGCGATTTCTCCGGGTGTGTTCGAACTCTGCTGGTTGTTGCTGAACTGCACGCTGGGGTGCATCTGCAGCAACGTGGTGATATCACCGTTTGCGCCGGGGAAGGCCTGGATCGCCTTGCTACCAATCACAGTCGCACCACCGTAACTGTTTTCCTCGGTGGCCCCGAGCACCACCGTGTTGTGCAGTTCCAGCGGGCCGTCTTTGTCGCTGTGCAGCAAGCGGAAAACGAATGTGCCGTCTATGAACTCCCAGGCGATACCGCTGCTCTGCAATAATCGAGAAAGCGCCGCCTCGCTGCTGAGATTGCCGCTGACCGCCGTGGATTGCAGGCCGTCGAGCAGGGCGGGTTCGACGCTGACTTGCAGTCCGCTTTGCTGGCCGAACGAAATCAAGGCAATGGCAAGGTCCTGGCCTGGAATGTCAAACGCATGAACCTGACCAAGCACAACATGAGCAGCGTCCGTCTGGGCGTGCACCAGTGGCAAGCCGGTGAGACAACTTAGCCCGAGAAGCCCTGCCCCCGCAGCGTTCTTCAGGCGCAACGACCAACCCCGCGCGCTGCGCGGCTTCCGGCTTGATGTTTCAGTCATCCCACATCCCCACCCCCGGCAATCGCCGGGCTGCAAAATAGAATACGAATCGGTATCAGTTGTTGCGCGCGGGGGAGAAGACGGGGCAGTGCGGGGAATTTTCAGAAAATTTTGAAATTAATTTTGCAGGGGGAATACGCGGTCACTGTAGGAGCAGCCTTGTGTCGCGAAAGGGCCGCAAAGTGGCCCCGGCAATTTCAAGGTTTGCTCAGCACCAACAGCCAAGGGCCATAGCTACGCACCTCGCCACCATGCGGCCGGATCACTGCTCGCAAGGCCGCCTCGGGCCTGCGCAGGTCGTAAACGCCGGTTACCCGCTTGGCTCCCAAAGTATCGTCACGCAGCATCACCTTGCCCTGCATGTACGGCGCCAGCGCCTGCACCAGTTCAGCCACCGTCTGGTCATCGGCAATCAACTGCCCCTGCCGCCAGGCAGCCGCTTGCGACGGAACGAAGGCTTGCAACTGCACTCGTCGATCGGCATAGCGCAACCGCTGCCCGGCCGTCAGTGCGGCCGCCAGCAACTGCGCATCGGAAGTGTCCTCAACCCGTACCGAACCATGCTGCACATCCACCCCTACCCGACCAGGCCGCAACTCGACGTTGAACGCCGTGCCGGTCACTGTGACCTTCACGTCATCGGCACGCACATGAAACGGCTTGGCCTTGTCGGGCATCACCTCGAAGAACGCCTGGCCGGCGAGCAGCTTCACATCCCGATGATCACCGCTGTAGTCCACGGCAATGGCGGTATCGCTGTCCATCTGCACCACGCTGCCATCGGCCAGGGTAACGTCGCGGGTCTCACCCTGTGCGGTGCGGTAGTCAGCCTGCAATCGCAGGCTCAAAGAAGGCGCAACAGCCACCAGCAAGCAAGCTGCAACGGCCGCGCCCAGCCACCAGCGTCTCCTGAATTGACGCTTGACCGGCAGCGTTAGCACTTCGGCCTTGGGCCACAGTTCGGTGGTGGTCGGCGCGAGCTGACCGGTAAGTTGCCAGACCCGTTCAGCCTTGAAGTAGGCCTGGGCATTGGCCGCGTCGCTGGCACACCATTGCTCGAACTCATCCCTCAGCTGATGATCGTGAGGAGACTGCTGCAGGCGCAGGAGCCAGTCCAGGGCCTGCTCGCGGCGGCTGGATATGAGGTCTGCTGACGTCATGTCGGGCAAGTCTCCTGGGGGCTGAAGGGCGCGCAGGGTCGCACAAAGTCGCCCCGCTCCGCAAAAGACGCACCCGCCTGGTTTTTTTTCACAGGTCATCCTCCAGGCATGCCATGCAGTGGCTCAAGGCATCGCGCACCAGCTGGTGCACCAGGCTGACGGAAACATTCAGGTGAGTGGCTACTTCCTGCAGGGTATGGCCGCCCAGGCGGTGCATCTCGAACGCCACACGGGTGCGTTGCGGCAGTGCTTCGAGGGCGCGACTGATGGCACCCAGTTCGTTCTGCCGGGTAACGACCTGCTCAGGTGATGCGCTGGCCGAGGGCAGTTCAACGAGTATCTCGTCACCCCCTGGCTGGACTTTTTCGGTGGCGGTGCGGCGGGTATGGTCGAGCGCCAGGTTGCGCACGATGCGGTACAGGTAGCTGGCCGGGTGGCGGATGTCGGCATCGTCCTGCTGACGGCTGAAGCGCAGCCAGGCTTCTTGCACCACATCCTCGGCGCGGGCGCGGCAGCCAACGATCGGCGCGGCATAGTCGAGCAATGCCGCCCGATGGGCCAGGTAGAGCTGGAGTTTGTCGTCCGCCACGGGGTGGTATGCCAGAGGGTTTCGGGGGCGGCGATGTTACCCGTAGTCGAGAATCATTATCAACATGTGGATTTGTGTTGGCCTCTTCGCGGGCACGCCCGCGAAGAAGGCGATACGGTGTCAGAGCCTTACGCTGGCAAATGTCGACTCGTTGCGCGCCTGGCTCAGAGCGGCCATAGGCCCGCTGTGCGGCGACAGGGTCATGGCCTGCGGGATCGGCATCATCGCTACCTGTTGCGCGGTGTTGGAACCCACGCGCTCGTCACGCGGCGGAATGCCGAAGTACTCGCGGTAGCACTTGGAGAAGTGCGGCGTGGACACAAAGCCACACACCGACGCCACTTCGATGATCGACATCGGCGTTTGCTTGAGCAGCTGCCGCGCACGTATCAGGCGCAGTTTCAGGTAGTAGCGCGATGGCGAGCAATGCAGGTACTTCTGGAACAACCGCTCAAGCTGCCGACGCGACACCGACACGTACACCGCCAGCTCGTCCAGGTCGATCGGCTCTTCGAGGTTGGCCTCCATGAGCGCGACGATTTCCTGCAGCTTCGGCTGGTTGGTGCCGAGCATGTGCTTGAGCGGCACGCGCTGGTGGTCCTGCTCGTTGCGGATGCGCTCGTAGACGAACATCTCGGAAATCGCCGCCGACAGTTCACGGCCATGGTCGCGGCTGATCAGGTGCAACATCATGTCCAGCGGCGCGGTACCGCCGGAGCTGGTGAAACGGTTGCGGTCGAGGGTGAACAGCCGGGTGCTCATGTTCACGCGTGGGAAGGCTTCCTGCATTGCCGCCAGGCACTCCCAGTGCACGCTGCAATCGAAGCCGTCGAGCAGGCCGGCACAGGCCAGTGCCCAGCTGCCGGTGCACACCGCACCAAGACGGCGCGACTGGCGAGCCTGAGCTTGCAGCCAGGTAACGTGCTCACGGGTGACCGAACGCTGAATGCCAACCCCCCCGCAGACAATCACGGTGTCGATGGGCGGTGCATTGTTGATTGCAGCATCCGGGGTGATCTGCAAGCCATCGCTGGCCCACACCTGACCGCCATCGACGGTCAGGGTATGCCAGCGGTACAGCTCTCGGCCAGACAGCTGGTTGGCCATGCGCAGCGGCTCAACGGCTGATGCCAGGGAAATCAGGGTGAAATTGTCCAATAGAAGAAACCCGATGGACTGGGGTGTTGTGCGGTTCTGGGTTGGGTTCCCGGAGGTGTACGACGTCATCGCGATTTCTCCTCACACAAATGCAGGGTGTGCCTCAGGCGGGCACTGATTTCTTGTTATGGCCCCGGTTTCGTGTGCTGGGGCTTGGTTGCCAATCTCAACGCAAACGCCGTGCCTGAAATTGAACGGCTGTCCAAAAAAACCTGAAAACGACGCCTTTGGTTGGCAAATCAGGTGCTTGGATCGTGTTGGCTGGGTGTTCGCAAACGGGCGTGCTAGGCGCCGTGCGTGTAACGGCTGAGCAATTTGGTGACACGCGCAGTGTAGGTTGCCCAGAAACGACACTCTTGAGTGTCACCGACAACGCTAGCACCGATAACGACATCCGACGACCGGCAGGCGACTGGCAGAAACACAAACGCCCCAGAATGGGGCGTCGTGTGGTAGCCAGATCAAAACCGGCGCATCAGCATTCGATAGCGCTGACCGCCAGGCCACCGCGCGAGGTCTCTTTGTACTTGTCGTGCATGTCGGCGCCGGTGTCGCGCATGGTGCGGATCACCTGGTCGAGGGAGATGAAGTGTTCGCCGTCACCGCGCAGGGCCATCTGCACTGCGTTGATGGCCTTTACTGCCGCAATCGCGTTGCGCTCGATGCACGGCACCTGTACCAACCCGCCGACCGGGTCGCAGGTCAGGCCAAGGTTGTGCTCCAGGGCGATTTCAGCGGCGTTTTCCACCTGTGGCGGGGTGGCGCCAAGTACTTCGGCCAAGCCAGCAGCGGCCATGGCGCAAGCGGAGCCAACCTCGCCCTGGCAACCCACTTCGGCACCGGAAATCGACGCGTTCTTCTTGCACAAGATGCCCACAGCGGCCGCCGCGAGGAAGTACTCCACCACGTTGGACTCGTTTACCGCGTCGCTGAAGCGCATGTAGTAATGCAACACCGCCGGGATAATGCCGGCCGCGCCATTGGTAGGCGCGGTGACCATGCGCCCGCCGGCGGCGTTTTCTTCATTGACCGCCAGAGCGAACAGGTTGACCCACTCCATGGCGCTCATGGTCGAGCCGATCACATTGGGCTTGCCGACTTCCTGCAGGCTGCGGTGCAGCTTGGCGGCGCGGCGGCGCACGTTCAGCCCGCCGGGCAGCGTGCCTTCGTATTTAAGGCCGTTGTTGACGCACTCCTGCATGGCTTCCCAGAGCTTGTGCAGGCCGGCGCGGATCTCTTCCTCGCTGCGCCAGACCTTCTCGTTGGCCATCATCAATTGCGACACGCTGAGGTCGTTTTGCTTGCACAGGCGCAGCAGCTCGGCGGCGCTGTTGAAATCGTACGGCAGCACCGTCTGATCGGCGTCCAGCACGCCACTGGCGGCCTGGGCGGCATCGACCACGAAGCCGCCACCCACCGAGTAATAGGTATCGCGGTGCAGCTCGCCCTGCTCGCCTTCGGCAATCAAGGTCATGGCGTTGGGGTGGTACGGCAGGTTCTCGTCCAGCAGCAGCATGTCGCGAGCCCAGACAAACTCGATGGGCAGGCGGCTATCCAGCTGCAGGGTGTTGGTTTCACGCAGGTCGGCGATACGCGGCACGATCTGGGTGGGGTCGATGGCGTCAGGCCATTCACCCATCAGGCCCATGATGGTGGCGTTGTCGGTGCCATGACCGATACCGGTGGCCGACAGCGAGCCGTAGAGGCGCACTTCGATCCGCTTAACACGCTCCAGCTCGCCGCGTTCGCGCAGGCCCTGGACGAACAGGGCGCCAGCACGCATGGGGCCGACGGTGTGGGAGCTGGAAGGCCCGACACCGATCTTGAACAGGTCGAACACGCTGATGGCCATTGTCGAATCACCTCTTGCTGGGCTTGTCTCTGCGCGCCATGCGCAGGGCGGGGCAGCTGCTAGGCTCAAACAGCGGGCCGCCTTGAATGCCAGCATCATCGGGCTTTTACCGCCCCCCTCGCCGTCTGCAACCGACGTACTTTTGTCCAGCAGCGCCGCGCGTTTTTTACAGGGAGAGCAGCGCTCACCTCGCCGTTTTCCGGCGGCCTGGTGACGTAAAAATGCGGCTGAGGGGGTGGAAAAATCCATAAGCGACATCGCCCATACTGGATACGACCCGTTCCGTACTGGTTACGACCCCACCAGTAGGCGATTGCCCGGCGCTGGAGGATTATCGAAAGCGACTCGTAAAGCACGGCCACGCATCCTGCCCTCTGCAGGCCTGGTCGACCGGACCCTGAGAAAGCCCGGCGACCCACGCGAACCCGAAGACAAAATCACAGGAGTCCATCCATGAAAGGTTCACCCTCGCTGTTGCTGGTTGCGTTGCTGTCCGCGCCGTTGCTGGCCCAGGCCGCCGAGCCCGAGCAGTGCCAGACGGTACGTTTCTCCGATGTCGGCTGGACCGACATCACGGTCACGACCGCCACCACCAGCGTTGTGCTTGAAGCACTGGGTTACAAGACCCACACCACCATGATCTCGGTACCGGTGACCTACAAGTCACTGGCCACCGGCAAGGACCTGGACGTGTTTCTCGGCAACTGGATGCCGACCATGGAGAACGACATCAAGCAGTACCGCGACGCTGGCACGGTAGAAACCGTGCGCGCCAACCTGGAAAACGCCAAGTACACCCTGGCGGTACCCCAGGCGCTGTACGACAAGGGGCTGAAGGATTTCAGCGACATTCCCAAGTTCAAGAAGGAACTGGACGGCAAGATCTACGGCATCGAGCCCGGCAACGATGGCAACCGCACCATCCAGAGCATGATCGACAAGAACGCCTTCGGCCTGAAGGACGCCGGTTTCAAGATCGTGCAGTCGAGCGAGGCCGGCATGCTGTCGCAGGTCGACCGCGCACAGAAGCGCGGCGAGGCGCTGGTGTTCCTGGGCTGGGAACCACACCCGATGAACACCCGCTTCAAGATGCAGTACCTGACCGGCGGGGACGAGTTCTTCGGCCCCGACTTCGGCAAGGCGACCGTGTTGACCAACACCCGCAAAGGCTATGCGCAGGAGTGCAGCAACGTCGGCCAGCTGTTGAAGAACCTGTCGTTCGAGCTCAAGGATGAAAGCACCATGATGGGCTATGTCCTGGACGACAAGATGAAACCCGAGGCCGCCGCCAAGAAATGGCTCAAGGACAACCCGGGCAAGCTGGATGCCTGGCTGGCCGGCGTAACCACCGTGGATGGCAAACCGGGCCTTGAGGCAGCCAAGGCCAAGCTCGCGCAATAACGTACTACGCAATAGCGCTACCTCGGGGCAGGACCGTGCCTGCCCCGGGTTGATTTCAATCTATGCAGGTGGAAGCTCGCTATCATGCTTATCGATCAGAAAATACCCCTGGGGCAGTACATCGCCTCATTTGTCGAGTGGTTGACCCAGAACGGCGCCAACTATTTCGATGCTATCGCCCAAGGCCTGGAATTCATGATCCATGGCGTCACCAGTGCCCTGACCTGGTTCAACCCATTCGTACTCATCGCCCTGTTCGCCGCCCTGGCGCACCTGATCCAGCGCAAATGGGCGCTGACCGTGTTCGTTGCCCTGTCGTTCCTGCTGATCCTCAACCTGGGTTACTGGCAGGAAACCATGGAAACCCTGGCGCAAGTCACCTTCGCCACGGTGGTGTGCGTGGTGATCGGCGTGCCGCTGGGCATCCTTGCCGCGCACAAACCGATGTTCTATACCGCCATGCGCCCGGTGCTGGACCTGATGCAGACGGTGCCGACCTTCGTGTACCTGATCCCTACCCTGACCCTGTTCGGCCTGGGCGTGGTGCCGGGGCTGATCTCTACCGTGGTGTTCGCCATCGCCGCGCCTATCCGCCTGACCTACTTGGGCATCTGCGACGTACCGCAAGAGCTGATGGACGCGGGTAAAGCGTTCGGCTGCTCGCGCCGCCAGTTGCTCACCCGTATCGAACTGCCGCACGCCATGCCAAGCATCGCTGCCGGCGTCACCCAGTGCATCATGCTGTCGCTGTCGATGGTGGTCATTGCCGCCCTGGTCGGCGCGGACGGCCTGGGCAAACCTGTGGTCAACGCACTGAACACCGCCGATATTTCCCTGGGCTTCGAAGCGGGCCTGGCGATCGTGCTGCTGGCGATCATGCTCGACCGTATCTGCAAGCAACCGGAACTGCCGGTAAGGGGTGAGGCATGAGCATCATTCGTTTCGAAGACGTCGACGTCATCTTCTCCAACAAGCCGCGCGAAGCGCTGTCGCTGCTGGATCAAGGCAAGACTCGTGAGCAGATCCTCAAGCAGACCGGTCTGGTGGTGGGCGTCGAAAAGGCCAACCTGGACATCAACAAGGGTGAGATCTGCGTGCTGATGGGCCTGTCTGGCTCGGGCAAGTCGAGCCTGCTGCGCTGCATCAACGGCCTGAACACCGTCAGCCGCGGCAAGCTGTTCGTCGAGCACGAAGGCAAGCACATCGACATTGCCCACTGCACCCCGGCCGAACTGAAGATGATGCGCACCAAGCGCATTGCCATGGTGTTCCAGAAATTCGCCCTGATGCCCTGGCTGACGGTGCGCGAGAACATCAGCTTTGGCCTGGAAATGCAGGGCCGCCCGGAGAAAGAGCGGCGCAAGCTGGTCGACGAAAAGCTGGAGCTGGTGGGCCTGACCCAATGGCGCAACAAGAAGCCGGACGAGTTGTCTGGCGGCATGCAGCAGCGTGTAGGCCTGGCCCGGGCGCTGGCGATGGATGCCGACATCCTGCTGATGGACGAACCGTTCTCGGCCCTCGACCCGCTGATCCGCCAAGGCCTGCAGGACGAACTGCTGACCCTGCAGAGCAAGCTGAACAAGACCATCGTGTTCGTCAGCCACGACCTGGACGAAGCGCTGAAGCTGGGCACCCGCATCGCCATCATGAAAGACGGGCGGATCATCCAGTACAGCAAGCCAGAAGAAATCGTGCTCAACCCGGCCGACGAGTACGTGCGCACCTTCGTTGCCCACACCAACCCGCTGAACGTGCTGTGTGGCCGCAGCCTGATGCGCAGCCTGGACGACTGCAAGCGGGTGAACGGCTCGGTGTGCCTGGACCCGGGTATCGATTCGTGGCTGGACCTGGGCGAAGGCGGCGCGCTGAAGCGTGCACGCCAGGGCCAGAACGGGCTGGACATGCAGAACTGGGCACCAGGGCAGGATGTGGAGCTACTGGAGCGCAGGCCGACCGTGGTGCACGCCGATATCGGCATGCGCGAGGCGCTGCAGATTCGTTATCAGACGGGCAACAAGCTGGTGTTGCAGGATAACGATCGGGTAGTGGGGATTCTTGGGGATACCGAGCTTTATCACGCGTTGCTTGGCAAGAATCACGGGTGATGCAATTGGGGCCGCGTTGCGGCCCATCGCAGGCAAGCCAGCTCCTACAGGTACAGCGCTCGCTCAAAGCTGTGTGCGGTCCCTGTAGGAGCTGGCTTGCCTGCGATGGGCTGCAAAGCAGCCCCAATCAATGGTTCAGCGAACGACAATCCCGCGAGAAGCCATGTAGGCCTTGGCCTCAGGCACCGTGTACTCGCCAAAGTGGAAGATACTGGCCGCCAGCACCGCACTGGCATGCCCTTCCAGAATGCCGTCAGCCAGGTGCTGCAGGTTACCCACACCACCCGAAGCAATCACCGGAATGCCCAGCGCATCGCTGATGGCACGGGTAACGCCCAGGTCAAAGCCGTTCTTCATGCCGTCCTGGTCCATGCTGGTCAGCAGGATCTCGCCAGCGCCCAGGCCTTCCATCTTCTTCGCCCACTCGACTGCATCCAGCCCGGTCGGCTTGCGCCCACCGTGGGTGAAGATTTCCCAGCGCGGTTCTTCACCCGGCCCGGACACCTTTTTCGCGTCGATCGCGACAACAATGCACTGCGAACCGAAACGGTCCGCCGCCTCGCCCACGAACTCCGGGTTGAACACCGCCGCCGTGTTGATCGATACCTTGTCGGCACCGGCATTGAGCAGGTTGCGGATGTCCTGCACGGTACGCACGCCACCGCCCACGGTCAGCGGGATGAACACCTGGCTGGCCATGCGCTCGACGGTATGCAGGGTGGTGTCGCGGCCATCGACGCTGGCGGTGATGTCGAGGAAGGTGATTTCGTCGGCGCCCTGCTCGTCGTAGCGACGGGCGATTTCCACCGGGTCGCCGGCATCACGGATGTTCTCGAACTTGACGCCCTTGACCACCCGGCCGTTGTCCACGTCCAGGCAAGGGATGATGCGCTTGGCCAGTGCCATGGTTCAGTCCTCAGCCTTGGTAGTTGTCGCAGAAGGCCTGGGCCTCGGCGACATCGAGGGTGCCTTCGTAGATGGCACGGCCGGTGATGGCGCCGATGATGCCAGGAGCCTTGGCGTCCAGCAGGGCCTTGATGTCGCCCAGGTTGTGGATGCCGCCCGAAGCGATGACCGGGATGCGGGTGGCTTCAGCCAGGGCCTTGGTAAACGGCACGTTGCAGCCCTGCATCATGCCGTCCTTGGCGATGTCGGTGTAGACGATCGACGACACGCCATCCGCCTCGAAACGCTTGGCCAGGTCGATAACCTGTACCGCGCTGACTTCGGCCCAGCCATCGGTGGCAACGAAGCCGTCTTTGGCATCCAGGCCAACAATGACCTTGCCCGGGAAGGCCTTGCACGCTTCGGCCACGAACTCCGGCTCTTTGACCGCCTTGGTGCCGATAATGACGTAGCTGACGCCAGCCTTGACGTAGTGCTCGATGGTTTCCAGCGAGCGGATGCCGCCGCCGATCTGGATCGGCAGGGTCGGGTAGCGCTTGGCGATGGCGGTGACCACTTCACCGTTGACCGGCTGGCCTTCGAAGGCGCCGTTGAGGTCGACCAGGTGCAGGCGGCGGCAGCCACCCTCGACCCACTTGGCGGCCATGCTCACCGGGTCGTCGGAAAATACCGTGGAGTCTTCCATGCGGCCCTGGCGCAGGCGCACGCAGGCACCGTCCTTCAGATCGATAGCGGGGATAATCAGCATCTTGGGAACCTGTCTGTTCTTAGGGTTTCAGGGCTTCTCGAGCGCCCACAGATCACTTTCGATGCTCTCGAACCGCTCCTTGAGGTGCAGCTGAACATCGGCAATCGCCCTGTTGTAGTAATGGGGTGCAATTTCTTTGCTGAACAGCTCGAGGACCTCGGCCACCTCGAACGACCCCAGCTGCAGCTCGAAACGGTCTTCGAGGAAGCGCTTGAGGGTGTCGAGCGCGTCGCGCTCCTGCTCGGGGGCCAGGGTGATGACCGGGGCCTTGGTCTTCGACCTGCTCATTTACCAGCGACCGTCCCAGGCAACGAAGTTCTGCAGCAGCTGCAGGCCATGGGTATGGCTCTTCTCCGGGTGGAACTGCACGGCAAAGCGCGAGCCATCAGCCAGCGCAGCGGCGAAATCGACACCGTAATGGCCACGACCGACCACCTGGCCCGGCTTACCGGCGTTGATGTAGTAGCTGTGCACGAAGTAGAAACGCGCGCGGTCGGGGATGTCGTGCCACAGCGGGTGGTCGATGGTCTGGCCCACTTCGTTCCAGCCCATGTGCGGCACCTTCAGGTGCTCGCCGTCTTCTTTCAGGTCTTTGCCGAAGAAGCGCACCTGGCCAGGGAACAGGCCGATGCAGTCGACACCGTCGTTCTCTTCGCTGTGCTCAAGCAGTGCCTGCATGCCGACGCAGATACCGAGGAACGGACGGTCCTGGCTCACTTCGCGCACCAGGCTGTCGAAGCCCAGGCGGCGGATTTCGGCCATGCAGTCGCGGATCGCGCCTACACCCGGGAACACCACGCGGTCAGCTTCACGGATGACCGCAGCGTCGCTGGTGACCAGCACCTTGCCGGCGCCGACATGCTCAAGCGCCTTGGCCACCGAGTGCAGGTTGCCCATGCCATAGTCGATTACGGCTACCGTCTGCATTTACAGGCACCCTTTGGTCGACGGCATTTGCCCCGCCATGCGCTCGTCGAGGGTCACGGCCATGCGCAGGGCGCGGCCGAAAGCCTTGAACACGGTTTCGATCTGGTGGTGGGTGTTGTGGCCACGCAGGTTGTCGATGTGCAGGGTGACCAGGGCGTGGTTGACGAAGCCCTGGAAGAACTCCTGGAACAGGTCGACATCGAAGCCACCGACGCTGGCGCGAGTGTACGGTACGTGCATCTGCAGGCCTGGGCGGCCGGAGAAGTCGATGACCACGCGCGACAATGCTTCGTCCAGCGGCACGTAGGCGTGGCCGTAGCGGAAGATGCCTTTCTTGTCACCGATAGCCTGGGCGAATGCCATGCCCAGGGTGATACCGACGTCTTCGACGGTATGGTGATCGTCGATATGCGTGTCACCCTTGCACTCGATATCCAGATCGATCAGCCCATGACGGGCGATCTGGTCCAGCATGTGTTCAAGGAAAGGCACGCCGATATCGAATCGGGCCTTGCCACTGCCATCGAGGTTGATCGAGCACTTGACCTGGGTTTCCAGGGTATTGCGCTCGACGGAAGCCTTACGTTCGACCATCACCAGCTCCGCAAAATCATTGGGCGAAAAGGGCTCCATTATAGGCCCAGAACGCGCCAGCTTGAAACGCGGATGACATATGGCAACGCGCGGAATTACGGGGGCTGGATACCGCTACAAGTCTATACAACCTGGGATTGAAAGCATGCGCTCACCTGTAGGAGCGGCCTTGTGTCGCGAAAGGGGCGCAAAGCGCCCCCAATGGCCTTGGCAGAACTACATCAATGGAACAGCGCCGCAGTCTTCTGCAAGGTTACCCACACCCCCCAGGCCAACGGCACAACCACCACCGCCCAGGCCAGCAGCACCAGCGGCAGGCTGCCCGGTGCGGCTTTCCACTCCAGCGAACGTGCACCGTCGGCCCCTTTGTCATGGCTCAACGCTCGCTCGGCCGCCAGTTCGGCATCGCTCATGAAGTGCTTGTCGGCCACCGGCCGCACCAGCATGTTGCAGATAAAGCCCAGCACCAGCAGGCCGGCGAGGATATAGAGGGTCATGTCGTAGGCCGCCGCACGCTCGCCCCCCGCCGCCAGTTGGTATTCGCGCAGGTAGGTGATCAACACAGGCCCCAATACCCCCGCCGCCGCCCAGGCGGTCAGTAGGCGACCATGAATGGCGCCGACCATCTGCGTACCGAACAGGTCGGCCAGGTAGGCCGGCACCGTGGCAAAACCACCACCATACATTGAAAGGATGATGCAGAACGCCGCCACGAACAGCGCAACGTTACCCAGGTGCCCCATGTTCGGCACCAGGCTGTACAGGCCCACACCCAGGGCGAAGAAGGCGAAGTAGGTGTTCTTGCGGCCGATGTAGTCGGAGAACGACGCCCAGAAGAACCGCCCGCCGATGTTGAACAGGCTCAACAGGCCAGTAAAGCCGGCAGCAATCGCGGCGATCTGCGCCAACTGAGCCGCATTCAGCTCACTGAAAGTCAGCTCGTTGCCCAGCAATTTGCCCGCGAACACTTCCTGCAGCAGTGGCGATGCCATGCCGAGAATGCCGATGCCGGCCGACACGTTAAGGCACAAAACCAGCCAGATCAAGGCGAATTGTGGGGTTTTCCAGGCCACACTGACGTGCACATGGCGGTCGGTGACCATGGCATTGCCAGCTTTTTTGGCCGGAGCGACCCAGCCTTCGGGCTTCCAGCCAGTCGGCGGCACGCGGTACGCCAGGGCGCCAGCGGTCATGAATACAAAGTAGATCGCCGCCATGGCGACGAAGCTCTGCCATACGCCCACTTCGTGCTCATTGCCAAAGTGCCCCATCAGCGCAGTGGCCAGTGGCGCACCCACCATGGCACCGCCGCCGAAGCCCATGATCGCCATGCCGGTGGCCATGCCGCGTTTGTCAGGGAACCATTTGATCAGCGTCGACACGGGCGAGATATAGCCCAGCCCCAGGCCGATACCGCCGATTACACCCGAGCCCAGCCACATCAGCCACAGCTGGTGGGTTTTCACGCCAATGGCCGAGATCAGCATACCGCCGCACCAGCACAGCGCCGAGACCAGGCCGGCCTTGCGCGGGCCGGCGTGCTCCAGCCAGCCGCCCAGCACGGCCGCCGAGCAACCCAGGAAAACAAAGAACAGGGTGTAGACCCAACTCAGCATCGAGATCGGCCAGTCGCATTCGGCGCTGAACATACGGGCCATGAAGCCCATGTCCGCTGCACAAGTGACAGGCGCGGTGATGCCGAGGGCTTGCGAAAGGGGCAACCAGAAGACCGAGAAACCATAGGCCATGCCGATGCACAGGTGAATGGCCAGGGCGGCTGGCGGGACCAGCCAGCGGTTGAAGCCCGGGCGGGCGATGATGCGCTCCTTCGACAGGAAGCCAGGCGCACTGGCCACAGAGCCGGTTGCGACGGTACTGGTCATGGATCTGATCCTTTTTATAGGGAGGGTGCTCGCAAAGCGGCGCAAGGGTAGCAGAGCCAAGTAGCGTGAAAGCAGTCTGATATCGTTAGTTTTTGCCCGGCTGAAACGGTCATGTTTGCTTGTGGAAAGCCGAACCATCTGCTGCAAGCGTAAGAAATGCCCTGTATCTCTGGTCGAATACGCAGGGACAACCACTGCGGCGTTATACTCTGCCGCCTGAATTTCACTAACGGACTACAAGGACTCGCCCATGAAAGCGTTCGGCAAAATCCTGGGACTGGGGCTTCTCGGGTTGCTGCTGATCATCGTGGCGCTGGGCTTCGCCCTGACCCACCTCTTTGATCCCAACGACTACAAAGACGAGATTCGCCAGCTGGCACGCGACAAGGCTAACGTCGAACTGACACTCGACGGGGATATCGGCTGGAGCCTGTTCCCGTGGCTCGGCCTGGAGCTGCATGAGGCCAGCATCGCCACCCTGGCCAAACCCAAGGAGCCGTTCGCCGACCTGCAAATGCTCGGCCTGTCCGTGCGTGTGCTGCCGCTGCTGCGCCGTGAAGTGCAGATGAGCGATGTGCGCGTCGAGGGCCTGAACCTGACCCTGGCCCGTGACGAACACGGCCACGGCAACTGGGAAGACATCGGCAAGCCGCTGCCCGCGCAAAACGCCACCCCTGCCGATGCACAGGCCAATGCCGCCGTTCAGGCACCCGCTGAACAGAAGCCGGCACCTGCCGAAGGCAACGAGCGTGCCGTCAAGCTGGACATCGACAGCCTGACCGTGAACAACGCCCGCGTGCAGTACACCGATGCCAAGACCGGCCAAAGCTATAGCGCCGAAAGCATCCAGCTAAGCACGGGCCCGGTCCACGAAGGCGCCAACATTCCGCTCAAGGCCAGCGCCTTCATCAGCGCCAGCGAGCCGAACATCAAAGCCCGCACCGAACTGGCCGGCGAGCTGCGCTTCGACCGCAAGCTCAAGCGCTACAACTTCGAAGACATGCGCCTGTCGGGCGAAACCTCGGGTGAACCCACCGGCGGCAAGACCGTGACATTCGCCGCCCAAGGCCAGCTGCTGGTCGACCTGGCTGCCAATGTCGCCTCCTGGAACGGCCTGAAAGTCTCGGCCAACCAGCTGCGTGCCCTGGGCGAGCTGAACCTGCGTGACCTGGACAAGGCGCCACAACTGAGCGGCGGCCTGTCCATCGCCCAGTTCAACTTGCGCACCTTCCTCGACAGCATTGGCCGCCCGCTGCCGGCTACCAACGACCCGGCGGCCTTCGCCAAGCTGGAGCTGGTCACCCGCCTGCAGGGCACGCCCAACAGCCTGGCGCTGGAAGACCTGGCCGTGAAGCTGGACGACAGCACCTTCAGCGGCCGCGTGGCCGTGGAAGACTTCGCCAAGCAGGCCCTGCGCCTGCAGCTCAAGGGCGATGCCTTTGACGCCGACCGCTACTTCCCCGCCAAGAGCGAAGAAGCCAAGGGCGCCACCGCTGCACGCCAGGCCGAGGTCAAGCAGCAAGAGGCCAGCGCCGTGGCCGGTGCGGGCACCACGCCACTGCCAAATGCCCCGACCCAAGTGGCCTGGAGCGACGACAAGTTGCTGCCCGTCGACCGCCTGCGTGCCCTGGACCTGCAGGCCGACCTGGCCTTCGGTTCGCTGACCCTGGACAAACTGCCAATCGAAGACGCCCAGCTCAAAGCCATCGGCCAGGGCGGCCTGCTGACCCTGCAAACCCTGCGCGGCGAGCTGTACAACGGCACCTTCGAAGCCAAGGGCACGGTCGACGTGCGCCCTGCCGTCCCGCAACTGGGTGTGAACACCAACATCCAGCGGGTGCCGGTGGAACACTTCATCAAGACCGAAGGCAAGGAACAGGCACCCCCTGTGAAGGGGCTGCTGACCCTGACCAGTGATCTGACCGCCACCGGCAACAGCCAGAAGGCACTGGTCGACACCCTTAACGGCAGCGCAAACTTCACCATCAACGATGGCGTGCTGGTCAACGCCAACCTGGAGCAGCAGCTGTGCCAGGCCATCGCCACGCTCAACCGCAAGACCCTGAGCGGCGAGCCACGCGGCAAGGACACCCCGTTCCAGGAGCTGCGCGGTAGCCTGGTGGTGCGCAATGGCGTCGCCAGCAACCCCGACCTCAAGGCACGCATCCCGGGCCTGACCGTGAACGGTAACGGCGACCTCGACCTGCGCGTGCTGGGCATGGACTACAACGTGGGTGTGATCGTCGAAGGCGACCAACGTGCCATGCCGGACCCAGCCTGCCAGGTCAACGAACGCTACGTTGGCGTTGAAGTGCCGCTGCGCTGCCGTGGCCCGCTGGAACTTGGTGCCAAGGCCTGCCGCCTGGACCAGAACGGCCTGGGTAAGGTCGCGGCCAAGCTGGCCGGCAACCGCCTGAAAGACAAGATTGACGAAAAGCTTGATGAAAAACTCGGAGACAAAGTGAGCCCGGAAGTGAAAGACGCGCTCAAGGGGCTGTTCAAGCGATGAGCCCCGAGCAGTTCTCCAGCGCTGTGCTGGATTGGTATGACGAGCACGGCCGGCACGACCTGCCCTGGCAACAGGGCATCACCCCGTACCGGGTGTGGGTGTCGGAAATCATGTTGCAGCAGACCCAGGTCAGCACCGTGCTCAACTACTTCGACCGCTTCATGCAGGCCCTGCCGACCGTGCAGGCCCTGGCCGAAGCGCCGGAGGACGAAGTGCTGCACCTGTGGACGGGGCTGGGCTACTACACCCGTGCACGCAACCTGCAAAAGGCCGCCAGGATCGTCGTCGAGCAACAAGGCGGCGAATTCCCACGCAGTGTCGAGCAGCTCACCGAGCTGCCCGGCATCGGCCGCTCCACCGCAGGCGCCATCGCCAGCATCAGCATGGGCATTCGGGCGCCGATTCTGGATGGCAACGTCAAGCGCGTACTGGCCCGCTACACCGCCCAGGCGGGCTACCCCGGCGAACCCAAGGTGGCCAACCAGCTGTGGGCCACGGCCGAGCGCTTTACCCCGCACCAGCGCGCCAACCACTACACCCAGGCGATGATGGACATGGGCGCCACGCTGTGCACGCGCAGCAAGCCCAGCTGCCTGATCTGCCCGCTGCAGCGCGGCTGCGAAGCGCACCTGCACGGTGAAGAAACCCGCTACCCCGAGCCCAAGCCGCGCAAGGCGCTGCCGCAGCGGCGCACGCTGATGCCACTGCTGGCCAACCCCGAAGGCGCCATCCTGCTTTACCGCCGCCCCTCCAGCGGGCTGTGGGGAGGGTTGTGGAGCCTGCCGGAACTGGACGACATCGCCCAGCTCGATGACCTGGCCTACCAGCACGGCCTGCGCCTGGCTGACAGCCGCGCCATGGACGGCCTGACCCACACCTTCAGCCACTTTCAGCTGGCCATCGAGCCTTGGCTTGTCCGTGTCGACCCGGTCGGCCAGCACATGGCCGAGGCCGACTGGCTCTGGTATAACCTCGCCACCCCGCCGCGCCTGGGCCTTGCCGCCCCGGTGAAAAAGCTGCTTAAACGCGCGGCCGACGAACTGATTGCAGGAGACGCCCGATGACCCGCACCGTGATGTGCCGCAAGTACCAAGAAGAACTGCCAGGCCTGGAGCGCCCGCCCTACCCAGGCGCCAAGGGCCAGGACATCTTCGAACACATCTCGCAGAAGGCCTGGGCCGACTGGCAGAAGCACCAGACCATGCTGATCAACGAAAAGCGCCTGAACATGATGAACGCCGAGGACCGCAAATTCCTCCAGGCCGAGATGGACAAGTTTTTCGCCGGCGAAGAATACGCGCAGGCGGAAGGCTACGTTCCACCGGCCGAATGACCCCAAAAATCGTAAGCGACGGAATTAATTTAAAATTTTTTCAAAAAGTCGTTGACGAGCGGTCCGGAAATCTATTTAATTCACCTCGTCGCCCAGATAGCTCAGTCGGTAGAGCAGAGGATTGAAAATCCTCGTGTCGGCGGTTCGACTCCGTCTCTGGGCACCACCTTCAAGCTTCTGGTGGTTGCAAAGTTACCCGAAGCGACAACAAGAAACCCGCCTAGTGCGGGTTTTTTGTTGTCTGCAGTTTTTGCTGAGGTTCGGCAGCCAAGTGATGCTGCTGCCAAACCCAATAGCAGGCTTTACCCCACCGAGCGTGGCAGCACCTCAGCGTGCAACCTCACCCCAAGCGCCGCCATGACTTTCATGATGGTCGCCAGGCTTGGGTTACCTTCAGCAGACAACGCCTTGTACAAGCCTTCCCGCGTAAGCCCGGTGTCACGCGCCAGTTGAGCCATGCCACGGGCACGAGCGATATCACCCAAGGCAGCTGCGAGCAGCGCTGGGTCGTTCTCTTCCAGGCAGGCTTCAAGGTACAAGGCCATGTCCTCTTCTGTTTTCAAATGGTCCGCAGCGTCCCATTTGCTCAACTTGATGTCTGTCATGGTGGCCTCCTAGAGGTCGCGAGCCAGCTTGAGTGCAGATTTGATATCTCTGGCCTGGCTGGCTTTATCGTCACCGGCCAGCAGGATGATCACTTCATAACCTCGCTGAACGAAATACACCCGATAGCCCGGACCATAGTCGATCCGCATGGGGAAATGTAAACCGCAGTTCACACTACAGCCAATTTGTAGCTGTTTCAAACTGTATATGGGCACGCAGTTGACCAGCATCAAATGGCCATCATTCGCCGAGCCCTAAAGTGCTGGATGGACATCCGAATCGATCAGCAAGGACCTCCATGAGCGAAGAATCTCCCCTCCTGCTCCCCGCCCCCAGCGAACCTGCCATCAATCCAGTCCGCTCCCGGCGCCCACGCCAGCGCAAGCCGGAACCGACGATCACCAACATCAGCCAGCAACCCGCCGCACTGGAAGTGGCCACCGCCCCCAAGGGCAGCAACGAAGACAGCACCTCGGCGCGCCTGCCGGCGAGCTACCCCTACCGCACCCGCCTGCGACGCCAGAACTACGAAAAAGCCAAGCACGCGCTGCAGATCGAGTTGCTGAAGGTGCAAAGCTGGGTGAAGGAAACCGGCCAGCGTGTGGTGATCCTGTTCGAAGGGCGCGATGCCGCAGGCAAGGGCGGCACCATCAAGCGCTTCATGGAGCACCTCAACCCACGCGGCGCACGCATCGTTGCACTGGAGAAGCCCTCCGAACAGGAACAGGGCCAGTGGTATTTCCAGCGTTACATCCAGCACCTGCCCACCGCAGGCGAAATGGTGTTCTTCGACCGCTCCTGGTACAACCGCGCCGGGGTCGAGAAGGTGATGGAATTCTGCACGCCGCTGCAGTACCTGGAGTTCATGCGCCAAGCTCCGGACCTGGAGCGCATGCTGTGCAACAGCGGCATCTTGCTGTTCAAGTACTGGTTCTCGGTGAACCGCGAAGAGCAACTGCGCCGCTTCATTTCGCGCCGTGACGACCCGCTCAAGCACTGGAAGCTGTCGCCCATCGATATCAAGTCACTGGACAAGTGGGATGATTACACCGGCGCCAAGGAAGCGATGTTCTTCCATACCGACACCGCCGATGCGCCGTGGACAGTGATCAAGTCCGATGACAAGAAGCGTGCACGGATCAACTGCATCCGCCACTTTCTGCATGCACTGGACTATCCAGGCAAAGACCCTCACGTAGCACATGCTCCCGACCCGCTGCTGGTTGGCCGGGCCTCGCGAGGTTTCGAAGAAGACGAGGGGGCTCAGCCAGCAGCCTGAAGCTCAACCCGCAGCCCGGAAAAGGGCTGCGGGCCGCCGCTTACGCGGCGGAGCGAAGGTGCTCGAAAGCGTCCTCGGTCATGTGCCCCATGTAGGCGATTGTGTGCAACTGAAGCTCACCGTGCTTTTTGCCATCCTCGATACATGCAATCAAGTCAGCCTTCGTGATCAGCTGCTGATTGCACTTGACGAACACAGTCGGAAAGTAAAGGTCTCCCTCTTCGTCATAGCCGTACAGGGTTACAAGATAGTAATGCTTCATGGCTCTTCCTCTCAGCGCACACTTGCGCATTTTCCAAACGCCGACATGGCGTAGGGCTGGGCTACAGCGAGAGAGAAGCTATAGCGCCCACCTGGCCGACATAATCTGGATGCGCCTCCATGTCAGATCCCGCCAGCCTGCGCAGCGCTACCACACAGCTTGGGTTTCTCGGGTAATTGCGCTTCAATACGCGCACTTTCAGACAACCCCAGGACTTGCCCCATGGCCACCCCTACCAAGCAACAGAAACGCGCCAAGCGCGCCGCCAGCAAGGCCAAGCAGAACCGCATGGTACGCAGCGGCCAGGCGGTAAAGGCCAGTGCCGGCGACAGCGCCAGCGTCGAGCAGGTGTACAACAAGGCCATGGAGTCGGGCAGCTACGACGCGATGTTCAAGAAAATGAAGGAAGCCCAGGAAGGCGGCCTGGTACCGATGATCTCGGTGTTCCTGGTAGACCCGCTGCTGGCCTTGGTGCTCAAGGGGCACAAGGAAGAACACGCCACCGACTACATCGTGCTGGTGTTCAACGCCTACCGCAAATGGCTGGACGGCGCTGATGAAGAGGCCACCATGGCCTGGCTGGAGAGCGATGAGTTCCAGGAGGCCTACATTGCCGCGTCCGAACTTGTGGCCAAACAGCAGCAACAGCAGAAGCAGTTTGGTTGATCGAGCTATATAACCTGTTCCGGCCCTTTCGCGGGTAAACCCGCTCCCACAGAGACCCCGCCGACACCGAGGCCGATGGTGAACCTGTGGGAGCGGGTTTACCCGCGAAGAGGCCGGCACAGGCAACAAAAAAGGCCGCGCCCTACACAAGGCGCGGCCTTTTCGTTACAGCCAGCGCGGATCAGTTATCCAGCGCCACCCGCCCGGCAGCTTCACGCTTGCGGTGCACCAGCAAGCCAGCCGCCACCACACCAATGCTCAGCAGCGCAGTCGCGATGATCTCCGCACGGTGGTCTTCACGCAGCGCCATCACCACCAGAATGGCAACGATGAAGGCAATGGTCGCCCAGGTCAGGCCCGGGAACAGCCACATCTTGAAGGTAATCTTCTCACCGCGGGCTTCACGCTGGGCACGCATGCGCAGTTGCGACACGGCAATCACCAGGTACACCAGCAGCGCAATGGCACCCGAGCTGGCCAGCAGGAACTCGAACACCTGAGCCGGTGCCACGAAGTTGGCGAACACACAGAGGAACGCCGCTGCAGTGGACAGCAATACCGCCACATGCGGGGTCGCCGACTTGGTGGTGCGCTGGGCAATGGCCGGGGCGTCGCCACGCTTGCTCAGCGAGAACAGCATGCGCGAAGAAGTGTACAGCGCCGAGTTCAGGCAGCTGGTCACGGCAATCAGCACGACGATGTCGACGATCAGCTTGGCATTCGGCACGCCGATGCGGCTCAGCACGGTCTGGTAGGAACCGGTCTCGGCCAGGGCCGGGTCGTTCCACGGCACCAGGGCCACGACCAGGAAGATCGACACCAGGTAGAACAGGCAGATACGCCAGATCACCGAGTTGGTGGCGCGGCTGATCTGCTTGCCCGGGTCCTTCGACTCGGCAGCGGCGATGGTGACAATCTCAGTACCCATGAACGAGAACATGGTGGTCAGCATGGCTGCCAGCACCGCGCCCAGACCATTGGGCATGAAGCCTTGGGTATCGAACAGGTGGCTGGCACCGCTCACCTGGCTGCTTGGCACGAAGCCGAACATGGCAGCACAACCCACGGCGATGAAGCCGATGATCGCCAGCACCTTGAGCAGGGCGAACCAGAACTCGAACTCGCCGTAGTTCTTCACGCTGCACAGGTTGGTCAGGGTCAGCGCCAGGGTAATGATGAGGGAGAACGCCCACAGGTCGACCGCAGGGAACCAGGCATGCAGGATGGCGGCGGCGGCGTTGGCCTCCAGCGGAATCACCAGCACCCAGAACCACCAGTACAGCCAGCCAATGGTGAAACCGGCCCAACGCCCGATGGCGCGGTCGGCATATGTAGAGAACGAACCGGTGTCTGGCGAAGCGACCGCCATTTCACCCAGCATGCGCATCACCAGCACGACCAGCGTACCGGCAGCGGCATAAGCCAGCAGCACGGCCGGGCCGGCCGCTGCGATGGCGTGGCCGGAGCCTACGAACAGGCCGGCACCGATGACGCCAGCGATGGACAGCATGGTGACATGCCGTTGTTTGAGCCCCTGAGCGAGGTCATTGGAATTGTTACCGCTCATTGAAACTACCTTTGTAAGGAGTGGACCACTCCGACTGCGGGTACGGAGCGCGCCAAGGGTTGACCTAGGCGTCGCTGCAATCGGCGGTTTCCTACTGGCAATAAGCGCGCCATGTGCTGAATGCATTCGTCAGAAAATTCCGCAGGCCTCTTAGGACAAGGTTTGGAGGGCTTTCGGCCACACCTTGACCGAAAGGGCGCCAAATCATCGGATTACTGAAATACCCACTTACAAACGCACCAAAGGTGCTCCCCGGTAACACCTGTGCACCGCCGCAATGCAAAAAAAGTGCAACCCACGGGTACAACCTGATGAGCACATGACGCCTTCGCGGGTAAACCCGCTCCTGCTAGCTGAAGGTAGGGTTTACCCCTTGAAAGGGCCAAAACCGCTTCCATGAGCGGGCCAAAGCTGGCACCATCGCGCCTTTTTTCATCAAGGCTCTGGTGCTGGGCGACACCTTCGCGGACATCTGCGCGACGTTACGCTGTAGCGATGCGACAAACTGCCCCACCATTGCCTACAGTCCCCGGCGACCCTGTTGGCCGTCATAATGTCGCTATGCTAGCTTGGCGCACGCCAGGAAGGCCGCCAACAGCTGGGAACGCACCCGAACACATGAGGACCGCACATGGCTCAGGCCACGCCCGCGCTGGAAATCCGCAATCTGCACAAACGCTACGGCGAGCAGGAAATTCTCAAGGGTATTTCGCTGACCGCTCGCGACGGTGACGTGATCTCCATCCTGGGGTCGTCCGGCTCCGGCAAGTCCACCCTGCTGCGTTGCATCAACCTGCTCGAGAACCCGCACCAGGGCGAAATCCTGGTTGCCGGCGAAGCCCTCAAGCTCAAGGCCGCCAAGAACGGCGACCTGATCGCAGCCGACAACCGCCAGATCAACCGCCTGCGTAGCGAAATCGGCTTTGTCTTCCAGAACTTCAACCTGTGGCCGCACATGTCGATCCTCGACAACATCATCGAGGCGCCACGCCGCGTGCTCGGCCAGAGCAAGGCCGAGGCCATCGAGGCCGCCGAAGCGCTGCTGAACAAGGTTGGCATCTACGACAAACGCCACAGCTACCCCGCCCAGCTTTCCGGTGGCCAGCAACAGCGCGCCGCCATTGCCCGTACCCTGGCCATGAAGCCCAAGGTCATCCTGTTCGACGAGCCAACCTCGGCACTCGATCCGGAAATGGTCCAGGAAGTGCTTAACGTTATCCGCGCACTGGCCGAAGAAGGCCGTACCATGCTGCTGGTAACGCACGAGATGAGCTTTGCCCGCCATGTGTCCAGTGAAGTCGTCTTCCTGCACCAGGGCCTGGTAGAAGAGCAGGGATCGCCGCAACAGGTCTTCGAAAACCCGACCTCGGCGCGTTGCAAGCAATTCATGTCCAGCCACCGCTAACGGAGCAATACATGCACACTTACAAGAAGTTCCTCCTGGCAGCTGCTGCCACGCTGGTGATGTCGGCAAACGCCATGGCCGCAGAAAAACTGCGCATGGGCATCGAAGCCGCCTACCCACCGTTCAACAACAAGGACGCCAGCGGTAACGTGGTCGGCTTCGACAAAGACATCGGCGACGCCCTGTGCGCCAAGATGAAAGTCGAGTGCTCGGTCGTCACCTCCGACTGGGACGGCATCATCCCGGCCCTGAACGCCAAGAAGTTCGACTTCCTGGTGTCATCGCTGTCGATCACCGACGAGCGCAAGCAGGCCGTGGACTTCACCGAGCCGTACTACTCCAACAAGCTGCAGTTCATTGCGCCGAAAAACGTCGACTTCAAGACTGACAAAGAGTCGTTGAAGGGCAAGGTCATCGGCACCCAGCGCGCCACCCTGGCCGGTACCTACCTGGAAGACAACTTCAAAGGCGTCGACATCAAGCTGTACGACACCCAGGAAAACGCCTACCTGGACCTGGTGTCCGGCCGCATCGACGGCATCTTGGCCGACAAGTACGTGCAGTACGAGTGGCTGAAGAGCAAAGACGGCTCGAACTTCGAGTTCAAGGGCGAGCCGGTGATGGACAGCGACAAGATCGGCATTGCCGTGCGCAAAGGTGACACCAAGCTGCGCGACGACCTGAACAAAGCCCTGGCCGAAATCAAAGCCGACGGCACGTACAAGAAGATCAACGACAAGTACTTCCCGTTCAGCATCGAATGACCCGCCCTGACCGGCGCGCCCCCGTGGCGCGCCAGTCCCTAATATGACCTGCCCATGAATATCGACCTGCACGGATTCGGTCCGGCCATGATGGCCGGCACCCTGATGACCGTAAAACTGGCGCTCTGCGCCTTGCTGCTGGGGCTGGTGCTGGGCCTGCTCGGCGCCCTGGCCAAAACCTCCGCGATCAAGCCGTTGCAATGGCTTGGCGGTTTCTACTCGACCCTGGTTCGTGGCGTGCCCGAACTGCTGTGGGTTCTGCTTATCTATTTCGGCACCGTCGGGTTGATGAACGCCCTCGGCGAGGCCTTGAACATGCCGGGCCTTGAGCTGAGCGCCTTTGCTGCGGGCGTGATCGCCCTGGGCCTGTGTTTCGGCGCCTACGCCACCGAAGTGTTTCGTGGCGCCATCCTGGCAATCCCCAAGGGCCACCGTGAAGCGGGCCTGGCACTGGGCCTGTCCAAGGGCCGCATCCTCTCGCGGATCATCCTGCCGCAGATGTGGCGCATCGCCCTGCCCGGCCTTGGCAACCTGTTCATGATCCTGATGAAGGACACCGCGCTGGTGTCGGTGATCGGCCTGGAAGAAATCATGCGCCACGCACAAATCGGCGTGACCGTGACCAAGGAACCGTTCACCTTCTACATGGTGGCGGCCTGCATCTACCTGAGCCTGACCGTCATCGCCATGACCGGCATGCACTTCATGGAAAAACGCGCCGCTCGCGGCTTTGCGAGGGCTGAATAATGAATTGGGAAGTCATCTTCAAATGGCTGCCACGCCTGGCCGAGGGCGCGGTCCTGACCCTGGAGCTGGTGGCCATTGCGGTGGTTGCCGGGTTGATCCTGGCCATCCCGCTGGGCATCGCCCGCTCCTCGCGCCACTGGTACGTGCGCGCTGTGCCGTTTAGCTACATCTTCTTCTTCCGCGGCACGCCGCTGCTGGTGCAGCTGTTCCTGGTCTACTACGGGCTGGCGCAGTTCGATGCCGTGCGCTCCAGCTCGCTGTGGCCGTACCTGCGCGATCCGTTCTGGTGCACCGTGCTGACCATGACCCTGCACACCGCCGCGTACATCGCCGAGATCCTGCGCGGCGCGCTGCAATCGATCCCTAAAGGTGAGATCGAGGCGGCACGGGCGCTGGGCATGTCGCGGGGCAAGGCACTGTTCTACATCATGCTGCCGCGCGCTGCGCGCATCGGCCTGCCGGCGTACAGCAACGAAGTGATCCTGATGCTCAAGGCCAGTGCCTTGGCCAGTACCGTGACCCTGCTGGAACTGACCGGCATGGCCCGTACCATCATCGCCCGCACCTACTTGCCGGTGGAGATCTTCTTTGCTGCTGGCGTGTTCTACCTGGTGATCTCGTTCCTGCTGGTGCAAGGCTTCAAGCTGCTGGAGCGCTGGTTGCGCGTGGATGCCTGCCAGGGTCGCTGAGACCATACTGGCCATTTCGCGGGTAAACCCGCTCCTACAGGCTATATAAATCCCTGTAGGAGCGGGCTTGCCCGCGATGAGGCCCTCAATCCCAACACACATCCTCCCATGCCCAGCCACCTTCACAGCCACCACCTAAGCCCCCGCTTCCAGGCCCTCGACCAGTTCCTGATCGAGCACCAACAGCTGTGGAAACCCCGCCCCTTCACCACCCTGCAGCTGGACTGGGAAACCACCCACCCCGAACTGGCCACCCACCTGCGCCAATGTTCGCTGGCCGACGCCGACACCGAATGCCCCGCTGACGCCTTGCCGGCCCCGTTCCCGCAACTGGCCCAGCAAGCCCAACAGCTCGCCGCCCTCGGCAGCCTGCCGCAAACCGACCTGCCCCTCGCGGCCCACCGCCTGGACGTCGCCGTCCCCGGCCGCAAATGGCAGCAGATCGAAGCCTTCGCCAGCCACCTGGCCTTCCACCACCAGCCCCGCCACTGGCTGGACTGGTGCTCCGGCAAAGGCCACCTCGGCCGCCGCCTGCTGCAACCCGGCCAGCAACTGACCTGCCTGGAGTACGATGCCGAACTGGTCGCCGCCGGCCAGGCCCTGAGTGCGCACCACCACTTGCCAGCGCAACATCTGCATCAGGATGTAATGGCCAGCGACAGCGCCCGCCACCTGGCAGGCGACAAAAGCGTGGTAGCCCTGCACGCCTGCGGCGACCTGCATGTACGCCTGATGCAACTGGCCAGCCAGCAAGGTTGCCGGCAATTGGCGATAGCCCCCTGCTGCTACAACCGCATTGCAGTGCAGCAATACCAGCCGTTATCCACAGCCGCGCAAGCGTCCGGCCTGCAGCTGTCGCTGGACGATCTGGGCCTGCCCCTGAGCGAAACCGTTACCGCCGGGGCCCGCGTAAGGCGCCAACGTGACACCTCGATGGCCCGGCGCCTGGGCTTCGACCTGCTACAACGCCAGCAGCGCCAGCGCGATGAATACCTGCCAACACCGTCGCTGCCGGTAGCCTGGCTGGAAAAGCCCTTCGAGCAGTACTGCCGCGACCTGGCCGAACTCAAGCAACTGCCCTTGAATGGCAACCCGGACTGGGCCGCTCTGGAAGCCGCCGGCTGGCAACGCCTGGCCGAAGTACGCAACCTGGAGCGCGTGCGCAACCTGTTCCGTCGGCCATTGGAGTTGTGGCTGGTGCTCGATCGCGCCCTGTTCCTCGAAGAACAAGGCTTTGAGGTGCGCCTGGGCCTTTTCTGCGACTACCCTCTGACTCCGCGCAACCTGCTCATCCTCGCGGAACGCGACCGTTAGCCGCAGCACAACCTGTGGATAAGTCTGTGAACAAGCTTGTGATTACCTGTTGGATCCCAACGCTATTTCTAGCGCTTGGCTTATTCCTGCTTGTGCGTCAAGCCCAGTAAAAACAGGCGTTTGCGCAAAGACCGGCGGCGCAGCAATCCGGCATGCCTTTCGCGCAAGCTGTCAATGCCACTTGTGCATAAACATTTCTTGTGGTTTGCGCAAGAGGCGTCTGCGGGGTCATTTGTGGGAGCGGCCTTGCGTCGCGAAAGGGCCGCAAAGCGGCCCCGGCGATCTCACATTTTCAATGCGATTTATTCTTGGCAATCTCGATATCGTTCATCAGCGCCTTGGCCATATCGCACAAGTAATCAGCCGCCCCCAGGAATTTATGGTCATCCTCCATATCCCCCTCGCGCACCAGATGCTTGATGTAGCCCATCAGGATCGAAACATGCTCATAGGCCGCATCGACCGGGATGCCGGGCTCTACGCGTAGCAAGTTGAGGGAGGGGTTACCGGCTGCGAGGAAGGTTTCCACGCCTGCGGTGGTGATTGGCTTGGGGCTGCCGGGATCAGTATCGATCGTTTTCAATTTTCAAACTCCCTAGTTCAGAGGAGTTGCCGTGTTCATTCTTTCTCACGGAACAAAGGCGGCAACCGTGCACGAGGTGAGAAACCGAGTGAACATAGGAAGCCCGGCCAGACCAAGGTCTGCCCGCGCACGGTCGCCATTACGCAGCCGATACGTTCAACGTCGGGTTCTCACACCCGGTCGCCAGAGCGACCCGAAAACGGTATCCGTGAGCCACTTCCCCGACAACAGCGATACTTCGGCGGCGCGCGTAGGATACTTCCTAAGCAGCCAAACCCTGAAGCGCCTGGCCCCATGGTTCAGAATTACCTTACACAGATCGCAGCCGCTTACGCGGCCCTTGCGGGAACGGGCTCACCCGCGAAAAGGCCCTGACAGGCAACACAAGGCTAATACCCCACCCTCGCAACCGTGTATGATCCCTCCCCCAAATCATTAAAAAGTGACGTCGCGCGCTGCCCGCCAGCCCCGCGACCTTCTGGCGTTGCGCCAGAACCGACAGTGGACCAACGGACCTGACCATCGTGACCCAAGCCAAACCCCTCGCCTTGCTGACCCTCGCCCTGGCCCTGACCGGCTGTGCCAGCGGCACCGCACCCCACGCCAACAGCAACCTGGGCTGGAACCACCCCGGCATGCAACTGGGCGGCGACAACGGCCTGCCCCTGCGCACCGAAAGCCCTTGCCGCAAGCGCGGCTGCGACAACGACAAGCTGTTCTTCAACCCGGGCAAAAGCGAGCCGAGCGTTACCACGATCCACCGCGGCTGGTAGGAAAATTCTCCTTTTGGGCCGGTGACTTAGGTCTTTTGCGAACATTCGCAACGAAGTGGTTTACAGGCGCCAAACGATCGTTATAATGACGCCCCATTGCCGGTATAGCTCAGATGGTAGAGCAACTGACTTGTAATCAGTAGGTCCCGGGTTCGATTCCTGGTGCCGGCACCATTCAAGGTTCCATAGAAAGCTTTCAAAATCTCTGGAACCCCCGAAAAAACCCGCCTTCTGGCGGGTTTTTTCGTTTTGGCGTTCCGTCGGATTCCGAGGGTAGCCAGCGCTAATAAGGGTACTTTTAAGGATACCTACCAATTCGACATTGGAAAGTACCCTTATGGCTCGCACAACGGCTCCCCTTACCGACAACGCCTGCCGCACTGCAAAGGCTCGCGAACGTGAGTACAAGCTTTTTGACGGCGATGGTCTTTACCTGCTCGTGAAGCCCAACGGTCGCAAAGGCTGGCGGCTCAGGTACGTGAAGCCCGATGGTCGCGAGGGCCTGACCTCACTCGGCAATTACCCGGTGGTCGGGCTGGCTGACGCTCGCCACAAGCGCTTCGAGCTCAAACAGCAGCTCGCCAACGGCATTGACCCCATCCAATCCAAGCAGCAGGCCAAGGTGCAAGCCGTAATCAATGGCCGTACCTTCGAAAGCGTTGCGCTCGATTGGTATGCCGGGATGGTGCCCAAGTGGGCGCCGGGCCACGCCAAGACTGTACTCAGCCGGTTGAAGACTCATGTATTCCCTTTACTCGGTGCCAGGGCAATCATTGAGTTGGACACCCATGACCTCATGCAGCCACTGGAAGCCGTGACGAAGCGCGGCACCATCGACGTGGCGCTCAGGATCAAGAACTACCTGCAAAGCATCATGCGCGAAGCCAAACGGCTGCGGCTGATTACGACGAATCCAGCCCACGACCTCGATGGCTCAATCAGAGCACCACGGGTTACACATCGACCCGCACTACCCTTATCGAGGCTGCCAGAGCTACAGGCGCGCATCGACGGCTACAAAGGTCGTCCACTCACACGCCTTACCGTGATGCTGTCGTTGCACGTGTTCGTACGCTCCAGTGAGCTGCGCTTCGCCCGCTGGAACGAGTTCGACCTCAATCGCGGCATCTGGGAGATCCCCGACACTCGCCCGGCGCTCGACGGCGTACCGTTTTCCACAAGGGGTACGAAAATGGCCGGAGACATTCACGTTGTACCCTTATCGCCGCAAGCAGTGAGCTTGCTTGAGCAGATCCACGCGATCACCGGCAAGTTCGACCTAGTGTTCGCGGGAGATGCAAAACCGTGGAAACCGATGTCCGAGAACACGGTGAATGCCGCGCTCAGAACGATGGGCTACGACACTAAGGTGGATATCTGCGGCCACGGGTTCCGAGCCATGGCGTGCAGTGCACTGGTCGAGTCCGGGCTGTGGTCAGAGATAGCGATCGAACGCCAGATGAGCCACAAGGAACGCAACAACGTGCGCGCCGCCTATACCCACAAGGCCGAGTTCCTCGAAGAGCGCCGGATGATCATGACCTGGTGGAGCCGGTTTCTGGAGGCGAACCGCGAGGACCATGTGACGCCGCATGAGTTTGCCAAGCAGACGGGCGAGAACGTCACGCGCCTTCGCAGTGCCAAGAGGACCGAGTAACCCGCCGCACCACCACCTCAACTAGCTGTGAAGTTACCCACAGCACCGCATGAAGCTCCTCCGCGCGGGTCCTTTCAAACGGGGCTGCAAAGCCGCCCTGTTTGAAAGGACCATACCTAAGAAAAAAAACCGCTGGCACAGCGTACGTCTGTGGAAAACCACAGATGTCCACCGGGGGATAGTTTTATCCACAGGCGCTAAATCCCTGAAATCGCTTTGCTTGACTAACATTGTCCACAGGCGTAGACCGGGAGTTGCAAGCGCTGTCGATGACAGCACCCTAGGTGACCCGAACCTTGAAGGTCACGCCGCTCTGGCGGTGGTTCTCCCCAAGGGCGATTCGCATCCGGCAGCTCGCCCGGTCACTACCCATGTGATGGATGCTCTTACACACATAGCGCTCGTGCGCCAGATACTCCGTACCTCGCTGCCCTGCAGCAACCTATCCGCTTGGCCGAAGATTGCGCCAACCTGTGCCCGTCTCTTTCTGTGGAAAGAGACGGGCACTTCTACCACTGCAGCAGCCCTGATCGCACAAGGCTTTGCGGCATTCCCCCTCGTGACAATCGGCGTGACAAACGCCGATGTCACCAGCAACAGCGCTGTAGATGATGGTGCCGCAGACCAAGGAATGGACTGCACCTGACTGACAGTCAGGCATGCCCCGGTCATCGCATTGCTGCGTTCACCCGGCTCAGGATCTCGCGGCACTTGTCTCGTCAGCCAGTGCAGCCTCCACCCGCCCACCGGTAACGGTGCTCAGGAGGTCAGATCATGAGATGCCCTTGCTCCCGGACGTAAGGAGCCGCCAGTCCCGCGTAGTGGACATTCCCCACAGGTCGCAGGGGCCTTGATCCCTGATAACACTCAACATTCTTGGCGGGATGACGTGGGGTGAGGATCGGAGAACGGTAGATGAGGTGATCGACATGGCATTGATAGGCAGACGCGATGGCCGCAATTTCGGTTACGGCAGACAACTGAGCTATGCAGGGCCGCAGGCGTTAAAAGACATGTTCGGCGGCGGCCACTACGGCACGGTCAAGGCACACTGTGATCGGTGGCTGGCATTCGTGAGGTGGTGCCGGTCCGAACAGGGGCCCGGTATCAATGATGCGCGGCAGATTGATCGAAGGGTGTTGGCCGACTATGCAGTTTATCTGCGCGACGTTATTGGGCGTGGTGAACTGGCTATCAGCACCGCACAGAACCGGCTATCCAGCGTTAACAGGACCATGGCGGCGCTTCGCGGTGATCAGTGCGTGAAGTTGCCCAGCCCGAGCCAGGCGCTGGGTATGCTGCGCACAGGGGTTCGACACTCGGTGCCGCAGGGCCAAGATCGCGAACAGGTTAAACAAATCGTCGATGCGCTTTGCCGCCGTGACCAGAGAAGGGCTGCAGCGATCCTTCTGCTGGCAAGAGCCACCGGCATGCGCTTGCGTGAGGCCATCTTGGCTGACCTGCTACGACTTGCCCGTGAGGCTGAAGATCTCGGCAGGATCAACATCCAGGACGGCACCAAAGGCGGTCGCGCCTGTGCCTCGGCGCCACGTTGGATTGCGGTGGATGACCATGTTCGAGCAGCACTTGAGTTTGCACGGCAGGTCTCTCCCGCGGGTAGTCACAACCTGATTGCGCCACACGAAAGCTACCTGAATGTTGCGCAAAAAATCATCCGCCCAGCGCGCTCCATTCTGCATGCGCACAACCTCAAAGGCTTCCACGAACTACGGGCAGCGTTCGCGTGTGAACGCTACGAGCAAATTACCCAACACCGCGCGCCAATTAACGGCGGTGAATGTTGCCAGTTCAATTGGCGTCTTGACCGCGAGGCCCGATGGCAAATCAGCTATGAACTGGGGCACGGGCGCTTTGACGTGGTCGTTGCCTACATAGGAGGTCGCAGATGAGTAAGGCATTCGATATGGAATTGTTCTTGTCTGCGGTGCTGAAGGGATCGCACGCTACGCGACAACGCCACTTGCAGCAGGCAAAGATTATCCAAGCCGAAATCGCAGAACGCTGGCAACGGAAGACGCCGTGGTCTTGGCAGAGAAAGCACGTCGCTTGGTTTCTTGACCATTGCCTAGGCGAACACAGTGCAGCTACGAGGTATCGCTATGTGCTGACCGTACGTCTGCTCGTTCGCCGAATGCAAAAGCTATGGGTGTTCAACGTTTGAAAGAACCGATGTTTTCAATTTTTGAACGCCTCTCATTGCAGTAGCTTGTCAAGCACAATTGAGCCCATATAAGATGAGAGATATTCTCAAACGCAACTCTATGCCAACAAGAGGGCTGCAGTGCCTACACCGCCCGTGTCATCTGCAACGCAGGCTGATGTTCAGTCCCTCTATGTCGACCATCATGCTTGGTTAGTCGACTGGCTGCGCAAACGTCTGCGCCAAGGGGATAACGCTGCCGACCTAGCTCAGGATACGTTCGTCAATGTGCTAGGCAAAGTTGATCGCATTCAGGATGTTCGTCAGCCACGAGCCTGGCTGAGTACAATCGCCCGCGCTCTGGTGATAGACCGCGCACGCCGAGATCGAGTCGAGAGGGCATATAAGGATGCATTGACCAACTTGCCTGAGGCGTTGATGCCTTCCCCGGAAGCACAGATGATCCTGCTTGAGACCTTGGCCAAGGTGGATGCCTTGCTCGATGGCTTGCCGCCCAAGGTGCGAACCGCATTTTTACTATCGCGCCTGGACGGGTTGGGCTACAAGGAGATCGCTGCGCAGCTGGGGGTCAGCCTGAGGTCTGTGGAAAGCTACATGGCGAAAGCGATTCGTCATTGCTACTTCGCCAACTCATGAGCAGTGCAACACGCGCCGAAATACCGGATGAAGTGCTCGACCAAGCAATCACATGGATGGTGCGCCTGCAGTCCGGATATGCTGATGAACCTGCCCTGCAAGGTTGCCTGTATTGGCGCAAGCTTCATCCCCTGCATGAGGCCGCCTGGCAGTCATTGCAGAGCAATGAGTCTACCTTCAGCAAGCTCGCTAGCCTCCCAGGCGTACCGGGCGGTGTCGCGCGTGACACTCTCGAGCGCATGCAACATCACCAGCTGGGCCGTCGGCGGCTGCTTCAGGTGCTGGGCACGGGCTTGGTCATTGGGGGCGTGGGCTGGCAAAGCCAAGAGCAGGTTCGGCTCTGGGGCGCCGACTACACCACCAGCGTAGGCCAACGACGAACGGTGATACTCGCCGACGGTACACGGCTGCAGCTCAATACCAACAGCGCCGTGGAGGTGGCATTTACTAATAGCCAGCGCCTCATCAATCTCCTGCAGGGTGAGATCTTCATCGACACAGGCCCGGACGAAGGCTCACCTGCCGGTCGTCGCAGCTTCTGGGTGCATACCGCCCAGGCGCGTTTACAGGCGCTGGGTACAGCTTTTGCGGTACGCCAAGAAGAAACGCGTACCCAGCTTTTGGTCGAACAGAGCAGGGTCCTCATCCACCAGTCCACGCAGCAGCAGTTGGTTGCTGCAGGCGAGGAATACTCGATCAGCACCGAGGGTAGCCGCAAACTTCAGCAAAGCGAAATGGATGCCAGCGCCTGGACCCGAGGTCAGTTGGTAGCGCGTAGCCTGCCACTGCAGGAACTGCTGTTGGAACTGGCGCGCTATCAGCGAGGCTGGATTAGCTGTAGCCCCCAGGTCGCGGGGTTGAAAGTGTCTGGAGTTTTCCAGCTTGACGATATCGACCTGGCACTAGATGCATTGGGCGATTCGATGCCCGTCAGGGTCGAGCGTTTCACACGGTTCTGGCGTCGCGTTGTTGCCCGCTGAGAACAATCTGCAAAAAAACGGGTTTCACGCTGCGGGTTTTTCCGAGCACTTCGGCCAATAGGGAAAACACCCTGCCAAACGAATGGAGCTCGATCCACATGTCATCCGCGTATTCACCTCGCCATGTTCCCAGGACCCGCCTTGCCATAGCGCTGCGTGGCGTACTGCTTGCCAGCGCTGCAAGCATTGCGCTGCCGATTTGCGCGGTACATGCCGAGCAGAGCGAAATACGTCACTACAATCTGCCTGCAGGCACGCTGGAGCAATCACTCAGTACGTTTGCACAGGCTGCCGCCATCAACTTGCCATTTGACCCCGCGCTGGTCCATGGCAAGTATGCGACCGCAATCAACGGCGACTACACCGTCCAGCAGGGCCTGAACATGCTATTGCAGGGCTCAGGCCTTGGCGCCACCCAAGCGGCCAATGGCAACTGGATACTAGACCCCGTGGCCACCACTGGCGGCGTGGCGCTGGAGCTGGGGAGTACGCTGGTCAGTGGGCAGGGCATGGGCGAGATGACCGAGAACAGTGGGTCCTACACCACCGGTGCGGTGAGCGTGGGCTCCAAGAGCCCGACCAGCCTGCGCGAAACGCCACAATCGGTGTCGGTGCTGTCCAGCCAGCTGATTGAAGATCGTAGTGTCACGAGCCTGCAGGATGCGTTGAAAATGGCTCCCGGGGTCACGGTGCAGAAAACCACCAGCGACACCTACGAGTTCTACTCGCGCGGATTCAACATTGACAGCATCCAGATCGACGGGGCGGCGCCTATGGCACTCTCCTCGGTGGCCACCAGCTTCTACTCGCGCCGGCTTTATAACCTGGCCGAATTTGACCACATAGAAGTGTTACGGGGATCTGGTGCGCTGTTCGGCGGCGTGGGCGACCCCGGTGGCGTCATCAACCTCGTGCGCAAACGCCCGCTCTCGGACTTTCAGTTGAAGTTCGAGGCCGCCGCCGGTTCTTGGGACAACTACCGTTCGCAAATCGACGTGACCGGCCCTTTGACCGACAGCGGCAACGTACGCGGGCGCCTGGTGACGGCTTATACCGACCGCCAGTACTTCACAGATAAACTGGCCACGCAAAAACCCACGATCTACGGGGTGTTCGAGGTCGATCTGGGCCCTCAGACCATCTTCACCCTGGGCGGCATGTATGAAAGCACCCACTCCAACTCGTCTCTGGGCCTGCCACGCTACACCACGGGTAAGGACATCGGGCTTGCGCGTCACACCAACCTTGGGCAGAACTGGTCCTACATGGACAACATCTCCCAAGAGATCTTCACCAAGGTCGACCACTACTTCGACAACGACTGGAAATTGAACGTCTCGTACACCAATACCCGTGACGCCGGCGAGGCACTGGCAGCGGTATCGGGCAACGCCGTCAACCCGGTGACCTTGGCCGGGCCCGTTTGGCGCGCCAGCTATAACGTCTATTCCACCAGTCAGGACCTCATCGACAGTAACCTGTCCGGCAGTTTCGACGCCTTTGGCCGCGAGCACCAGTTCGTACTGGGCGCCGACTATCAGCGCGTCACCAGCCGCTGGCAGGGCTCGGGGGTGTTCACCGGGACCGGTGTGCCGATCGATGTGTTCGACCCCGGTTATTGGAAGCCGACCACCATCTCGCTGGTGACTCCCCGTGACTACAGCCCCAACACCCAGGAACAGTACGGCCTCTACGGGCGGCTGACATTGCAGGTGACCGACCCGCTCAAGGTCATCCTCGGCGGCCGAGCGGCCCGCTATCACTTCCAGCAGGTCTATACCAACGCCGGTGTAGTGCAGAGCGACATCGACATGCGCGAGCCGACGCGCTTCGTGCCGTACTTCGGCGCGATCTATGACCTCGATGACCAATGGTCGCTGTATGGCAGTTACTCGAAGATTTACAAGCCGCAGCAAAGCTACCTGCGCGGGCCGATCGGCAGCAACGACGTACTGGAGCCGCTGGAGGGCAAGACCACCGAGTTGGGTATCAAGGGCGAGCTGTTCGACGGCCGCCTGAACACCAGCCTTGCCGTGTTCTACACCAAACGCAAGAACGGTGCGGTGCAGGACACCAACTACCCGCAGGCATCTGTGCTGTATGGCGGCAGTTGCTGCTACGTGAACCAGGGCGAGGTCATCAGCAAGGGCATCGAGCTTGAGGCGACGGGCGAAATCCTCAAGGATTGGAACCTGATGGCCAGTTACGTGTACAACTACAACAAGAACGAGACCGATAGCACGGCCCTGAGCACGATCACGCCCAAGCATCAGTTCAAGCTGTGGTCGACCTACCAGTTGCCTGGCGAGTTCTCGGACTGGACCGTGGGCGGCGGCGTCGACGTCCAAAGCGCCACCTACGTCAGTGGCACCACGGTGCGGGTGGATGGTAATGGCAACGTGGTGGAGTCGAACATTCCTTTCGATTACAAGCAAAGTGGCTATGCGGTCTGGAATGCCCTGTTGAGGTATCGTGTGGACGATTATTGGACCGTATCGCTCAATGCCAACAACCTGTTCGACAAGACCTACTACCAGACGGTCTCCAGCGCGGCGAATGGCAACTTCTATGGGGATCCACGCAATTACATGGTGACCCTGCGAGGTACATTCTAAGTCCGTTATATAGACCGAAACTTTGGTTTAATTGACTCCACCCCTGGCTCAGTAGTTGACCCCAGGGGTGGCTGTACGCTTCAGTATCAAAAATGGAGCCAACCTACTCGCGCCTGTAAGTTAAGTAAAAAAAGTTGCTACATATCTTGGCCGCAAGGGATTGGACGGATGCCCAAGGATAGTTTAAGAGATAGAATTTTTCATAAACTAGAAAAATAATATTAGAATCAATACTCTACCCTACGATTCGACTCCTAGTGCCGCACCATACGCAGTACTCAAAAGGCTCACCGAAAGGTGGGCCTTTTTTGTTTTCGGCTATGAGGAATGACTCAGATGACGAACTCCCCCAGCCTTGCGCTAGACGTTGAGCAGTCCGCGTTGGCATTCTCAAAGGCGTTCCGGCAAACCCCTCCGCGATGGTTCGCGTTCCGTCTATTTTCCATGTTTCCCACTAACTGCTGCGAATTCGCGAGTTTGCTGCTGGCGTGGTTTCTGTGCGAGGAACACGAAGGCGTCACCATCGACGTGGTAACGGGTGAGTTGAAGGAAGATACGGAGCAACGCCACATCTGGCTGAGGCTCAAAGATCACAATCTGGATATCACCGCCGACCAATTCGATACAGCTCTCCCTCACGCACTCATCACTCAACCGGGGGGTGGCATGAGAGATTCACCGTGATTCACACGGCGCCATTCCAAAGTGGCTTCTACGAGGACTACGGAGATAATTGCAGGGAGGACATCATCGACGACTATAGGGCCTTGGCACACAACGCACGGGCGCAGTTCAAATTGTAGGATCGGCCTTGTGCCGCGATGGGCCGCAAAGCGGCCCTGGCAATCTCAGACCAGAACAGCAAACCTCAAACCCATCGGCAGGACTCAGTAGACCTTGTCAGGCAGCTTTTTGCTCCAAACTCTCCCACCCCAAGCAAGCCAGCGCCAATGTGCGCGGAACCGCTTCACGACCACTGCTATAACGGCTGATGCTACGGGCACTGACGCCCAGCGCTTCGGCAGCCTGATCGAGCGTCATCCGGTGTCGCAAACGCCAACGAATGAAAACCCGGGTATTTTCATCAGGAGCGTTCTGCGCAAGCGCGTCCAGCAGCAGGGTATCCGCTCCAATCTGAATATCCAGCGCTGGCCACTCCACTGACCATCCCCCGTCGCCCAATACGACGCCTTCAAAGGCTTGTCGCTTGGAAAGTGGCGCCAATCCCGGATACGCCTTGAGCGCATCGGTCATATCGAGGGTGAAATGCTGACCATTGGTAAAGGTAAGCTCAAGGGTGGCGCCCGACCGAGGCTGAACAGCCTTCAGACGGGGACGTTTCATCGATGCCATTTCATCCACTCCTTCAACAAATCGGCCTGATTGGCCGCGACCCAGGCCAGGGCGTCTTGCACTACTTTGGCAGGTGCCCTGCCTTGCGTAACAGTTACAGATTCCAGACTGATCACCACATCCACTCCACCGCCCGTAAGGTGGACGTGGGGCGGCAGATGGTCCCGTTCCCTGAGCTCGATGCGGTACTTGTCGCGAAATCGGTATTTGGTAGACATGGCCTGATCGTATCGCCAATTTGGCGATACAGCAACACCGAAAGGAGCACGAGAAGCCGCATAAGTTCGCGATTCAGGCAGCTGAGTACCTTACGCGCTTTCACCGAGTAATCCGCCGGACCAGCGTTGCAGACCAGCTGCGAAGTTACCTACAGCACCCCATGAAAGTCCTCCGCGCAGGTACTTCCAAACGGGGCTGTAGAGCGGCTCCCAGCAGCCCCCCTCAAGCCCTCCGCAACCCCCGCCGCACCTCTTTATCGTCATACATCAACTGATCCGCCGCTCTAAGCGCCGCCTGCAGCGATGTCGCAGCAGGGTCGACACTCGTAATACCTATGCTCGCTCCGGAATAATCAAAACGGCATTCGTCAAACTCGTAGCTACCAACCAGCAGCGGTACCAGCCGTCGGCGCATGTCTGAGGCCGTTTGCGCCATCTCGCCTGGATGGACCGAAGCCGTCAACCCGATCACAACGAATTCGTCGCCACCCCAGCGCCCAAGCTCATCCGTCGCCCGCAACCCGCCCTGAAGTCGTCGGCTGCCTTCGATCAGGAACTGGTCCCCCACCTCATGCCCGTAGGTGTCGTTGATCGCCTTGAATTCGTCGAGGTCGATAAATGCCACTAACACCCCCTGCCCCGTTCGTTTCGCCAACGCGAAATGCCGATGCAAGGCCGCCAGAATCGCACGCCGGTTCTTCAAGCCGGTCAACGCGTCATAGTTTGCCGCATAGCGTTCTTCCTGGCGGCGCATCAGCATTTGCGCGGTCACACGGCTGGAGAGCAAAATCAAAATCAACCCCAGCGCTGCCACAGATGCCACGGTCCAGTAGTACTGCTGGCGCATCGGCTGGAGGTGGTCAAGCGTTGCCAACGTCAGCAACTGGTAGTGCGCGTCGTTCAGGGGCTGGCGCCGCACCAGGTAAGGCTGCCCGTCAATGAGCCATTGATCGGCCATAGGGCGGATATCCATAGGCTCACCCGGCTCTTCGTCGCCATCCACTGGCTTGGGTATATCAGGCGGCAGCAGCGCCGCCACGTTGCGCAGCATGAACAACTCGCTGGACGCGGTAGTCACACGCCCCTGACGGTCCACAATCAAAGCTATGTGACGCCCCGTGAGATAAAGGGCTATGTCCGGGGCATCGAACTTGACCGTGACAGAGCCAAGTGGCTTGCCATCGGCACCGTCAATGCGGCTGGCTACGAAATAGGAGGGTGTCTTGTTCAGGCGGGCGATGCCGAACATTTCACCACTGCCAGTGCGCAGTGCATCGATGAGGTAAGCCCTGCCCGAATAGATCTGGCCAACAATGCTGAACGACTCCGCCCAGTTACTGGCCGTCACCGTATCGTCGGAAAGGTTGTTCATGTAGATGCGGGCATAGTGCAGATCACTGGACAATCGGTCCATGAAATCACCCACGCTTCGAACCAACGGGTCACGGGTGAAATTCGACGCGCGTTCTTCACGCGTGAGTGCCGCGAAACCGGGTGGATCATGGCGATATCGGGCAGCGAGCTGGATGACCTCGCTCTGGCGGGCCACCATATTGGCCACACTGGCCATTTCGGTGAACAGGCGGTCTACGACACGCCCCGTTATCTGGCCTTCGTATTCGGCGCCTGCGGCCAGGTTTTTAAGCTCTTCTGCCGTAAGGCGCTGCGCTATCCACACGCCCAGGCTTGCCACAAATGCCAACCAGACGAGCACAACGCCCAGCGTCACCCGGCGCATAATGGAAGGGATGTCCCTGCGTTGCCGCCGCTGCGCCGACGCGTAGCTCACGCCGCGCCTGCCAGTTGAATGGTGCTCCAAAGCAACTCCTTTTGCGATACGGCAAGGTGCATCATCGACCCTGCGACACCCCATCGAAACGGGGTTCGCAAGATTGTAAAACATTCACCTCAGTGTATTGGCAGAACGTCTACTTACCAGCAGGGTGGCTAAAAGAGGTTACCTGGATACAGGGCTTTGCTTAAACACTCAGCGTACCGGCCGAATGTTTCATGTGGCTGCTCCGGTAGCGATGCACAAATGGAGCGGATGTTTATACTTGGTCGCTTTGCATGCGCCCTTCGGTGAAGCAAAGGCTTTGATCTCAAAAAACCCCATGCATGAAAAACTCGACCGGTACGCTGAAAAACTCAGCAAAGCCCTTTATCTGGGCAACTGTCATCTTCCGCTTGTTATTCAGAATCTCTGAAACCGCGCTCTGGGTCGCTATTGCCGCAAGGTCCTTTTGCTTCACGCCCCTGTCCGACAGCAGGAAGGCCAGCGCTTCGGCCTGGCTCGCGAACGGCACCAATACCGACTCACTCTCATACTCGTACACTCGATCCGCCACCATCTCCGCAAAGCGCGACGCTGCGTGACCTTCGCTGTCCGCGTGGGAGTAGAGCTCATCGATCAATGCCATCCGCGCCTGGAGTTCAGCATCGTCCTTGATCGGGTCATGGCAGGCAGCCAGTAGCTGGGCCATGGTTGCCATCTGGTCGTTCAGGCCATCGAGCATGGGTGAAATATTAGCGATGAAGGCATCTCGCCCCTCACCTTCAATTTTGTCAGTCGTCATTGAGTCGCCTGTCGAATAAATAGAGACTTCGTCCGAGCAGTCACGCTGCGAGATGACCTTTTTAGCACTTGCCGCACTCATCATGCGGAAGAGTGGTGCTCGATGTTGATTCAGAATGTGAGCACCGCTTGGGATTCGTTCCCAAGTTTGATCTCAATCAAGCTTGAGATGAGCACGCAGCCTAGCCTGAGATCTGTCAGCAATTGAGGGACGGAAGCATGGCCAAGAAATTCCCCACAAACCCCAGCCATCCCGAACGCATCTGCTGGGGATGCGATCTTTACTGCTCAGCCAAATCACTGGCCTGTGGCAATGGTGCGGATCGGACCATGCACCCGGTGGAGTTGTTTGGTGAGGATTGGGACCGTTTCGAGGGGGGCTTGGAGAAGCCGACTGACCAAGGACGGGAGGCAGAGACCGGATAGCAGGGGGATGGCACCGGCTGCGCCAGTGTTCGCGGCTAAAGCCGCTCCTACAGTGATCGCGCCAGCTTTCAGGTCTAGTGCAAGACAGTTCCCACAGGAGCCCCGTATGCCAGAGGGCTACGCTGTACCTGTGGGAGCCCGGCTTGCCGGCGATGGGCTGCGAAGCAGCCCCAGGCAGTATTGATCAGAACGCCGTACTAACGGTCAGCGACAGGTTACGCGGATCACCATAAATCGCCCCCGCATAGAACCCGTACTGGGTGTAGTAGTGCTTGTCGAACAGGTTGTTGGCATTGACGCTGACGCTGGTGTCGTCAGTCAGCTGGTACTTGGCCATGGCATTCCAGATGGCATAACCGGACCAGTTCACGTCGGTGGCACCGTTGCTCACGCCATTGGTGGGCTGCCCAGCCGGGCTGGAAATGGCGCGGATGTTGGTTTGCGCGGTCACACCGGCACCCAGGGTCAGGCGGTCGAGCGGGCCGCTGAGGCGATAGGTGGTCGAGGCCTTGAACAGGTGCGATGGATCACTGCGGCCATCGCTGTCGACGCGGCGGAAGTGCAGGTAGGTGTAGCCGGCATACACGTTCCAGTTCGGGGTCAGGGCGCCCGCGACTTCCAGGTCGATACCGTCGGTTTCCTGGCCGGAGCCGGCCTTGTAGGCGTTGCCACCGGTCGGGGTGGTCAGGTCGCCGTCCAGCACCGCCTTGTTTTCCTGTTTGGTGCGGAAGTACGCCGCCGAGGCGTTCAGGCGGCCGTCGAACCACTCGCCCTTGATACCGGTTTCGTAGCTTTGACCACGAATCGGCTCCACTTTGCTGCCGCTGCTGGTTTCAGACGTTTGCGGGGTGAAGATGTCGGTGTAGCTGGCGTACAGCGAGTAGTTGTCGTTGAGGTCGTACACCGCACCCAGGTAGGGGGTGACGATGCCGTTTTCTTCCTGGCTGCTGCGTGCACCGGCCACGCTGCGGGTGACGGAGGCATAATTGCTGGTGCGCACGCCGACGATCACCGACAGCGGGTCGGTGATGCTCAGGCGGGTGGCGGCGTACATGCCCTGCAGGCGGGTGGTGGTTTTGCTGTGGCGGCCGGTACGCGAGGCGATGATGTCGTAGTCGTCATCCACGCCATTGCGCCAGTCGGTCAACGGGAAGCCGTTGTTGGCGCGGAACTGGCAGCCCAATGCAGGCGCGCTGGCCATGCCGTCGCCAACCATGGTGCAAGTGTACTCCGGCGACCAGCCCACGGTGCGGCTGTCGTTGTAGCCGACCATGGCCTGGTGGGTGCGGCCGAACAGCTGGAACGGGCCGGACAGGTCGATCTGCGCCGACTGCTGGGTGGTGTCGCTGGAGCTGTGCAGGCCGTTGAGCACAGCGCCGCTGCCGTCCTGGTCCCAGTAGCCGCCATAGGTGCCGCGACCGGCCGAGTTGACCTTGGCCAGGCCACGGTGGTTCAGGGCTTCGGTAGTGGCCTGGGCGGCTTTCAGGTCCAGCGTCCAGTCGTTGTCGAAGCGGTGTTCCAGCGAGCCGAACGCGGTGCGCGTGGTGTACTCGCCAAAGCTCCAGCTGGGTACCACGTTGGTGCTGCGTGGCAGGTCGGTCTTGCTGCCGTCGCGGTACCAGATCGGGATGTTCGCGCCCCAGCCGCCGCCCACCACCTTGTTGTACTCGTACTGGTAGCCGGCGCCGAGGGTGGTGGCGTCGTCCAGGTCGAATTCGAAGTTTGCCAGCGCGGCGCGGGAACGCTCGGACTGGTTGTCGCGGAACGAATTGGCATCCTGCTGGGTCATCACGAAGCGCGAACGCAGGCGGCCGTCTTCGGACAGCGGCAGGTTGAGGTCGGCGCCCAGGCGGCGTTTGTCCCAACTGCCGTAGGTGGCGTAGGCGCTGCCGCCAAAGGTTTTGGTGGGGGCCTTGCGGATCAGGTTGACGGTGGCCGAAGGGTCGCCGGTGCCGCCCAGCAGGCCGTTGGCGCCGCGCACGATGTCGATGCGCTCGTACAGGTCCATGTTCAGCGCGTTGCCGCTGCCGCTGAAGTCGGAACCGCCCTGGGTCTGCAAGCCATCGACCTTCCAGTTGCTGATCGAGTAACCACGGGCACGGTAGTCGGTACGCCCACCCACCTCGGACTTGTTGGCCGTGACGCCCGGCGTGGTTTCCAGCGCTTGCTCGATGGTGTGGATGTCGCGGTCATCCATCTGCTGGCGGGTGATGGTGGTGACCGACTGTGGCGTCTGTCGTGGTGTCAGCGCCAGGCCGGTGGAACTGCGGGTGCTCTCGACTGTGTAGCCCAGTTGGCCCGCATCGTCGGCGGGTAGCAACGCGCTGTCTTCGATCTGCGTGGCGTCCAGCTCCAGGGGTTTACTGTCGGCCGCCATGGCACCACCGCTAATGGTGACGGCGACGAAGAAGGTCAGCGGCTTGATGCGGTTGCCGCTTCGGCTGATGGGGGTGAAGGCTTGCGAGGTACTCATGGGATTCATTTGGGAAGGCTTCGTATTTGCAGATGATTTTTTGTTAGGATTCTAGGGATCGGCCCTCCGGGCTCCAGACCCGACATGTACGGGGATGTAATTGAAGGTAATGAGCGCCACAGGCCCTCACCAAACAGGTGTTTTTCCACATGAGCACGACCCTGCTGGTTGTCGACGATGACGACGAGATCCGCGAACTTCTTTGTGATTACCTGACAGATGCCGGCTACAACGTGCTGGCGGCTGCCGACGGCGAGCAAATGCGCGACCAGCTGGCCCGGCACAAAGTGGAGCTGGTGGTGCTCGACCTGATGCTGCCAGGTGAAGACGGCCTTAGCTTGTGCCGCCAGTTGCAAGCGACCCCAGGGCTGGCGGTGATCATGCTGTCGGCCAAGGGCAGCACGCTGGACCGCATCATCGGCCTGGAAGTCGGCGCCGACGACTACCTGGCCAAGCCTTTCGAGCCTCGTGAGCTGATCGCCCGGATCAAGGCCGTGCTGCGGCGCCCGCAACGGCTGGAGCCCGCTGTCGAAGAACCTGCCGTGGTGGATGCCCAAGTGTTCGCGGGCTTCCGCCTGGAACATGTGAAGCGCCTGCTCACCCGCCCCGATGGCGAAACCCTGACCCTGCCACGCTCCGACTACCGCGTGCTGCGCGAACTGCTGGAAGCCAACAACCGGGTGGTTTCGCGCGACCAACTGACCCGCAGCGCGTTCGGCCGCGACCACCTACCCGATGACCGCTCGGTGGACATGTGCGTCAGCCGCCTGCGCCAGCACCTGCGCCGCGCGCCGACAGGTGCCGCGCAAATCCTCACCATCCGCAATGAAGGCTACCTGCTGAGCATCGCCAGTAACGTGGCGGATGCCTGAGGTGCGCTGGCTTCGCCGCCTGTGGCCACGTACCTTGTTTGGCCAACTGCTGCTGATCATGGTCAGCGGTACGTTGGTGATTCAGTTGATGTCGAGCAGCATCTGGTTCGATGTGCGTTTCGCCCAGGTACTCGAAGCCCCCATTCGGCTGATCGCCGCACGCAGTGCACCGCTCATCGCCCAGGCCGACTGCCACGCGGGCACGTTGCAGGTACCCGCCCACTATCACCTGCGTTGTGCCGAAACCTTGCCCACACCAGAACATGACGAGCGCCGCGGGCGCAGGCGTGTCGAGCTGTTGCTGCATCAGGCCCTCAAATACGAACTGGGGCATGCTCAGGACGTGCGCCTGATAAAGGTGCAGCTTACCGATGAGCTGGGCCAGCCAATCGTCTGGCGCAGCCTGTTCGGGCTGCGCACGGCCCAGGCGCATATCCAGTTCGCGGTGCCGTTGGCCGATGGCCATTGGCTGACCATCGACGGCCAGGAACTGCAAGGCTGGAGCGGCGAGTCGGCCTGGGTGCTGATCAGCGATTACCTGTTGCGGGTATATGCATTGCGCATCGTCGCGGTGTTGCTGGTGTGCCTGATAGCCGTACGCCTGTGCTTGCGCCCCTTGCGGCGCCTGGCCGATGCCGCACGTGGCCTGGGTAGCAACCTTGAGCAACCGCCTTTGGCACTGGATGGCCCGGAGGAAGTGCGCCAGGCTGCCCAGGCCTTCAATGCCATGCAGCAACGCCTGATTGCCATGGTCAACGACAAGGCCTACTTCCTGGCCGCCGTGTCTCACGACCTGCGTACCCCGCTGACCCGCATGCGCCTGCGCCTGGAGCGCCTGCCCGACGATGAGCACCGACAGCGTCTGCGGCAGAACATTACGCAGATGGACGACATGATCGGCCAGGTACTCGACTACCTGCGCGCAGGGGAGCAGTTGAACCTGCAGCAAGTGGACCTGGACCGGCTGGTGGCACGCCAGTGCGCCGAACTGGCTACCCCTGAAGAACCGCTACCGGTGCATGGCCAAGCGGGTCATTCACAGCTCGATGCCCTGCTGCTGCAGCGCTGCCTGCAAAACTTGTTGGTGAATGCATTGCGATACGCCAAGGACGTTTCGGTCACACTGGAACGGGCTACCACGGGGGTGTTCATCCATATCGATGACCGTGGGCCAGGGATTGCGCCAGCGCTGCTAGCGACCATCACCGACCCGTTCGTGCGTGGTGAAGGGTCGCGTAACCAGGCATCCGGTGGGTATGGGTTGGGGTTGAGCATTGCTCAACGGATTGCCAACAGCCATGGGGGGGAGCTGATGCTGGCAAATCGTGAAGGCGGTGGGTTGCGGGTCAGCATACTGCTGCCCATTTAAAGGCAGACGCGGTCCTACAGGGGACCGCGAACGCTCTGGAATACGCAATCAGGTAACAGTCTTTTACCGATTACCCAGGTTTTCCCCTGCCCGCCTTTGCCTATCCTATGCCCGGTCATCCTGCCTGCGATGGACCCATGAAACACTCTCTGCCCAGCCGCTACGCCTGCCTTGCCATCTGCCTGTTGTTCACCTTCGCCAGCCTGCCACTGCTGCCCCAGCATGCCTGGCTCTGGCCACTCACGCTGATCACCGCCCTGCTCAGCCTGGTCGGGCTGAACGACCTGCGCCAAAGCCACCATGCCGTGCGCCGCAACTACCCGATTCTGGGCAATATCCGCTACCTGATCGAAACCATCCGCCCGGAAATCCGCCAGTACCTGATCGAGGGTGACGACGACAAACTGCCGTTCTCCCGCTCGCAGCGCTCGCTGGTGTACGCCCGCGCCAAGAACGAAAGCGCCGAGAAAGCCTTCGGCACGCTCAACGATGCCTACAAGCCCGGCTTCGAGTTCATCAGCCATTCCATGCTGCCAGTGGCTACGCCAGACCCGGCATCGTTCCGCATCGCCATTGGCGGGCCGCAATGCCGCCTGCCTTACTCGGCCTCGATCTTCAACATCTCGGCCATGAGCTTCGGCGCACTCAGCGCCAACGCCATCGCCGCCCTGAACCGGGGTGCGCGCATGGGCCGTTTTGCCCATGACACCGGCGAAGGCAGCATCAGCCCGTACCACCGCGAACATGGCGGTGATCTGATCTGGGAGATCGGCAGCGGCTACTTCGGCTGCCGCACCGAGGACGGCCGCTTCGACCCTCGACGCTTCGCCGAACAAGCCCGTTCGCCGCAAGTGAAGATGATCGAGATCAAGCTCAGCCAAGGTGCCAAACCGGGGCACGGCGGCATCTTGCCAGGGCACAAGGTCAGCCCCGAAATTGCCGAAACCCGTGGTGTGCGCGTAGGCGAGGACTGCATCTCGCCGGCAGCGCACAGCGCCTTCCGCACACCAGTGGAATTGCTGCAGTTCGTTGCCAGCCTGCGTGAGCTGTCGGGTGGCAAACCCGTTGGCTTCAAGTTTTGCCTGGGCCACCCGTGGGAGTTCATGGGCATCGCCAAGGCCATGCTGGCTACCGGCATCACCCCGGACTTCATCGTCGTGGATGGCAAGGAAGGCGGTACCGGCGCGGCACCTCGCGAGTTCAGCGACAACATGGGCGTGCCCATGCGTGAAGGCCTGATGTTCGTGCACAACACCCTGGTTGGCCTGAACCTGCGCTCCAGCATTCGTATTGGCGCGGCGGGCAAGATCGTCAGTGCCTTCGATATCGCCAGCGTACTGGCCATCGGCGCGGACTGGGTCAATTCGGCACGCGGCTTCATGTTCGCCATTGGTTGCATCCAGTCGCAGAGCTGCCACACCAACAAATGCCCGACCGGCGTGGCCACGCAAGACCCGCTGCGTCAGCGCGCCCTGGTGGTGCCAGACAAGGCCGAACGGGTTGCCAGCTTCCACCGCAACACACTGCATGCACTGGCCGAAATGCTGGCTGCCGCGGGCCTGGAGCACCCCTCGGAGCTCAAGCCCAAGCACCTGGCGCGGCGCATCAGCCCCAGCGAAATCGGGTTGTTCTCGGACCTGCACACCTTCCTCAAGCCAGGCGAACTGCTCAGTGGCTCGATTGAAAGCGAGTTTTATGCGCGGATGTGGCGAATGGCACGCAGCGACAGCTTTGCACCGGAGAATGGAGAGGTGACGCCCATGACGGCAAAGGCCGTGCGCCGAAAAGAAACAGCCCCGGCATAAGCCAGGGCTGTTGATACATCAGACCAGGATCAGAAGATGCTGATCGGGTACTCAACGAATACGCGGACTTCGTTGCCGTCGTCGTTGTAACCGTTCTGCTGCACGGCGTTGTTGGTACGCACGAACGAGCTACGCAGCTTGATGGACAGGTCCTTGGCCGGGCCGTCCTGCACCACGTAACGGATCTGGTTGAAGATCTCGCGCTCTTTACCTTCGCCGAAGCCCTGCGGGTTGGCGACGTTGCGGGTGTTGATGTTGTCACCCACGACGTAGGCCAGCTTGTAGGTCAGGCCCGGGATGCCGTAGGCACCGAAGTCCAGGCCATAGCCCAGCTGCCAGGAGCGCTCGTCTTCGGCGTTGAAGTCAGACCAGTACGAGTTGGCCAGGTAGATGGTCGAACCACCGTCACCCACGCCACCGGCGTTCTGGTAGAAGCCGTAGTTGTAGCCAGTGCTGCCGGTGCTGCGCTGGTGGGCGAGGGTGAACGAGTGTGCACCGTACGCGTAAGTGGCAGCCAGGCTCCAGATGGTGTTGGAGTCGCCGTTCAGGCCGGCAGCCTGGACGTACTGCTTGTCGATGTCCGACTTGTAGCCGTTGAAGTCCAGGGTCAGGGACTGGTCGCTGGCAATCGGGAAGACGTAGTTCAAGCCCAGGTAGTGCTTCTTCATCACGTCTTCGGTGTCGGCGGTGTACAGCGAAGCGGTGAAGTTGTCGGTGAACTTGTAGCTACCACCGAAGACGTTGATCGACTTCAGACCGCCACTATCGCGGCCCTCGGCACTTTTGCGCGCTTCCTGGGTGAAGCGACCGGCGTTCAGTTCCAGGCCCTGGATCTCTTTGGAAGTGATCAGGGTACCGGTGTAGCTTTCTGGCAGCAGACGCGCATCGTCGTATTGCAGCACTGGCAGTGCTGGCATCTGGTCACCGTACTTCAGCACGGTGTTGGAGATGCGGAATTTCACTGCTGCACCGGCGCGGGCCAGGTTGTGCGGCGAGCTGGCGTTGCCTTCGGCGTTGGTGGTTTCGTGCGGCTTGAAGAAGTCGACGCCGCCGCCACCGTTGTGGCCTTTGCCGCCATCAAGGCGAACAGCGTACAAGCCGAATGCATCGACGCCGACGCCAACGGTGCCCTGGGTGAAACCGGAGTTGAAGGTGCCGATGAACGCCTGGCCCCATTCGATCTGGTCGTCGGTGCCGTGCTTCTTGTCGCGGTTGATGTAGGCGTTGCGCAGAAGGACGTTGGCGTGGCTGTCCTCGATGAAGCCCTTGCTGTCGGCCTGGTCATTGGCCTGTGCCTGGGTCGCGGCGATCATCGCCAGGGCGACCAGGCTGATCCTGGTTTTCAACATGTTGTTTTCCTTATTTCTTAATCAAAAACGCTCTGCACTATGACGCCAGGAACCAACGCCCCTTCGTAGGTTCGACGCTATGCGGATCCAGCCTGGTGGGCCTGCCGGTAAGTACACGGCGGCCCTTGGCAGCAGCTTGGCCAAGATCATGGCCAGCAGGCGTTGGCCGAATCCTAGCCGTGTGCGATTACAAATGTCAAAAAGTCGTGAAATGCAGGTTGATATAACCAAAATGACCGGCAGGTCTGGTGCATTTTCACGCCACCTTGCGCTATCAGTGGGCAATTTATCTTGTCCCGGAAAAGGCGTTTTGATCGAACGGACAAATTCCCTGCGAAGGGCGATTTCGCAGCAAAAGCACCTGTTACAAATAGACACATATGTAAAGACAAGCCTTTACAATTACCCAAGCAAGAGCAAATAGCAAGCATTACCATTCGCACCTCTTTTTTCACCTGCCCGGTCCGGATGTGCCCATGCTTGTACCCTGCCGCCTTTCCCCCCTCACGCTTGGCCTGTCGCTGCTGTTCAGCGCCAGCCTGGCCAGTGCCGCCACCACCACGCTGCCGGAGTCATCGGTTACCGCCGACAGCGAGCGCGAGAAGGACAACCCGCGTGTCAAAGAGGTGAGCACCGCCACCCGCACCTCAACGCCAGTGCGTTACGTGCCCCAGGCGATCGACACGGTGAAAACCGCCAACGTGCTGGACTACGGCAGCAACACCCTGGGCAAGGCGCTGGAAGGCATCCCCAACGTCAGCAGTGGCGCCGACACCCGTTTCGACAGCGTGCGCATTCGCGGTTTCGAGGCCAGCAACGACTTCTACCTGGACGGTATTCGCGACGACAGCCAGTACATCCGCGACCTGCACAACATCGAGCGGGTCGAGGTACTGAAAGGGCCAGCGGCAGTGCTGTATGGCCGTGGCAGCCAAGGGGGCATCGTCAACCGGGTCAGCAAGGCACCGGAACAAGGCCGCCGTTCGACCATCGAGGCACAAGCTGGCAGCGAAGACCTGCGCAGCCTGTATGCCGACCTCAGCGCCGACCCCAGCGACACCGTCAGCCTGCGCCTGAACATGGGCAACCAAGATAACAACAGCTTCCGCGACGGGATCGACGGCAGCCGCCAGTTGTTCGCCCCATCGATCAGTTGGCAGATCAACCCCGACCTGAACTGGCTGGTGCAGTACGAATACAGCCGCTACAACCGCACGCCCGACCGTGGCATCCCCGGGGTGAATGGCCGCCCAGCCGACGTCAGCCGCAGTACCACCTACGGCGACCAGCGCGACTACATCGATGATCGCGCCCAGTCCCTGCGCTCACGCCTGAACTACCAACTGAACGAAACCTGGCAGCTGCGCCATACCCTGGGCCTGTTCAAGCTCGACAGTGAGTTCGACAACACCTACGTCGTCGGCTACAACGCCGGTACCAACACCGTTACCCGCCAGCGTTGGCAGCAGGACCTGAACACCCGCAACCTGTTCAACAACCTGGAAGCCGAGGGCGACTTCGACTCGATGGGCCTGGAACATAAGCTGCTTGTGGGCCTGGAATTCGGTCACCAGCGGCGTGACCCGCTGCTGTACACCACCTTGCCTGTTAACAAGGGTGGCCAGCAGGTTCCGGGCCTGGACCTGAACAACCCAGACCGCAGCCTGCAGCACAATGGCCCGATGACGGTGTCTAGCAACAACCACACCGTGGTCGATAGCCGTGGCCTTTACGTGCAAGACCAGATCCGCCTGAACGATCAGTGGCAAATCCTGGCTGGCGTGCGCTTCGACCAGTTCGACGTGGAAACCACCAACAAGGACGGCATACGCGAACCGCAGGACAGCAACGGCACCAGCCCGCGCCTGGGCGTGGTCTACACGCCATGGCGTGACCATTCGTTCTACGCCTCGTGGAGCAAGACCTTCTCGCCGGTGGGCGGCGGCCTGATCGGCATCACCCCGGATGCACCGGGCAACGGCAACGACGCCAAGCCGGAAGAGACTCGCCAGAAAGAAATCGGGGTGAAAAGCGAATGGCTCGACCAGCGCCTGACCACCACCCTGGCCGTCTACGAGCTGGAACTGTACAACCGCCGCACCCGTGATCCGGAAAACCTGAATAACATCTTGCTTAGCGGCTTGCAGCGCTCGCGCGGCATCGAGCTGACCGCCACCGGCAACATCGTCGGCAACTGGTATGTACGCGGCGGCATCGGTCTGCAGGATGCGATCATCGTCGAGGACAACAACGGCCAGGAAGGTAACCGCATCAACGATGTGGCCAAGCGCAATGGCAGCCTGTTCGTCACCTGGAAACCGGAGCTGGGCTGGTATGCCGAAACCGGCCTGACGCTGGTGGGTGAACGTTACGCGGACAACCAGAACACCACGGTGCTGCCGGGGTATGGCCGCTGGGATGCGCTGGCGGGGTACCGCACCCATGACTGGGATGTGCGGGCGGCGTTGAGCAACATTGCCGACAAGACTTACTACAGTTCGGCGACCAGTGCTGCGCAGATCATGGTAGGGGATCCTCGCAGCCTGGTGGTGACGGGTAGCTACAGCTTCTGATCTTTAGCCTGTGCCGGCCTCTTCGCGGGCCAGCCCGCGAAGAGGCCGGCACAGGTTTAAGCAATCAATCAGTGCCACACCCCCATCAACGCCTGCATTTCTGCATCGCTGATCAGCCCCTGGGGGTAGCGCCCTGCAAGCAGCCGCTGTGGGTCGGTCGTCCTGACCTTGTTGCTTCCATGGTGCTTCAACCACTTCGCAACCCGCTTGAGCGATTGGTGATTCACTGCCGATGGGCGCAATGCCGACTCACTTGCTGCGTTCATTTCTACACGTACTCCCTGGCCCGTGAGCGGCAAATTTACGTAAGTATTGTTACAGATCCGAGAGCGCGACCTGGCCGAGCTATCTGATTGGCTATCTGTTTGAAAATCAATACAAAACGTATGCCAGTCCGGCCTCCGGATGTCGCCCCAAAAAAAAGGCCCGTCACATGACGGGCCTTTTCATTCACCACGCGCTCAGCGCTTGACCGGCGCCGGCTGCTGCTGGGTCAGGCAGTGGATGTTGCCACCGCCCAACAACAGCTCACGGCCCGGAATCATCACCACCTCGTGGTCGGGGAAGATCTTCGCCAGGATCGCTCTGGCTTCGGCATCTGCCGGGTCATCGAAGCTTGGCGCGATGATGCCTCCGTTGACGATCAGGAAGTTCACATACGAACCGGCCAGGCGCACCGACGGGTCACGTTCCTGGCTGCCGGCCACCTGATCGACACCGGCACACTCTTCAGCCGTGGCGAACAGCGGGCCCGGAATCGGCATTTTATGCACGATGAACTCACGGCCCTTGGCGTCGCGGGTGTTCTTCAACACCTCCATGGCCGCGTGGCAGCGCGCATAGTTGGGGTCGTTGGAATCATCGGTCCAGGCCAGTAACACTTCGCCTGGGCGCACGTAACAGCAGAAGTTGTCGACATGGCCGTCGGTTTCGTCGTTATACAGGCCATCCGGCAGCCACACCACAGTGTCGACCGCCAGCTGATCACGCAGCACGGCTTCAATCTGCTCGCGGCTCAGGTGCGGGTTGCGGTTGCGGTTGAGCAGGCATTCCTCGGTGGTGATCACGGTGCCTTCACCGTCCACGTGAATCGAGCCGCCCTCAAGCACGAAGCCTTCGGTGTGGTAGCGCTGGCAGCGCTCCATTTCCAGCACTTTGGCGGCCAGTTCCTCGTCGCGGTTCCAGGGTGCATACAGGCCGCCATCGAAGCCGCCCCAGGCATTGAAGCCCCAGTCCACACCACGCACTTCACCCTGGTCGTTGATGACGAAGGTCGGGCCGGTATCACGCACCCAGGCGTCATCGTTGCTGATTTCGACCACACGAATGTTCGGCTGGTCGAGCTGGCGACGGGCATTTTCGTACTGGCCGGCAGAGGCTGCGACGGTCACAGGCTCGAAGCGGGCAATGGCCTTGGCCAAGGTGACGTGAGCTGCCTGGGCAGGCTTACCGCCCAGGCGCCAGTTGTCCGGGCGCTCCGGCCAGACCATCCACACCTGGGTTTGCGGGGCCCACTCGGCGGGCATGTGGAAACCATCGGCACGGGGCGTGGTGTTGAGGGTTTTCATGGGTGACCTCTGTGATGGCCCTGAGCCGGACTGTGCTGGGGCGTTTGTGAGTTTATAACCGATATATATCGACACTTAAAGCCCGGCAGTCGGGACTTTTCCGCTGAAATAACAAATTTGTACCGATAACAATCGAACCTAATCTGCCCTTGTCTGGTGCCGATAACAGTCTGACGTCTACCATAGCCATACCTTATGCATCCTGTTACAGCTCCCAGCGGAAAATTCCAGCGGGGCCGACTAGGGTCAATACTTGGGCAACGGGCCAGCGAGCCGCTATGAACATCATTCCTACTGCAATCCCTGAAGTACTGATCATCGAGCCGAAGGTTTTCGGTGACAGCCGTGGTTTTTTCTTCGAAGCATTCAACGCGCGTGAGTTCGCGCGGCAAACCGGCGTGAAAGCCGAATTCGTCCAGGACAACCACTCACGCTCCATCAAGGGCGTGCTGCGCGGGCTGCATTACCAGGTGAAAAACACCCAAGGCAAGCTGGTGCGCGTGGTGCAGGGGGAAATCCGTGATATCGCCGTTGATGTGCGCAAAAGCTCGCCAACGTTCGGCCAATGGGTCGCCGTGCATCTGTCGGCCGACAATCACCGTCAACTGTGGATTCCACCCGGCTTCGCCCATGGCTTTGCAGTAATGAGCGAGTCGGCCGAGTTTCTCTACAAGACCACCGACTACTACAACCCGGAGGCCGACCGCTGCATCCGCTGGGACGACCCACAATTGGCAATCAACTGGGGGCTGCAGCAACCCCCGGTGCTATCAGACAAGGACAAGCTAGGGCTGCCACTCTCAGAGTCGGAACTGCTGCCTTAACTAGCGCATAATTGCGCCAGACTTTTCTGGCGCATTTACGTGATGATTGCAAAACCCACGCCCCCACGCCGTCCCCGCTGGCGCAGCCTGGCCTTGTTGGCCCTGTGCCTGGCCCCGCTCCTGTGGCCCCTGCACCACCTGGCCGAGCGTTACTACCAGGATGAGCTGGCCTCGCAGAACCGCCAGACCCTCGACCTGTACGTCGCCAACCTGCTCGGCACCCTGCACCGTTATGAGACCCTGCCACAAATCCTTGGCGACCTGCCGGCGCTGCGGGGTGTACTGGCCGACCCGTTCCGCCTGGAAGCAGTAACCAACGCCAACCGCCTGCTCAAGGACATCGTGCAGCAGACCGGCGCCGAGGTGATGTACCTGATGGACATCAGCGGCAACACCCTGGCCGCGTCCAACTGGGACAAGCACGACAGCTTCGTCGGCCGCAATTTCGCCTTCCGCCCCTACTTCAACGAAGCCATGGCCGGCCACCTGGGCCGCTTCTTCGGCCAAGGCACCACCTCGGCCAAGCGCGGCTACTTCTTTGCCGCCGCCGTGCGGGACCGTGAGCGTGTCGTTGGCGTGCTGGTGGTGAAGGTTGACCTCGACCACACCGAGACCCTCTGGGGCCGTACCCCCGAGCAGCTGTTGCTGACCGACCACAATGGCGTGGTCATCCTCACCTCGCGGCCTGACTGGCGCTTCCGCGCTACCCGTGTGCTGACCGAAGCCGAACGCCAGGCCATCATCGCCATCCAACCCTACCCGACCCAGGCACCGCAACCCCTGATGCTCAACCCGGATGCCTGGATCACCCAGACCCGCGATATCAAGGAAACAGGTTGGCAAGTGAGCATTCTCGCCCCTCGCCTACTGGTCGACCGTTCGGTACAGACGGTAATGGCCATCGGCGCAGGCACCCTGCTGGTGGTGATGCTGTTGGCCGGGCTGGTGATGCAGCGGCGCCGCCACTACATCGACCGTATCGACTTCGAGGCCCGTGGCCGCCAGCAACTGGAAAAGCGTGTGGCCGAGCGTACGGCCGACCTCGAAGGCCTCAACTCCCGCCTCAAAAGCGCCGTGCTGGAGCGCGAGAACGCTCAGCAGGAAGCGGTGCGTGCCCAGGACGAACTGGTGCAGGCCGGCAAGCTGTCGGTTCTCGGCACCATGTCGGCCAGCATCAGCCATGAGCTGAACCAGCCATTGGCGGCCATTCGCAGTTACGCGGAAAATGCCGAGATCCTGCTCGACCACCAACGCACCGAAGACGCTCGCGGCAACCTCAAGCTGATTGGCGAACTGACCGGGCGTATGGCCTCGATCATTGCCCACCTGCGCGCCTTCGCCCGCCGCGACCGGCACGCCCCGGAGAGCGTAGCCCTGCAACCTGCCCTGGACGATGCCCTGGCGCTGCTGGCCAAGCGCCGCCGGGCCATGGCCGTGGAGCTGATCCGCGACCTGCCCGAGGCCACCTTGTGGGTACAAGCCGGCGAGACTCGCCTGCGCCAGGTATTGGGCAACCTGCTGGCCAACGCCCTCGACGCCCTGACCGAAAAAGCCAACCCGCGCCGCTTGTGGCTAAGTGCCGAGCAACGTGATGACTGCGTCTACCTGTACATCCGCGACAACGGCCCCGGTTTCAGCCGCCAGGCCCTGGAGCACGCCAAGGAGCCATTCTTCACCACCAAGACCCGCACCCAGGGCCTGGGCCTGGGCCTGGCCATCTGTGAAAGCCTGATGCGTGCCCTGGGCGGTGAACTGCTGCTGGCCAACCACCCGGAAGGGGGCGCGCTGCTGACCTTGCAGCTGCGCGTGGCCGCACCTGGCGCTACTTTGCCCAATTCGGAGGACCCCTCGGCATGACCACCGAGACACTGATCGACAGCCGAGCCCAGGTCATCCTGGTCGACGATGACCCGCACCTGCGCCAGGCACTGAGCCAGACCCTGGACCTGGCCGGCCTCAAGGTGGTCGCGCTGGCCGATGCCCAAGGCCTGGCCGACCGTATCGAGGCTGATTGGCCGGGCGTGGTGGTCAGCGACATTCGCATGCCCGGCATCGATGGCTTGCAACTGCTGGAGCAATTGCATGGCCGCGATAGCGAGCTACCGGTGCTGCTGATTACCGGTCACGGCGATGTACCGCTCGCGGTGCAGGCGATGCGCGCCGGGGCTTATGACTTTCTGGAAAAACCCTTTGCCACAGACGCGCTGCTCGACAGCGTGCGCCGCGCCCTGGCCCTGCGCCGCCTGGTGCTGGACAACCGCAGCCTGCGCCTGGCGCTGAGCGACCGCCAACAACTGGCCACCCGACTGGTAGGCCATTCGCCGTCCATGCTGCGCCTGCGCGAACAGATCGGCGCCTTGGCCGGTACCCGCGCCGATGTGCTGATTCTGGGTGAAACCGGCGCCGGCAAGGAGGTAGTGGCCCGCGCCCTGCACGATCTGTCCAGCCGCCGCGAGGGGCCGTTCGTGGCAATCAATGCCGGCGCGCTGGCCGAGTCGGTGGTCGAGAGCGAACTGTTCGGCCATGAGCCCGGTGCGTTCACCGGCGCGCAGAAGCGCCGCATCGGCAAGTTCGAGTTTGCCAACGGCGGCACGCTGTTCCTCGACGAAATCGAGAGCATGAGCCTGGATGTGCAGGTAAAGCTGCTGCGCATGCTGCAAGAGCGGGTAGTCGAACGCCTGGGCGGCAACCAGTTGATCCCGCTGGACATCCGCATCATCGCCGCAACCAAGGAAGACCTGCGCCAGTCTGCCGACCAAGGCCGCTTCCGCGCTGACCTGTACTACCGCCTGAACGTGGCACCGCTGCGTATTCCACCGCTGCGCGAACGCGGCGACGACATTCTGGTGCTGTTCCAGCACTTCGCCGACGCTGCCAGCCAGCGTCATGGCCTGCCACCGCACACCCTGCAACCGGCCCAGCGCGCCGTGCTGCTGCGCCACGACTGGCCAGGCAATGTACGCGAACTGCAGAACGCGGCCGAACGCTTCGCCCTTGGCCTGGAACTGGCCCTGGACGGTCAGGCGCCACCGGCAGCGGTACCTGCAGCGCCCGTGCTGATTGGCAACCTGAGCGAACAGGTCGAGCAGTTCGAACGCTCGCTGATCGCTGCCGAACTGGCCCAGCCACACAGCTCCATGCGCAGCCTGGCCGAGGCGCTGGGCATCCCCCGCAAGACCCTGCACGACAAACTGCGCAAGCACGGCTTGAGCTTTGACGGCGGCAGCGGCGGGCATGACGACCATGAGGACAACCGTTGATGAACACCGATAGCCAATACCTGCAGTCCGTCCTGCACGGCGACATCCCCCTGACCCGCGAAATGGGGCTGGAAGTACTCGACTGGCAGCAGCACACCCTGCGCCTGCAATTGCCTCTGGCGGCCAACGTCAACCACAAGAGCACCATGTTCGGCGGCAGCTTGTACTGCGCAGCGGTGCTGGTGGGTTGGGGCTGGCTGCACCTGCGCCTGCGTGAGTTGGGGATCGATGACGGGCATATCGTCATCCAGGAGGGGCAGATCAGTTACCCGCTGCCGGTTACCGGTGCAGCGGTGGCGCGCTGCGCGGCGCCGGATGAGAAAACCTGGGAGCGGTTCGTGAACATGTACCAGCGTCGCGGGCGGGCGCGGCTGACGCTGGAGACCACGGTGAGCAATGTCGGCAGTGACGAGCCTGCTGTGAAATTCAGCGGCCAGTACGTGCTGCACCGCTAACGCGGATCCCTGTGGGAGCGGGTTTACCCGCGAAGAATCCAGCGCGGTGCATGGCACCGGCTTCGCCGGTGTTCGCGGGTAAACCCGCCCCCACAGGGTAGGGTGATACGCGTCAGATCAGCTTCAGGAAGGCCTGCCGCCACGTAGCATTGGCCGGCAATGCCAGGAAGTACGGGTTAAGCAGCAACTCCCGCGCCGGATACCTGAACGGCAAGCCATCCAAGCCGATCACTTCGCCACCGGCCCCTTCCACCACCCCCTGCGCCGCCGCAGTATCCCACTGCGAAGTCGGCGCCAGGCGCGGATAGCAATCGGCACTACCCTCAGCCAACAGGCAGAACTTCAGCGAACTGCCGATATTGGCCAGCTCCAGCTCCCCCACCGCAGCACCCAGCCCGGCCAACAGCGCTTCCTGCTCCGGGCTGGAATGCCGACGGCTGGCCACCACGGTAAAGCGCTCGCCCTGCGCCGGTGCGTTGCGCACCTGGATAGGCTGGGCAAACTCACCGGCCTCCGCACGCCAAGCACCCAACCCGCGCCCACCAAAGTAGCAGCGCCCATTGGTCGGCATCGACACCACGCCAAACACCACCTCGCCGTTTTCAACCAGGGCGATGTTGACCGTGAACTCCTCACTGCCCGCGATGAATTCCTTGGTACCGTCCAGCGGGTCGACCAGCCACCAGCGGCTCCAGCCCTGGCGCTCGGCCAGCGCAATGTTGCAGTCTTCTTCGGACAACACCGGAATGTGCGGGGCCAGCGCCAGCAAGCCCTCGGCAATTACCCGGTGCGCGGCCAGATCGGCGGCGGTTACCGGCGAGTCATCAGCCTTGTTGGTAACCGCTACATCGGCGCGCCAGAACGGCAGGATCGCCTCGCCCGCCGTCAGCGCCAGCTTGACCACTTCATGCATCAGTTGCAGGTCGTTCATAGCTCCAGCAGCCCCCGCTGGATCAGCAGGTCACGCGCCAGGTACAGCGCCGCCAAGGCGCGTCCTTCGGTGAACTGCGGGTGCATGGCCAATGCCGACAGCTCGCGCAAGTTGACCTTGTCGACCCGCATCGGCTCTGGCTCGTCGCCTTCCAGGCGTTCTTCGTACAGGTCGCTGGCCAACACCACCTGGATCTTCTGGCTCATGTAGCCCGGCGACAGCGACAGCTCGGTCAGATGCTCCAGCTGACGTGCGCCAAAACCGGCTTCTTCCTTGAGCTCCCGGTCAGCGGCGGCCAGCACGTCTTCGCCCGGTTCGATCAGGCCCTTGGGCAACGACAGCTCGTATTCATCGGTGCCGCCACAGTATTCCTCCACCAGCACGGCGTGCTCGGCGTCGAGCATGGCCACAATCATCACTGCGCCGTAGCCGTTGCCCCGGCCCACCAAACGCTCGTAGGTACGCTCATTGCCATTGCTGAAACGCAATTGCACGGCTTCGACGCGGAACAGGCGGCTGCTGGCGACGATTTCGCGGCTGAGGACGGTGGGTTTCTGGCGCATGGGGCGGCTCCTTGGCGTGAACGGGTTACTATACCGTGGCTTGCCGACTGAACGAGAGTTTCCCATGCCTGTTCTTCCCTGGTCTGCCATCGATACCGTCCTGCTGGACATGGACGGCACCCTGCTCGACCTGCACTACGACAACCGCTTCTGGCTGGAGCACCTGCCCCAACGCTATGCCGAGCTGCACGGGGTAAGCCGGGCCATGGCGGAAATGGAGCTGCAGCCGCTGTTCGAACGCAATGCCGGCACGCTGAACTGGTATTGCCTGGACTTCTGGAGCCGCGAGTTGCGCCTGCCGATTCGCGAGCTGAAACAGGAAATCGCCGACCTGATTGCCCTGCGGCCGGATGCCGACACTTTCCTGGCGGCGATTCGCCAAGCCGGCAAGCGGGTGGTGATGATTACCAACGCGCATCGTGATTCGCTGTCGCTGAAACTCGAGCGGGTGGAGCTGGCGCCGTATTTCGAGCGGCTGATCAGCTCACACGATTATCGCTATCCGAAAGAGAGCCCACAGTTCTGGGATGCGTTGCAGGCGGATATCGGCTTTGAGCCGGCGCGCAGCCTTTTCATTGATGACACGCTGGCCATACTGCGCAGTGCGCGGCGGTTTGGTGTGGGGCATTTGTTGGCGGTGCGCCAGCCGGACAGCCAGGCTGGGCCGCGAGATACCGAGGAATTTGCCGCGGTCGAGGATTACCGGGAATTATTGGTAGGCCTGTGATGGCCTCTTCGCGGGTGAACCCGCGAAGAGGCCATCACAGGCAGTAGAGATCAGTCAGGGATTCGCAGCACTTGCCCCGGATAAATCTTGTCCGGGTGCTTGAGCATCGGCTTATTGGCCTCGAAAATCTTGTTGTACTGGTTGGCATTGCCGTAAACCACCACAGAGATGGCCGACAGCGTGTCGCCCTTCTTCACCGTAACGAACCTGGCCGCCGCCACCACCGGTCCGGTCACGGTAATCTGGTCCTCCACACTGGCTACTCCATTGATATTGCCTGCCGCCAGAATGATCTTCTCCTTCTCCTCCTGGCTGGCCACCTCACCCTTGAGGATAATCTTGTCACCCTCTACAGTGGCACTGATGTTCGGGTTGCCCAGGCCGACACTTTCCACGTGCTTCTTCAACTGCTCTTCGGCATTGGCGTTACCGGGGGTCAGCAGGTCGATCAACTTCTCGCCGGCTTCCTTCACGAAACTGAACAGGCTCATTGCGTTCTCCTTGTTGACGAAACCTCGGACACACGAGTCTAGGCCAGCTTTTCCACTCCCGCCCCTGTGCGACCAATCGACGCGGTCTATCACGGCATAGACCCTAGCGATTAGACGCCGCCGGCCCGCAAGCCTAGGCTTGTGCTATCAGAAAGCCGCCGGTATTCAACGCCCCCGATGAACAGCAAACCTCCGGTCTGCGCGGCCTCATCGCCCTTGTCCATGCCCGCCGCCAGCAACACCTACGATTACGTCCAGCTCAACGACGCCGAACGTGACAGCACGCCGTTGGCCGAAGAAGTAGCCCTGGCCATCGTCTACAACGGCCTCAACCAGGCAGTGATGCTGGTCAGCCCCACCGACCTGGAAGACTTTGCCGTCGGATTCAGCGTTGGCAGCGGCATTGTCGAAGGCACGGCAGAAATCTACGACCTGAAGCTCTCCGGCAGCGGTTCGGCAATGTACGCCGACCTGGAAATTTCCAGCCGGGCCTTCTGGAACCTGAAAAACCAGCGCCGCCAACTGGCCGGCACCAGTGGTTGCGGCCTGTGTGGGGTCGAAGCGCTGGAGCAGGCCCTGCCGGACCTGGCCGTACTGCCCGGTGCGCCCTTGCCCCCGGCCCAGTGGCTGGCCGGCCTGCGCGAGCGTATCGATGCCTTCCAGCCGTTGGGCCAGCATTGCGGCGCCGTGCATGCTGCGCTGTTCATGAACCGCCATGGCGAATTGCTGCTCGGCCGCGAAGACATCGGCCGGCACAACGCCCTGGACAAACTGATCGGCGCACTGCTGCGCCAGGGCATCGACAGCCAGGGCGGCCTGGCCATCGTCACCAGCCGCTGCAGCCTGGAGCTGATCCAGAAGGTGCTGCGTGCCGGCATCCAGACCCTGGTCAGCCTGTCGGCGCCCACCGGCCTTGCCCTGCAATGGGCGCGCAAGCACAACCTCAATCTCATCCACTTGCCCAAGCACAGCGCACCGCGGGTCTACAGCCCAGCGGCGGAGTCGTAACAGCCGTGACCTCGTACCAGCACCTTCCGGACAACGCCCCAGCCTCCACCCCTCGCTACAAGCCCTACCACGGCCCCGCCGGTGGCTGGGGCGCACTGCGCAGCGTGGCCAAGGCCTGGGTCGGCAGCGACAACGCGCTGAAGAACATTCGCGCCCTGCTCAAGACCAACCAGAACGGTGGCTTCGACTGCCCGGGCTGCGCCTGGGGCGACTCGCCGGAAAGCGGCATGGTCAAGTTCTGCGAGAACGGCGCCAAGGCGGTGAACTGGGAGGCGACCAAGCGCCGCGTGGATGCCGCCTTCTTTGCCCGTTACAGCGTCACCTCGCTGCTGCAACAGAGCGACTACTGGCTGGAGTACCAAGGCCGGTTGACCGAGCCAATGGTCTACGACGCCCCCAGCGATCGCTACCAACCCATCAGCTGGGATGCTGCCTTCGCCCTGATCGCCCGCGAACTGAACAAACTGGCCACCCCTGACCAGGCCGAGTTCTATACCTCGGGGCGCGCCAGCAACGAAGCGGCGTACCTGTACCAGCTTTTCGTCCGTGCTTACGGCACCAACAACTTCCCCGACTGCTCGAACATGTGCCACGAAGCCAGTGGCGTTGCCCTGGGGCAGAGCGTCGGGGTCGGCAAGGGCACCGTCACCTTCGACGACTTCGAGCATGCCGATGCGATTTTCGTCTGGGGCCAGAACCCGGGCACCAACCACCCACGCATGCTCGACCCGCTGCGCGATGCGGTGAAGCGTGGCGCCCAGGTGGTGTGTATCAACCCGCTCAAGGAACGTGGCCTGGAGCGCTTCCAGCACCCGCAAAACCCGCTGGAGATGCTCACCAACAGCGACCGGCCGACCAACACCGCCTTCTTCCGCCCGGCGCTGGGCGGCGACATGGCGATGCTGCGCGGCATGGCCAAGTTCGTCCTGCAGTGGGAACGCGAGGCCCAGGCCAACGGCGAGCCGGCCGTGTTCGACCATGCCTTTATCGCTGAACATGGCCACGGCGTCGACGAGTACCTGGCAGTGGTGGATGCCACTCCATGGGAACACATCCAGGCACAGTCCGGCCTGACACTGGCGGATATCGAACTGGCCGCGCGCATGTACTGCCGTGGCAAACGGGTGATCATGTGCTGGGCGATGGGCATCACCCAGCACCGCCACTCGGTGCCGACCATCCAGGAAATCGTCAACCTGCAAATGCTGCGCGGCAACATCGGCGCACCAGGCGCAGGCCTGTGCCCGGTACGCGGGCACAGCAACGTGCAGGGTGACCGCACCATGGGCATCAACGAACGCCCACCGGTAGCGCTGCTGGATGCCATCGAAAAACGCTTCGGCTTCCCCGTACCGCGGCACAACGGCCACAACACCGTCGAAGCGATCCACGCCATGCTGGATGGCCGATCCAAGGTATTCATCGGTCTCGGCGGCAACTTCGCCCAAGCCACGCCAGACACCGAGCGTACCGCCCAGGCGCTGCGCAATTGCGAACTGACCGTGCACATCAGCACCAAGCTCAACCGCAGCCACCTGGTGCATGGCAAGCAGGCGCTGATCCTGCCGTGCCTGGGCCGCACCGACATTGATCTGCAGGCCGACGGGCCACAGGCAGTGACAGTGGAAGACTCGTTCAGCATGGTCCATGCCTCCAACGGGCAGTTGAAGCCTCTGTCGTCACAGATGCGCTCGGAACCGGCAGTGGTGGCCGGCATTGCCGCCGCTACCCTGGGCAAGCAACCGGTGGACTGGCACTGGCTGGTGGCCGACTACGACCGTATTCGCGACCTGATCGGCGATACCATCGCGGGCTTCAGTAATTTCAACCAGCGCCTGCAACACCCCGGAGGCTTCTACCTGGGTAACAGCGCTGCGAGCCGCGAGTGGAAGACCGGTACCGGCCGCGCCAACTTCAAGGCCAACCTGCTGCCGGATACGTTGCTCGACGAGCGCGTGCGCGCCAGCGGCCAACTGCCGGATCTGATCATGCAATCGATGCGTTCGCACGATCAGTACAACACCACCATCTACGGCCTGGACGACCGCTATCGTGGTGTGCGCGGCCAGCGCGAGGTGCTGTTCGCCAACGAAGCCGACATCATCCGCCTGGGCTTCCAGCCGGGGCAGAAAGTGGACATCGTCTCGTTGTGGGGGGATGAGCATGTGCGCCGGGTGCAGGGCTTCACCCTGCTGGCCTTCGATATCCCGGCCGGGCAGGCGGCGGCGTACTACCCCGAGGTGAACCCGCTGGTGCCGCTGGAGAGCATTGGCGATGGCAGCCATACGCCAACCTCGAAGTTCATCGCCATCAAACTGGAGCGGGCGCAGGACGACGGGCGTATCCTGTAAAAACGAAAAAAGCCCTGTTCCGTAACGGTTCAGGGCTTTGTCATAAAGGTCTCAGACAGCCGAAAATCGATAAAGTTTCACAGCAAATACAGTAACTTAGAGAATTGTGTACAACTCGTGTTACTCGTCGGATTTCCATTGCCAGCCACGCTCGATAGCCTCAAATTCGCCTCGTCATCCTTATGAGGCTCTCTTGATGAAGAAGTACTCCTCGATTCTGTTGTTGTCTTTTAGCTTGCTCAGCGGCGTGGCCATGGCAGGCGGCACCACCGAGGCCGGCATTGGCGGCGCATTGGGTGGGGTACTGGGCTCAGTGGTGGGCAACTCCATCGGTGGTAGCACCGGCGGCGCCATTGGTGCCGGCCTTGGCGGCGCAGCCGGCGGTGCCTTGGGCGCCGACAAGCGCCAGCGCGGTGAGGCCGCTATCGGCGGCGCACTGGGCGCCGCAGGCGGCAACGTGGTCGGTCGCTCGGTGGGCGGCACCACTGGTAGCTACATTGGCGCAGCAGCCGGCGGTGGTGCCGGTGGCGCACTGGGTAACTACATGGGCAACAAGGCCGACGAAGACGAGCGCCACGAGAACCGCCGTTACCGTCGCGACTACGACGACCGTCGTCACTACGACCGTGGCCACCACTACGGCCACCGCAAGCACAAGCGCCACTGGCGCGACTAATGCCTGAGGGCCTCGCCCCGGCAACAAAAGCCCCGCCCCTGCCGGCGGGGCTTTTTTATGCCTGTGGTTCCAGCACCAGGCCGGACAGGATCACCTGCAGCGCCTCTGGCAGCGTCACAGGCCGGCCACTGGCCCGCTCGATGAACACCTGCACCACCGTGCCTGCCGCACACGCCTCCGGCTCGCCCGGCCGGAACAGCGCCAGGCGGTACTCCACCGTACTGCCCGCCAGGCGTGTCACGCCCAAGCCCACCTCCAGCACATCCGGGAAGCCCGGCAGCGCGTAGAAGTCCGCCGCCGAACTGACCACGAAGGCCGCCAGTTCACCGTCACGCAGGTCCAGCTCGGCCTGCTCTACAAGAAACGCTTGAATGGCCGTCTCGAAGAAACCGTGCACGGTGGCGCCGGCGATATGGCCGTTCAGGTCGTTGTCCTGAGGGCGGGTAAGGATGGGGTGGAAGTGGGAGAAGGCAGTGCGCTGAGGGGATTCGGTCATCTGTCTGGCTCTTGTCTTCGCAATGGATGCTGACAGTGAAACAGAATTTCCGCACTTTGGCTGCCTGCGATCCGTTGTGGGAGCGGCCTTGCGTCGCGAAAGGGCTGCAGAGCAGCCCCGGCAATCTATACATCACTGAAATCCTGGGGCTGCTACGCAGCCCTTTCGCGACGCAAGGCCGCTCCCACAATGACGGTGCTGATTAGCAGGAACAAAAAAGCCGCCCCTAAAGGCGGCTTTCTCGTTACGGCTGGGCTCAGCTTACAGCTGTGGACCAGCAGCCTTGATGGCGTCGGAAACTTCGAACTTCTTGAAGTTTTCGATGAACAGCTTGGCCAGGCCTTTGGCGGCCTCATCGTAGGCCGCTTTGTCAGCCCAGTTGGTGCGCGGGTTGAGCAGCTCGGTTTCAACGCCCGGAACGGCCTTCGGCACGTCCAGGTTGATGATGTCCAGGTGCTCGGTTTCAGCACCGACCAGCGCGCCGCTCTGGATCGCAGCGATCACGGCACGGGTAGTCGGGATGCTGAAGCGCTTGCCAACGCCGTAGCCACCACCGGTCCAGCCGGTGTTGACCAGGTAGACCTTGGAGTTGAAGCCGTTGATACGCTTGATCAGCAGCTCGGCATACTCGCCAGCCGGGCGCGGGAAGAACGGTGCGCCGAAGCAGGTGGAGAAGGTCGACTTGATGCCGCCGCCCGAGCCCATTTCGGTCGAACCGACCAGCGCGGTGTAGCCGGACAGGAAGTGGTAGGCCGCCTGCTCGTTGTTCAGGATCGAAACGGGTGGCAGAACACCGGTCAGGTCGCAGGTCAGGAAGATGACTGCGTTAGGCTCGCCGCCCAGGTTCGCTTCGGAACGTTTGGCAACGTGCTCCAGCGGGTAGGCCGCACGGCTGTTCTGGGTCAGGCTGACATCGGTGTAGTCGGCGTGCTTGTTGGCGTCGAGCACGACGTTTTCCAGCACTGCACCGTGCTTGATGGCTTTCCAGATGACCGGCTCGTTCTTCTCGGACAGGTCGATGCACTTGGCGTAGCAGCCGCCTTCCATGTTGAAGACAACGCCTTCGCCCCAACCGTGCTCGTCGTCACCGATCAGGTAACGGCTTTCGTCGGCCGACAGGGTGGTCTTGCCAGTGCCGGACAGGCCGAAGAACAGGGTCACATCGCCTTCTTCGCCGATGTTGGCCGCGCAGTGCATTGGCAGTACGTCGGCAGCCGGCAGCAGGAAGTTCTGCACCGAGAACATGGCTTTTTTCATTTCGCCGGCGTAGCGCATGCCTGCGATCAGCACTTTCTTGGCGGCGAAGTTGATGATCACGCAACCGTCGGAGTTGGTGCCGTCACGCTCAGGCTCGCACACGAAGTTGGCAACGTTGAGGATCTGCCACTCGTCGCGTTTAGCCAGGTTGAACTGCTCCGGGTTGATGAACAGGCAACGACCGAACAGGTTCTGCCAGGCAGTCTGGGTGGTCATCTTCACCGGCAGGTAGTGCTCGGCCGCCGCCCCTACGTGAACGTAGGAAACGAAGTGATCCTGGGCGTTGTTGAACGCCTCGACGCGGTCCCACAGGGCATCGAACTTGTCGGCCGGGAACTTGCGGTTGATCGGGCCCCAGGAAATGGCGTCCTGGGTGGAAGGTTCTTCGACGATGAAACGGTCAGCCGGCGAACGGCCAGTACGGTGACCAGTCTCCACGACCAGTGCACCAGTATCGGCTAGTACGCCTTCACCGCGTTGCAGCGCTTCTTTTACCAGCTCATCGACGCTCAGGTCGGTGTACACGGTGTTGTTGGCTTGCGTCATGAGATACCCCATCCGGCCCGAGGCCGAGTGCTCCAAACGTTTTGTAGTTGTCTTGAAAAAACTACTACAGCGAAAAAAGTGGCCGGATTATGCCAGAAACGCCCAAAAAAAGTAGGCCCCTCCTGTCGTAACCGCGCTTTTGCGCAATTCGACAGGAGATTTCCCTGCAATTAAACGTTTCAGTGACGAGTTTCTGAGGCTACGTCCGTGCCGCCACCGGCAAACAGTTGCGCCACATCGCTGGCATCGAAGAAATAGCGCTCGTTGCAGAACTGGCAATCGATCTCCACGGTCCCGCCACATTCTTCCACCAGCGCCTTGGCGTCGTGCTCACCCAGGCTGACCAGCGCATTACCGGATCGCTCGCGCGAGCAGCTGCAATTGAAGCGCAGAGGCTGAATATCGAACAGGCGCACGGCGTCTTCGTGGTACAGGCGGTGCAGCAGGGTTTCGTTGTCCAGCGCCCACTCATCAGCCTTGAGCGTGGTGGCCAATGCCACGACGTGCTGCCAGCTTTCTTCACGCTCTTCGTCGTCCGGCTGACGATCACGCGGCAGTTGCTGCAGCAGCAGGCCACGGGCCTTGCCGGCTTCGGCATTGAGCCAGAAGCGGGTATTGAGCTGTTGCGACTGAACGAAGTAGTTGGTGAAGCACTCCGACAGGTTGGCGCCATCGAGGTCCACGGTGCCCTGATAGCGCTGGCCCTTGACCGGATCGATGGTCAGGGTCAGGTGGCCGTCGGGCATCAACTGCGACAGGGTGGCGTCTGCCGGAATCTGGTCTGCCTCGTAACGGGCCATGCCGCGAATGTCGCGGTCACCGGAGCATTCCACCATCAGCAGCGGAATCGGCCCTGCGGAACGCGCCTGCAGAATCAGCAGGCCATCGAACTTCAATGCCCCCACCAGCAAGGCGGTGGCGGCCATCAGTTCGCCGAGCAGTGCCTTGACCGGTTGAGGGTACTCATGACGCGCCAGCACCGCAGCGTAGCTGTCGTCGAGAGACACCCACTCGCCGCGCACATCGCGCTCGTCGAAGATGAAACGTTGGGTGAAATCGGTATCAGGCAAATCGCTCATAGGTTTTGGCTATCTAAAAATGATGACAAAATGGTTACAAGGGTTATCGAAAAACCTGCGAGAACCCGTGACAGAGCGCTCACAAGGCGCTCCGATTCCTGTTTGCAATAGAGGTATTTTATGGACAATCGACCACTGTTCCAAGCAAGGTGGTCCTTGGGGCCATTGGCAGCCTGCACGCTGCTACCCATCGCTCTACTGTGTTTCTGGTTATGGCCCATTGGCCAGATCTTGTGCCTGACTTTCGACGAGTGGCTGTTCCACAGCCTCAATGCGCCGCTGGCCGACAGCACCACCTGGCGCTACATCTGGACCGTCGGCAGCCTGCGCCCGTTCGACATCGTCGTCGGCCTGATCCTACTGGCGGTGCTTATCCGGGGCGACTGGGTGTTCAAGGCCGCTCAAGTTCGCCAGGCCTTCTTCGGCTTTCTGGTCACGCTACTCCTCTTAGTGGTGATTCGCGCGCTGTTTTCCAAGTGGGTGGATGCAGCCGGATGGCAACACAAGAGCCCGTCGATGATGTTTGACGACGTCGTCCACCTCAGTGACTACTACCCGAACCTGGAGGCGGCCTGGGAGCTGAAAGACCGTTCCAGCAAGAGTTTCCCGGGGGATCACGCCTCGGTGTTGCTGATCTGGGCGCTGTTCATGAGCGTGTTCAGCCGTCGGCTGGTGCAGTACCTGGTGATCTGGGGGCTGGCGGTGCTGTTCATGTTGCCACGCCTGGTGGCCGGTGCTCACTGGGGGCAGGATGACTACATCGGCGGGTTGCTGATGGCGGTGCTGGCGTTGGGCTGGAGCTATTACACGCCGCTGGCGGCCAAGGGTAGCGCAGCGTTGATGCGCTGGACGGCGCCGTTGTTCAACATCGCGGCCAAGCTACCGTTGGTCAGGCGATTGGCGGTTATCCGCTGAATCGTTGGGGCCGCTTTGCGGCCCCATTCAATCAAAGCTCCCATGCAGCTGGTGAATCTGCCGGCGCTGCTTCTTGGTCGGCCGGCCATCGGTGGTCACGCCCATGGCCCCGGCCTTGCGCATTTCAGCTGCCTGCTCGCGCCGGCGCACACTTTCTTCGGTTTCCTCGTACAACGTCTGCGCCTCCGGCGCCCCACGCCGCACCACCGACAACGCCTTCACCACCACGGTGCGCTCATCAAACCCGGTGCGCAGTACAAATTCGTCCCCCACACGCGGCTCCTTGCCCGGCTTGCAACGCTCGCCCCGGCAATGCACCTTGCCACTCTCGATCGCCGCCTTGGCCAGCGCCCGCGTCTTGTAGAAGCGCGCCGCCCACAGCCACTTGTCCAGGCGAACCTTGTCGTCGTCTTCGGCTTTTTGTGCCATCCCGTTACCTCGAACACTGTGTTTCATCGAACTGTACTACCGTAACCAGCGGATGCAAAAAATCCCCGCCGTGCTTACAGTTCACCACCTCATTCGCAGGGTGCGCTTCGTGAAGACATTTGACCATTTGACTGTGATCGGCCTGCGCGAGTGGGTCGCCCTGCCTGACCTCGGCGTGGCCGGGTTGCGCGCCAAGATCGACACCGGCGCCAGCACCTCCAGCCTGCACGCCACCGAGGTGGAACCCTTCGAGCGCGACGGCAAGCCCTGGGTCCGCTTCACTGCGCACCTGGGCTCGGTGGTACAACTGCGCCACCGCCGTTGCGAAGCGCCGCTGGTGACCATGAAAACCATCAAGAGCTCCAACGGCCAGGCCCAGACCCGTTATGTCATCCGCACGTCACTGGCCTTGGGCGATGGTGTCTGGGAAGTGGAGTTCACTCTGGCCTGCCGCAAGAACATGCGCTATCGCCTGTTGCTGGGTTCCAAGGCCCTGATTCACGGCCAGTTGGTGGTCAACCCTGGCCTGAAATACGTACAAGACAAACCGGCCTTTCCGGCCACTCTTTCTCCTGCCACAGGTGCTGCATGAAGATCGCTGTGCTGTCGCGCAATCCGCGTCTGTATTCCACCCGCCGCCTGGTCGAAGCCGGTATCCAGCGTGGCCACGAAATGGTGGTGATCGATACCCTGCGGGCCTACATGAACATTGCCAGCCACAAGCCGCAGATTCACTATCGCGGCAAGCCGCTGGAGGGCTTCGATGCGGTTATTCCGCGTATCGGTGCCTCGGTGACCTTTTACGGCTGCGCGGTGCTGCGCCAGTTCGAGATGATGGGCGTGTACCCGCTCAATGAGTCGGTAGCCATTGCCCGCTCCCGCGACAAACTGCGTTCGCTGCAATTGCTGTCACGCCGCGGTATCGGCCTCCCCATTACCGGCTTCGCCCACTCACCCGACGACATCCCCGACCTGATCCAGATGGTCAATGGCGCCCCGCTGGTGATCAAGGTGCTGGAAGGCACCCAGGGCATCGGCGTGGTGCTGTGCGAAACCACCCAGGCGGCCGAGTCGGTAATCGAGGCGTTCATGGGCCTGAAGCAGAACATCATGGTTCAGGAGTACATCAAGGAGGCCGGTGGCGCCGACATTCGCTGCTTCGTGGTGGGCGACAAGGTAATTGCCTCCATGAAGCGCCAGGCCAAGCCGGGTGAGTTCCGCTCCAACCTGCACCGGGGGGGCGTCGCCAGCCTGATCAAAATCACCCCCGAAGAGCGGATTACCGCGATTCGTGCAGCCAAGGTGATGGGGTTGAGCGTGGCAGGTGTGGATATCTTGCGTTCCAACCATGGGCCGCTGGTGATGGAGGTGAACTCGTCGCCGGGGCTGGAAGGCATCGAGGTGACCACAGGCAAGAACGTGGCCGGGATGATCATCGAACACCTGGAGAAAAACGGCGGGCCTAATCAGACCCGGACCAAGGGTAAGGGCTGAAATTTTGGGGCTGCTTTGCAGCCCCAGCAATCACACAGCATTACGCGGTAACAACAACCCTAGCGGCAACCGCACCCGCGCCTCGATCCCACCACCGGACCGGTTGCGCAGCTCTACATTCCCGCCATGCTGCGCCGCGATCCGCTTGACGATCGCCAGCCCCAGCCCGGTGCCCTTGCCGCCCCGCGCCCGGTCACCACGAATGAACGGGTTGAAGATGGTCTCCAGCTCCGACTCGTCGATCCCTGTACCACGGTCCAGCACGCTCAGCACCACATACGGCGCACTCTCGTCACCCGACACATAAGCCGCCACCTCGACCCCTTTGCCAGCGTGGTGCAGGGCGTTGCCGATCAGGTTGCCCAGCATGCGCTTGAGCGAAACCCGGCGCAGCGGAAATGGCGGAATAGGCTCCAGGCAAAGGCGCACACGTTCTTCCGGCTGGTTATACGGTGCCACCACTTCACGCACCAGATCCGCCAGGTCGACCTCTTCTACCGGCTCGTCACGGCCATCGCGGATAAAGGCCAGGAACTGATCGAGGATCGCGTCCATGTCTTCGATATCGCGGACCATGTCGTCACTCAAATCGCTGTCGCTGTTCAGCAGTGACAGCGACAGGCGCAAACGGGTCAGCGGTGTGCGCAGGTCATGGGACACCCCGGCCAGCATCAGCTCACGCTCGCGCCCGGCCTGCTCGACGTCCTCGGCCATCTGGTTGAAGGCCTTGTACACCTCGGTCATTTCGCTGGGCGTATCGCTGATCGGCAGGCGCACACTGCGCCCCTGGCCCAGCTGACGAGCGGCGAACACCAGGCGCTTGAGCGGCTGGTTCAACTGGCGCACGAAGATCCAGGCCGAGGCGGTGGACAACAGGCCAATGGCCAGGAACCAGCCCAGCACGTTCCAGATCTTCTGCCCGCGCAGCGGGTGCGGGTACAGCGGTACCTTCAGCCAACCGGGGCCCAGGCTTGGCGCGTTCACCCACAGTGCCGGTGGCGCATGAATGCGCAGCCGCACCTCGGTGTCCTCACCCAGTTCGGCCTGCATCTGCCGCTGGTAGATCTCGCTGTAGGGCCAGTGCTGTTCACCCTCGGGCACACCCGAGCCGGTCACGCGGATAAGGCCCGCCGCCTCGGCAATCTTGTCGCGGTTTTCTTCGTCGGCAGCCCAATAGGCACGCAAGGTCAGCGCCACACCGTGGCTGTACTGACGGTCGACCAGCACGTCCTCGTTCATCAGCAGGTAGACCAGGGTCAAGGCCTTGCTGAACAGGACCACGATCAACACCAGCCACAGGGTGCGGGCGAAGAAGCTTTGCGGAAACCAGAGCGGTGTTTTCATCGACGGCCAGGCATCATTTACCGGCGTTTCCGTCTGGCACGAACACGTAGCCCACGCCCCAGACGGTCTGGATGTAACGCGGTTTGGACGGGTCCGGCTCGATCATGCGGCGCAGGCGCGAGATCTGCACGTCGATGGAGCGCTCCAGTGCATCCCACTCGCGGCCACGGGCCAGGTTCATCAGCTTGTCGCGGGTCAGCGGTTCGCGGGCGTGCATCACCAAGGCCTTGAGCACGGCGAACTCACCGGTGGTGAGCATGTGCACTTCATCGCCACGCTTGAGTTCGCGGGTAGCCAGCGACAGCTCGTAATCACCGAAAGTGACCGATTCGTCTTCGCTACCCGGTGCCCCGGGTACAGCGGGTGCCTGGCGGCGCAGCACGGCCTTGACCCGGGCCATCAGCTCGTCCGGGTTGAACGGCTTGCCCAGGTAGTCGTCGGCGCCCAGCTCCAGGCCTTTGATACGGCTCAACTCATCGCCTTTTGCGGTGAGCATGATGATCGGGATCTGGTTGTTCTGCTGGCGCAGGCGCTTGCACGCGGACAGGCCATCTTCGCCCGGCAGCATCAGGTCGAGCACCACCAGGTTGAACACCTCGCGTTGCAGCAGGCGGTCCATCTGTTCGGTGTTGGGCACTGCACGGGCACGGTAGCCCTTGCTGGTGAAGAAACGTTCCAGCAGGCTGCTTAGCCCCGGGTCGTCGTCGACGATGAGAATCTTGTCACCTTCAGCGGTGTTTGCGGTGCCGGTCATGAATAACTCCTCTGATATCGCCGCGCATTATGGCGTAGCCATTGCTGCACGTTGCGTGAGCATTGTTAGCAGATTTTTCCCCGGGCGCCAGTTCCGGCTGGCCGGGCGCCATCACCGCAAGCCGTTTGCGATGGGTATAATGCGCGGCTTTCATCCAGCGCCGCCGGGCGAAAAGCCCACAGGCGACCCCCGTATTCACAAATGTCAGGTGGTTTACATGGACAGCATCAACAGCCGTATCGCCGAGGAACTGGGCGTACGCCCCCAGCAGGTCGAGGCGGCCGTGGGCCTGTTGGACGAAGGCTCGACCGTGCCTTTCATCGCCCGTTATCGCAAGGAAGTGACCGGTAGCCTGGACGACACCCAACTGCGCCATCTGGAAGAGCGCCTGCGCTACCTGCGCGAACTCGACGAGCGCCGCGCCAGCATCCTGTCCAGCATCGAGGAACAAGGCAAGCTGACCCCGGAGCTGGCCCGCGAAATCAAGCTGGCCGACACCAAGACCCGCCTCGAAGACCTGTACCTGCCGTACAAGCAAAAGCGCCGCACCAAGGGCCAGATCGCCCTGGAAGCCGGCCTGGGCGAGCTGGCCGACGGCCTGTTCAACGACCCGACCCTCGCACCGGAAAGCGAAGCCGCACGCTTCGTAAACGCCGAAAAAGGCGTGGCCGACGTCAAGGCTGCGCTGGAAGGCGCCAAGTACATCCTGATGGAACGTTTCGCCGAAGACGCCTCGCTGCTCGAAAAACTGCGCAACTTCCTCAAGCAGGAGTCGGTGCTCAGCGCCCGCGTGGTAGCGGGCAAGGAAGAAGAAGGCGCCAAGTTCCGCGACTACTTCGCCCACGACGAACTGCTGCGCACCGCCCCGTCGCACCGCGCCCTGGCAATCTTCCGCGGGCGCAACGAAGGCGTGCTGAGTGCCTCGCTGAAAGTGGGCGAAGAGCTGCCTGGCACCCTGCACCCGTGCGAAGTGATGATCGGCAGCCACGTCGGCATCGAAAACCGCAGCCGCCCGGCCGACAAGTGGCTGGGTGAAGTGGTGCGCTGGACCTGGAAGGTCAAGCTGTACACCCACCTGGAAACCGACCTGTTCGGCGAGTTGCGCGACAACGCCGAAGGCGAGGCGATCAACGTGTTCGCCCACAACTTGCACGACCTGCTGCTGGCCGCACCGGCCGGCCCGCGCGCCACCCTGGGCTTCGACCCGGGCCTGCGCACCGGTTGCAAGATTGCCGTGGTCGATGCCACCGGCAAGCTGCTGGACCACACCACGGTCTACCCGCACGCGCCGAAAAACGACTGGGACCGCACCCTTTCCATCATGGCCGCGCTGTGCGCCAAGCACTCGGTGGAGCTGGTCGCCATCGGCAACGGCACCGCCAGCCGCGAAAGCGACAAGCTGGTGGCCGAGCTGGTCAAAAAATACCCAGCGCTGAAAATCACCAAGATCATGGTCTCCGAAGCCGGTGCTTCGGTGTACTCGGCATCGGAACTGGCCGCCCGCGAGTTCCCGGACCTGGACGTGTCGATCCGTGGCGCCGTGTCGATCGCCCGCCGCTTGCAGGACCCACTGGCAGAGCTGGTGAAGATCGACCCGAAATCCATCGGTGTCGGCCAGTACCAGCACGACGTGTCCCAGTTGAAACTGGCGCGTGGCCTGGATGCCGTGGTCGAGGACTGCGTGAACGCCGTGGGCGTGGACGTGAACACCGCCTCGGTGGCACTGCTGACCCGTATTTCCGGCCTTAACGCCACGCTGGCGCAGAATATCGTCGCCCACCGCGATGCCAACGGCCCGTTCGCTACCCGTGCAGCCCTGAAAAAGGTCAGCCGCCTCGGTGAGAAAACCTTCGAACAAGCCGCCGGCTTCCTGCGTGTGATGAACGGCGACAACCCGCTGGACGCCTCTGCGGTACACCCCGAGGCCTACCCGCTGGTGCAACGCATTGCCGCCGACACCGACCGCGACATCCGCTCGCTGATCGGCGACAGCAGCTTCCTCAAGCGCCTGGACCCGAAAAAGTTCACCGACGAAACCTTCGGCCTGCCGACCGTCACCGACATCCTGCAGGAGCTGGACAAGCCGGGCCGCGACCCACGTCCCGAGTTCAAGACCGCCACCTTCCAGGACGGCGTCGAAGACCTCAAGGACCTGGAGCCGGGCATGATCCTCGAAGGCGTGGTGACCAACGTCACCAACTTTGGCGCCTTCGTCGACATCGGCGTGCATCAGGACGGTCTGGTGCACATCTCGGCGCTGTCGGAGAAGTTCATCAAAGACCCGCGTGAAGCGGTCAAGGCCGGCGACGTGGTCAAGGTCAAGGTCATGGAAGTGGACATCCCGCGTAAACGCGTCGGCCTGTCCATGCGCATGAGCGACACACCGGGCGAAAAGGTCGAAGGCAATCGCGGCGGTAACCGTGGCAATGGCGGCAACCGCCAGCAGCAGGCCCCGCGCCCGCGTGAAACCGCCACTGCCGCACCGGCCAACAATGCCATGGCCTCGCTGTTCGCCAACGCCAAGCAGTTGAAGAAGAAGTGATGGACGTACCCCGCGAATACGTCGAAAGCGCCTTCAGCCAGCTGCTGGGCTGCCGTCTGCAACGCCTGGAAACCGGTGTTGCCGAGGTGGCCCTGCCCCTCGAGCCGCACTTGCGCAACCGGGGCCAGAAGCTGCACGGCGGGGCGATCTTCAGCCTGGTGGACATCGCCATGGGCCTGGCCTGCTCGGCCAGCCATGGCTTTGACCAGCAAAGCGTCACCATCGAGTGCAAGATCAACTACATGCGCGCCGTCAGTGACGGCGAAGTGCTGTGTACCGCCCGCGTGCTGCACGCCGGGCGGCGTACCCTGGTGGTCGACGCCGACGTAGTCCAGGGCGACAAACTGGTGGCAAAAGCGCAAGGAACCTTCGCGGTTCTCTAGCTCACCAAGCTGTATCTGCGGTATTTTCAGCAGTGCGCTGGCACTGCTGGAACCGCGTAAACCAGGCGACAACGCCAGTTCCTTTCTTCCTACCCTTGTAGACCGTTATCTCTACCCCCATATTGGGGCGACTGACGCGTGAAGGAATACATCTTGAGCGACCTCCTCAACCGCCGCCTGAGCCTGCTCGGCGCCAATCTTCCCCTGCTCAAGCAGTGCCTGCACGGTATTGAGCGCGAATGCCTGCGCGTGACCGACGAAGGTCGCCTGGCCCAGACCCCGCACCCGGAAGCTTTGGGATCGGCACTGACCAACGAGCAGATCACTACCGACTATTCCGAGTCGCTGCTGGAGTTCATCACCCCAGCCCTGCCCGACCCGGCCAAGGTACTCGAAAGCCTCGAACAGACACACCGCTTCGTCTACAGCAAGCTGGGCGACGAATACCTGTGGAGCCCGTCGATGCCATGCACGCTGCCGGCCGAGGAGGACATCCCGATTGCCGAGTACGGCACCTCGAACATCGGCAAGCTCAAGCACGTCTACCGCAAGGGCCTGGCCCTGCGCTACGGCCGCACCATGCAGTGCATCGCCGGTATCCATTACAACTTCTCGCTGCCCGAGGCCCTGTGGCCGCTGCTGCGCGAAGCCGAAGGCAGCACTGAAGACGACCGTGACTACCAGTCGTCGGCCTACATCGCGCTAATCCGCAACTTCCGCCGATACAGCTGGCTGCTGATGTACCTGTTCGGCGCTTCGCCAGCCCTGGACAAAGGCTTCCTGCGTGGCCGCCCGCACCAGCTCGAAGAGCTGGATGCCGAAACCCTGTTCCTGCCCTATGCCACCAGCCTGCGCATGAGCGACCTGGGCTACCAGAGCAACGCCCAGGCCGGCCTCACGCCGTGCTACAACAACCTGGCCAGCTACACCGATAGCCTGCGCAAGGCCGTGGGCACGCCCTACCCGCCTTACGTTGAAGTCGGTACCCACGTGGACGGCGAGTGGGTGCAACTGAACACCAACATCCTGCAGATCGAAAACGAGTACTACTCGAACATTCGCCCCAAGCGGGTCACCTACACCGGCGAACGGCCGATCCAGGCCCTGACTTCGCGTGGCGTGCAGTACGTGGAAGTGCGTTGCCTGGACATCAACCCGTTCCTGCCGGTGGGCATCGACCTGCCCGAGGCACGCTTCCTCGATGCGTTCCTGCTGTTCTGCGCACTGGAAGACAGCCCGCAGCTGGACAACGGCGAATGCGGCCAGTGCACCAGCAACTTCCTGACCGTGGTCAAGGAAGGCCGCCGCCCGGGCCTTGAGCTGCACCGCAATGGCCAGCCGATCAGCCTGAAAGACTGGGCCAGCGAACTGATCCAGCGTATTCGACCGTTGGCCGATCTGCTCGACCAGGCGCAAGGTGGTGAGGATCACGCCAAGGCCCTGGATGCGCAGCAAGCCAAGGTCGACGACGCTTCGCTGACCCCGTCGGCCCAGGTGCTGGCACGCATGACCGAACACGACGAAACCTTCGTCCAGTTCTCTCTGCGCCAAAGCCGGATCCACGCCGAAACGTTCCGCGAGCAGCCTCTGAGCAACGAGCAGCAACAGGCCTTCGAAACACTGGCCCGTGAATCGCTCGCCAAGCAGTCCGAGCTGGAACAGGAAGAAGTCGGTGACTTCGACCTGTTCGTCGGCGCCTACCAGGCCAGTATCCTGGCAATCAGCAACTGATGAACCGCACCGCCACCCCGCGCAAGCCACGCGCCAGCAGCCAGGCCAGGATCGAAGCGATCCTGGCGGCTGCACGCGAGTTGCTGGCCGAGCAAGGGGTGGCGGCACTGTCCATCTACAGCGTGGCCGAACGGGCACAGATTCCGCCCTCTTCGGTGTATCACTTCTTCGCCAGCGTGCCAGCGTTGCTGGAAGCGTTGACGGCCGATGTGCATCGGGCGTTTCGCGAAGCGTTGAGTGCCCCCATCGACAGCCACGCCTTTGCAACCTGGCACCAACTGTCGCGGCTGATCGAGCAACGCATGCTTGCCATCTACAACGAAGATGCCGCTGCACGCCAGTTGATCCTCGCCCAGCACGGGCTGAGTGAAGTGGTGCAGGCTGACCGCCAGCACGACATGGAGCTGGGCAAGCTGATGCACAGCCTGTTCGACCGGCATTTCCAGCTGCCGGCCATGCCGGGTGATGTGGATGTATTCGCCTTGGCCATGGAGCTGAGCGACCGCGTCTACGCCCGCTCGATGCAGTTGTTCGAGCAGATCACACCACGCATGGCGGAAGAAGGCATGCGCGTGTTCGAGGCGTACCTTTCGCTTTACCTCCCGCCCTTCCTGCCTATGCGCAGCGCTGGCTGAGCAGACACAACTACCACCAGGCGCTCCACAGCAAACATTTCAATGAGGGTTCAGCACATGCAACCTCTCGGAGAAATCATTGCTCATGCCCACCTCTGATATCAGCCAACGGGACATCGTTCAGGCACTTCCACCTTCAGACACCGATCCCCTGCGCCAACAATTGGCCGGCAAAGGCAACCTGCTGACACTGGCACAACACACGCTCGATCGCAGCACGAGGCAACTGCGCAGCCTGTTGAGCAATGCACCCGGCTTGCAACAAACCTTGCACACCGCACTGAAAGACCACCTGCAGGTCGACCCTTACCATTGCGGGCTATGCCAAGGTGATCGCCAAGTGACCCTGCTGACGTTCGCGGCCCGCCTGGCAGCAAGCCCGGTATACGCCAACCCGTTTTCCGGTTGGTCCACCTGGGGGCTGGCCGAAACCACCGCACACGCGAAAATGACCGCAGCTGACTGGGTCACCTACCTAGCGCCGATCGTGAACAAGGCCAAATTGCAGGCTACCCGTGGCTACTGGGACGCACGGATGCCAGGCACCGACATTTCACGCCAGGCCCACGCGACCACGCTGCTGCGCCAGCATTTCACCTGCAGCCTGGACCTTGCCTATGGCCTGGGCTTGCTGGAAACCAATGGATGGCTGCAAGGGCGACAGCCCCAACCCCGTTACTTGCAACTGCAGTGGCAGGCTGCGAACGGAAGAAAACTGACCAGCACCGCAGCGCTGGTGATAGGCCCGCAATCTGACGAGACGCACTGGCTGCTTTACCTACCGGGAATGCTCAACACCGTACAGGCCTTCAGCGACCTTGAGCGCCTGCATGACTGGGTATTCCAGAGCCGCTACAGAATATGGTCAGACCCCAGGACAGCTGTTACCGCAGGTACACGGGACAACGTTCTTGTCACGGCGCTACAGGGTGATGGGCACAGCGCCCTGATGGCAGAAACACTGCGGCAGTACCAGGCAATCGCCGACCACCACCTGCTTCAGGCCATCGAGCAAAGCAGCAACGGCCCCCTGGACTGGACCAACCTGCAAGCCTGGGAGGACCAACGCCGCACCATGGTACTGGAAGCGCTGCTCCCTACCGTTGTGACCGCCATCGACGCAATCAGCGCAAGCGATGCTGCACAGGCAAAAGACGAGGTGCATTTTCCCTGCCTGGAACAACACCTGCCCCTGGGCTGGCGTCAGCAGCTCATCGAACGCCAGGAGTCACTGCTGGAGCATTATCTGGAGGCGGACACAGCCCCTTCATCCGCCAAGGTAACGCTCTTGCGAGAACGCCAGGCAGCACTGGACATGCTGCAGGACTCGCATGACATCTACCTGCTGGATTTGCCCGACGAGGTAACCCGTACCGACCTGCAGGTTCGCATCGATGAAAAGACCCGGGTACAGCAAATCACTGAAGGGCTATGCCAGGCCCTGCTCAAAGAGGCACGCCTGCAGAACACGATGGGCGAGCTTTCCGATACTCATCTTGGCTGGGTCGAACAACTTGCCGACAGGCCGGAATCCAGCCTGCAACGTTCGGTAGAGGTCTGCACGCTGGAGCTAGCCTGCGCAGACCGTACCTGGCAACTGTGTGGCTACCTGACATTTCGCGCTATCCACCAACAGAACGACGCCCCCCAGGACCACACCTTGCTGTTGTACAGGCCAGGCCACCGTGGCGGGCTCCTGGCATTCGACGATGAGGCCGCGCTTGCCCGAGGCTTGATTGCAACGCTCCATGGCGCATGGCCCGACGCGCTGCTGGAGTCGGCCTACACACCCGAAGGCACGCCCCTGCTGGACGCCCTCTCCACAGCCCCTTCGGTCACGGTCAACCACTCCCCGATACAGGCTCACTTCATGCAGCATTGCGTGCAGGCCATTGTCGCCACCCTGCCCGCCAATACCCGACGGGAGCAAGCTCGCCAGCGCCTGTGCATAAGTGAAAACCGCGCCAGGGCAACTGCTTTGGCGCGGTTCGCCGAAAAGAACCGCAGCAGCCATGCCCAGACACATCTCATGCCGTTGCACCACCTTGACGACGATCAGCTGGTCGAGCTGGCCAACCAGGTGGATGCACAGAAAAACGCGTTACGCGCCGCGGTCGACTTGCTCAAGTCGAGCCTGCCAACGCCCAGGCAATTTGCACGGCGCACCCTGCGCCAGTACCTGCGCCGTGAATTCGGCCTTCAGAACCTGCCTGAAATAACCCTGAACATCGCCGACACCGTCACGCTGAAAAAAGAAGTGACCGGCCAATCCGCATTGGGCGGTGCCGGGGCACGAGACGTACCCGTGTTCAGCGAGACACGAAGTGATGTGAGCCTCGAATCCTTCATCCTCGGGGCGCTGGATGATGAAAGGCGGCTGCGACTGGGTAATGCCACTCTCACGTTCCAACCCGCTGGCAACCCGGTACTGGAGCAGACACTTACAACGGCCTACATTGCCAGGTTGATTGCGCAGCTGGACGCTGCAGGCCGTTATGAAACACGCATCACCAATGCGTACCTGGGTTTTGACCAGGAATCACCGTGGCAAGTGGAATGGCGCCACGAAACGTTTCGCGCCCCCTACGAGCATCGCCTTCGCCTGCTGGTACTGTGCAGGCCAACCCACCTTGACGACGATGGCCAGCGGTTGCTGGAAACCTTTTGCCACGAGCAGGTCAACGCTGTTGCCGCCAGAACGGTCGAACACCAATCGCTACAGCTCAGGCCCGGCACCGCAGCGGATGGTTCCAGTGACAGTGTGGGGCTTTCATCCATTCACCTGATCAACGGCGCCAGTGGCCCCGTGCTGCTGTACATGCCGGATGCGCCCAATGGCACGATCATCAGCCAGCATGCCAGCCCCCATGCCGCTTGCGAGGCACTACAGGACATGGCGCTGGCCCCCAAAATGGCCCGTTTTCTGGCGCTTCAGGCCCAGTCTGGCGACCCAGACGAGCACGAAAGCTTCATCAACACTGCCCTGCAGAAGCAGCACTCGACCTTTATCGGCGTAGGTTCATCGCGCACCGAGACCCTGCCTACCTATGAGTGCCGGCAAGACATGGGCGAGCTCATTCGCAGCCATCGCGCCACATCCCGTAGCCAGGCCGACCTCGCCCTTGCTGCACCGGAACAGTTCGATCGTTACTTCTTCCTGGGGCTGAGGCTGGCGCTTGGCATTTTGCCCGGGGCAGGCACGGTCTTGGCACTGTACGATGGCTGGCATGTAGCGAACGATGCCGTCAGGGCATTCGGGAAGGGCCACCTGGAAGAGGGCCTGCAACACCTGCTCGGCCTGCTGCAGTGCCTGACCGATGCCATCCTCACGCTTGCACCGCTGGTGGCGGGCACAGCCAAGCCTGCGCTCACGGCTCGCCTGCAGACACAGCACCGCCAGCGCCTTGACCCACGCCTCCCCATGACCGGGGTTCGCAAGTCGCCTCCCAGCCCATTCCTCGGTTACGAAGCGGAATTGCCAGCAGGCCCGATGGTGCGTTCCACACTGGCGCATGGAGCAGGCGTGTTCGAGCATACCGCCAGTCAGCAGCATTACATTTCGCGGAGCAACGCCTGGTATGGCGTGGAATGGGACCCAGCCTACCTAACCTGGCGGCTCAAGCCTCAGGGCACCCGCGCTTACCGGCAGCCCGTGCGCTTGACTGAGCAGGGCATATGGGACACCCCTGGCAGGCTGGGTGGCCTGCTGGTCGACAATGGCCTGGCGGGTGGCGGTGGTGCGCTTACGACCCTCTACAACCAGGGCGTCGCCTACTGGCGAGTACGCCTGCGCCGGCAGCCGCAGCCACTCACGGGCATGGAACTGGCACACGACATAAACGACGAGTTGATACGCATCGTGGCGCGCATGCGTTCTAAACAGGCGGCCTATCAAACAGCCACACAAGCGCCAGCCGAAGGGGTTTCACTGACTGACGCTCAAAAGGAAACGATCGCCAATGCGCGCAGGCAACTGAGCGATGAAATTAACCGCAACATCGCCTTCAACACGGGCAGCATACAGCGCCTCAGGGCGCAGCGCTCAACGTTGAACCGTGCGGATTACACCCGGTTCACGTCGCTGTGCGAGAAAAATATCAGTGATCTGAGCGTGCTCGACATGCACCTGGTGGCAGAGCGTTTTACCTTGGCCGCAGACCAGGTGCAGTCGGCAATCAGCGCACTCCAGGCCCTGAGCGGGCGCACAGTTTCAATCGCACAGGTGAAACGCCTGACCAGGAACTCACTGATTGCAAATCAGGAAATGATCGAGACCTTGCAGGAAGTCGAACGCCTGGCCACACGCCATCACGCCCGACGCAATCACTTGCAAGGCCGAGCGTTGACCGATTATTTGATGAAGGTGGAAGGCACAAATTTAAAGCTGGATGTAGCGAATGCTCAGCTGGTTCGAACCTCCATCCTTTCGTTGACGTTGTTCAATACAAACGCCATCGAACACCCACAGATGGGTGCATTCATGCTGCACTTCCACGAAAAGGGTGTCGACTTGCGCAGCACCCTTTACAGCCATGTGCAATTACCCGAAGCCGGTCTGACGCGCGCCCAGGAGCGCAGCTTCCTGGCCAGTGCGCAAAGCCACTATGCGCGCTACCTCAACCATGTCACGGCCTGGGAGGACACGTTCAAGGACTTGCTGTCGCCAAACGAAACGCAGTCGCTACGCCAGCTTATGCGCCAACTGATCGCCGACATCGAGGACAACCTCGCCAAAGCCACTGCAAAGCGGCCACGCCCTACCGCTCAGCCCGGTCGAGGCCCCAGCCGCCCGCGCCTGTTCGAAACCGCCGAAAGGCCGCTTATCGGCCATGAGTACATCGAGCAGGGCCGGACGCGCATGCGCATCAACCAGCCGGACTCGGACCTACCCCATGCGGTTTATGACAGAAACCAGGCGGGCCAATGGCAGTTGTCCGCACCAGAACGCGCAGCGCCCACACAAACGATGTCTGGCCTCGTCGACGCGGCCACCACCCGGCTGGACGACATACCCAGGCAGCAGGCCCGGTTGCGGCAGTACCAAACCCCACATGCGGTTCCCGTAGACCTGGAGGACATTGCTGAAGGCCACGCACAGCAACTGCGCTTCATTGCCAACAGAATTCGGCAGAAGGCCGGCAGCTTGCTGGCCCCGGAGCACGCCAACCTGACGCAAAGGCTGGAAACAGCCGCCAACCAGATGCACGCGCTGGGTCGCCAGCTGCGGACCGCCCAGACCAAAGCTACCAGCAAGCCCACCGTGGGTTACCTGGAAGACCTGCTTGAGCAGCAAGAGGTGCAAATTGCCTGGTCGCGTACGCTGAAACCGAAAACGGATCGCAAGGGCAACCCTGTCGAATACCTGGAGGAGTACCGCATCGATGACCGTGTTACCCAACAGCCACTGTGGTACGCGCATTTTCACTTCAGGCAGAAACCCGCACAGGGTTTTACCCGGTTGGAAGCAGGCCACCTGAAACTGGCCAGTGAACGCGACCTGGGCGAAGGCGCGTGGCGGGGGAGCATGAGCGAGGCACAGGCCAACCGACTATTCGGCAACCTGAGGCCGCCCCGCTGAAAACACATCACCCCCTGAGCTGCCTGGCAGCCCAGGGGGTGCATGTTTACAGCTTGGCAATGGACACTTCAGTCGACTTCACGAAAGCAATTACCTCACTGCCAACTTGCAGCTCCAGCTCACGCACGGAGCGGGTGGTGATGACCGAGGTAACGATACCCGAGGCAGTCTGCACGTCGATTTCCGACAATACCGGGCCTTCGAGGATTTCTTTTACAGTGCCTTTGAACTGGTTGCGGACGTTGATGGCTTTGATGGTCATGATGTCATTCCTTCTCTATGGCTTCAGTCTGGTAAGTGAGTCAATCAGTGCGCCCAACGCAACTGCGTGGGCAGGGGAGCTACAGGGTCCGGCTCGGGCGCAGTACCCGGGGCCGACAGAACACGGTTGAGCACTTCGCTTTCCAGCGCGGCCAGGCGGTGCGAACCACGCGCCCGGGGCCGTGCCAGGTCGACAGTGAGGTCGAGCCCGACCTCGCCGTCCTCGATCAGGATCACCCGGTCAGCCACGGCAACCGCTTCGCTGACATCATGGGTAACCAACAGCACGGTGAAGCCATGCTGACGCCAGAGGCGCTCGATCAGTTGCTGCATCTCGATACGGGTCAACGCATCCAGTGCACCGAGCGGCTCGTCCAGCAGCAGCAGACGCGGCTGGTGGATCAGCGCCCGGGCCAAGGCCACGCGCTGCTTCTGGCCACCCGAAAGCGCGGCCGGCCATTCATTGGCGCGGTCAGCCAGGCCCACCGCCTCCAGCGCGTCCAGCGCACGCGGGCGCCAGTCGCCAGACAGGCCCAGGCCAACGTTGTCGATCACCTTCTTCCAGGGCAGCAGGCGTGCGTCCTGGAACATCAGGCGGGTTTCTTCACGGGCCTCTTCCAGCGGCGCAGCACCAGCCAGCAGTTGGCCGGCGGTGGGTTGATCGAGCCCGGCCAACAGGCGCAGCAAGGTGCTCTTGCCGCAGCCGCTGCGGCCAACGATGGCAACGAACTGACCGGCCGGAATGTGCAGGTCGATACCTTTCAGCACTTCGCGCTGGCCAAAGGTCTTGCGCAGGCCGTTGGAGGCCAGCGGGATGCCACGCAGCAGGCGTGGCGGCTGTTCCTTGAGCACGGTCATGCGCCCTCCTTCCTGGCGACTTGATAGGCCGGGTGCCAGCGCAGCCACACACGCTCCAGGCCGCGAGCGGCGAGGTCGGCGAGCTTGCCGAGCACGGCGTACAAGACGATGGCCAGTACCACCACGTCGGTCTGCAGGAACTCACGGGCATTCATTGCCAGGTAACCGATGCCGGCGTTTGCCGAGATGGTTTCCGCCACGATCAAGGTCAGCCACATGAAGCCCAGCGCGAAGCGCACACCCACCAGAATCGATGGCAGCGCCCCCGGCAGGATCACCTGGCGGAACAGGCTGAAGCCGGACAAGCCATAGCTGCGCGCCATCTCCACCAATGCCGGGTCGACATTACGAATGCCGTGGTAGGTGTTCAGGTAGATCGGGAACAACGTGCCCAGCGCGACCAGGAAAATCTTTGCCGACTCGTCGATACCGAACCACAGGATCACCAGCGGAATCAGCGCCAGGTGTGGCACGTTGCGGATCATCTGCACCGAGCTGTCGAGCAGGCGTTCGCCCCAGTTCGACAAGCCGGTGATGAAGCCCAGCACCAGGCCGATGCTGCCGCCGATGACGAAGCCCAGGCCGGCACGCCAACCACTGATGGCCAGGTGGGTCCAGATTTCGCCGCTGCGCACCAGCTCGACACCCGCGCTGACCACAGCGCTAGGTGCCGGCAGAATGCGCGTCGACAGCCAGCCTGCGCTGACCGCCAGCTGCCAGACTGCCAACAGCAGCACCGGCAGCGCCCACGGCGCCAGGCGCTGGGTCAGGTTGGAGGAAGTTGCACGACTCATGGCCCGGCCCTCAGCTCTGCGACACGGACTTGGGCAGGATGTCGTTGGCTACCATCTCGCCGAACGGGCTTACGTAGCCGCCGGTTTTCGGTTGCTCCGGGCGTTGTACATCAAGGTGCGGGAACAGCAGTTCGGCAACCCGGTAGGACTCTTCCAGGTGTGGATAACCCGAGAAGATGAACGTATCGATGCCCAGCTCGGCGTACTCCTTCACCCGTGCCGCGACAGTCGGGCCATCGCCCACCAATGCGGTACCGGCGCCGCCACGCACCAGGCCAACACCCGCCCACAGGTTGGGGCTGACTTCCAGGTTGTCGCGGTTGCCGCCATGCAGGGCAGCCATGCGCTGCTGGCCCACCGAGTCAAAGCGCGCCAGCGAGGCCTGGGCACGGGCGATGGTGTCATCGTCCAGGTGCGAAATCAGCTTGTCGGCAGCGGCCCAGGCCTCTTCGTTGGTTTCCCGCACGATCACATGCAGGCGGATACCGAAGCGTACTTCACGGCCTTGAGCGGCCGCTTTTTCACGCACCTGGGCAATTTTTTCGGCAACGGCCGCCGGTGGCTCACCCCAGGTCAGGTACAGCTCGACCTGCTCGGCGGCCAGGTCCTGTGCTGCCTCGGACGAACCGCCGAAATACAGCGGCGGACGTGGTTGCTGAATCGGTGGGTAGAGCAGCTTGGCCCCCTTCACCTGAATGTGCTTGCCGTCGTAATCGACGTTTTCGCCTTCCAGCACCTTGCGCCAGATACGGGTGAACTCGACCGAGGCTTCGTAGCGCTCTTCATGGCTCAGGTGCAGGCCATCACCGGCCAGTTCGTCCGGGTCGCCACCGGTTACCAGGTTGAACAGGGCACGGCCATTGGACAGGCGGTCCAGCGTTGCCGCCTGGCGTGCTGCCACGGTTGGCGAAATGATGCCTGGGCGCAGGGCCACCAGGAATTTCAAGCGCTGGGTCACAGGGATCAGCGACGCGGCCACCAGCCAGGAGTCCTCGCAGGAGCGCCCGGTGGGGATCAGCACCCCGCCAAAGCCCAGACGGTCAGCGGCTTGGGCAATCTGCTGCAGGTAACCGTGGTCGACCGCACGGGCGCCGTCGGAAGTGCCCAGGTACTTGCCGTCACCGTGGGTTGGGAGGAACCAGAAAATGTTAAGGCTCATTGGAGTTGTCTCCTCAAGGGTGGCTCAAGCCAGGGCGACGCCCCGGCACAGGCGAATCAATCAAGGCGCGCTAGCGACCTTGGCCGGGGGTGTCCAGATCACGTCCTTGATGCTCAGTGGCTTGGGTATCAGCTTGAGCGCCTGGAAGGTGTCGGCGATTTTCTGTTGTGCGGCCACGACCTCGGGGGTGAGCGGCGCAGCACCGTAGCCTTGGCGTTTGACCGAGGTCAGGGTGATGTCGGCGGGCAGGCCGAGCAGCGGTGCGACCTGGTCGGTCACTTCTTGCGGGTTGGCCTGGGACCACTCGCCCACGGCGCGCACTTCCTCGATCACGGTGTTGATCACCGCCGAGTGCTGGGTCGCGTAGTTGCGGGTGGCCAAGTAGAACTGGTGGTTGTCGACCAGGCCCTTGCCATCACGCAGGGTACGGGCCTGCAGCTGTTGCTCGGCGGCGGCCTGGTACGGGTCCCAGATGACCCAGGCATCCACACTGCCCCGCTCGAAGGCAGCGCGGGCATCGGCGGGTGGCAGGTACACGGGCTGGATGTCGCTGTATTTCAGGCCGGCATCTTCCAGCGCGCGCACCAACAGGTAATGAACGTTCGAGCCTTTGTTGAGGACGACTTTCTTGCCCTTGAGGTCTTTCACCGACTGGATCGGTGAGCCTTTCGGCACCAGGATCGCCTCGCTGTGTGGTGCTGGCGGCTCGTAAGCCACATACAGCAGGTCGGCGCCGGCAGCCTGGGCGAATACAGGCGGGGTCTCGCCAGTCACGCCGAAATCGATGGAACCGACATTCAGCCCTTCAAGCAGCTGCGGGCCACCGGGGAACTCGGTCCACTGCACCTGCACGCCCTGCTCTGCCAGGCGCTTTTCCAGCGTGCCCTTGGCCTTGAGCAGCACTAGGGTGCCGTATTTCTGGTAACCGATACGCAGGCTTTCGGCCTGGGCTTGGGTAATGGCGCCGAAGGACACAGCCGCCGCAAACAGGGCGACCAGACCGCGACGCAAGAAGACTGTGCGCATGGCGCTCTCCTGTACGTTTGGGTTCGGGTTGCACCTGCTTGCCTCGTTGTCGGGCGAGTAAGGTGGTGAAGCGGGTTGTGCCGGTCAGATGCTCCAGCGAGCGCTGATCAGGCGTTCATTCAGTACGCCGGGGGCCACGGGGCGTGGCCGGCGGGCCAAGGCAACGTGGAAGGTTTCCAGCGAGTCCAGCAAGCGTTCTTCCAGCGCCGGTACCAGCTGCGCGGGTTTTGTGCCTTCTGCGTAAGCAACCTGACTGTCGTCGGCAAAGATCCCTTGCAGGGTCTCTTGGGCCTTGAGTGCCGACAGCACGGGTTTCAATGCGTAATCCACCGCCAGCATGTGGGCGATGCTGCCACCGGTGGCGATCGGCAACACGATCTTGTGTGCCAGGGCGCGTTCGGGCAGCAGGTCGAGCAGGGTTTTCAAGGCGCCAGAAAACGAAGCCTTGTACACCGGGGTGGAAACGATCAGGCCATCGGCCTGGGCTACCAACTGTTGGAAGTGCTGTACCTGCGGGCTGTCGAAACGGGCATGCAGCAGGTCTTCGGCGGGGAAGTCACGTACCTGGAACGTCACTACTTCGACGCCACGGCCTTGCAGCCACTGGCGTGAACGCTCTAGCAGCACGCCGGAGCGTGAACGGGTACTGGGGCTACCACCGATTGAGACGACCAGCATTGCAGCGCTTCCTTGGGTTCTGTTGGAAGTGACATTAACAGCTGCCACATATATCTAGAAATCATATTTTTTCATTTGTTTATTCCATTAAGATACAAGCGATAAGCTACAAGCTTCAAGGAGAAGCCGGTCACCTTGCAGCTTGCCGCTTGAAACTTGCAGCTATAAAAAAGGGCCGTCGAAACGGCCCGAAAATCCCTGCTTGGCTAAGAGCAATACAACGAGGAATGCATTAACGATTCGGCTGTGGGGTCAGACGCAGGTAGGGTTTGACCGCCCGGTAACCTTTCGGGAAGCGCTGCTTGATCTCATCCTCATCTTTAAGCGAAGGCACGATCACCACCTCGTCACCGTCCTGCCAGTTACCTGGCGTGGCGACCTTGTGGTTGTCGGTCAGCTGCAGCGAGTCGATCACCCGCAGAATTTCATTGAAGTTGCGCCCGGTACTGGCCGGATAGGTGATGGTCAGGCGCACCTTCTTGTTCGGGTCGATCACGAACAGCGAACGCACGGTGAGGGTGTCGCTGGCGTTCGGGTGGATCAGGTCATACAGGTCAGACACCTTGCGGTCGGCGTCGGCGATGATCGGGAAGTTGACCACGGTGTTCTGGGTTTCGTTGATGTCATCGATCCAGCGGTGGTGCGAGTCGACCGGGTCCACCGACAAGGCGATGGCCTTGACCCCACGCTTGGCGAAATCATCTTTCAGCTTGGCGGTCAGGCCCAGCTCGGTGGTGCACACCGGGGTAAAGTCGGCGGGGTGGGAGAACAATACCCCCCAGCTGTTGCCCAGCCACTCGTGGAAGCGGATTTTGCCTTCGCTGGAATCCTGTTCGAAATCGGGGGCGATATCGCCGAGTTTGAGGCTCATGGGCTGCGGCTCCTTGGCTGGGTTCTGTACCGTATGGATTCAATGTGCCTGCATTCGGTTAAAAACAAAAAGAATAAATAACGATTTATTTATAACCATAGTGCATAATAATTTGTAGGCACAAAAAAGCCTCGCACTAGGCGAGGCTTCTGGTTCAGCTACGGCTTACAGGAAGTTGTAAGTGTAGTTGAAGATCAGACGGGTCTGATCCTGGTCAGCCAGCGAGCTGGTGCCGGTGCCACGGTATACGCCGTGACGCAGGCTGGCGCCCAGGCCTTTGAAGGTGCCTTCCTGGATGACGTAGTCAACGCGGGCGTCACGTTCCCATTCGCTGAAGGTACCGCCGCCAACGGCGTTCTTGCCGTCTTCACCTTTCAAGTAGGCAACCGAGGCCTTCAGGCCGGGCACGCCCAAACGAGCGAAGTCGTAGGCGTACTGACCGAAGGTGGTGTTTTCACCAGCCTTGGCGAACTGGTTGATCATGCTATCAGTGAACAGGTAGAAGCTGGCACCGCCGGCACCTTCCGGACGGCCGTTGCCATCACGGACGGAGCCTTGGTTCAACCAGACGAAGCCGCCATCGTCGCTGACTTGCTGGTGGCCCAGCATCAGCGAGTGGCCACCCAAGGTGTACGTGAACATGGCCGACCAAGTCTTGTTGTCGACCTTGCCGTCATTCTTCTCGTAACCACCATTGTTGTTGAAGTTGTACGCGCCCGGTCCGCCGTTCTTGCCGTCGCTGCTGCTGTCAAAGTAGCGCAGGTCGGTCTTGAACGACTGGTCGTCAGCAATCTTGAACACGTGGGTCGCGCCCAGGAAGTGCTGCTTGTAGAAGTCTTTCAGGTTCGAGTAGTAGTACTGCAGCGTCAGGTCTGGCGTGAGCTTGTAGTCCAGGCCGCCGTAGATGAACTTGTTGCTGTCTGCAGTCGCACCGTTAACCGACAGGCCAGTACGGTTGCTCGAAGCACGGCCCATGGCGTGGGTCAGCTGACCGGCGTTGATGGTCAGGTTGTCGATTTCCTTCGACTGGATGGTGCCACCCTCGAAGGTTTGCGGCAGCAGACGGCCATCGTTGGAGACCAGGATCGGCAGGTTTGGCGCCAGGGCGCTACCGTAGTGAACCTCAGTCTTCGAGAAGCGTGCCTTGGCGTTGGCGCCAACACGAGCCCACTGGCTTACAGCCGAACCGTCGGTGTCGCTCGGGAAGAAGCTGCTGTTGTCTGGGTGCTTGCCACGGCCACCATCCAGGTGGATACCCCACAGGGCCTGGGCATCGACACCGAAGCCAACGGTGCCTTCAGTGAAGCCGGAGATGTAGTCGAGCTTGAAGCCCTGACCCGACTCACGGTTGTCGGCACCGCCATCACGGTTGTCGTTGTTGAAGTACATGGTGCGCGAGCTGAGCGACAGTTTGCTGTCTTCAACGAAACCGGCAGCGCCTGCTTGTTGGGCGAGAACCCCCAGTGCCACGGCCAGAGCCAGGCTGGACTTGTACATAATTTGCTCCTCTACGTTCTAATTCTTGTGTATCTCTGGCGGCGAGGTCTGCTGCCCCGCTCACCGTGGATTGGCGATTTAGTCCCAAAGCGTGACTCATAAGTCAATCGTTTCTAAACGTTTCGAGACTTTGGTCTAAGGCGCCACCTGCGCTACAGGATAATGACAATCCTATAAATCCAAAATGACCGTTTTATGAATTTGTAAGATTTTTACGGAATATGTTAGGAACCTTTACTGCCATTCGTTGTAGCCACAACGCCATTCATAACCTTTGGTTATTTGCAAACGTTTGCTCATAACCTAATTCCGTATCGTTCTATAGGGACGAAAAAGCCTAGCAGGTGCCTCGACATTCGCCATCGAGGGTAATCACCGATCCTGGGCTTAAAGCATTTGGCTCCTAAGCTAATGCAAAAAAGTTATTTATTTTTAAATTCTTAGATCATTTAGTCTTCTCGCCATCCATCACATCGATTGCCTGACGAGAGGTCCACCATGATCCCGCACGCTCCGCTGCGCCTGTTCGCCGCCCTGACCCTCGCCAGCACTAGCTGGTTTGCCCAGGCTGCCGACCTGACCGTGGCCTACCAGACCACCGTCGACCCTGCCAAAGTGGCGCAGGTCGATGGCGACTACGAAAAAGCCAGCAAGGCCAGCATCGACTGGCGCAAATTCGATAATGGCGCCGACGTGATCACCGCCGTGGCCAGCGGTGATGTGCAGATCGGCTACCTGGGTTCCAGCCCGCTGGCCGCAGCCGCTACCCGCAAGCTGCCTGTAGAAACCTTCCTCATCGCCACCCAGATTGGTGCCGGTGAAGCGCTGGTCGCCCGCGACAGCATCAAGACCCCGCAAGACCTGATCGGCAAGAAAGTCGCCGTACCGTTCGTGTCCACCGGCCACTACAGCCTGCTGGCAGCACTGAAAAGCTGGAACATCGACCCGTCCAAGGTACAGATCCTCAACCTGGCACCACCGGCCATCATTGCTGCCTGGAAACGCGGTGACATCGACGCCACCTACGTGTGGGACCCAGCTTTGGGCGTAGCCAAGGAAAACGGCAAGGTGCTGATCACTTCTGGCGAACTGGCCCAGAAAGGCGCCCCCACCTTCGATGCCTGGATCGTGCGCAAAGACTTCGCCGACAAGCACCCTGAGGTGGTCAAAGCCTTTGCCAAAGTCACCCTGGACGCCTACGCCGACTACCGCAAAGACCCGAAAGCCTGGCTGGCCGACAAAGGCAACGTCGACAAACTGGTGAAGCTCTCGGGCGCCAAGGCCAGCGATATCCCGGTACTGCTGGAGGGCAACGTCTACCCGCTGGCCGCCGACCAGATCAATGCCCTGGGCGCACCGACCACCCAGGCACTGACCGACACGGCCAATTTCCTCAAGCAGCAAGGCAAGGTCGACGCCGTGCTGCCGGACTACTCGCCGTACGTCAGCGCCAAGTTCCTTCCAAACTGATCCGGAGCCCGTCATGGCCTTGCTTGAACTGGAGCGCATCAGCGCACAGTACCCTGGCGCCAGCACCCCGGTGCTGGCCGACATCAACCTGAGCCTGGGCCCGCGCCAGCTGCTGGTGGCCCTGGGGCCGTCCGGCAGCGGCAAGACCTCGCTGCTCAACCTGATCGCCGGCTTCGTCGCCCCAAGTGGCGGGCGAATCACTCTCGATGGCGTACCGGTACAAGGCCCAGGTGCCGAGCGCGGCGTAGTGTTCCAGGACGACGCCCTGCTGCCATGGCAGAACGTGCTGGGCAATGTCGCCTTCGGCCTCGAACTGGCTGGCGTGCCCCGCGCCCAGCGTGAAGCCAAGGCCCGTGAAATGCTCGCACTCGTCGACCTGGATGGCTTCGGCGAGCGACGCATCTGGCAATTGTCCGGTGGCCAGAAGCAGCGCGTAGGCCTGGCCCGCGCACTAGCGGCCGACCCACGGGTGTTGCTGATGGATGAACCGTTCGGCGCCCTCGACGCCTTCACCCGCGAACAGATGCAGGAACTGCTACTGCAGGTCTGGCAACGCACCGCCAAACCTGTGTTCCTGATTACCCACGACATTGAAGAAGCGGTGTTCCTAGCCAGTGAGCTGGTGTTACTGGCACCCAACCCGGGCCGCGTAGTAGAGCGCCTGCAGCTGGACTTCGGCCAGCGCTATGCCGCTGGCGAATCGGCCCGGGCAATCAAATCCGACCCACGCTTCATCGAAACCCGCGAGCATGTGCTGGCGCGGGTGTTCTCCCAACGCCAAAGCCTGCAGGAGCGCGCATGAGCAGCCTGGACCTGCCGGTTGCCGGCAAGCACGACCCCCAAACCCGGCCTGTTGCAACAGTACGCCGCCAACTCTCTACCCGCTGGATCAGTACCCTGACCCTGGCCAGCCTGCTGCTGGTCTGGTGGCTGGTGACCGCCGCCGGCTGGATCGAGCCGCTGTTCCTGCCTTCGCCCGGCGATATCCTGGCCAAGGCCTGGACCCTGCTGACCCAAGGCTACATGGACGCCAGCCTGTGGCAGCACCTGGGCGCAAGCCTGGGCCGCATCGGCCTGGCGCTGGTTGCCGCGACCCTGACCGCGATCCCGGTGGGCATCGCCATCGGCTACAACCGCGTGGCCCGTGGCATCCTCGACCCGCTGATCGAGTTCTACCGGCCGATACCGCCGCTTGCATACCTGCCGCTGATCGTCATCTGGTGCGGCATCGGCGAGCTGTCGAAGGTGCTGCTGATCTACCTGGCGATCTTCGCCCCCATCGCCATTGCCACCGCCACCGGCGTGCGCACGGTCGACCCGGCCAAGCTGCGTGCGGCGCAGTCGCTGGGCGCCAGCAAGGCCCAGCTGATCCGCCATGTGATCCTGCCCAGTGCACTGCCCGACATCCTTACCGGCATCCGCATCGGCCTGGGGGTCGGCTGGTCGACCCTGGTGGCTGCCGAACTGATTGCTGCCACCAGCGGCCTGGGCTTCATGGTGCAGTCGGCGGCGCAGTTTTTGGTCACCGATGTGGTGGTGTTGGGCATCCTGCTGATCGCCCTGATCGCCTTCGCCCTGGAAATGGGCCTGCGTGCCCTGCAACGCAAACTGGTGCCCTGGCACGGGCAGAGCCACTGATTGCCGACTGACCACGCCGGCAACCCGGCGCCTAGAACGAGAAAAGACATGAGCCTGACCGTTACCCCCCTCAGCCCGGCCCTCGGTGCTCAGATCAGCGGCGTGGATATCAGCCGCGAGATCTCGGCCGAACAGCGCGATGCCATCGAACAGGCGCTGCTCCAGCATCAGGTGCTGTTCTTCCGCGACCAGCCGATCAACCCGGAACAGCAAGCGCGCTTTGCCGCCCGCTTCGGCGACCTGCACATTCACCCGATTTACCCCAACGTGCCGGAAACCCCGCAGGTGCTGGTGCTCGACACGGCGGTGACCGATGTGCGCGACAACGCCGTGTGGCACACCGACGTGACGTTCTTGCCAACCCCGGCACTGGGCGCGGTACTCAGCGCCAAGCAGTTGCCCGCATACGGTGGCGACACCTTGTGGGCCAGCGGTATTGCGGCCTTCGAAGCCTTGTCGGCGCCACTGCGCGAAATGCTTGATGGGCTGACCGCTACCCACGACTTCACCAAATCGTTCCCGCTGGAGCGCTTTGGCACCACGCCGGAAGACCTGGCGCGCTGGGAAGCAACGCGGCGCAACAACCCGCCGCTGTCACACCCGGTGGTGCGCACTCACCCGGTGAGCGGGCGCAAGGCGCTGTTCGTCAATGAAGGGTTCACCACGCGCATCAATGAGCTGAGCGAGCTGGAAAGCGAGGCGCTGTTGAAGCTGCTGTTCGCCCATGCGACGCGGCCGGAGTTCAGCATTCGCTGGCGCTGGCAGGAGAATGACGTGGCGTTCTGGGACAACCGCGTGACCCAGCATTTTGCGGTGGATGACTACCGGCCAAACCGGCGGGTGATGCATCGGGCAACCATCCTGGGGGATGCACCCTTCTGACAGATTTTGGGAGGCCTTCGGCCTCCTTTCGCGACACAAGGCCGCTCCTACAGGAGATCGCGTACCTCTGTAGGAGCGGCCTTGTGTCGCGATGGGCCGCAAAGCGGCCCCGGCTTTCTACCGGACCAGATGCAGGTACTGCATGTGCCGCTCGTACTGGTCGAGGATGTCGTTGATGATCTGCTCCTTGCTGTAGCCCACCAGGTCATAGTTCTGGCTGCCTTCGCTCAGGTGCACCTCCGCCCGGTAATAACGGCGGTTCTTCAACTCCTGCGTGCCCAGCCCACCCAAGGCGAACGACGGCGTGAAATACCCACGCATCTGCACCTGGTAGATGAACGGCTGCTCCTCGCCATGGCCAATCTTCAGGCTGACGTTGTCGTGGCTGGGGTCATCCTGGGTAATCAGCACCAGGCCCTTCTGCTCGAACACCTCACGTACCTCGGCAATCGCCGGGCGCACGACGTCGTCCATGAAGCGGTACACCTCATCACGCGACGGGAAGTGCACGGCCTGGCTCAAACGCTGGCGCCAGCCACCACGGCCGCGACGTGACTGGGCGAACGGGGCCAGCGAGTGCATCTGCGCGATCTGCCGTTGCGACTCCAGGTAGAACGCCTTGTGCAAGCCCCACATCATGCACAACAGAATCAGCGAGAACGGCAGCGAGGTCAGCACCACCGCCGACTTCAGCGAGTCGATGCTGCCCGCGAACAACAGCGCACTGGTAATCAGCGCGGTCATCGCGCCCCAGAAGATGCGCAGCCAGTTCGGCCCGTCCTCATCGGCTTCACCCCCCTTTGCCGACAAGGTCGACAGCACCACGGTACCCGAGTCGGCCGACGTGACGAAGAACACGAAGCTGATGAACACCGTGGTGGCGATCACCGCCTTGCTCCAGGGGTAGGTCTCCAGCAGCAGGTACAGGCTCATCGACGGGTTATCCAGTGCCGACTGGCCCAGTGCGGTCATGCCATGGTTGATCACCTGGTCCAGCGCGCTGTTGCCGAAGATCGACATCCACGCCAGGGTGAACCCCAACGGAATCAGCAGCACCCCAAAAACGAACTCGCGGATGGTACGGCCACGGGAGATACGGGCGATGAACAGGCCCACGAACGGCGCCCAGGCAATCCACCAGGCCCAGTAGAACACCGTCCAGCCGCCCAGCCAGTCACGGTTTTCACCGTAGGCATATACATCGAAGCTCTTGCGCGGCAAGGCGCCCAGATAGTCGCCAAGGTTCTGGATCAGCGTATTGAACAGGTGCTGGGTCGGCCCGGCGAACAGCACGAACAGCAGCAGTGCGCAGGCCAGGAACAGGTTGATGTCGCTCATCACCCGCACGCCCTTCTCCACCCCGGCAACGGCCACGGCTACCGCCGCGCCCATCATCAGGGTGATGAGGATCACCTGCACCCACTGGCTGTGGCTGATGCCGAACAGGTAGTCCAGGCCAGCGTTCAGGTGCAGCACGCCAAAGCCCATGTCGGCCCCCAGGCCGAACACCGTGGCGATGATGCCGAAGCCATCCACTGCGTAGCCGATCGGCCCGTTGATGCGCTTTCCGATCAGCGGGTACAGCGCCGAACGCAACGCCAGCGGCAGGTTGTGCCGGTAGGCGAAATAGGCCAGGGCCATGCCGACGAAGGCGAACACCCCCCAGCCATGCAGGCCCCAGTGCAGGAACAGAATCTGCATCGCCTGGCGCCCGGCCTCTGCCGTGCCCGCTTCGCCTTGGGGCGGCTGCAGCATGTGGGTCAGCGGTTCGGAAACACAGAAGAAGAACAGCGTGATGCTGATACCGGCGGCAAACAGCATGCCGGCCCACGATAGGTAACTGAACTCGGGTTCGTCGTGGTCGGCACCGAGCTTGATCTTGCCGTAGCCGGACAAGGCGGTGACCACTACGAAGACCAGGTACAGCGTCATGGCCAGCATGTAGTACCAGCCGACCGTGTTGGCCGCCCAGTTCTGCGCTGCCAGCAACCAGTCACCTGCGGCTTGCGGGTTGGAAATGACTACCAGGCCAAAAATGAGGATGAAACTTGCCGCGAAATAGAACACCGGAGGGTTCATGCGGATCGTGCTGTTGGAAGGGATCGGCGCACTCATGAGGTATGCACCTCGTCGAATGACGTGAGGTTCGGAATGAACGGGTTCAGCAAAGGAATCCTCCTGTTGAACACCGGCAGCGGACCAGCGTTTTTCATTGAACAAGCGTTCAAGTTAAACATGGATCGAATTTCATTGCGAACTGGGGCGCCGATTGGCGCCCTCTCGTTCCAGCCTCGTCGCGGCCTACCGCAAGGTTAGATCAGTTCTTGTCCTGGCAATCCAGCTGCAGGTTGGCCTGGGTGATGTTGCTCTCGGCCGGCACACTGCGGGTCAGCCACACATTGCCGCCAATGGTCGAACCTTTGCCGATGGTAATGCGCCCCAGCACCGTAGCCCCGGCATAGATCACCACATCGTCCTCGACAATCGGGTGCCGTGGCAGGCCTTTGTGCAGGGTCCCAGACTCATCGCTCGGGAAGCGCTTGGCGCCCAGGGTCACGGCCTGGTAGATGCGCACGCGCTCGCCGATGATCGCGGTTTCGCCAATCACCACACCGGTCCCGTGGTCGATGAAGAAGCTCGGGCCAATCTGCGCGCCAGGGTGAATGTCGATACCGGTGGCCGAATGCGCCAGCTCCGAGCTGATCCGCGCCAGCAGCGGCAAGCCAGCCTGGTACAGGTGGTGCGCCAGGCGGTGATGGATGATCGCCAGGATACCCGGGTAGCACAGCAGCACTTCATCCACGCTACGCGCTGCCGGGTCGCCGTGGTAGGCGGCCAGCACGTCGGTGTCGAGCAGTACGCGCAGCTCCGGTAGCGCAGCTGCGAAACCCTGGATCAGGCTCAGCGCATGGGCATCGACGCCAGCCAGCTCAGCCTTGCTTTGCCGTGCCGCATAGCGCAGTTCAAGGCGAGCCTGGGCAAGCAAGGCGGTCAGCGCGGCATCCAGGGTATGGCCGACGTAGAAGTCTTCGCTTTCTTCGCGCAAATCGACCGGGCCCAGGCGCATGGGGAACAGCGCGCCGCACAGTTGCTCCAGAATCTGGCGCATCGCCTCGCGCGACGGCAACTCGCGCCCACCCTGCTCGCCAATGCTGCGGCCATTACGGGTGCGCCATTGCTCACGGGCGCCGCGCAGGCCACTGACGATGCTCTGCAACTGCCAGTGCGCGGATGAAGGTTGTTCGCTCACGGTTTTCTCCTGCCGTATAGGCCATCTAATGGTGTCGCCAGGCCCGCGAAGAGGCCGGGCCTGCCTACATGCGATCCACTCTACGGCAAATCAGCCTCTTGGAAAAAACAACGCTTTATTCCATCCTGCGCTAAGTCAGGCATAAGCCGCGATGACGGCACAGGCATCCTCGCCTACCCTCAAAGCAGCCAGCTCCTGGCACCAATCAAAATGGAAATAACAAAATAATTTTTTAGTATTTCCTGGCCTAAGCAGCCAACCCTATAGTCGCCACCTCACTACTTACACAACAAGCGCGGGGCTCTGACATGTCGAAATTCGCCAAACCGCTACTCAACGCTACCCTGGCTGTTCTGCTGGGTACCGGCCTGCTCAGCCAGGCCTTCGCGGGCGAGCAGCTGAAGACCATCCAGGAAAAAGGCGTGATCAACGTCGGCCTGGAAGGCACCTACCCACCGTTCAGCTTCCAGGACGAAAACGGCAAGCTGACCGGCTTCGAAGTGGAACTGTCCGAGTTGCTGGCCAAGGAGCTGGGGGTCAAGGCCAAGGTCCAGCCGACCAAATGGGACGGCATCCTCGCTGCGCTGGAGTCCAAGCGCCTGGACGTAGTCATCAACCAGGTGACGATTTCCGAAGAGCGCAAGAAGAAGTACGACTTCTCCGAGCCCTACACCATCTCCGGCATCCAGGCGCTGATCCTGAAGAAGAAGGCCGAGCAGTTGAACATCCACAAGGCCGCCGACCTGGCCGGCAAGAAAGTGGGCGTGGGCCTGGGCACCAACTACGAACAGTGGGTGAAAAAAGACGTGCCGCAAGCCGATGTGCGCACCTATGAAGACGACCCGAGCAAGTTCGCCGACCTGCGTAACGGCCGCATCGACGCCATCCTGATCGACCGCCTGGCCGCACTGGAATACGCGCAAAAAGCCAAGGACACGGAGCTGGCCGGCGATGCCTTCTCGCGCCTGGAAAGCGGCGTGGCCCTGCGCAAGGGCGAGCCAGAGCTGCTGGCTGCCATCAACAAGGCCATCGATAAGCTCAAGGCTGACGGCACGCTGGCCAAGCTGTCCGAGAAATACTTCGGTGCTGATGTCACCAAATGATCGCTGAAAGCCTGCAACTCGTTGTCGACTCCACGCCCTTCCTGCTGAAGGGCGCGGGTTATACGGTGCTGCTCAGCGTTGGCGGCATGTTCTTCGGCCTGGTGCTGGGCTTTGCCCTGGCGCTGATGCGGCTGTCGAAAATCTTGCCGCTGAACTGGCTGGCGCGGATCTACGTATCGTTTTTCCGCGGTACGCCGCTGCTGGTGCAGCTGTTCGTCATCTATTTCGGCATGCCGCAGATCGGCATCGAACTCGACCCCATCCCCGCCTCGCTGATCGGCCTGTCGTTGAACATGGCGGCCTACATCTGCGAGATCCTGCGCGCAGCCATCTCCTCGATCGACCGTGGCCAGTGGGAAGCGGCCGCCAGCATCGGCATGACCCGCGTCCAGGCCATGCGCCGGGCGATCCTGCCACAAGCCTTGCGCACTGCCCTGCCACCACTGGGCAACAGCTTCATTTCGCTGGTCAAGGACACCGCCCTGGCGGCCACCATCCAGGTGCCCGAACTGTTCCGCCAGGCGCAGCTGATTACCGCACGCACCTTCGAAGTGTTCACCATGTACGTGGCGGTGGCGGTCATCTACTGGGTGCTGTGCAGCATCCTCGCGCACTTCCAGAACCGCATGGAAGCGCGGGTCAACCAGCATGACCAGGAGCACTGAGCATGATTGAAGTCAAAGGCCTGACCAAGCGGTTCAAGGGCCAGACCGTGCTCAACGGTATCGACCTGACCGTACAGCCCGGCGAAGTGGTGGCCATCATTGGCCCCAGTGGCTCGGGCAAGACCACCTTCCTGCGCTGCCTCAACCTGCTGGAAACCCCGGATGCCGGGCAAATCCAGATCGGCGCTATCAGCATCGATGCCAACCGCCCGCTGGGCGGGCAGCAAAGTGCGATTCGCCGATTGCGCCAGCAAGCAGGGTTCGTGTTCCAGAACTTCAACCTGTTCCCGCACCGCACCGCCCTGGAGAACGTGATCGAGGGGCCGGTGATCGTCAAGAAGACGCCCCGCGAGCAGGCCATCGACCTTGGCCGGCGCCTGCTGGCCAAGGTTGGCCTGGCAGGCAAGGAAGACGCCTACCCCCGGCGCTTGTCCGGGGGCCAGCAGCAACGGGTGGCTATCGCCCGTGCCCTGGCCATGGAGCCGGAGGTAATCCTGTTCGACGAACCCACCTCGGCACTGGACCCGGAGCTGGTGGGTGAAGTGCTGGCGACCATCCGCGGCCTGGCCGAGGAGAAGCGCACCATGATCATCGTCACCCATGAAATGAGCTTTGCCCGGGATGTGGCGAACCGGGTGATCTTCTTCGACAAGGGCGTGATCGTGGAACAGGGTGAAGCCAAGGCACTGTTTGCGGCGCCAAAGGAAGAGCGTACCCGGCAGTTCTTGCGCAAGTTCCTGGGTACTGCCGCCTCCGAGTAAACACGCACAGACGCAGATCCCTGTAGGAGCGGCCTTGTGTCGCGATGGGGCGCGCAGCGGCCCCAGGATTTCAGCACCACAGCTGAGATTGCCGGGGCTGCTGCGCAGCCCTTTCGCGACACAAGGCCGCTCCTACACCGAGCGTGCCTGTCTCGAACAATTACTCTGCCCCTTCCATCTATACATATTCCAAAGAGTTAGTTCATAAACCTTTTATAAAGCATTAGGGTATATAAACCGGACCACCGGACCAGCACATATCTGTCGCGATCAGCTGTAGCGGCACAACTTTTTTGTGAGGTCAGGAATGGTCAGGATCACAATCACCCCAGTGCGTAACGCCAGGGCATTGAGTGCAGCCAAGGAGCGGTACTGATGTCCAGCCAGCCAAACACCCAATTCCACAGCGATCTCGACAGCTCGCCCTTGCTGCTGCCGGCCAAGGTTCTGCGCAACGACGCCGAAGCCTTGCAAGCGGCCCGCGAACTGGCTGAGGTCGCCCGCGAGCAGGCCGCACGCCGCGATCAGCAACGCAAGCTGCCTTGGGCGGAAATCGAACTGTTCACCCGCAGCGGCCTGGGCAGCATCAGCGTACCCAAAGCCCACGGCGGCCCCGACGTGTCGTTCGAAACCGTTGCCGAAGTGTTCCGCGTGATCAGCGCCGCCGACCCGGCCCTGGGGCAGATCCCGCAGAACCAGTTCGGCATGCTGCAACTGATTCGCCTGACAGCCACCGAGGCGCAACAGGCGCTGATTTTCCGCAGCGTGCTGGACGGTTGGCGCATCGGCAATGCCGGCCCCGAGCGCGGCACCAAAGACACCCTCACCCTCAAGGCCCGGATCACTCGCGCTGGCGATAGCTATCGCATCAGCGGCGAGAAGTTCTATTCCACCGGCGCCCTGTTCGCCCACTGGGTGGCCGTCAAGGCACTGGACGACGAAGGCCGTCAGCGCCTGGCGTTCGTGCGCCGTGGCAGCCCGGGGTTGCGCATCGTCGATGACTGGTCCGGGTTTGGCCAGCGCACCACCGCCAGCGGCACCGTGCTGCTGGACCAGGTGCCGGTCGACGCGGAGCTGGTGATCGACAACTGGCGCCAGCGTGATATCCCCAACATCCAGGGTGCGGCTTCACAGCTGATCCAGGCGGCAATCGATGCCGGCATCGCTGAAGCGGCGATTGATGATGCGATCACCTTCGTGCGCGAAAAGTCTCGCCCGTGGATCGAAGCCAACGTAGACCGTGCCAGTGACGACCCGTATGTGATCGCCGACATCGGCCGCCTGAAGCTTGAGCTGCACGCCGCCGAAGCCCTGCTACGCAAGGCTGCGCGGGTACTGGACGAAGTCAATGCCGCGCCAATCGACGCAGCCAGTGCGGCGCGAGCCTCGATTGCCGTGGCCGAGGCCAAGGTGCTGACCACCGAGATTTCCCTGCAAGCCAGCGAGAAGCTGTTCGAGCTGGCTGGCAGCCGCGCCACCCTTGCCGAGTTCAACCTCGACCGCCACTGGCGCAATGCCCGGGTGCATACCCTGCATGACCCGGTGCGCTGGAAGTACCACGCGGTGGGCGCGTACCACCTTAACGGCACCCTGCCTGCGCGGCATTCCTGGATCTGATTTTTGGGCCTTGGGGGCTGCTTTGCAGCCCATCGCGACACAAGGCCGCTCCTACACGGGATCGAGTTCCGACATGAAATCCCATGCCGGCATGGGATCGCGTACCCCTGTAGGAGCGGCCTTGTGTCGCGATGGGCCGCAAAGCGGCCCCAGTGGCCCCGGAGAACACCATGACTACAAATATCATCACCAGCGACACCGAAGCCCTGGCCGTCGCCGAAGACATCGCCCAGCAACTGCGCCGCGACAGCGCCCTGCGCGACCGCGAACGTCGCCTGCCCCACGCCGAACTGGAGCTGTTCACCCGCTCCGGCCTGTGGGCCATCAGCGTACCCAAGGCCTTCGGCGGCGCTGGCGTGTCCAACGTCACCCTGGCCAAGGTCATTGCCCGTATCGCCCAGGCCGACGGCTCGCTCGGGCAAATCCCGCAAAACCACTTCTACGGCCTGGAAGTGCTACGGGTAAACGGTACACCCGAGCAGCAGCAACGCCTGTACGCCGAAGTACTGGCCGGCAGGCGTTTCGGCAACGCCTTGGCCGAGCTGGGTACCAAAACCGCCAACGAGCGCACCACCCGCCTGAGCCGTGACGGTGACGGTTTCCGCATCAACGGCCGCAAGTTCTATTCCACTGGCGCCATCTACGCCCAGCGCATTCCCACCTCGGTCGTCGACGAACAGGGTGTGCAACAGCTGGCCTTCGTCCCGGCCGACAGCCAGGGCCTGCAAGTGATCGACGACTGGAGCGGTTTCGGCCAACGCACCACCGGCAGTGGCTCGGTGGTGTTCGACAACGTGTACGTCAGCGCTGCCGACGTCGTGCCGTTCCAGAGCGCCTTCGAGCGCCCTACTCCGGTCGGCCCGCTGGCGCAGATCCTTCATGCCGCCATCGACACCGGCATCGCCCGCGCCGCTTATGAAGATGCCCTGCACTTCGTGCGTACCCGCAGCCGCCCGTGGGTCGATTCCGGGCTGGACAAGGCCACCGATGATCCGCTGACACTCAAAAGCTTCGGCCACCTGGCCATCCGCCTGCACGCCGCCGAGGCCCTGCTGGAGCGCGCCGGTGAATACCTCGACCGCGCCCGCGACGACAGCACCGCCGACAATGTGGCCGCCGCCTCCATCGCCGTGGCCGAAGCACGGGCCATCAGCACCGAGATTTCCCTTGCCGCCGGTACCGCCCTGTTCGAACTGGGCGGCAGCCAGGCCACCCTGGCCGAACACAACCTCGACCGCCACTGGCGCAACGCCCGCGTGCACACCCTGCACGACCCGGTGCGCTGGAAGTACCACGCCATCGGCAACTACTACCTCAACGATGCCAACCCGCCACGCAGGGGGACTATCTGATGGCCAAGCAGCTCCTGCTCAATGCCTTCAACATGAACTGCATCGGGCACATCAACCACGGCCTGTGGACCCACCCACGGGACACTTCGACCCAGTACAAGACCCTGGACTACTGGACCAACCTGGCACGCCTGCTGGAACGCGGCCTGTTCGATGGGCTATTCATTGCCGACATCGTGGGTACCTACGACATCTACGGTCAGTCGCTGGACGTCACCCTCAAGGAGTCGATCCAGCTGCCGGTCAACGATCCGCTGCTGCTGGTCTCGGCCATGGCAGCAGTTACCCGCCACCTGGGTTTCGGCCTTACCGCCAACCTCACCTACGAGGCGCCGTATCTGTTCGCCCGGCGCCTGTCCACCCTCGACCACCTGAGCAATGGCCGGGTGGGCTGGAACATCGTCACCGGCTACCTCGACAGCGCCGCCCGGGCCATGGGCCTGGCGCAACAACCGGAGCATGACCGCCGCTACGACCAGGCCGACGAATACCTGCAGGTGCTGTACAAGCTGCTGGAAGGCAGCTGGGCCGACGATGCGGTGGTCGCCGACCGCCAGCAGCGCGTGTACGCCCAGCCCGACAAGGTGCGCAAAGTCAGCCACCACGGCGAGTTCTACAACGTTGACGGCTATCACCTGAGCGAACCCTCGCCACAGCGCACGCCGGTGCTGTTCCAGGCCGGCAGCTCGCAGCGCGGCCTGGCCTTTGCCGGCAATCATGCCGAATGCGTGTTCATCAGTGGCCAGGACAAAGCCGCCACCCGCGCACAGGTCGACAAGGTGCGCGCCGCTGCACAGGCCGCCGGCCGCGACCCGCAGGCGATCAAGGTGTTCATGGGTATCACGGTGATCGTCGCAGCCACCGAGCAAGAGGCCCAGGCCAAGCATGCCGAGTACTTGCGCCATGCAAGCCCTGAAGCCGGCGTCGCGCACTTCGCGGCATCCACCGGCATCGACTTTGCGGCCTATGAACTGGACGAGCCAATCGGCTTCAGCCAGGGCAACGCCATTCAGTCCGCCACGCGCCAGTTGCAAGACAACGCCTGGACCCGCCGCCGTCTGCTTGAGCAGCACGCCCTTGGTGGCCGCTACGTAACCTTGGTCGGCTCACCTGACCAGGTGGCCGAGCAGTTGATCGCGTGGATTGATGAAACCGGCCTGGACGGTTTCAACCTGACCCGCACCGTCACCCCGGAAAGCTTCGAAGACTTCATCGACCTGGTCATCCCGCAACTGCAGCAGCGTGGCCGCTACAAAACGGCCTACGCCGAAGGCACCCTGCGCGAAAAGCTGTTCCAGGCCGACCACCCGCACTTGCCCGCCGATCACCCTGGTTCGGCCTATCGCTTTGTCCCTTCCCCTGCCCCGACTGGAGTCCCGCACCATGCTTGAGAAACTGTTCCGGCCCGTCGCGGCCATTGCCCTTACCCTTGGCCTGTCCGCCCACGCCCTCGCAGCCGACCCACTGAAGATCGGCACCACCTCGGCCTTTGCGATCCCGCTGGAAGCCGCCGTGGAAGAAGCGCACAAGCAAGGCCTGGAAGTGAAGCTGATCGAGTTCAGCGACTGGATCGCACCCAACGTCAGCCTCAACAGCGGCGACATCGACGTGAACTACTTCCAGCACATCCCGTTCCTGGAAAACGCCAAGGCCGCTGCCGGCTTCAACCTGGTGCCTTACGCACCGGGCATCATCAACAACGTTGGCCTGTACTCGAAAACGTACAAAAGCTTTGCCGAGCTGCCTGAAGGCGCCAGCGTGGCCATTGCCAACGACCCGATCAACAGCGGCCGTGGCCTGCAACTGCTGGCCAAGGCCGGGCTGATTACCCTCAAGCCGGGCGTTGGCTACAAGGCCACCGAGGACGACATCGTCGCCAACCCGAAAAAGCTGAAAATCCTTCAGGTCGAGGCGGTTCAGCTGGTCCGCGCTTACGATGACGCCGACCTGGTGCAGGGGTACCCGGCCTACATCCGCCTGGCCAACAGCTTCGACGCAGGCTCTGCGCTGCTGTTCGACGGCCTGGAGAACAAGGAATACGTGATCCAGTTCGTCATTCGCCCACAGAGCAAGGACGACCCGCGCCTGGCCAAGTTCGTTGACATCTACCAGCACTCGCCAGCCGTGCGTGCAGCGCTCGACAAAGCCCACGGCAAGCTCTACCAAGCCGGCTGGGAAGGCTGACATGAGCCAGGCCAGCGCGCTCAGGGCGCCTACCCCCCAACCATTGCCGCCAACGGTCAAGGAACAGGCCCTGCGCCCGGAGGTCAATGAAGCCCATGTGCGCTTCATCGGCCTGGGCAAGACCTACCCTGGCCAGGCACAACCGGCCTTGCAAGGCATCGACCTGAACATCCGCCATGGCGAGATCTTCGGCATCATCGGCCGCAGCGGGGCCGGCAAGTCATCGCTGTTGCGCACCATCAACCGGCTGGAGCAACCCAGCCAGGGCCGGGTGCTGATCGATCAGGTGGACATCGCCCCCTTCGACGAAGACCGCCTGGTGGCGCTGCGTCGGCGCATCGGCATGATCTTCCAGCACTTCAACCTGATGTCGGCCAAGACCGTGTGGCAGAACGTCGAGCTGCCGTTGAAAGTGGCCGGCGTGGCCAAGGCCGAGCGCCAGCGCAAGGTGCGTGAACTGCTGGAGCTGGTTGGCCTGCAGGAAAAACACCACGTCTACCCGGCGCAGCTGTCCGGCGGGCAAAAGCAGCGCGTCGGTATTGCCCGGGCGCTGGTACACGACCCCGAGATTCTGCTGTGCGACGAAGCCACCTCCGCGCTGGACCCGGAAACCACGGCCTCGATCCTTGAACTGCTGCGCGACATCAACCAGCGCCTGGGGCTGACCATCGTGCTGATCACCCACGAAATGGCCGTGATCCGCGATATCTGCCACCGGGTGGTGGTGCTCGAACGTGGCGAAGTGGTCGAACAGGGCGAGGTCTGGCGGGTGTTCGGTTCGCCTCGCCACGAGGTCACCCGCACCTTGCTTGCGCCACTGCAGGCCAGGCTGCCTGCCGCGCTGCAAGCCAGCCTGCAAGCCAGCCCGGCGAGCCGCGACAGTGCCGTGGTGTTGAAACTGACGGTGCTGGGCGAACCTGAACTGTCTGCCCTGTTCAACGAACTGGGCGGGCGTGTGCGCCTGCTGCAGGGCGGCGTGGAGACCATTGGCGAACATGCCTTGGGCCAACTGATCCTGTCGGTGCGGCACTCGCCGCATGACACGCATCAATTACTGGAGCGCGCCCGCCGCTGGGCCGAGGACGTGGAGGTACTGGGCCATGTGGTTTGATCGCCTGCTGGAAGGTTTGCTCGATACCCTGCTGATGGTCGGCGTGTCGTCGCTGATCGCCCTGCTGGTAGGGGTGCCGATGGCGGTGCTGCTGGTCACCAGTGACAAGGGTGGCATCTTCGAAGCACCGCTGCTTAATCGCGTGTTGGGCGCCTTCGTCAACCTGTTCCGCTCGATCCCGTTCCTGATCCTGATGGTCGCGCTGATCCCCTTCACCCGCCTGGTGGTCGGCACCACTTACGGCGTATGGGCGGCGGTGGTGCCGCTGACCATTGCCGCCACACCGTTCTTCGCGCGGATTGCCGAGGTCAGCCTGCGCGAAGTGGACCATGGCCTGGTGGAAGCTGCGCAGGCCATGGGCTGCCGGCGCTGGCACATCGTCTGGCATGTGCTCTTGCCTGAGGCGCTGCCCGGCATTGTTGGCGGCTTCACCATTACCCTGGTAACCCTGATCAACTCTTCGGCCATGGCCGGCGCGATTGGTGCGGGAGGGTTGGGGGATATTGCCTACCGGTATGGCTACCAGCGTTTCGACAGCCAGATCATGCTGACCGTGATCGCCATGCTGGTGGCGTTGGTGGCGTTGATCCAGCTGGGCGGGGACCGCCTGGCGAAGGGCTTGAACAAGCGTTGAATGCCGGGGGCTGCTTTGCAGCCCTTTCGCGACACAAGGCCGCTCCTACATGGGTACGCGGTCGCCTGTAGGAGCGGCCTTGTGTCGCGAAAGGGCCGCAAAGCGGCCCCAAGATCTCAATCCCAGCGAAGATCCCCAGCCGGCACCGGTCGCCCGAACCAATAGCCCTGCCCCAGCTGACACTGCTCCTGCAACAGGAAGCTGGCCTGCTCTGCCTGCTCGATGCCCTCGGCATGCACCTGCATACCCATGCTGTGGGCCAGGGCGATGATCACCCGCACGATCGCGATGTCGTCTTCATCATGCGGCAAGCCGGCCACGAAGCCCTGGTCGATTTTCAGCTTCTGCACCGGCAAACGCTTGAGCCGCAGCAGCGACGAATACCCGGTGCCAAAGTCATCGATGGCCAAGGTCACCCCCAGCTCACGCAACCGGTGCAACTGCTCCAGGGCCACTTCCGGGTCTTCCATCACCGCGCTTTCGGTTACTTCGAGCTCCAGCAGGGCCGGGGCCAGGCCCGTCTCGTGCAGCACTTCGGCCACCTGCCGGTACAACTCGTGCTGGCCAAACAGGCGGCTGGAGATGTTTACCGCCACGAACGCCAGCTGCCGGCCTTCGGCCTGCCACTGCACCATTTGCCGGCAGGCCTGGCGCAGCACCCAGGTGTCGATCTCGGCAATCAGCCCCGTGCGCTCGGCAATCGGGATGAACTCGCCCGGCGGCACCAGGCCGCGCTGGGGGTGCTGCCAGCGCACCAGTGTTTCGACCCCGACTTGTCGGCCTGAAGCCAGGTCATGTACCGGCTGGAAGTACACCCGCAGCTCATTCTGCTCCAAGGCCCGGCGCAGCTCACCGGCAGTCTCTACCCGGTGCTGGGCATGGGCGGTCAGCTCTTCGGTATACAGCGCATAACACGCCCGCCCGTTGCTCTTGGCTTTGAACAGCGCCGAATCGGCATTGCGCAGCAGTTGTTCGGCACTCAACGCATCGCTGGGGAACAGGCTGATGCCCGCACTGACACTGATGAACAGGCGATGGCCATCGAACTGGAACGGCTCGCGCATACGCTCGATGATGCACTGCGCCAGCTTGCCCGCCTGGCCGACCTGCTGGCAGTTCTCCGCCAGCACGCCAAATTCGTCGCCGCCCAGGCGCGCCAAGGTCACGCCTGCACCCAGTACCTCACCCAGGCGCTCGCCCACCAGCTTCAGCAACTGGTCACCAATGGTGTGGCCCAGGCCATCGTTGATGCTCTGAAAGTGGTCCAGGTCCAGCAGCAACAGGGCACAACCGCGCTTGTTGGCCTGGGCCGCCGCCAAGGCCTGCTCGACGCGGTCGGTGAACAGCAGGCGGTTGGGCAGGCCGGTCAGCGGGTCGTGGTGGGCCAGGTAGGCCAGTTCCCGCTCCGAATGCTTGATTGCGCTGATGTCACTGAATACCGCCACGTAATGGCTCAGTTCACCATCGTCGTCGCGAATGGCGCAAATGGTCTGCCATTGCGGATAGATTTCGCCGCTTTTGCGCCGGTTCCAGATTTCACCGCTCCACTCGCCCTTATCGGCCAGCGTGGCGAAGATCTGTTCGTAGAACGGCAACCCATGGCGGCCTGACTTGAACTTGTTCGGGCGCTGCCCGATGACCTCATCCTGCTGGTAGCCGGTGATGCGCATGAACGCACGGTTGACGTGCACGATCAGACCCTGGCGGTCGGTGACCAACACCCCTTCGAGTGTGCTGTCGAACACCGCAGCCGCCATGCGCAGCCGTTCCCGGTCTTCGCAGCGCAAGCGGGCACCACGGCCGATGAAGTTGAGCAGGCGCACCCGCGACACGTAAATCAGCAAGGCACTGAACAGCACCCACAGCACCACATTGATCTGCCGCCCTACGGTCAATGCAAGGGGATCGTCAGTCATGCCGTGCAGCACCACCTCGGCCAGCACCAGCCAGAGGATCGAGAGCACCACATACAGCGCAGCCATGCGCAAGGCGTCGCGAACGGAAACAGACATGTCGGGTGGGATAGCCCATCAGAAATAATGGGGCAGTATAAAGGCTGAAACATGTCGTGACCTCCTATCTGAACGGGTGACTGGTTTTATTTCCCTCCCGAGGGATAATCAGCCCCTCCTCCTGCATTCCGAGGGTTTTTACACCTATGTGGTACAACGGCCTGCTCGACTTGTCGGCCTGGCAACTGGTCGGCATCACTCTGTTGATGACCCATGTGACCATCGTCAGCGTCACGGTCTACCTGCATCGCTACTCCGCGCACCGGGCCCTGGAGCTCAACGGCGCGCTCAAGCACTTCTTCCGCTTCTGGCTGTGGCTGACCACGGCGCAGAACACACGCGAGTGGACCGCTGTCCATCGCAAACACCACGCCAAATGCGAAACCCCCGACGACCCGCACAGCCCGGTGCACAAGGGCCTGAGCACGGTATTGCGCAAGGGCGCCGAGCTGTACCGGGAAGAGGCGCGCAACCCCGAAACCCTGCGCATTTATGGCAAGAACTGCCCTGAGGACTGGATCGAGCGCAACCTCTATTCGCGCTACAAGCTGGGCGGTATTGCACTGATGGCCGTTATCGACCTGCTGCTGTTCGGCACCATCGGTATCACCATCTGGGCCGTGCAGATGATGTGGATTCCGTTCTGGGCGGCCGGCGTGGTCAACGGCCTGGGCCACGCACTGGGTTATCGCAACTTCGAATGCCGCGACGCAGCCACCAACCTGGTGCCGTGGGGCATCGTCATCGGGGGTGAGGAACTGCACAACAACCACCACACCTACCCCAACTCGGCCAAGCTGTCGGTCAAGCGCTGGGAGTTCGACATGGGCTGGGCCTGGATACGCCTGTTCTGCCTGTTGCGCCTGGCCAAGGTGCAGCGTGTGGCGCCGATCGCTCACCGGGTGGCGGGCAAGGCCAGCCTGGACATGGACACCGCCATGGCCATCCTCAACAACCGCTTCCAGATCATGGCGCAGTACCGCAAGCTGGTGATCGGCCCGCTGGTCAAGCAGGAGCTGGCCCGGGTAGACGCCTCGGTAAGTCACCACTTCCGCCGCGCCAAACGCCTGCTGTCGCGTGAAACCAGCCTGCTGGAAGACCGCCACCACATGCGCATCGAGTCCATGCTTGCGCACAGCCAGGCGTTGAAGACCATTTACGAAAAACGCCTGGCCCTGCAGCAGATCTGGGCGCGTACCAGCGCCAACGGGCACGACATGCTAGCGGCCATGAAGGACTGGGTACACGAGGCCGAAACCAGCGGCATTCATGCCCTGCGCGACTTCGCAGCGCAGCTGAAAACCTATTCCCTACGCCCCTCCGGCGCCTGACCGCCGTTAGTCGGCATGCCCCCTTTCGGGGCATGCCGTTCGGAACTTCGCCCCCTCGCCACCACTCAAACTCGCACATCGCCCGCGTGGCGGGCAGGATGCTGGCCGCACGCTTTCAAGTCGAGACCTGATTCGTGCACATGGCCAAGAACATCCCCACGATCCTGCCCGGTACCCCGCCTCCTGAAGCCGCCCAGACCCTGCTGGCCTTGCTCCACGCCCAAGGCGAAGTCGCCCGCCTGAGCGAACGCGAGCAACTGTTCAGTTCACTGCTCGACAGCGTCAATGCGGTGCTATGGGCCTTCGACTGGGAAACCCGCCAGGTGCTGTACGTAAGCCCCGCCTACGAGCGAATCTTCGGCCGCCCGGTCAGCCTGGTGCTGGCCGACTACAACGAATGGCGCGACAGCATCTACCCCGACGACCTGGAGTACGCCGAGCGCAGCCTGGCCCAGGTGCTCCTCAAGGGCTCGGTGGAAGACCGCGAATACCGCATTCTCAATGCCGACGGCCAACTGCGTTGGCTGAGCGACAAGTGCTACATCAACCAGCAGCACGACGGCGACCGGGTGATCATTGTCGGCATCGCCGAAGACATCACCGAAAAGAAGCAGCTTGAAGGCGAGTTGCAACGCCTGGCCACCACTGACGTGCTGACCCAGAGCAGCAACCGCAGGCACTTTTTCGAGTGTGCTCAGCAAGCCTTCGACAACGCCCGCGAAGATGGCACGCCGCTGGCCTTCCTGCTGCTGGATATCGATGATTTCAAGCGCATCAACGACAGCTACGGCCACCAGGAAGGCGACCAGGTGCTACAACGCATCGCCGACAGCGGCAAGGCCGTGCTACGCCGTGGCGACTTGTTCGGGCGTATTGGTGGCGAGGAATTCGCGGCGGTGTTCCCGGGTTGCAATGCCCAGGCGGCGGAGCAGATTGCCGAGCGCTTGCAGCGGGCGATCCAGCGTTTGAGCTTCAGCCATGAAGAGCAGACCTACGGGGTGACGGTGAGCCAAGGGCTGACTGGGCTGACGGATGAGGATGTAACGCTGGACAGTTTGTATGCACGGGCAGATGCAGCCATGTACAAGGCCAAGCGGCAGGGCAAGAACCAGATCGTCTGCGGCTGATACGCCAGCCTGTGAGGAGACTGGCAGCCCCTTGGGCTGCGCGGTGGATGGCACGGGCTTCGCCCGCTCTCACGGTGATCGCGCCAGCGTTTAGGTTTTGTGCAAAACAGTTGCTCACTCAGGGAGTGATGAAGCCTTCAAATCTTGCGCAACACCTACGTGCGCCTCACCAGGCAATAAAGTCGAATACCTGACGGAACGCAGCTTCGATAGCAGGCTCAGCCACTAGCGCCTGCCTGGCCTCCTGCAGGGACACCGGCATGTCGAAAGGCTCAATGCCTCTGCACACGGCAATGCCATACAGCGCGTGCTCCTCAGTATCAACATGCGGCCAATGTGGCACATGTCCAATCACGGCAAAAACCTTGAACAGTGGCTCGTCAAATGTCATCAGATCATTCAGAAATGCTGGCGCCTGGTAAGACGCCAATACCTGCGCACTCCAAATCTGCAGCTCTTCACAGTTGATAGCCCCGCAAAACAGGCAGGTAATGACGAACCCCAACACTTCGTCGCTGAAACCGCCCTCCGAATCGAACGAATCGTGCATGACAGCCAAGCCTTTCATCCCCTCAAAGCCTCATAAGCCGCTTCGACTTTCCGAACAACGTCATCCGGCTCCAGAACCAGTTGCTCCACGGCTATTGTCTGCGTGCAGATCAGGGGATGCTCGATAACCGGTGAAGCCAATCCGACTTTCTGCCGAACCTTGAGAATGGCAACAACCTCAAGCGGCAGCAGATCGAAAGGTGGGTGCTTGAACTCCGGGTCCCAATCTCCGCCTTGGTCATCCATATTGGCCAAATGGTACTGAGACACCTCTCGCAACGCCTCGCCAAGCCCTTGCTCGTCAACCCAACAATCGATGACCTGTTGATAAACACCGAGTTCAGAGCCCACTCGCGCAGTGGCCTGCGCCAAATACCGTCCATAAAGCCAGAGCATGAAAGGCTCGAACTGACGACGCTTCAAATAATGAGCATCGATGGCCCTCTCTACGCGCAACATCCCAGCCAACATTTCAGCGACGGACCCGGCCAGATCGCGCCGGTCTGCAGCAATGAACGCCGCCAACAAGCAGCCCGCATTGCTCAACTGATTGGTGAGGTTAGGCCCCTTGTTCAGGCTTCCAAGGAAGTGTGTTGCAGAAAATCCATGGGCTTTGAGCTTGAGCGCCCAATACCGATAGACCAACGCAATCGAAACTGCACGCCAGCCACTGGCGTCGCCAGAGCAGATCGCAACTTCGCCTTGAATACCGTGGTACGTCGCCAACATCCCCAACGAGTCGGAGACATTCGCCAAGCCACCCAGCGACCCCTCGGCAAGGTCCTCATCGATATAGTCGAGTTCGCGCGCCACCATGCCCTCAGCCTGGAAAAGCCATTGGCGGTGTTGGCTCAGGATGCTGCGTAGGCTATTCATATTCGGTTACCTGAGCTGGCGCAATAGTTAGCAGAATTCCTGCCTATACCTTGGTAAATCTCGTCACCGGTAGTCATGCACAGCCCGCTGCACGAGGCAGATGTTGGGTGAGCACGTATTGAAACATGCCCTAATATGTAAATTTGATTTCAACGTTCATTTCATTAACGGCCAAGCAAATCTCGCAGCCGATCCAGACACCTGCTCCGGCAGTCAATTTACAGGTAGCAAAGTATTCACGCAGCTGAACCAACAGATACGTCAAGTCCCCCACGGATCGACCATCTGGGTCAAACCAGTTCAGAGCGCCTGCTTCATCAACATAGTCAAACTCATACTTTCCGCCATCTCCCTCAGGAAAAAGTTCAGCTCTAACTATCAGCTTCTTCGCATCGGCTGGGCCCACATCCACTAAGAGCTGTCCGATTTTCTGATATATCTCTTGATCATCCATCAGATACGCCTTGGGAATTCGCGCCGGGCATGCTCTCCATGGCGCTCGCTCGGGTGGAACAAACAACCGTCCAGCCCCTCAGCGCCTGAGCTGGTCCAGAATCGCCAAATGAACGTCCATATCGACCTTGGCCAAGTGCTCAAGATCAGCCTTTCCTCCGATCCGCAATGCGGGAATAAAGGCATACATCTCACTTTGACTAACGGCTCCCAGCTTCTTCAGTGCCCGCTGGAACAGCGGCTTCCCGTCCCTGTCGTCAAAATCAAATCGATCGGGCGTAGAAGCGCCAAAAAAAATGCCTAGCGAACGGTCAGGATTGGGGTTCGGTTTTTGCAGCTGATTTTTCAGCGCAACGATGCCACCGGCCAAACTGGATACGGTAAAGCCGCGATGATAACGCTCGCCCCAGGCATACAGGGATCCAAACGCATCCCTGGCGATGACATGGTAGTTATCAATATCCGCCAACTCTGTGTCAGCAAGCCACATGTCGAGCGTATCTTTGTGATTATCGGGGTCGACAATCCAGAAAAGCCCCTGAGCGTAAGATCCCCAACCCTCTTCCTGCCAATAACGCAATAAAGCGTCTGGCAATTTTGATCGATACTTTTCGATGCTTGAGTCAGGAACGGTTTCGCGTGTCGAGGCTTCTCCGAATGTCTCGATAAATTGCTGGAAAAATTCGTCTCTCACTTGATTCCTCCTCTGAGCAGCTCCAGCTTCACATTCATGTTCGCTGAGCCTGCCCCGTTGGCGATGGCCGCATCGACGGCGTTGTCCAAGGCGCTCAGCCGACTTGACCAACTACCTCCAATCGCTGAATTGACCTGCGGATTGCCCATTCTGACAGGTTTGGGAGTACCCCAGCCACCGGCCACCATATCGGGATCGTGCAAGGCCGCCAGGCTCGAGCGAATTTCCTTGGCTCGTTCGGTCGCTTCAGCGGTAGCCGTTTTGAAATCTTTTTTATCGTTCATCAAGCTCTCAATGAGGCTGTCTCTTACCCTTTCTTCGAATTCTTTGCCAAATTTTTTCTGAGCCGCCTCAGCGTCAGGATTACGACCAATATCCTTGTAGTAATCTCGTGCCTGCTTGTACTGATCCAAGGTGAGGTTGTTAAGCGCATCCTGCTGCGCCTGCAACTGCTTGTTGTATTCCTTCAGATATGCCTGCTGCTGCTCAGGCGTCATGGCCTTGAATTTCTTGCTGTTGTAGGGGTTGAACGGTTCGACAGCGAATTCGTCCATTTGCACAACCGTAGGTGCCGGGTCGGCTTTGCTGGGTTCAGGCTTGCCTTCGGGGCTTTGAACAGGCTTACCAGTACCTGCTACGTCTGCGCTCGTATTTGCCGGTGGCTCGGTAATTGGTTTGGAGGGGACCGCTTTGCCTGCATCCCCGGCCACCGCTTCCACTTTCGCAAGCTTGGCCCCATCCGCCGCCATCTTCTCCAGCGTTCCCCGCCCAAGCTTGATGCCGACGGTAGCCAGCTTCACGCCACCTTTGGCCACGGCACCGGCACCAGTAGCAATGCCACCCACTTGCCACACCAGCTCGCCCAGGTCCCGCCCAAGCTGCAACGCCTGCTCGTCCCCACCCTGCTCCAAGGCCACTTTCATGCGGTCGATCTTGCCGCTCAGTTCGTTGACCACTTGATCGCCAAAGGCCTTGCGGGCCTCGGAATCGTTGATCAAGGCCTTCATGCCATTGAGGCTGTCGATCGGGTTAGCGATAAACTCGGCCAAGCCCTGGATATCGTTGAAGCCAGCTTGGACCAGCCCCACGCCGACCCCAGCTTGAGTAATCAAATCCTGCTTCTTGCTGATAAAGCCCCACTTCGCCAGGATCTTCAGTTCAGCGACTACGCCGTCGGCCTCTTTAAGCTCCTTCTTCGCCTGCACCAGCTGCTGTGTCGCCAACCAGTTGTTATCCACAGCCCCCGAAGCCGCACCCGTCGCGGTCGCAGCATCCAGGCCGGTGGTAGCCGCAAGGCCGGTGACAAGGCTGACGATAAGGTTGCGTTTGGCTTCACGTTGGCGTTCGCTTTCGGTCGGGCTAGCTTCCGAGAACAACCCGGTCAGCAAGCTCGACGCCGCCGCGCCAGCCGCGCCGCTGCCACAGCTCTGGCTGCTGGCCGCCGCGCCGGCGCAGGCAACGATGCCGTGCAAGGCCGCGTGCAGGGGCGAGCCTTCGACCAAGGTGCCGTTGGCCACCAGGTCACCGATATAGCCAGCGCCTTGCTGCTGCACATAGTTGACCACCATGCCCTGCAGGAAGGCGCCGTTGCCGGCGCTGATATTGCCGCTGGCAGCCGCCACCAGGGCGGTGGTGATCTGCCGGTAGGTACCGCCGGAGCCCCAGTTGCCGGCGATGCCATCGGCCTGGCCGCGCAGCCGCTGGGCTTCGTCACGCAGGGCCTGCGCGACCTCATCATCGGTGCTGGAGCGCGCCTTGGCGTCGGCCTCGTCGGCGGCTTTGCGCTTGTCGTCCACTTCCTTGGCCTTGTTCGCCAGCAGGGTCCCGGCCTCGTTGGCAAAGGCATTGACGATCTCGAAGCCTGCGCGGATTTGCTCTTCGTCGAAGATCGGCTTGAGCGCGTTGCTGCTGTCGCGGTCGCTGGACACATCGCGATTGAGCTCGACAATGGTCTGCTCTGCGCCCTGGCCGGTGCGCTCGCGCTGGGCGGCTTCGTCGGTGATCAGGATCGATCCGCCGCTGATGCCGCTACGGGTCACGCTGCTGGCACTGTCGCTGGCGCTGATCGCGATGGGCAGGCTGGCACCCAGTTCATCTTCGTTGGTTGGCAGTTCGGTGCCTGGACTGACCTTGCCGCCCGTCTGTACCTGGCCTTCCTGGTCCTTGCCCGCTGCCTTCCAGCCGCCTCCGATGTTGAATGTGCTGGCGTCGTATTCGGCCTTGTTGCGGATGTCGCTGCTGGTCAGGCTGGCGGTAACCAGGCGGTTGTTGCCGTCTTGTACGGCCTTGTCGCTGCTGGCAATGACTGCACCGACCAGGTCGGTGTTGCCGCCTACACGCACGTCGAAGCCGCCATCACCGGCCTTGATGCCGGACTGCTCGGTGACGCTCGCGTAGTCCGAGTCCATGTTGGTGCCGCCGAAGTTGGCACTGGCGCCGTCCACCGACACCGAGCTCACGCCGGCACAGAACGGCGGGATGCACAGGCTGAGGCCAAAGCCCATGCTGCTCTCGTCGACCTTGAAGGTGTCGGTGTCCTGCAGGCTTTCGATGTTCAGGTCACCGCCAACATCGGCAATCACCTGCTTGCCACTGACCACCGCACCGCGCAAGTTGGTATCGCCACCGGACACCAGCGTGGCGGTATTGCCAGCCTGCACATGGCTGTTGGTGTGGGTCAGAGTGTCGCCGTCGGCCTCGCCGCGGTTGCCACTCACCCCCAGGTCGAGGGTAAAGCCGTTGCGACTGCCGCCCAACGAGAAGCCGATGCCCACGCTGGCGCTGCTGCCCTTGCTGTCGCTGTCTTGCTGGCTGGTGTTACGCGCAGCGAGCAGGTTGATATCACCATCGGCTACCAGCGACGCATCCTGCCCGGCGCGGATGTCGCTGCCCTGCACGGTGATATCGCTGTTGCTGCCCGCACCAGTGGCGTGCAGGCGCACGTCATTGCCGGCAACGAGGGTGGAACCTGCGGCGGCATCGCTTTGCTGCACAGTGGTGCTCTGTTGCTGCTTGGTGCCGAGCGACAGGCTGATGTTGATGCCGCCGGCCATGCCTGGGTCCTGGGCCACGGCAGTAGCGGCGTTGTTGACTGCCAGCGCGCTGGTCGCCGCCGCCAGTACCTGCATGCGGCCGTCCTCGGTTTTTTTCGAGGCGTCGTGCATCTGCTGGCTGGTCTGGATGGCGCTGATCACCGGGTTGGTGATGGTCAGGGTGAAGCCGGTCTGCTTGAAGAGGGTCTCACGAGTGCGCTCGGTGGTTTCCCGGGCCTCGGTGATAACGATCTGCTGGGCCAACACATCGATATCGCCTTTGGGCGCCATCACGTCGCTACCCACTTGGCGGTACTCGCGACCGGCTTCGATGAGGATGTCGCCTTCGGTGCTGCCAACGGTGCTGGCGCGCGCGGTTTCACGGGTGGTGAGGTCTTTGACGCTCTGCTCTTGGGTGCCCATGGTGACCGCGATACCGCCACCACTGAACAGGCCACTTTTCTTGGTGGCCTTGTCATGGCGCTCGCTGCTGCTTTCGCTGGCGGCTTCGATATTGATATCGCGGTCAGCCGCCAGCACGGTCTGGCTGGTGGATACCACATCGCTGCCGCGCACGTTGATGTCGCGGCCCGCTTGCAGGTAGGCCTGCTCGGCACTGAGCGTGCTGCCGCTGGCCTGGGTCTGGCTCACGGTGTCGCGCAGGGTGGTGGTCTTGCTGGAGAACAGCCCGTTGCTGCCCTTGAACTTGTGGGCTTCATCGGCGAACTGGTACTGCTCGGATGCGGCCAGTGTCAGGTCGCGCCCGGCTTCGGCCAGCACCATCCCTTGTTCACTGCTCAAGGTAGCGCCGCGGGCCGCGATATCCTGCCCGGCCTGGACGCGCAGGTCGCCGGTGGTCTGCACCGTACTGCCAGCCTCGCCACGGCTGGCCTCGTTGCGCCAGTTGCTGGAGTTCCACACCAGCGACTGCTGATGGCTTTCGCCAAGCGTGGTCAGGTTGACGTCACGCCCGGCTTCAAGCTGGGTGACGCCCCCAGCGCCAGTGTTGACTACCTGCGCCGCGGCCAGGTTGAGGTCATTGCCGGCCGACACCCGCATCGTGCCCTCGGCGCCGCTGACAAACAGCCCGGCCACCCGCGACACGTTGGTGCGGCTGCCTTGTTCGCTGCTGCTGTCGCGGGTCAGCGACCGCACATTGATATCCTGCCCGGCGTCGATGGCCAGGCTGTCGGTGGCACCGATCAGGCCGCCGAGGTTATTGAGGCTGTCGCGGGTCTGCAATGACACGTTGTTGGCCTGGATGCGCCCACCGAGGTTGTCGATGTTCTGCGCGGTCAGCGCCATCACGCTGCGCCCACCCAGGCTGCCGCTGTTGAGCAGGTCGCCACTGAGGTCGAGCTTGAGTTGCTGGCCGGCGATCAGGGCACCATTGCCAGTAAGGTCGCCTTCACGCACCCGCACATACACCTGCGGCACCAGCACCTGGCGTGTCTCGCCGTTGGCCAGGGTTACCGAGCGCTGCACCAGCCAGACGATATCGCTGGTCAACTGGGCCATTTGCCCGGCAGTCAGGGCCACGCCCGGCACCAGGTTCCAGTCGTTGGCCAGGGTCACGGCATTATTGATCAGCGCCCGGTACTGGGTTTCGTCGCTGGCATAACCGTCGAGGAATCGGCGCCCGGTGAGCTGGGCGACCTGTTCGCGGATCAGCTTCTGTTCGTAGAAGCCATCGCCCAGGCGCAGTTGGGTGGTGGCCGGGTCTACTTGCAGGCGGTCGAGCATATAGTCCGACGACAGCCATTGGCGGTAGCTGGTGAAGCGCGGGTCCGACTCGATCAGGTAACCCTGGGTGCCTGCGGGGTTGGTCTGGAACAGGCTGTTGCTCGGCAGTGCCAGGCTCGGGGCGCCGCTGCGTACCAGGTCGGCGACGCCCTGGCCATCATCAAGCTTCACCTCTACCACAGCGCCCACCTGGTGCTGCTGGCTGACCTGCGCATCGACATCCCCCACCGCCGCGACCTGCTGGCCCACCGCCTGTTGCTCACGCCCGTTGATCTGGGTGCCGCTGCCGTTGATGGTGGCGTGCTCGCCATACTCGGTGGGAGTGAGGTCGATGTCCTGGATCAAGGGGGCCGGGCGATAGGCGGTGATGCTGGTGCCTTGGCGGTCACGTCCCTTGCGTTGGATACGGTAGAAGTTGGTGGCGGTACCGGCGTCGGTAGTTACACGCTGGCCATCCACCTCAGTGTTGGTCACCGTGGCTGCCCCGGCCTGCAGCAGGCCACCCGCGAGGATGCGGCTCTTGTCGTTGTAAACCGAATCGCCGCTGAAGGTCAGGTTGCCACCGGCCAGGATCTGTCCTGGCGCCGAGGCCAAAATACGGGTTTCGGTCACCGTACGGGTGTAGTCGTAGCGGTTGAAGTTGTCGCGGGTGCCCGTGGGGGTGCGCAGATGGTCCACTTCGTCGTTGTAGACGCTGACCTCGTCCGGCCTGTAGCGGTTCGGCGAGCCGCTGATCTGGTACTCACGCAGTTGCTCGCTGCTGACCTGCACCTGGGCGGTACTGAAATGTTCGTTGGTGTTGCGCAATGCGGCCACCGCCAGGCGCAGGTCACCCAGCGACTCGACAGTGGCGCTGGCATTGCGCAACGCTGCGGCACTGCCGGTGGCGTGATCGTCGGCGTCGAGTGCACCACCAATGGCCAGATCGCCGGCGCTGAACAACAGCGCGTCTTCGCGGTTGTCGATGGACTGGGCGCCGATGTCCAGTTGCTCGCGGGCAGCGATCACCGCCGCACGCCCCTGCTCGTCGCGGTTGTTCAACGCGCTGGCAGAGATGGCCAACTGGTCGCCGTAAACGCGCCCGGTGCCAAGGTTGTCGAGGGTAGTGGCCTGGAGCCGCACGTGCTGGCCGTCGAACAGGCCCCGGTTGGTCAGTTGGCCACCGACGCGCACATTCACTGCGGTGGCAGACAGCTCGCCACTGACCTGGTTATCCAGCGTCTGGCTGCTGAGCGTGAGGGCTTTGCCGGCCAATAGCTGACCGCTGTTGCTCAGGTTGCCGCCAATAGCGATGTCCAGCGTGCCATTGGCTTGCAGGCGCCCGCGGGTGGTCAGGTCGCCCTGCTGGCGCAGGATGAAGTCGCCCAGGCTCAAGGCTTGGCCGCTGCCGCTGAAGTAGGCGGCATTCATCGACAGCAGGCTGCCGGCCAGCAGGGTACCGCTGCCATTGTCGATGCGCAGGCGCGCCGCATTGCTGTCGCGGTCGGCCAGTAACAGCTTGCGGCCTGCCGAAATCAGGCCTGCATCGTTGTTCAGGCCCGCGCTCAGGCCCAGGTCGATATCGCTGTCGGCGCGCAGTGCGCCCGAACGGTTGTCCAGGCTGTCGGCGCGCAGCAGCAGCGACTGGCCTTCAATGCCTTGGTCCAGGCCCCCACTGGTGCTGTTGTCCAACTGCGCCGTGGTCAAGGTGAGCTGGCCGGCGCTGCGCAACAGGCCGTTGCGGTTGTCGACCGTGCTGGCCTGCTCGATTGTCAGCGCACCGCGAGCCTGGACTTCACCCTGCTGGTTATCCAGCTGGGTGCCGATCAGCCGGACCTGGCTTTCGCCGATGATCTGGCCGTGGTTCACCAGGGTTTCGGCAGTCAGCAATACGTCACCCTTGCCGGCGATGAAACCTTGGTCGTTGATCAGCTGTGCGCTGTGCAGTTGCACTTCACCCTGGCCGACAATGCCCTGTGTGGTGCCAGAATCGCTATTGCGCAACGCCTTGTCGCCGGTGTCGACCAGCAGGCGGCCACCGGCCTGGATCAGGCCAGCGGCGTTGAGCAACTCGCCACTGCGCAAGTCGAGCGTGGCAACAGCATCGAGCGTGCCACCGCTGTTCTCGACACTTTGGCCGCGACTGTCGAGCAACAGGTTGCGGCCACTGACCACACCTTGACGGTTATCCACACCCGCTGCACTCAGCTGAATGTCCCCCATCGCTTCCAGGCGCCCGCCCAGGTTGAGCAGCCTGTTATCCAACGTGAGCTGCAAGCGGGCATTCACCGAGCCGAGTACCCCGCCGCTATTGTCCAGTTGGCCGGCCATCACTTGCATGGCCTGAGTGGCCGCCACGGTGCCGGCCAGGTTGCTCAGGCGCTGGGCCTGAATGTTCAAGGCGCCGCCAGCGCTAAGGGTGCCATCGTCGTTGAGCAACTCACCCACGTTGAAACTGGCCGCGCCACCGGCGGCAAGCGTGCCACCGCGGTTGTCCAGGCGCTGGGCACTGCGCACTTCGAGGGTGCCGCCCTGCGTGGCGATGACCGTGCCATCGCGGGTGTCGAGGGTACGCGTGTCGAGCACCAGCTTGCGGGCCTGGGTCTGCCCCTCGGCGAGCACGGCGTCCTGCGCCGTCAGTTGCAAGCTGCCGTTACTGGCCAAGGTCCCCGCCTTGCCGTCGAACTGATCGGCACGCACCTTCAGTTGCCCGCTGCCAGCGTGTTCAACCTTGCCTTGCTGGTTGTTCAGGTGGCGGGCTTGCAGGGTGAGGCCCTGGCCATTGCTGGCGATGCGCCCGTCGTGATTGTCCAGCGTGCCTGCGGCCTGGAGGCTGGAAGCGCCTTGGCCTGTCTGCACCAACTCGCCACCGACGTTGGCAATGTGCTTGGCCGTCAGTTGCAGGTTACCCACGTTGACCTTGGCACTGTCGCTGCGCAAGGTGCCACTGGCGCTGGCATTGAGCGTGCCTGCACTGTTGAGCTGGCTGCCGGCCAGGTCCAGGTCACCTTGAGTGGCATCAAGCCGCATGTCACCGGCCTGGGTCTGGCTACCCTGCAGGTCGACGCTTTTGCCTTGCAGGTCCAGCGTACCACTGGCATGGACCTGACCATTGGCCGCGATCTGTTCTGCCCTGGCTTGCAGGCGGGCATTGCCACTGGACTTGCCTGCGCTATCTACGCCAGCCGCCAGCAAGGACGCCTTGCTGTTGCTGAGCGTGGCGGCCTGGATACTCACATCGCCTTGGCCAGCCAGCACGCCACTGTTTGTCACGCTACCGGCGCTGGTCACCTCCAGTGAGCCTTTGGCATACGCACTGCCGCTGTTATCAACAGCCCCGGCCGCTACCTGCAAGGCACTGGCACTGCTGATCGCCCCCTGGTTGACCAGCTTGCCATCGGCGCTGACCACTACGTCACCGGCCATGGCGCCGATTTGCCCGGCGTTGCGCACGCCCACGCCAGCCTCGGTGCCCACCAGCTTGATCTTGCCGGCGTACATGCCACCCAGTGCAGCCACATCAATTGCCACTTCCGGCTTGGCGCTGCCGTCGCCTGCAAGCGCAGTAGCCTGGGTGTTAGCTGCATTGACCTGGTTGCGCCCGGCGGTGACTTTCAGGTCGCTGGCCCACACCCCGGCGTTAACCTCGACGGTGCGTGCAATCAGGTCGGTGTAGTCACTGTCACGGGCATCCAGGCCCTTGCCAGAGATGCTCAAGGTACCGCCTTCAACGCGGTAGCCGGTGATCTGGCCATTCTCCAGCTGGGCACGCCCGGTGGTCAGCGTGGAGCGGTCGGCGTTAATGAAGCCGCAGCCGTCACAGGTAATACCCGCCGGGTTGGCGATCACAACCTCGGCGCGCTTGCCGGCCACTTCGACATAACCGCGCAACTGGCTAGGGTTGCTGGCGTTGACTTCGTTCAGAATGACACGCGCGCTGCCATTGCCCAGGTACGGGTTACCTTCGACCCAACCGCCCAATTGCGTCTGGCTGTTGCTCCCGGCGTTATTGAGGATGGCACCTCGGCCATCGACGTCGAACTGGTTGTAGGTGTTGTGCGAAACACCTGCTGCACTGGGCGCCTGGATGTTGACCAAAGGTGTGCCGTTGGCGCTTTCCATCACCATAGGCCGCTGGCCGCCCGGAGCCGATGGGTCGGCAACAATGCCCGCAGCCCAGGCTGGCGCAGCACTCAGGCTTACCAAGCCCAGGGCACCCATCACGGCAAAGCGCAAGCGGCCCAAGGTTGCGATGCACTGCCCGGCACTGCGCCCTGGCGCCTGTGTGTTGCCCGGTGCCTTGCCCTGTGCGCTGACATTTTCGGCCACCACCATGAGCAGGCCGCGCGCCTTGTTGAAAACGATCCGGTAAAGGTGCTTGTTCATTGCAATTCCCTTTGCGCTTGCAGGTCAGGCAGCGGTGACGACGGGGTGGGCGGCAAACCAGGCACGGGCCTGTTCGGGGATCACGCCGATGCCATGAAATGTCTTGATCTTCAGGCCACGCTGTTCGCCCTTATGGTAGAGCGCGCGGGCGCAACTGTTGGGGAACACGCGGCTTAGCAACAGCCGGCTCAGCGCCTCGGTGTGGCCAAACGGCGCAACCCAGTCGTTGACCCACAGACGCTGGCCGCTGCACCAGTCAGCGTCTTCCATCTCGATGGGCGAGCGTGTCAGGTAGCGGCGCTCGGCGGCCTCGTCCAGGCTTAGCCACGACAGGTAGAACACCGGTTTGCCACCCTCGCTGCCCAGCACGAACTGGCGGTGCTTCAGGGCCGGTAGCAACAGGCTCGACAGGGTGTGCAGCGGCACGTCACGGTGCGCCTGGGAGTGCATCCACAACCAGGTGGCGCTGCCCAGCGCCGTGGCCTCGTTCCAAGGCTCGTCGAACACGCCAGGGGCCGTGATTTCAAAGGTGTCGAATCGCATGATGGCCACTCAGAAAGACAACGCGACGGTAAAGGCGCTGGTGAAGTGGGCAGTCTCGAAACCGTCCGGCTTTTTCAGCGGCGTGCCCCATGACCAGTCGTAGGACAGGTTGCGGTACCCGCCGCGTACTCCCACCACAGCGCCGGCCAGGCGCCGGCCAACCAGGTAGTCGGCGGAATTGCCGCCCACCTCGCCGTAATCGACACCGGTGTAGAGCTCTTGGCCGCTGCTGCCCAAGGCCAGGCCCAGTTCGTTGCTCAACGTCCAGCCGCGGTCGGCGGCCAGGATGTTTTCACCATCGAAGCCACGCACGCTGTAGCGACCACCGATGCTGAAGCGGTCCTGGGGAACCAGTTCGGTGCGGTTCCACTGTGCGCGCCACGCACCCAGATAACGCCAACGCTGGTCATAGGCGCTGAACGGCACTTGCCACTGGGCATCGGCCAGGATGATTTTCGAGCGCGACGAGCCGTCCCCAATCGCCTCTTCAGGGGCCTCCAGCGAACCATGGGCACCGGTGCCACGGCGGTAGCTGGCCCCCAGGTCGAGCGTGGCAGGCCCGATAAACTCGCGGTGGTTGAAGCCCGCCTGCCAGCCAGCCATGCGTCGGTGCTGTTGCTGGATCTGCGTGTCATCGATGAAATTGTCGGACGAGCGCGTCCACAGGCTGCTCCACAGCGTGGTCTTGCGCACGGCATCGCGGTAAACCAGGCGCGACAGGCGCAGTTCGTTGTTACGGCTCTCGCCACGGTACTGGAAGCTCTGGTTAACCCCGGCCACATTCTGGTGGTAGTCGTATTCACTGCTGGTCACCGCCAGCTGCCAGTAACCAAGCGGCACCGAGTAATGCAGCGTATGGCCCTTGGAGCCTTTGTCGCCCGACTCGCCACCGCCCAGGTCATGGTTGAAACTGGCGTAGAACAGGTCGTTGAGACTCAACGGGTTGTCCAGCGACAGCGCGACAGCGCCCTGGTATTTGCCGGTTGTCTTGCTACCGCCGTTGTCCACTGACAGGCTCAGGCGCGCCGGGAAGCGCTGGCGCCATGCAATGATCACATCACTCTCACCGGGCTTGGCCTTGTGACCGCTGGCGGGGGCAATGCGGATATCGGCTTCTGCTGTGGGCACACGCTTGAAGTTCTCCAGCGCTTGCTCGATATCGCGCAGGTTCAACAGGTCTCCGGGCTGGGCCGGCATGGCGTTCCACAGGTTGGCGCGGCGGCTTGTGCCTTCGGCAAAACGGATATCACCAATGCGCCCCGGCAGCAGGGTCAGTACCAGGATGCCGCTGCTCAGGTCTTGTGCTTCGGCCAGTACACGGGTGGTGACGTAACCCTTTTCGATAATCGCATTCTGCAAGCGCTTCATAGTGAGGTTGATAGCACCCGACCCCAGGCAGCGCCCCAGCGCCGGGTCACCGTTGGGGTTGGCCGCCGCCAGGGCCCACTGGAACTGCTCGGCGGCGTCGCCGATCAGCCGAATATCGTTGATCCTGAAGCACGGGGTTTCTCGGGCGGGCAGTATTCCGTGTGCGGTGGTGGGCGCGTCCAGGCGCACATCCGGCTGGGCTTCAAGCTGCTCACGCAATGCCCGTTCGCGCTGCTGTTGGCGCAGCAGTGGGTCGTCGGCTGTGGCAGCAAGGCTGCTTTGCGCTGCGCTCAGGCAGCCGGCCAGCAGGAGCAGGCGGAGGGCGATGGTAGGCATATCACATCCTTGTGGACCGATAAGTACGGAAGCGTTTATCGGGCGATGTGACGGGCGAGAGCAGGAAAAGTTGCAGCAGATGGGAAGAAAATTGGTGAAAAATAGCTTTTTGTGAAGCAATTCCCACACGAAAAGTCGTGTTTTGTCGCAACTAACACAAAATGAAGCAGCGGTCTGGTAGCGGGTTCAGGGCGCTGCGCGGCCACCCTGGGGCGCACAGCGCATGCACACGCTCAAGCGGTTGGCTCGGTTGGCTCGGGCTGCTCGGGGGGCGTCGGTTCGTCGATTTTCAAGGGTGCCTCGGCCAACTGCACGGGTTTCGCTTCGGGGTTTTCCACCTTGCGCAGGCGGCTCAACTCCGGCAAACCCAGCTTGAGCAACCGCGCCGTCTTGCCGCTGGCTACCTTCTCCATCCCCTGCTCGGCCGGCAGCCGCGACAACTGCCCAGCCAGGTTCATGGCCAGAATCTCCCGCGAGTAGACGCCACCGCCAAGCTGGTAAATGGCCGCGATCAACTCCCGCAGCGCCAACGGCAAGCGCCAGCGGGTGCGCAGCGCCGAGCCGAACGCCGCACCGAATTCATTAAGCGACAGCTGCACCTTGTCCTCGTCCAGCTCGCCGCCGGCCAGGCGCCACTCCTGCAGGCAACGCAGCACCGCCAGGTCACCCAGGCAATGCAGCAAGCCCGCGCAATAGCAACGTCCTTCGTCCAGTTCGAGCATGCGCGCCAAGGTACGACCATACTCGGCAGTATGCAGCGACAGGTCCCAGTAACGGGCCGCATGTTCCGCCAGCAACGGGTCGCTGAGGCGTGCGCTGCGCTTGAGGGTCATGCCCAGGATCAGGTTCATGCTCTGGGTACTGCCAAGCTTGTTCAAGGCCTGCAGCAACGTTTGTACCGGGGCGTCACGGTGCAGCGCGGCGCTGTTGGCGGCGGCAATCAACACGGCGGTAACCTGAGGGTCGTTACGCACTTCCTCTTCGAGCACCTTCAGGTTCAGGCCCTGGGGGTTGAGCGCTCGCTTGATCGCCACCTGCACATCGGCCAACAGCGGCCCACCATCGGCGGTAGCACGGCGCTGCTCAAGGTAAGCGGGCAGGCTGGCGCCAGCCTGCAAGGCCGGCGCCACCGGGCAGGCGATCTCTTCGCCAACCGCCACCAGCAGCTCTTCCAGGCGCTTGCGCAGGTTATCCAGGTTCAGTGGTTTGCTCAGGTAGGCGGTAGGGTGCAAAGGCAACGCCTCGCGCACACTGGCGCTGTCGCTGCGGTTGCTCATGAGGATAAACGGCAAGCCCGGCCCTTTGGCGCGGACCTTGCGCAGCAGGTCCAGGCCGTCGACACCGGCCAGCTCGCGGGCGGCGATGATCAGGTCAGGCTTGTTGGCCAACAGGTTGAGTGCCTGCGAGCCGTCGGCGCATACCTGCAGCCGGGCATCACAGCGCACGCTGAGCAGCATCTCGCTGAGCATGTCACGTACCCAGGGATCGCCCTCGACAATCAGTACGTTTGGTGCGGTGGGGTTTGCAGCGCTCATCGCCAACAGCTCCTGATTAGCCTGACACACAGTCCGTCGCAGCTTCCAAAGCAAATCCTCCGCTAACGATAGCGCCCCATGGCTTTTCTGGGCACAAAAAAAACCCGCCGAGGCGGGTTTTTTCTGAAGCGTGTCACATCAAGCGAGTTCAGCGAAGCACTCTTCGATGATGGCCAGGCCTTTGTCCAGCAGGGCGTCTTCAGCAGTCAGCGGTACCAGGATACGCAGGACGTTGCCGTAGGTGCCGCAGGACAGCAGGATCAGACCCTTGTCGCGTGCCTTGGCAACAACCTGGCCAACAGCAGCAGCGTTCGGGGTGTGAGTGCCTTTCTCGAAGACTTCAACAGCAATCATCGAGCCCAGACCACGGACGTCGCCGATGATCGGGAACTTCTTCTGGATTTCGCGCAGGCCAGTGGTCAGGCGCTCACCCACAGCCTTGCTGCGGTCCAGCAGTTTTTCTTCTTCGAACACTTCGATCACGGCCAGGGCCGCGGCGCAAGCGATCGGCGAACCGGCGTAGGTGCCGCCCAAGCCGCCTGGCGCGATGGCGTCCATGTATTCGGCCTTGCCGCACACACCGGCCAGCGGGAAGCCGCCAGCGATGGATTTGGCGAAGGTGGTCAGGTCAGGCGCAACGCCCATCTGTTCCATGGCGAAGAAGGTACCGGTACGGCCAGCGCCGGTCTGTACTTCGTCGGCGATCAGCAGGATACCGTGCTTGTCGCACAGCTCGCGCAGGCGCTTCATCAGCTCTTTCGGCGCTGGCAGGAAGCCGCCTTCGCCTTGTACTGGCTCGAGGATGATCGCGGCGATGTCGCGTGGCTCGGCGTCGTTCTTGAAGATGCGCTCGACCGAAGCGATGGCGTCGTCAACGCTGATACCGTGCAGTTCGCTCGGGAACAGGGCGCGGAAGATGCCGCCTGGCATCAGGCCCATGCCAGCGGAGTACGGCACGACCTTGCCGGTCAGACCCAGGGTCATCATGGTACGGCCGTGGTAGCCGCCGGTGAAGGCGATGACGCCAGCGCGGCCAGTGGCAGCACGGGCGATTTTTACGGCGTTTTCAACGGCTTCGGAGCCGGTGGTGACCAGCAGGGTCTTCTTGTCGAAGTCGCCTGGTACCAGCTTGTTGATCTTTTCGCACAGCTCTACGTAGGGTTCGTAGGCCAGCACCTGGAAGCAGGTGTGGCTGACTTTGGTCAGCTGATCTTGCACGGCTGCAACCACTTTCGGGTGCAGGTGACCGGTGTTCAGTACTGCGATGCCGCCGGCGAAGTCGATCAGTTCGCGGCCTTCAACGTCGATCACGGTCGAGTTCTTCGCGGTGTCGACGAAGATCGGGTGGATTTGGCCGACGCCACGTGGGACGGCAGCTACACGACGTTGCATCAAGGATTCGTTGGTCTTGCTCATAATGCCCTCATTGCGCCGACAGGAATGGCGCTTTTATTCGGGGGTGGCTGGGAGTGCTCGCGAACAGTATTCGTTGATCGACTGCCGCAAACGCCCTGGCCACCAGGTACTGCGATGTAAAAAAGGCCAGCGAGACGTCGCTCTCGCGCCCCGCTGGCAGAGGTAAAGCCTTTACCGTGCTATCAGACGCTGATGCACAGGTATTTGATTTCGAGGTAGTCCTCGATACCGTACTTGGAACCTTCGCGGCCCAGGCCCGAAGCCTTGATGCCACCGAACGGTGCCACTTCGTTGGAGATCAGGCCGGTGTTGATACCCACCATGCCGTATTCCAGGGCTTCGGCAACACGGAACACACGGCTCATGTCGCGGGCGTAGAAGTACGAAGCCAGGCCGAACTCGGTGTCGTTGGACATGGCGATGACTTCGGCTTCGTCTTTGAAGCGGAACAGCGGCGCCAGTGGGCCGAAGGTTTCTTCCTTGGCGACGGCAGCGGTCTTCGGTACGTCGACCAGGATGGTCGGCTCGAAGAAGTTGCCTTCGATGATCTTGCCACCGGACAACACCTTGGCACCTTTGCCAACGGCGTCTTCGATGTGTTCCTGAACCTTGGCGACAGCTTTGCCGTCGATCAGCGGGCCAGTGGTGGTGCCTTCTTCCAGGCCGTTACCGATCTTCAGCTTGGCGACAGCGGCGGCCAGCTTCTGGGCGAACGCGTCGTAGACGCCGTCCTGCACGTAGATACGGTTGGCGCAGACGCAGGTCTGGCCGTTGTTACGGTACTTGGAGATGATCGCGCCCTCGACCGCCTTGTCCAGGTCGGCGTCGTCGAACACGATGAACGGGGCGTTGCCACCCAGCTCCAGGGAAACCTTCTTGATGTCCTTGGCGCATTCTTCCATCAGCTGGCGACCGATTTCGGTCGAGCCGGTGAAGGACAGTTTGCGAACCAGGGAGTTGCCGGTCAGCTCGCCGCCCACTTCGCCAGCGCTGCCGGTAACGACGCTCAGCACGCCAGCCGGGATACCGGCACGGTGGGCCAGCTCGACCAGGGCCAGGGCGGAGTATGGGGTTTGCGAAGCAGGCTTGAGCACCATGGTGCAGCCAGCGGCCAAGGCCGGGCCGGCTTTACGGGTGATCATGGCGGCCGGGAAGTTCCACGGGGTGATGGCCGCGGTAACGCCGATTGGCTGCTTGATGACGATCAGACGCTTGTCTGGCTGGTGGCCAGGGATGGTGTCACCGTAGACGCGCTTGGCTTCTTCGGCGAACCACTCGATGAACGAGGCGGCGTAGGCGATTTCGCCCTTGGCTTCGGCCAGTGGCTTGCCTTGCTCGGTGGTCATCAGGCGAGCCAGGTCGTCCTGGTTCTCGATCATCAGTTCGAACCAGCGACGCAGCTTGGTCGAACGCTCTTTGGCGGTCAGGGCACGCCAGGCCGGCAGGGCCTTGTCGGCGGCTTCGATGGCGCGGCGGGTTTCCGCGGTGCCCATCTTCGGCACGGTACCGATGACTTCACCGGTGGCCGGGTTGGTCACCTTGATGGTCTGGCCGTTGTCCGCATCCAGCCACTCACCATTGATATAGGCTTGCTGGCGGAACAACTGAGCGTCTTTGAGCTGCATGTCGGCTTCCCGAATTGTTGATTGTTGAAAAGCGCCCAAGGCAGGGCATCGAGCGTTTGAAATCTCAAACGAATGCTAAGCGGCTGCTGGGGTGTTGGACAATAGGCTGTTCGAAAAAAAGAACGAATGGTTGAACACCCCGTCCGGAAATGTCGCTTCAGGTTAGACGATCGAGCGGAGGGAAATGTGAAAAGTGGGGCACGCCGTGGGATTTTTGGCACTTGTGAGATCGAGCGCCGCCCGCGCGGCGCATCGCGAGCAAGCTCGCTCCTACATCTGTTTCGGGCCAGTTATTCCTGAGGCGGAGGCGCGCGGCCCCTTGGAGTCCACCTCGATATTGCGTGGAACAAACAAGGCGGTCGCGCGCGTTGGCGCAGGCGTTACTGGCCCGAAAAAAATGTAGGAGCGAGCTTGCTCGCGATGCGCCGCGCGGGCGGCGCTCGATCTACGCACCCACACAAAATCTACGTCAGGCCTACCAAGCTCAGAACGCCTTGGCCAGGTCGATCACCAGTGCCCGGTAGCCGACACTGCCCGGCTGTCGGCTGTGCACCTTCAGTTCCACCAGCACCTCCTGGGTCCCACGCCGTACCTCGTTGAGCACGGTCGTGGTCAGCTTCTCCGGCGTCAGGAAGTTTACCGAAGCCGAGTAGATGAACTGGGTATCAGTCTCCGGCCGGTAAGCCACCACCGAAGTGACCGGGCTGTACCACTCGTCACCGCGCTCCTTGCCGTATTCCCACACCTGCTCGACCGTGCCCTTGGCCTCGTCGATGCGGTATTCCACTGCCCGGCTGTAGTTGCCGCTCAGCTTGGTCGGTGCAAAGTCACGGCCCCAGCCGTTGTCGAACACGGTCAGCGTACCCTTGCCGGTCAGCCAGGCCGTGTGCTGGGTCCAGGACCAGTCGAAACCCTCGCTTTCGACCGGTTTCAGTACCTTTTCACGCAGATGTTGCGGCCAGCCTTGGGGCGAGGCCAGAATCCATTTCACCTGCTTGTCGCGGCCGATCTTCGCCACGCCCTGGTGCCGTGCTGAAACGATGATGCTGTCGTCATCGGCGTCGTAGTCGATGGCATTGACGTGTGCCCAGTTACGCCCGGTACCCACGCCCGGGGTATCGCCAAAGGGCAGATCACCCTCGGCCAGTTCGTTGGCCAGCCGGTCGTCCTGCTTCTGCACGCCCTCCGGCAGCTGAATGGCGGCCTTGCCCAAGGTTTCCAGCAAGTCGCCTCGATACGGATCGAGGATCTGGTTGAGGTCCCAGAAGTCCAGCACATCCCCGGCCTCGTTAACCTCGATGATGTGGTCGCGTATCGAACGTACGCGCTTACCGTCCGGGCGGCGATAGTCGCTGGTACCCACCCGCAGCAGATAAGTGCCATTGGTGGTCTCGCGGATTTCATGGGAGAAATCCGCGAATTTGTCGGGCAGCGTGCGCTGCCAGATGCGCCGCCCCAGCAGGTCGTACTTGGAATAGGTCTGGCCCTGGCCCCAGATCAGCTTGCCATCGCGGGTCTGCTGGAAGCCCATGGTGCCACCCAGGCTGTCACGCCGGCTGGAGTCGTGGATCTGCTCGATATCCAGGTACCAGCGCACGTCGCCATTGGTGTCGGCGATCCAATTGTTGCCCACCTGGTCCCACTCCGCCGCACCGCCCAGAGCGTTCCACTTGAAGGCACGGCCACCCGGGATGTCACCTTGCAAGTGATTGAACAGGTAAAGGCGCTTTTCAAAGCCCGGCGCCACCTTGATCGGCTCCACTTCCGGCAACGCGGCGGTCTGCTTCGCCACCACCGGCAGGCGCACGGCCGGGGCGTAGATCTGGTACTGCTGGCGAATACGCTCGCCGTCCAGCTTGTAGGTCACTTCCACCTGGTTGACGTAATCCGGGTACAAACCGAACACCGGGATGCCGCCGTAGGTCCATAACGAGCGATCAGACACGTCATAGACAATGTCCACACCGCGCTCGCCGCGCCCCAGTACGCGCACATGCGCATCGCTCAGGCTGCGCCCACCGTCGCGGATAATCGCGGTCAGCGGTGCCAGCCGGTACGGGTTGACCACCACGTCGCCGAGCAGCGTTTCGTCGCGTTCCGGCACTTTCGCGGTCAGGCAGGCGCCTTCAGGCAATGCAGGGGTTTCAGTCTTGGCATTCATGGCAAAGCTCCTTGTGCTCAGAAGTCGTAACGGGCAGTTGCGCCGAAGGTGCGCGGGGTGCCGAGTACACCGGCATAGCCACCGTTGGCGGAGTTCCACAGGCTGGTGAAATAGGTTTTGTCGCCGGCGTTTTTCACCCACAGCGACAGGTCGACCACGCCGTCGCCCTGGTCCAGGCGTACGCCGGCGGAAAGGTTGACCAGCGCGTAGCTGGGGATCTGGCCGAAGTCGGAATCGTCGATGGTGCCCACCGCCTTCGAGCGGAAGGCGTAGCTGGCAGTGACGTAGGGTTCTACGTGCTCGGTGGCCTGCCACTTGTATTGGGTGTTGAGGTTGGCGATGTACTTGGAGGCACCGACCACCTGGTGGCCGGACAAGTCGCAGGTGGCGGTGGCATTGGCCAGGCTCACCTCAGGTGGGCACGGGGCATCCTTGTACTCGGTGTAGCGCACATCGTTCCACGAGCCGTTGAAGTTGACCGTAAGGCCACGGATTGGCAGCGCCGTGGCTTCGAACTCCAGGCCTCGCGAACGTACGCGACCGGCGTTGGCCAGGTACTGCACGCGGTTGATCTGGTCGTAGACGTTGGCCTGGTAGCCATGCACTTCAGCCCAGAACAGGTTGCTGTTGAGCTGCAAGCGGCCGTCGAACAGGGTGCTCTTCAAACCCAGTTCGGCGTTGTTGACCCGCTCGGTGCCCACCAGCAGCGAATCGGTACCCAACCGTGGCGCAGCACCAACGGTAAGGTTGACGCCGCCCGACTTCTCGCCGTGGGTCAGGGTGGCGTAGCCCAGCAACTGCTCGTTGAAGCGGTAGCTCAGGCCCAGCAGGCCGGAGGGGCTGAAGCTGTACTGGTTGAGGTCGCCCGAATCGTAGGCCCCTATCCGGGCCTGCCGCGCCGCTGCAGCAGCACCCGTTACAGCCGCACCGCCGCTTGGTGCATCGCGGGTTACCCAGGCGCTCTTCTCCTCATAGGTACCGCGAATGCCGGCAGTGAAATCCAGGCGGTCGGTGACATGCCAGGTGCCCTGGGCGAACAGCGCGTAGCTGTCGGTGTCGATATGGCCGTTGCCGATGGTGTCGACATTGTTCAAGGCACCGGCGGGCGTCAGGTTCCAGACATCCGCCTGCGGTCCGTAATAAGTGAAGGACTTGTTGTCCAGGTCCTGCTTGAAGTAGTACGCCCCCAGCACATAGTCGAAGGCGCCACCGGTGGGCGAAGCCAGGCGGATTTCCTGCGAGTACTGCTTGTCACGCACCGACACCCCGGCGCTGTAGAACACCGGCACGTTCAGGCCATCGTCGTTGCGCGGGGTGAAGTCCCACCAGCGGTAGGCGGTGATCGAGGTCAGGGTGAAGTCGTTGGGCAGCGTCCAGTTGGCCTCTACCGAGGTGCCGCCCTGGAACACCGTCACCTGCTGATCGGCGTCGAAATTGACCTTGCGGTCCTTGCCCGACACCAGCGTCGCGCCCGCTTGGGCGGCCAGGCTTTCGTAACGGTTGACGCCGTTGATGGTCGGGCCGGTGCTGTACAGGCTAAGGATGCCGTTGTTGGAATCCTCCTCGTTGTACTCGCCGATCCAGCGCAGGTTGAAAGTTTCGCTGGGTTTGAACAGCAACTGGGTACGAAAGCCCTGGCGCTTGCCGCCGTTGAGGTCGTCGCCGTTGTGGATGTTCTTCACATAGCCATCGTCTTCGGTACGGTAGGCACTGATGCGCCCAGCCAGCGTCTCGCTGATCGGCCCCGAGAAGCTGCCCTGAGTCTGCAGGTAGCCGTCTTCGCCAATCGACTGCTGGATGCTGCCCTCACGGTGGAAGGTGGGTTTGCGCGTGGTGATGTTCAGCACCCCAGCGGTGGTGTTCTTGCCGAACAGCGTGCCCTGCGGGCCGCGCAGCACCTCCAGTTGCTCCACGTCCAGCAGGTCGAACACCGCCATGCCGGGGCGGCCGAGGTAGACGTTATCCAGGTAGATGCCGACGCTGCCCTCCAAACCATCGCTGGCCGGGTTGTTGCCCAGGCCGCGGATCGAGATGCTCGACTGGCGGGCATGCACATAGGCGACGTTGGTGCTGGGCACCAGCTGTTGCAGATCCTGCACGCGGTAGATGCGCTGGGTTTCCAGGGTCTCGCTGTCCAGCACGCTGATCGGCGTGGGCACGCTTTGCGCGGTTTCTTCGCGGCGGCGGGCATTGACCGTGACGGTGCCAAGCTTGGCTTCCTGCTCCACCGCCGGGCTGGCGCTGACCGGTTCTTCGGCGAAGCTGCCAGAGGACGCCGCCAGCAGAACGCCAGCGGCCAAGGGTTGCAAGGTGAAACGCGACGCGCGCGCAGGCCAACGGGAAAGTCCGGACATGCAAATGCTCCTTGAGGCATGGGCCCTGGCGAGCATTTCCGTTGGCGGAACCGAATCGCGGTCAGTCGGGCTTATATTCTTTTAAGTGATATAAATATTTGCAATTCATATTTAGTGGAATAAGTAACTCCCTTTATAAGGGGACTCACCCTTGTCAGCAATTGCATTTGACCGAAGGTTTTAATGTAGAAAATGCATATCGATCTGCGTCAGTTGCGCCACTACATCGCCCTTGTCGAGCACCGCAGTTTCGTGGCCGCTGCGGCTGCCGTGAACCTGTCGCAATCGGCGTTCAGCCGCAGCATCCAGACCCTGGAGCACAACATTGGCTGCCGCCTGGTGGACCGCGCCAGCAAGGAGCTGGCGCCCACCCGCCAAGGCTTGTTGGTGCTGGAGCATTCGCGGCGGCTGGTGCATGGGGCGCACAACCTGGTCAACGAAATCCACCAGTTCAACGGCGCCACCACGGGCGTGGTGCGCTTCGGTTCCGGCCCGGCGCCAGCCGGAGGGTTGGTGCCACGGGCGGTGGCGCGCTTCGTGGCCGAGTACCCGGCGGCGCGCACCTGCTTCCAGGTGGACAACTGGCAGGCGCTGAACCGCAAGCTGGTTGCCGAAGAGATCGAGTTCTTTGTTGCCGACACCCGCCAGTTCGAGTCCGACCCGGATTACCAGGTGCACAAGCTGGCCCCGCAACGCTGGCATTTCTGCTGCCGCGCCGGGCACCCGCTGACCGAACAGGAGAGCGTGCAGGCGCGTGACCTGTTCGACTACCCGCTGGCCACGACCTTCAGGCCGCCGAATATCCGCAAAATCCTCAGCGACCTGAGCGGGCGGCAGGACTTCCTGCCATCGGTGGAGTGCGAGCATGGCTATGCGTTGCTGAATGTGGTGATGCATTCGGACACCATCGGCATTGCCTGCAATGCCAATTTGCGGCCGTATGAGATGGAGCGGGGGCTGGTGGCGTTGAAGCTGGCGGACCTGACAGCGGAGCAGGAGGAGACGTTCTATACCCGTTATGGGGTGGTGAGCCGGGTGGGGTATGGCTTGTCGCCGCTGGCTCAGGGGCTGGTCAGGCAGCTTATTGCCTGTGATACCGAGTTGTAGCTGGCGGGGGCTTTGCCCCCGTTTCGCGACACAAGGCCGCTCCTACAGGGGTACGCGATCGCCTGTAGGAGCGGCCTTGTGTCGCGAAAGGGCCGCAAAGCGGCCCCGGCGATATCAGCCTTTACGCGTAGTCCGACTCAACTGCCCATCCACCCCCACCGGCACCTCACCCGCCAACGTCACCCTGCGCACTACTCGTGGCTGAGTCCCATAGTCATCCACCGCATAGTGCTGCGTCGCCCGGTTATCCCAGATCGCAACATCCCCCGCCTGCCAGCGCCAGCGCACGGTGTTCTCCAGGCGCGTCACATGCCCCTGCAACACCGCAAACAGGTGCTGTGAATCCGCCAGCGAATAGCCCTTGATGCGCTTCACGAAATGCCCCAGTTGCAGCGCCCGCTCGCCACTGATCGGGTGCACACGCACCACCGGGTGCTCGGTCTCGTAAACGGTCGATGTGAATACCTTGCGATAGCGCTCCAGCTTGGCCGGGTCCACATCGGGCTTGATGCTGGCGTAGTCATATTCGTTGCTGTGCACCGCCCACAGCTTGTCGGCCAGCTCACGCAGCGGCTCGGGCAACTCCTGATAGGCCGCAGCGGTGTTGGCCCACACGGTATCACCACCCGATGTCGGCGCCACCACGCTGCGCAGGATCGAGGCCTTGGGGTAGGCGTCGACGAAGGTCACGTCGGTGTGCCAGGAGTTTGCCCGCTGGCCTTCGGCGCCATCGAGTTGCAGCAGGTAGCTGGTGCCGTCCACCACCGGCACGGTGGGGTGGGCTACCGGCTCGCCAAGCAGCTTGGCGAAGGCTTCCTGGCTCTGGTCATCCAGGTGGGTCTGGCCACGGAAGAAGATCACCTTGTGCTTCACCAGCGCCGCCTGAATGGCGTCCAGGGTGGCGGCATCGAGGTCGGCAGACAGTCGCACACCGCGAATTTCGGCGCCGATACGGCCGGCAACCGGGTGAATGTCGAGGTCGAGGGTTTGTGGCGCGGTGGCCAGGGCGGCATTGCTCATGGTCGTGGTCCTTACGGTCATTGTCGGGTTTTTGAAGGTTCAGCGGGCGGCCTGCACGGCCTGTTCCTGTTTCAGCGCGGCATCGAGAAAGCGCGGTTCGATCCAGTCGGCAACCTGGAAGCCACGGCGGATAAGCCGCTCCTTGGCTGCCAGGTCGACGCCCTGCTGCAACTGGCCGACGAATTCGGCGTCCAGGCGTGGGTCGAAGTAGTGGGCGAGGTCTTCCTTGGCCAGGTCATCGCTGAGGATGCTGCGTGGCCAGTTGGCGTTGTTGGCCACCAGGTTGATGTAGGCGTCGCGGTTATGTTCGTCACGCAACCAGGTACTGGCCTGCTCCTGGACGTTGACCAGGCGCTGGACCAGTTCGGGGTACTTGCGGATGAAGTCACCCGTGCCCAGCAGCACTGCCTGGGTGCTACCGGCGCCTTCGAGGTCCCGCGAGTTGACCGGCAGCTCGACCAGCCCGCGTTCACGCAGCGACAGCAGGTTGGACAGGCCCCAGGTGGCGTCGATCTGCTTGGCCGCCAGCGCAGCGTTGGCGGCGTTGAAGTCCAGGTTGATCACTTTCAGCTCACGCTCGGTCAGCCCTTGGCTGGCCAGGGCGCTGGCGAACGACAGCTGGTTGGCTGTGCCGCGGAACACCGCTACGCGCTTGCCCTTGAGGTCGTGCAGGGTCTTGATGCCAGAGCCAGGCACCACGCCCAGGTAGCTCTTGACCCCACGCACGCCCGCCGTCAACACGCGGGTATCCAGGCCATTGGCCTTGCCAACGATCGCAGCCAGGTCACCCAGGTACGCAAAGTCAGCCTGGCCGTTGGCCAACGCCTCGTTCACCACAGGGCCGGCCCCCTTGAAGAAGTGCCAGTCGATGCGGATGCCATCCTTGGCGAATTCCTTCTCCAGCAACTGCTGGTCACGCAATACATCGACTACGCCGCCCGCGCTGGGCTTGCTGCCGGCGCTGAGGTCGGGTACGGCGATGCGGATGCTTTCAGGCTTGGCTGGCTCGGTCGCATGGGCGCTGAGGGTGAATGCCAGCCCAAGGGCGGTGATCAGGTGGCGCAACGGGGTTTTCATGGCAAGGCTCCTTGGCAGGCTGCCACCGGCGATGGCCGGCGCTTTGGCCAGAAGCTAGGCAGGTCTGGTTAGAACCTACAAAGATCAAAACTTCATTTTTTAGTAACTGAAAGGCATAAATTAGGCGGCATGCGGGCCTGCGACAGGCTTGCGAAAAGCGCATGGAAAATATGAGGAAAACGCAACGGCGGGGGGCTTCCGTATGCAGGGGACGCATGCTCTTATCTCTTGAAATGTGCTTTTGAGAATTTCTAATTCCATAAGTGAATAACATAACAACGCTTTGAGAGATGGCCGATGAATGGAGTTCTGAGCAGGAATCGGGGGGGGCCGCTACGCGGCCCATTCGCGGCGCAAGGCCGCTCCCACAGGGTCCGCGTCTTCTCCGCAAAGCGGGTTCTGTCGTGGGTGTTGCCTGTGGCAATTGCACTGCTGTGGGTGATAGCCAGCCGGCAGCACTGGATGAGCGAGCAGATTCTGCCGGCGCCAGCGCTGGTGTGGCAGAGCGCAGTGGAGTTCGGCTCCGGTGAGCTTTGGGGGCACCTGTGGATAAGCTTGCAACGCTTGTTCTGGGGGCTGGCGGTAGGTATCGGCAGCGGCTTGCTGCTGGGCGTATGGCTGGGCGCTTCGCAGCGGGCACAGACACTGGTGCTGCCAACCTTCGTGGCACTGGCACAGATTCCTACGCTGGCCTGGATTCCGTTGTTCATGCTGTTCTTCGGCATCGGCGAGTTGTTGAAGCTCGTGGTGCTGGTAAAGGCCGTGGTGGTTCCCGTCACCTTGCACACGCTGGTAGGTGTGCGCGATGCCCAGCCCAAACTGCGTGAAGCCGCGTTGGCCCTGCGCTTGCCCCGGCACTTGCTGTTTCTGCGCCTGCTGCTACCGGCTGCCCTGCCCGCGTTTCTCACCGGCGTGCGCCTTGCCCTTGCCACCGGTTGGACCTCGCTGCTGGCAGTCGAGTTGCTGGCCTCCAGCGAAGGGATCGGCTACCTGATGGTGTGGGGTCGGCAGCTGTTCATGCTCGACCTTGTGCTGCTGTGCATCCTGGTGATCGGCCTGGTCGGTGCCGTGCTGGAGCGCAGCTTCTCGGCCCTGGAAAAGCACGTGCTGTTCTGGCCACAACCGGCCACCGGCGAACAGCAGCGCGGGCCAGTGCCACGGGGCTGGCAAAGCCTGCTGCTGCCACTGGCACTGCTGGCAGTGTGGCAAGCCAGCAGCAGCTTTGGCTGGGTTGACCCGAACATTCTCACCTCACCTCTTGAGGTACTGCGCACGCTGCTGGTCGGTTTGGCCGATGGGTCGCTGCCGCAGGCCTTGCTGCTGAGCCTGGAACGCACCCTCACCGGCCTGCTGCTGGGGGGTGGCGCCGGCCTGCTGACCGGGTTGCTGCTAGGGCTTTCAAACCACGCAGAACGCCTTTTCGGGCCAAGCCTTTCAGCTTTGCGCCAGGTGGCGCTGTTCGCCTGGGTGCCGCTGCTCACCGCCTGGTTCGGCCTGGGTGAAGGGGCCAAGCACGTTTTCGTAGGCCTGGCCGCGTTCTTCCCGTTGCTGATCGCTACCCAGCGGGGTATCGCCAGCCTCTCGCCACAGCTGGGCGAAGCCGCCCGCACGCTGCGCCTGAACCTGTGGCAACGCTTGCGTCTGCTGGTACTGCCCGGTGCGGCCCCGGCGATTTTCGCCGGCCTGCGCCTGTCGCTGATCTACGCCTGGCTGGGCACCATCGGCGCCGAATACTTCATGCCTTCGGACGGCGGTATCGCCAGCCTGATGATCGGCGCCCAGCAACTGTTCCGCATGGACCAGGTAATGGCCGCCATGGTCCTGATCGGCCTGGTCGGCGCCCTGCTCGGCAACCTTGGACAACGCCTCGAATCGCGCGCCACGCGCTGGAGAACCGCATGAACGCCTTCAACACCTCGCACCTGCACGCGGCCAACCAGCCCGACACCACCCCGCCCCTGGTCAGCTTCGAAGGGGTCGGCAAGGTGTTCACCGTTGACGGCCAACCGTTCGAGGCCATCCGCAACTTCAACCTGTCGATCAACGAAGGCGAGTTCATCGCCATTGTCGGCGCATCCGGTTGTGGCAAGTCCACCTTGCTGCGCTTGCTGGTTGGGCTGGATACCGACTACAGCGGCAGCATTCGCGTCGACGGCCATACCGTCAAAGGCATTGGTGGTGAGCGCGGCATCGTGTTCCAGGAGCATCGTCTGTTCCCATGGCTGACCGTGGAACAGAACATTGCCCTGGGCCTGGTCAATGAGTCGCTGACGCAAGGTGAACGTGCGCGGCGCGTGCATGAGTTCGTGCAACTGGTGGGGCTGGTGGGCTTCGAATCGGCTTACCCGCACCAGCTGTCCGGCGGCATGGCACAGCGCGTGGCTATCGCCCGTGGCCTGGTCGCCAGCCCTCGGATCCTGCTGCTCGACGAGCCATTCGGCGCGCTGGATGCGCTGACCCGCCAGCAACTGCAGGACGAGTTGCTGGCCATTCGCGAACGTGCCGGCATCACCACCTTGCTGGTCACCCACGATGCCGAAGAGGCGACGTACCTGGCGGACCGGGTCGTGGTGCTGGAGCCACGCCCGGGCAGGATCAAGTCGGTGGTGGAAATCGACCTGCCGCACCCCCGGTTGCGCACAGGCGTTGCACTGCATGGCCTGCGCGAGAAGGTGCTGCACCAGATTACGGGAACTGGCGGTTACCTGCCGCCAGTACGTCGCGTGGAAGGGCTAAGGCCAGAACTGATCGCGCTCTGATCGGGCTAAACGCCCAGCCGGAGTGACTTGGCAGGTAAAAACAGCTACAGATCAAGGCGATGGACGCCACCGATTCAGATGGGTATCATGCGTGCGCGTTGCACTCGTAGCTCAGCTGGATAGAGTACTGCCCTCCGAAGGCAGGGGTCGTGGGTTCGAATCCCGCCGAGTGCGCCATATCAAAAAAGCCCTGGGCCTGACCGGGGCTTTTTCGTTTGTGCTGTCCCGTCCTGAATAAGGTTTACACCTCTCATCCCGATTTTCCGGAGAGCTAGATGGAGCAAGGTGTAAAGCGCACACAGCGAGATTACTCGCTGTCTTTTAAATTGGCCGTCGTTGATCAGATCGAAAAAGGCGAGCTGACCTACAAGCAGGCTCAGGTGCGGTATGGCATCCAGGGTCGCTCGACGGTTCTGGTATGGTTGCGTAAGCATGGTCGGCAGGATTGGAGCCAAGGGGCGTCGATCCGGGCCGAGAGGAGCTGCGCGATGTCCGACCCTAAAACGCTCACTCCAGAGCAGCGGATCAAAGAGCTTGAGCAGCAGCTTGAGCTGATGAGCCAGAAGGCTCAGTTCTTCGAGACCGTCGTTGATGTCCTGAAAAATGACTACGGTGTATCAGTCGTAAAAAAGCGATCCGGCAAGTCCTCTCGCAAGGTCAAGTCGCAGGACTGAGCATTGCCAGGGCTTGTCAGTTTCTAGGCATTAGCCGGCAGGCTTACTACAAGCGCAATCGAGCTGCTGATGGCAAAGATCGCCAGGCAGATCGGGTTGTCGAGGTTGTTCAACAAATCCGGATGCGTCAGCCACGGCTAGGCACACGGAAGCTGCACTATCTGCTGCATTGCCAGCCTGATAGGCGAGTCCAGGTTGGTCGAGACCGACTATTTCAGGTTTTGGGAGAGCGCCGCTTGCTGGTGCTACCCAAGCGGGCGTATCACAAGACAACACAAAGCTTTCATCACTTCTACCGCCATCCGAACCTACTCAAACCGGGCCCGAATCAGGTTATCCCGTCAGGGCCGGAGCACGTTTGGGTCGCGGACATTACCTACCTGCCAGCTAGTAGCGGCCCGTTGTACCTAAGCCTGGTAACGGATGCGTACTCCAGAAAAATTGTTGGTCACCACGTACACGAAAGCCTGCACGCCGAGTCAGTTGCGCAAGCCTTCAGACAGGCTCTGCGCAAGCGGCGGCATCGCCAGCCACTGGTCCATCACTCGGACCGCGGCATCCAATATTGCTCGGCGCTGTACCAGTCACTGCATGCGCGGCACGGAGTCCAATGCTCGATGACTGATGGATATGACTGCTACCAGAACGCGTTAGCCGAACGCATTAACGGAATCCTCAAAACAGAACTGCTGCTGAGTAACCCTGAAAACCTGGAGCAGGCAAGGAAGATGGTTGATGAGGCAGTGCAAATCTACAACACAGAGCGGCCCCACATGGCCCTGAAAAACAAAACGCCCGATGCGGTGCATCGGGCGTTTTGAGGCCTATCGGCCTACCTGAACAGGTGTAAACCTATTTCAGGACTAGACATGCGACATGTCGCGTTTCTGGCACTCCCGTGCCACGGGTCATTGGTGTTAGCGTGGGCGTCTTCCCGTTTTTCGAACGGGTAACCCACAACAATGATTGGCGAAGGAATGCACGCAACCATGCACCTGAAAAAACTCACCGCCACCACCCTGCTGCTGGCCAGCATCGGCCTGTTCACCCAGCCGGCCCAGGCCAACCTCACCCAGCAGCAGTCCGCTGCCATCGTCAAAACCTTCGACGGCAGCAACCCAAGCGATTTCAAGCAGTTCCTCGGCAAGCTCAAAGGCAGTGACCTGGCCAAGGCCGACAACCTTGAAGCTACCCTCGACGCCTACCTGGCCGGCAAGCCACTGGCCGCCGAGCAGCAAGACGAGATCAACCGCCTGCTTGGCCTGTATACCCGCATCAAGTATGGCAAGGCCGCCACCGAAACCCTGCGTGAGCTGGTGGCCATCCCCACCTTCAATGTCGAGGGTACGCCGCAGTACCAGAACCCTGAGTTCCTCAAGATTGCCGACAAGATCAAAGCCCTGGCCGACAGTTTTGGCCTGGCCTTCCGCAACATCGACAACCGGGTGTACGAGATTTCGCTCGGCAGCGGCAAGGAAGTGATCGGCATCCATGCCCATGCCGACGTCGTGCCGGTCAACCCGGACAACTGGAAGCTGGCCGACGGCACACGCCTGGACCCGTTCAAGGTCACCCTGGTTGGCGACCGCATGTACGGCCGTGGTACCGAAGACGACAAGAACGGCATCGTGGTGGCGATGTACGCGCTGAAAGTGGCCAAGGACGAGAACCTGCCGCTGGCCCGGCAGTTCAAGCTGTTGATCGACACCACCGAAGAAACCAGCGGTGACGCCATCCCCTACTACTTCGAGCGCAACCCCACCCCCGACTACAACCTGGCCCTCGACGGCGGCTACCCGGTGGTAATCGCCGAGAAAGGCTACGGCACGGTCATGGCCAGCTTCAGCAAACGGGCGGGCACTGGCAAGGGCGCAGAAATCGTCAACCTGACTGGCGGCCTGGCCACCAACCAGATCCCGACCACCTCGGTAGCGACCGTGGCTTCAGACAACCCGACGCAGTTGGCCAAACAGTTGCAGCAAGCCGGTGCCAAGTACGTGAAGCAGCATGGCGGCGACTTCAGCATCGACGCCAAAGCTGAGGGCAACAACGTGCTGCTCACGGTGACCGGTGTTTCCGCCCACTCTTCAGAGCCGGAGTCCGGGGTGAACCCGGTGGCCCGTATGCTCGACTTCATCAACGGCGTGGGCAAGCAGCTACCGCTCAAGCACAACCACTTCACCGACGCCGCCCGCTATGCTGCCGACAACTGGGGCCTGGACTACCTGGGCAACAAACTCGGCGTGGCGTTCAAGGACGCATTCATGGGCCCGCTGACTGCTTCGCTGACGTTTGTCGGGGTGGATGACAAAGGCCTGAAACTGGCGGTGAACCTGCGTATTCCGAAGGGCAAGCCAATCGCCACGATCAAGGACGAACTGGCTGACAAACTGGGCAAGTGGACCCGCCAAAGCCACACCTCGGTAGCCTTCGACTACAGCCTGGACGAGCCGATGTACCGCAACCCCGAAGGCGAATGGGTCAAGGCCCTGCTCGCGGTGGCCACCGAGAACCTGGGCATGAAGCATGAGTTCGGCACCTCAGCCGGCGCAACCTCGGTGCACGACCTGCCCAACGGTGTGCAGTTCGGCCTGGCCATGCCGGATGTGAAATACACCGGGCACAACGACAACGAGTTCAAGACGGTGGAGCAGTTCATGCTGGACCTGCAGATCGTGAGCGAGATGGTGGCGCGCCTTGGGCAGATGCCTAAGCTTTGATTGGCTGTACTGGCCTCTTCGCGGGTAAACCCGCTCCCACAGGGTGGACTGCCCCCGAAAAGTTGGACAGTTTCAGCTAGCAGCCGCAGCATGGGTCCTGTATTTCACAGGGCTCATGCCATTGAGCTTTAGCTTGATGCGGTCATGGTTGTAGTAGTGGATGTACTCATCCAGACCAGCTTTCAGTTCTTCAACGCTCTCGAAGCGCTTCGGGTAGAAAAACTCGGACTTAAGCGTACCAAAAAAGCTCTCCATAGCCGCATTATCCAGGCAGTTTCCTTTGCGTGACATGCTCTGCTTCAGCCCTTGCTCTGCCAGCTTGTGGCGGTACTGCGAGTGTTGGTAGTGCCAGCCTTGATCTGAGTGAAGCACCAGTTTCGGCTTGTTTCCCAGGCGCTCGAAGGCCTTGTCCAGCATGTTGGTAACCAGCCCAAGGCACGGCCTGCTGGCCACTTCGTAGGCCACGATTTCGGCGTTGTACAAGTCCATCACAGGGGAGAGATAGATCTTTTCCTGAGCCACTTTGAACTCGGTAACATCGGTCACCCACTTCTGATTCGGGCGCTGCGCGAGGAAGTTTCGCTCCAGCAGGTTGGGCGCGATGGTGCCGACAACCCCCTTGTACGACCGGTACTTTTTTGGCCGTACTAGTGAGCGAAGATCAAGCTCGACCATCAAACGCTCCACCACCTTCTTGTTAACCAAGGTGCCGCCATTGCGGATCACGATTGCAACGCGCCGGTAACCGTATAGCCCTTTTTCCTCGTGATAGACACGCTGAATCATCTGCTTCAGAGCAGCATGCTTGTCAGGTTTGGCCTGCGCTTGAAGCTGGTAATAAAACGTACTGCGTGGCAGATCCGCCAACTGTAGAACGGCGGCCAAGGGAAACCGGTCCTTGAGCGCCGAGACGATCAGGGCTTTTTGGGCTGCCTTCGTTCCTGCTTCTTCAGTTCTTCCAGCTTTTTTAGGTAGGCGTTCTCCATGCGCAGCCACTCAAGCTCGGCCAGCAACTGGTCGCGGCTTTTCTCTGTGTCATCGGAAGTCGTAGGTTTGATGGGATAAGGCTTTTTCGGCATGGCAGCAGGTTTTCTTTTCTTGGGAGCAGGCAGTGCAGGGTCACCACTGTAGTGTTGCCGCGCCCAAATGCCTACCTGCGAGGACTGGCCGAGACCGAAATGGGCGGCGGTCTGACGCAAGGAAAGCTGATGCTTGTGCATGTACTCAAGGACTGAGCACTTGTAGGTCGCACTGTACCGCTGGCCTATTTTGCGCAGACTGAACTGTCCATGTTTCTGGAAGCTTGAGACCCAGCGCCGCAGCAGGCTGAAATCCACGGAAAATCGGCGGGCTACTGTTCGGAAGCCTTCACCACTCTCCAAGTAAGCCTGAACGGCAGTAAGCTTGAATTGGTCTGAATACTTGCTCATGTGGACACCCCAAGAAATTGGATTGGTGTCCAACTTCTTGGGGGCAGTCCAGGGATCGCACAGATTTCGAAGGCGGTGTAGTTCCTGTGGGAGCGGCTTCAGCCGCGAAGAGGCCGGAACAGGCGATCACCCATGACGTTTTTCAATCGACTCCATGCCGTTTCCTGCATTGCCGTGCAGAGCGCCGTGCCGGATGCTTTAGTTACTCCGAGACAGCGCTTTTTTCACCCGCAGAGGCCCGTATGAAGACCGTCGAACAAATCCTCAAGACCAAGTCCCAGCACCAGACCGTGTACACCATCGGCCCGGATGACTCGGTGCTCGACGCCCTGAAAATGCTGGCGGAGAAAAACGTCGGTGCGCTGCCCGTGGTCGAGGGCAACCAGGTGGTGGGTATCGTCAGTGAACGGGACTATGCGCGCAAACTGGTACTGAAGGGCCGCTCGTCCGCCGCCACCCCTGTGCGCGAAATCATGAGCGCTCCGGTGGTTACCGTAGAACCGAAGCAGAACCTTGAGTACTGCATGAACCTGATGACCAACCGCCACCTGCGCCACCTGCCGGTGGTCAGCAATGGCGAACTGCTGGGCCTGCTGTCGATCGGTGACCTGGTCAAGGAAACCATCGCCGAACAGGCCAGCCTGATCCTGCAACTGGAGCAGTACATCCGCGGTGAATGATGCCCCTCAATGGTAGGCGCGCTCCAGCTCGTCCAGCTGATGGTCGAAGCTGCGCAGGCGCGCCGACCAGGTGTACACCAGCACCTCAAGGTCTCGGTTGAGCACGGCTGTATTGCCATGGCCACTGCAGGTGGGCTCGCCCAGGTCCAGCTGGTAGCGTTCACGGGCCATGGCCTGGGCCACGCTGGACAGGTCGCGGGCGTTGGCCAGCCAGTGGTGATGGTGGTCATGGATTTCACGGTCCAGTGCTCGGCACTGGCGCTTCAGGGCATCCAGGCTCTGCTCCAGCGGCGTGCCCTTGAGCTCGCCCATGACCTCTTCGAACGTACGCCCCGAATGCCAGTAACTGCCCCAGAAGTAGCGGTCGAATACCGTTTCGACGCGGCGTAGCGCCACCTTGGTGTTCCAGATGGTCAGCAACGTTCGCCCCTGAATCACTTCACGCTTGTTCAGGTGCAACTGCTGCCAGGCAATCCAGGTCAGCGCCACCAGTGCAACCGCCACAGTGACTGCGGCAGCGGCATACAGGAAATGCACTGCCTGGTTCATCTGCTGCGTCTGCCTGATGCCGTAGAAGTAACTGGCCGTCAGGGTGCCCAGGATCGTCACGGAGCACCAGAAGCCTGGTGCGTAGGGATCTTTCATCGCGCTATCCCCTTATTGTTTTCCTGAGCATAGCAACGGCCAATCACTCGTCAGGTGCCGCTCGGCGCTTTATTTTCGGGGGCGGCGCAACGCTTCGTTGAGTTGATCGAAAGGCTCCGCCCAATCGGCATCCTCAATGATGCTGTCCTTGAGAAAGGCACGCTGAGAGTCGGTCCAGAACGGCGCATCCACCAGCTTGATTTCGTTCTTCAGCGGTGAATGGCTGGTGATGAACTGATCGATACTCTTGGGATCGTCGGGCAGGCCCAGCTGTTTGAACAGGTCGGCAAAGCGATGAATCGGCGCTTCCATGGTTCCTCCTCGGTGCCAGGCAAGCCGTCCACGACGCCCGCCTGGCAGTGGTGTGAAAACATCAGCACAGCTCGCGCACTTCGGCGTGCGGCACCAGTTTCATGTACTGCTCCATGCTCATGTGGATCAAGTGATCGTGGTCACCCGCCTCCAGGTAGACATCGCCTTGGCGGGTAAGGCTCGGGTCGAGCAGCATTTTTATCTGGTAGGCATCACCAAGGGCCGGCACGGCGCCGCACTCGCAGTCACTGAACAGGCTAGGCAAGCCGCTTTCCCGGGTGAGTTGCCAGGCCCCGGACATGCGCACCTTGGTCATGTCCAGGTGCCGGTTGGCCGGTAGCACGGCCATGATGTAGTTGCCATGACGGTCATCGAGCATCACCGACTTGGCGACCCGCTCGGCGGGCACGCCGGCCGTACGGGCCGACTCCAGGCTGGTGGCCGAATGGGGATGGGGAATGATGTCGTAATCGCAGTTGGCCTTGTCCAGGCGGGCCTGCAGGGTTTTAGCCATACGCATGATGCACCTCCGGTTTCGCCCCCCAATCTCCAATTTTAGGCCTGGCAGCGGCAGGCAGGGCTAAACTTGTGCAATAGAGGCAAACGAGGTGACGACAGGTGATCGCCCGCTGCTGGCGCTGGCTGTTGCTGCTGTTGCTGCTTGGCATTACGCCCGGCGGTCAAGCAGCGCCCGGCGCAGTGTGGGTGCTGGGCATCGACGATGCCATCGGCCCTGCCAGCGCCGATTACCTGGTACGCAGCCTCGACCAGGCCCAGGCGCAGGGCGCGCAGCTGGTGGTCATCCGCATGGATACCCCAGGCGGGCTGGACAGCGCCATGCGCCAGATGATCAAGGCGATTCTCGCCAGCCCCGTGCCAGTGGCCACCTACGTTGCGCCCAGCGGTGCCCGCGCCGCCAGCGCTGGCACCTATATCCTCTACGCCAGCCATGTTGCCGCAATGGCGCCCGGGACCAACCTGGGCGCCGCCACCCCCGTACAGATCGGCGGCCCCCCAGGTTCACCCAAGGACGACAAGACCAAGGGCAGCGATGATGAAACCCTGGCACGCAAGCAGGTCAACGACGCTGCGGCCTACATCCGCAGCCTGGCGCAACTGCGTGGCCGCAATGCCGAGTGGGCGGAGAAGGCCGTGCGCGAGGCCGTCAGCCTGCCCGCCAGCGAAGCCTTGCGGCTGAATGTGATCGACCTGATAGCCGATGACCTGCCCGACCTTTTGCGCAAGCTGGATGGCAAAACGCTGCAGGTCGCCGGCCAACCGCACCCGCTGCAGACTGTCGGCGCCAGCCTGGTCGAGCACCTGCCGGACTGGCGCACACGGGTGCTGGCCGTGATTACCAATCCCGGCGTTGCACTGATCCTGATCATGATCGGCGTGTACGGCCTGTTGTTCGAGTTCATGAACCCCGGCTCTACGGTGGGCGGTGTGGTCGGCGGCATTTGCCTGCTGCTGGCGTTGTATGCCCTGCAACTGCTACCGGTGAGTTTCGCCGGGATGGCGCTGATCCTGCTGGGCATCGCCTTCATGATCGCCGAAGCCTTCCTGCCCAGCTTCGGCGTGGTCGGCTTTGGCGGCATCGTCGCCTTCGTGGTCGGCGCGTTGATCCTGATCGACACCGATGCCCCAGGCTTCGGTATCCCGCTGACCTTGATCGGTACCTTGGCCGTGCTCTCGGCGCTGCTGATCGGTGGCGTGCTGGGCATGGCCCTGAAGGCACGACGGCGGGCGCTGGTGAGCGGCGACGCCGGTTTGGTCGGCAGCCTGGCCAGCGTCACCCAGGTGATGCCAGGCAACCCGTTCTGTGGCGTGGTGCTGGCCCAGGGCGAGCAATGGCAAGTGCAGTGTGCAACGCCACTGCAAGCTGGCCAGAACGTGCGGGTGACCGCGCGCCATGGCGTGATGCTGGAAGTGAGCGCCGCCACGCCTGCGGCGCAAGGAGAATGAGCATGTTCATGCAAGTGGGTTTCGGCGCGGTGCTGATCGTGTTGACGATGCTGTTGCTATCGGCGTTTCGCATCCTGCGCGAATACGAGCGGGGCGTGGTGTTCCAGCTGGGCCGCTTCTGGCAGGTCAAAGGGCCGGGGCTGATCCTGCTGATCCCGGTGGTCCAGCAGATGGTACGGGTCGACCTGCGCACCGTGGTGCTGGATGTGCCACCGCAGGACGTGATCACACGCGACAACGTCTCGGTCAAGGTCAACGCGGTGGTGTACTTCCGCGTGCTCGATCCGCAGAAGGCGATTATCCAGGTCGAGGATTTTCTGGTGGCGACCAGCCAGTTGGCCCAGACCACATTGCGCGCGGTGCTGGGCAAGCATGAACTGGACGAGTTGCTGGCCGAACGCGAGCAGTTGAATCTGGACATCCGCCAGGTGCTGGATGCGCAGACCGATGCCTGGGGCATCAAGGTGGCCAATGTCGAGATCAAGCATGTCGACCTGAACGAGTCGATGGTGCGTGCCATCGCCCGCCAGGCCGAGGCCGAACGTGAACGGCGGGCCAAGGTCATTCATGCCGAAGGCGAGTTGCAGGCGTCGGAGAAGCTGATGCAGGCGGCACAGATGCTGAGCAAGGAGCCGGGGGCGATGCAGTTGCGCTACATGCAGACGCTGGGGACGATTGCCGGGGACAAGAGCTCGACCATTGTCTTCCCGTTGCCGGTGGATCTGCTCAAGGGATTGGTGGACAAACAGAAATAGCTGGGGCCTCTACAAGGCCCCAGCTGGCTATCAGAGAGGTGCGCGGCGCAACGTGGCCAGGAAGGTGGCCGCCCCAATGAACAACCCGGCAAAGGTACGGTTCAGGCGCTTCTGCTGTTTGGGCGTACGCAGCAGACGCAACACCCGCGAAGCCAACCCGGTGTAGCCCGCCATCACCAACATGTCCACACTGATCATGGTCACGGTGATCGCCACATATTGCGGCAGCAGCGGCGCATGCGGGTTGAGGAACTGCGGCAGCACCGCCAGCATGAACACCAGTGCCTTGGGGTTGCTGACGTTGACCAGGAAACCGCGGAACACCAGGCTCAGCGGTTTGCCGATCGGGCGCACGCCAGACTCATCGGCCATGTCCATCGGCAAGGCACGCCATTGCTTGTAGGCCAGGTAGACGAGGTAAGCGACGCCAAACCATTTGATGATCTGGAAGGCCGTGGCCGAGGCGGCAAGGATGGCACCGACGCCGGCGGCGATGATGGCGATCTGTACGATCAGGCCCAGTTGCAGGCCCAAGGCATTCCAGTAACCACGCCAGAAGCCGTATTGCAGGCCGCTGGACATCGAGGCAATCGCCCCGGCACCGGGTGAAAGGCTGATCACCCAACAGGCGGCAAAGAAGCCCAGCCATACTTCCATCGACATCACACACCTCGCTCGAACATATGTTGCAAAACGTTAAGCTAAGGCGTTGGTGAAAAAATAACCAGCAAATTCTTCAGGTTTAATCTGCCTCGACCGTCGGATCTTTGTGCATCGCCTGCACTTCAGCCCCGCGCCAGCGCCGCACCGACTTCTGGAAGAACTGGCTATTGGGCACCTGCACCAGCGCCCCACCCGCCTCGGGCAGCTCCATCAGCGTGGTGAACAGCAGGTTGATGGCGATCACCCGGCCTTTTACGCCCGGCTTGTCCAGGGTATCGACCAGCTCGACCACATCGCCGATGCGAAACGGCCCCACCGTGAAAATCAGCACCGCGCACAACAGGTTGGACAGCACGCTCCACATGGCGAAGAAGGCCACTGCCGCCACCGCGACGAAGCCGGACAGTGCAGTCCACAGCACCGTTGCGGAAACGCCCAGCCGCTCCAGCACGAACAACAGCGCGCTGCCCATGATCAGCCAGCGCAAGCCGCCCCGCACCGGCACCAGCAGCTCCGGTGGCAGCGGGTAACGCTGACCCAGGCGGCTCAACCCGCGGGCGACGATACGCTGCAGGACGAAGGCTGCCACCAGGATCAACAGGATCTGCAAGCCCAGCCAGAAGGTGTCCATCCATTGCCCTGGCAGCAGCGAACGCAGCTCCTCCATCAGGACAGCGCCTCGAGCTCGGCCTGCATGCCCTCCAGCGTTTCCAGCGCTTCCATCCAGGCTTCTTCCAGCTCACCTTCGCGTTGTTTGAGCTTGGTCTGGCGCGCCAGAAGGTCACGCAGCTCATCCTTGCGCGCGGCCTCGTAGAGGCCACCGTCGCCCAATGCGGTCTCGATCTCGGCCAGTTGCGCATGCACCTGGTTCAGCTCGGTTTCCAGCTTGTCGGCGGCCTTCTTGTGCGGGGCAAGCTGCTGACGCAAAGCGGCGGCCGCCTGGCGTTGGGCTTTTTTGTCGGTCTTGTCCGGGTTGACCGGGGCGCTACTGGCCGGCGCACTGCGCTGGCGGTACTCGACCAGCCAGCGGCTGTAGTCGTCCAGGTCACCGTCGAAGGCGTCCACCTTGCCATCGGCCACCAGCAGGAAGTCGTCGGTGGTGCTCTTGAGCAAATGTCGATCGTGGGATACCACCACCACGGCACCGGCGAACTCCTGCAAGGCCATGGTCAGCGCCAGGCGCATTTCCAGGTCGAGGTGGTTGGTCGGTTCGTCGAGCAGCAGCAGGTTCGGCCGTTCCCAGGCGATCAGCGCCAGCGCCAGGCGGGCCTTTTCGCCACCGGAGAAGTTCACGACCGGCTCGTCACAACGAGCGCCATGGAAGTCGAAACCGCCGAGGAAGTCGCGCAGGGTCTGCTCACGCTCGGTGGGCGCGATGCGCTGCAGGTGCAGCAGCGGGCTGGCCTTGTCGTCCAGCGAGTCGAGCTGGTGCTGGGCGAAGTAGCCAACGGCCAGGTTCTCGCCCCGTACCAGGCGGCCAGACAACGGTTCCAGCTCACCCGCAAGGTTCTTGATCAGCGTCGACTTGCCCGCGCCGTTAGGGCCAAGCAAACCGATACGCGCGCCTGGGGTGAGCTGCAACTTGACCTTGTCGAGGATGGCCTTGTCGCCATACCCCAGCCGGCCTTCGGACAGGCTCAGCAACGGGCTGGAGATTTTCTGCGACTCGCGGAAGACGAAGTCGAACGGCGAATCCACATGCGCCGCCGACAGCTCTTCCATGCGCTCCAGGGCCTTGATCCGGCTTTGCGCCTGGCGAGCCTTGGTGGCCTGGGCCTTGAAGCGGGCGATGTATTTTTCCATGTGCGCGCGCTGCGCCTGCTGCTTCTCGTAGGCTTGCTGCTGCTGCGCCAGGCGCTCGGCACGGGTGCGCTCGAAGGCGGTATAGCCGCCTTTGTACAAGTTCAGCTTGCGTTGCTCGACGTGCAGCACATGGTCGACCACAGCGTCGAGGAAGTCGCGGTCGTGGGAGATCAGTAGCAGCGTGCCAGGGTAGCCCTTGAGCCAGTCTTCCAGCCACAGGATGGCGTCCAGGTCGAGGTGGTTGGTGGGCTCGTCGAGCAGCAGCAGGTCGGACGGGCACATCAGCGCCTGAGCCAGGTTCAGGCGCATCCGCCAGCCACCTGAGAAGTCGCCGACGCGGCGATCCATCTGCTCGTTGGTGAAGCCCAGGCCGGCCAGCAGCTTGCGCGCGCGGGCATCGGCGGTATAGCCGTCGGCGCTTTCCAGCTCACTGTGCAGGCGCGCCAGGGCAGTGCCGTCGTGGGCCTGCTCGGCGGCGGCCAGTTCAGCCTGGACCTTGCGCAGGCGCACGTCGCCGTCGAGCACATAGTCCACGGCCAGGCGGTCGAGGGTATCGACCTCCTGGCGCATGTGGGCGATGCGCCAGTCACCGGGCAGTTGGCAGTCACCGGCATCGGGTGACAGCTCACCGCGCAGCAAGGCGAACAGGCTGGATTTTCCGGCACCGTTGGCGCCGATCAGGCCGGCCTTGTGACCGGCGTGCAGGGTCATCTCGGCGCCTTCTAGCAAGCGCTGCGGACCACGCTGTAAAGTGAGGTTGGATAGTCTGATCATGATGGTCGCGGAGTCTACCAGCTTCCTCGGCCCATAGCGCGAGTGGAACCATGCACACCGACCTGTGGAATCACGCCCTGGCCCTCTATGCCAGGCCCGGCGCGGAAGCGGCCTGCCTTGAGCTACAGGCACTGGGTGGCGATGTCTGCCTGCTGTTGTGCGCAACCTGGCTGCAAGCGCGAGGCGTGGCGGTACTGGATGAGCGCGTGCAGGCGTTAACCGAAATAGCCGGGGCCTGGCAGCGTGACGTGGTCGCCCCGTTACGCTGCCTTCGCCAACAATGGCGAACGGCGGCATCGGGTGATGCGCAACTGGCGGCGTTGCGTGAACAAGTGAAGGGGCTGGAGTTGCAGGCCGAAAAGACCTTGCTTGAGCGTTTGCAGGAGCGCTCGCGACAGTGGCCCACGGACTCGCATGGGCTCACGGACGACTGGCTGGCCCGGCTGGCGCCGGAGCCTGCCCGCCGCCACGACGCGCTGGATCAGTTGCGCGCCGCAGCGGCTACGCTTCAGGACGCCGAAGACGGCGCCTGAGCCGGGGTGCTGGCGGGTGTCGACGATGCTACCGAAGCAGCCGGGGTGGCCGAGTTGGTTGCAGCAGCCGGGGTGCTGGCGGCAGGCGTAGCCGGTTTGGCTTCGGCTGGTTTGCTGGCAACAGGTTTGGCGGCCCTGCGTGCCGGAGCTTTGGCGGCAGCTGGTTTCGCGGCTGGCTTGGCTGCGGGTTTGGCAGCAGCAGTCGCTTTGGCAGCTGGCTTCGCCGCAGGCTTGGCTGCAGCAGTCGCTTTGGCAGCTGGCTTCGCCGCAGGCTTGGCTGCAGCAGCCGCTTTGGCAGCTGGCTTCGCGGCAGGCTTGGCAGCAGCGGTCGCTTTGGCGGCTGGCTTCGCGGCTGGCTTGGCAGCAGCGGTCGCTTTGGCGGCTGGCTTCGCGGCAGGCTTGGCAGCAGCGGTCGCCCTGGCAGCGGGCTTCGCGGCTGGCTTGGCAGCAGCGGTCGCTTTGACAGCTGGCTTCGCGGCAGGCTTGGCAGCAGCGGTCGCTTTGGCAGCTGGCTTCGCGGCAGGCTTGGCAGCAGCAGCGGTTCTGGCAGCTGGCTTGGCAGCCGCTGGTTTGGTGGTTTTGGCAGCACGCGAATCCAGCGCCTTGGCTGCTGCTTCGCGAACCTTGCCTACACCCTGGGCCAGCTTGAGGCTGTCTTGAGCGTCACGCTTGAGTTGCTGAATATAAGAGCGGGTCTGGGTTTGACGTTCCTTGAGGGAATCGAGCAGTTCTTCAAGTTCGCCAATGGCTTTTTGCGCTTTGGTCTGTGCCTTGGCTTTACCTGCCTTGGCCGCATCCTGCAATTTCAGGCGACCGTTGTGCAGTTTTTCCTGCGCTTTGCCACGCTGCTTTTCCAACTTGGCCAGCAGTTTTTCCGCATCAGCCAGCGCTTGCGAGCAGGCATCTTCCAAGTGTTCGAGCAGGCTGCCCGAAAGTTGCTGGAGCAGGTGTAACGGCGTACTTACTGGCTTCTTTTTGGCCGACATGGTTTACCTCCTGGCTGACGAGATTGCGGCTCATACTATGCTTCTGCTGCTACCGCCGCTAGGGCATGTTGACCGTAATAGTGACGCCGCGTTGCATGCCTGGGCAAAGTTGTTATCTTGCAGCTGCGTGAAAGTGTAGTTGCTGAATTAATCATTGCTGATCTTTGGGAGCCAGGGTGTTGCCTCGATATCTTGTATTAGGTTTATGCCTGCTGGCCCCCATCGCCATGGCCGACAGTGACGAGCACGACCTGGCCTACAGCCTGGGCGCAAGCCTGGGCGAGCGGTTACGCCAAGAGATGCCGGGCTTGCAACTGGATGCACTGGTCGAAGGCCTGAAGCAGTCCTATCAGGGCCAACCACTGAAGCTGGACAAGGCACGCATGCAGGCCGTGCTCCAGCAGCATGAAGCACAGGCAGGTGATGCCGACACGCAGAAACTGCGGGCAGCCGAAACACGCTTCATGGCCAATGAGCGTGGACGTTATGGTGTGCACGAACTACCGGAGGGTGTGCTGTACAGTGAACTGCAGGCAGGCACGGGCGCGCAACCCAAAGCAGGCGGCAAAGTGCAGGTTCGCTATGTGGGCAGGCTGCCGGATGGCTCGGTGTTCGACCAGAACCAGACACCCCAGTGGTTCAGCCTGGATTCGGTGATCGAAGGGTGGCAGGTGGCCGTGCCGCAGATGCACGCTGGCGCCAAATGGCGCCTGGTGATTCCTTCAGCGCAGGCCTACGGCGCCGAAGGAGCGGGTGACCTGATCGCACCCTATACACCTCTGGTATTCGAGATCGAGCTGCTGGCGGTTGGCGACTGACGCCAACCTTCAGGCCTGGACAGCGCCCTCTTCCTTGTGCGCGGTGTGCAGCACTTCGATCAGGCAGTCTTCGAGTTCGAAGCGCTCGTGCAGCAAGGCGCCCAACTTCGCCAGCTTCTCGGCGAATCGTTCCGGGTCCGAGCACTCGGCCTTTGCACAATGGTCGTTGAAGGCCAGCGCAATCTGGGTGCTGTCATCAATACGGGGATTGATCTGCGTAGCCAGCTCCAGGCCGCGCGTATCGCCAAACGCCTTGGCTTCGCTGACCAATTGTTCGCTGACCTCGAAGTGCCACGCCGAAACGTAGTCGACAAGGAGTGCGCAGAAGTCCCCGTGCGTATCCTTGTCGGCGAAGGCCGGCTTCACATCGCGCAGGGCGCGGAAAGCCTGCACCAGTTCCTGGCGCTCCTCCAGCCAACGGTCGATCAGCTTGTGAACCCCACCCCAGCGTTCCTGAGCATTCTGACAACTATCGAGCATGGCGATCTCTTCCCTTCTGGGTAGATGCCGCTGCACCTCGCACCACGACCGCGCAGCACAAAGGTGACATCAGCAGGACGGCATCGAGCAGTTGTGTTTTCGGTATACGTGCTGCGAGATTATTCCCGCGCGTGCTGCCCATCAAGGTACGCAGAGCACAAAGTTCATACAAGTGTTTAATACCCCGTTACATCGCCATTGGTCGCACTCATGACGCAACCTTGCGCCAGGTCAGTTTATTGCCAGGGTGCGGAAACGATACGCCAGCAGGCAACTCAAGGGCAGCGCCGCCAGCAGCAGGAAGGCCAGCAGGCTCCACTCGGGCAGTGTCAGGTCGAGAAAGCTCCAGGTCAGCGAGTTGCAATCCGGGCCACCCAGCAACAGTTGCCGCGCCGCCTCGCCCCAGGATTGCTCGAACACCCGCCCAATCGGCACCGGGCATACATGCATGACCGCACCAGCGCCCTGCAACCAGACATGCCGCGCCGCCAGCAACGCACCGGCCAGCGAGCAGCCCAGCGTCGCCCGCGCGTACTGGCGGATGCCCTGCAAGCCTGGCGCCTGCAGCACAGCCCCCAGGCACAGCAACGCGTACGCCGCGAGCAGCAAACGCTGGCTGAAGCACAAGGGGCACGGCACCAGCCCTGGCATGTTTTCCAGTTGGAAAGACGCAGCCAGCACCGCCAGTGCGGCCAGGCAGGCAGGAAGGAAAAAGGAGCGCAAACGGGCCGGCAGCATGGGCGGTGAAGGTCCCGGGGAAGATGGAGTGGCTTGAAACGGTAGAGGAAAGACGCGCTTTGTTTCAAGGCGCGACAGCAACGACAAGTCGCTGAATCGTGTAGGAAATTTCCAGAGTGGCGGTAGGAGGTGACTGAAGAAATGGATTGCAGCGCCAACGTGCAGGCGTAGATAAATTACCAACCCCCAAAGCCCGCACCTTGGCGCGGGCTTTGGGGTGGGTCAGGCGCGCACGCCTTCTGGCAACGGCAGGGCCAGCAGGCGCTCGTCCAGCAGGCCGAGGCCCTCCTGGAACAGCTGATTGCTGCGTTCGGTCTCGCCCAGGCCAGCAAGCAGGCGGGCCAGCTCGGCACATGCCTCGGGGTTGCGCTCCATGCGCAGGCTGCTTTCCAGATAGTCACGTGCCTTGCCCCACAGGCGGTTCTGCAGGCTCAGGCGGCCCAGGGTCAGCAGCAGGCTGGCGTCTTGCGGATGAGCCTTGAGCCAGCCTTCGGCGGTTTGCAGCTGGCGCGCCGGGTCATCACCGCGCACCAACCCGTACAAGCGGGCCAGGTGGCTTTCGTAGTCACGCTTGAGCGCAGTGCGCAGCACCTGTTCGGCCTCGCTCTGCGCGCCCACCTGGCGCAATTGCTCGGCGTATGCCAGCACCAGCTGTGGCTCCTGACGCTGGGCTGCGGTCAATTGCTGCCACGCTCGCTCCAGGGCCTGACGCGCACTTTGTGCGTCTTCGCCACGGGTGGTGGCCAGGCTCAGGTTCTGACCCCAGGCGCGTTGTTCAAGGGCAGCCAGCTCGGCGGGCGGCAGCACCTTGCCCTTGCGTAAGTCGGGCAAAAGGCGGATGAGGGCCGACCAGTCACCACGTTCCAGGTGCAGGCGTTGCAGCAGGCGCAGCACCTGGGTGTTGTGCGGGTGACGTTCCTGCATGGCCAGCAGGGTTTCCAGGGCCCCGTCACTTTCGCCACGGTCCATCTGCAACTGGGCATGCGTCAGGGCAATGGCCAGTTCCGCTTGCGGCTGGCGCTCCAGCGCCCGCTCCAGCAGGTTGTCGCTGTCTTCGGTGCGTCCTTGCTCGTTGGCGGCACGCGCTGCACCAAGGTAATACAGCAGCGGTTGACGCTCGGCCTCGGCGGCACGGTGCAAGTGGCGCTGGGCGCTGGCCCAGCGGCCTTCGGCGAGGTCCAGCTGGCCCTGTTCGATGGCCACGCGAATGCGCCGGCTACGGTTGCGCCGCGACCACGGGTTGACCACGCCGCTGGAGGTCAGCACCAGGCCAACCAGGTAACGCAACAGCCACAGCAGTGCGACCACGGCCAGGAGGCCGGCCAAGGCCGCCCACAGCCCCGACTGATAGCGGAAGCCACCATAGGAAATCAGCACGTAGCCGCTGTGCTTGGCGACTGCGATCCCCAACGCCGCAGCGACCACGATCGCCAGCACAGCCAGCAGGTAGACACGCTTCATGGCTTGCCCCCTTCAGCCTCGGCCGGCAGGTGGCGGCGCTGAATGTAGGCCTGCACGGCCGCCAGGCTCTCGCTGAGGTCGGGGGTAACCACCGACACCGGCTGATCGGCCAGGGCATTCAGGCTGTCGAGCATGGCCTTGCTTTGTGGGTTGTCGGCGTTGAAGTTGGCCAACAGTACGCTGCGGGCATCGTCCAGCGCCTGGGTGTAAACCTTGGCATCACCATTGAGTGCGGCCCACTGGGCCTGCTCGATGGTCAGGCTCAGGGCCAGGCGCAGCTGGTTCAGCTGCTGCCCGGCCAGCAACGGCCGCACGTTGTCATCGGCATTGAAGTCGATCTGGAAGTACTTGGAGATTTCTGCCCACCACTGCGACAGGCGACTGGCACCATCACCGTCGGCAGTCAGGGCGCCGAGTGCATCGGCGTTGCTGGTGAACTCGGGGGACTGGGCACTGAGCTGCTGCACCAGCTCGCGCTGAGCGGCCAGCTTCAGGAACAGGCCGGTACGGTCTGGCTGCTGGGTGCTGTTGAGCGTGGCCAGGCTGCGTGCCAGTTGTTCGCGGGCGGCGAAGGCACCTGGGTCGCTCTGTTCGCGCAGAATTTCGTCAGCGCCCTCGACCAGGGCCTTGGCGCTGGTGATGTCCTGTAGCGCCGACAAGCGCAGGGTGGCCAGGCGCAGCAAGTGCTCGGCCTCGGCCAGGCGCCATTCCTTGCGGCTCTCGCCAAGTACGGTTTCCAGACGCTGGCTGAGGCGCTGCTGGTCACCTTGCAATTGCGCCACCAGACGGCGGCGGTCTTCCAGCTCGCTGGCAGCCGGCAGGCTGGCCAGTTGCGCGCTGATTTGCTGTTCGCGTTGTTGCAGGGCTTCGGCGCGCTGGTTCAGCGCTTCGATGTGCTGGCCCTGGTTGAACTCACTGCCTTGCAGTTGGCGTACCTGCCAGACACCCCAGCCACCTACCGCCACCCCGGCTGCACCCAGCAGCAAGGCCAGCGCTGCCAGGCCACTGCCGGAGCGCTTGGCGGGTGGGGCGGTGACGGGTTCCGACGGCGCCTGTGCCGACGGCTGATCGTTATTGGACAAGACAGTCTCGCTCACGTATCCATCCTTTGCATGGGGGCGCATCGCGTTCAGCTTAGCGCCTTAAGAGGCAGGTGCAGCGCTGCGCTGCACGGCTGCCAGCAAGGCCGTGGCACTGGCGCCACGGCAATCCACAACCTGTTGGGCCCCGGCGGCCCTGGCCTGCTCGGCGACCCGCGGGCTGGGCACGAACAGCGGCAACTGTGCCAACTGCGGCCAATCGGCGCCGGCCAGCTGCTGCAAATGTTCAAAACCCTGCCCACTGCTGACCACCAGGCCATTGAGGCGTTCCGCTTCGATGCGACGCTTCAGGGTGCCCGCCGGGTAAGCCGGCAGGCAGCGACGATACAGTTCCAGATATTCGACACTAGCACCTTGCTCTGCAAGACGCTCTGCCAGCAGTTCGCGACCTCCGACGCCGCGAACGATCAACACACGCGGTGCAGGCACGGCAACGGCCTGGCGCAGGGCCGGCAGCGCCAGCAAGGCTTCGCTGTCATCGCCACGCGGCGGGCAGCTCACCTCCAGGCCTTTCTCCTGCAGCACTGCGGCAGTGGCCTCGCCCACGGTGAACCAGCCTTGCCGTGGCGGCTGCAAACCGGTCTCGGCCAGTTGCTCAAGCAACAGCCGGGCGGCAGGTTTGCTGACCGCGATGATCGCCTGGAAGCCATGCAGGCCTTCCAGCAACAGGCGTTGCCGGGCCTGCACGGTGACGGGCTCTATCTCCAGCAGCGGCATGCAGCTGCTGCCCACACCCGCTGCCGCCAGGCTTTGCGCCAGTGCTGCGCAGTCCTCGGCAGGGCGGGTCAGCAACAGGCGCCATTGGCTCACGGGTGGCCGGCCTCGCCGTAGACTTCCTTGAGGATGGCCTCGGCGCCCTGGCCCAGCAGGTCTTCGGCTACCTGTACGCCGAGCGTTTCAGCGGCAGAGCGAGGGGCGCGGGCATCGGCCACCAACAAAGTACCGCCGCTAGGCTGACCGACCAGGCCACGCAGCCACAGCTGGTCGCCTTCGAGTACCGCGTAGCAGGCGATCGGCACCTGGCAGCCGCCATTCAGGCGTTTGTTCAGGGCACGTTCGGCCACTACCCGGTCGGCAGTGTCGGCATGGTGCAGTGGCGCCAGCAGCGCGTGGATCTCGACGTCGGCGCTGCGGCACTCGATGCCCACCGCGCCCTGCCCGCCAGCCGGCAGGCTGTCATCGACGCTGATGGTGGAGGTGATGCGGTCTTCGAAGCCCAGGCGGATCAGGCCGGCTGCAGCGAGAATGATGGCGTCGTACTCGCCAGCATCCAGCTTGGCCAGGCGGGTGTTGACGTTGCCTCGCAGGAAGCGGATTTGCAGGTCTGGGCGGCGCGCCAGCAACTGGGCCTGGCGGCGCAGGCTGGAGGTGCCGACGATGCTGCCGGCAGGCAGCGCTTCAAGGCTGTCGAAGGTATTGGAAACGAAGGCATCGCGCGGGTCTTCGCGCTCGCAGATGCAGTACAGGCCCAGGCCTTCGGGGAAGTCCATGGGCACGTCCTTCATCGAGTGCACGGCGATGTCGGCTTCGTTGTCCAGCAGGGCGGTTTCCAGTTCCTTGACGAACAGGCCCTTGCCGCCGATCTTGGCCAGCGGCGCATCGAGCAGCTTGTCACCACGGCTGACCATGGGCACCAGGGTCACCAGCAGACCGGGGTGAGCCTGCTCGAGGCGGGCTTTGACGTATTCGGCCTGCCACAGGGCCAAGGCACTTTTACGGGTGGCAATGCGGATTTCGCGAGTGGACATGAAACGCCCCGATCCAGAGAAATACCGTCGATGATAACAGCATCGCCGGTATCCCTTGCAGATGTGGATCAACAGGCAATATGCAGCCGGCTGTAGACACGCGCAACCCCAGTGAAGTCAGAGGCTTTGCATCATCTTGCGCACGCCTGCCACATGCCGCCGGCTGACGGTCAGGGCATCACCGTCCAGACCTTTCAGGTACAACTGAAAATGCCCCAGCGGGGTGCGCTGCAGGCGTTCGATGCGTTCGCGGGCCACCAGCGCATTGCGGTGGATCCGTACGAAGCGTTCGCCAAATTCATCCTCCAGGGCTTTGAGCGGCTCGTCGAGCAACACTTCCCCGGCCTCATGGCGCAAGGTCACGTATTTGTGGTCGGCAATGAAATAGATCACCTGAGGCAAAGGGATCAGCTCGATACCTTTGCGCGTGCGGGCACTGATGTGGCTACGCGGGCCGCCACCTTCATTGGCCGGCCGGGTAAGCGCCGCCAACTGGGCGCGGTTGGGTTTTTCGGCCTTGCGCAAGGCATCGCGCAGCGCCTGGGCCTGGAACGGCTTGGTCACATGGCTGAGGGTACTGTCCTTGAATGCCTCGGCACCGTATTCATCATCCCCGGTGCAAAACACCACCGCCGGCGGCGCCTCGCGTTCGCACAAGCGTGCGGCAACCTGCAGGCCATCCAGGCCTGGCATGCCGATGTCCAGCAGGACCACATCGGGCTTGAGGCTTTCGATCAGCGCCAGGGCCTCCTCGCCGTTGGTGGCGCTAGGCTCCAGCACGGTGTAACCCTCCAGTTCGCCGAGCAGCCGGCTAAGCCGTTCACGGCCTTGGGGTTCGTCATCAACGATCAGGACATTCATAATTGCGCTGGATTCCTGAATGAGTCTCGCACAGGTATAGCGTAGACAGGTGTGGTTCGAGCGACACTGCGGTCACGCTCTAGACCGGTGCGATGGCCAAAGATTCACTCGGCCGGCAGATTCACTGCCAGTCCTCTGTCCAACTGTAGACGGTCCGTGGAACACTGCCGTTCATTCCTTAAAATCGTTCACCACCATTTTCCGGGCATTTCTCTCGACCAGCGCCCTGCGGCGGCCAGCCCAACCCTGCTATCATCGGCGCCACTTTTTCGTTCACGCCTGCAATGAGTGAATCCATGAGCACCGACAAGACCAATCAGTCCTGGGGCGGCCGCTTCAGTGAGCCCGTCGACGCCTTCGTCGCCCGTTTCACCGCCTCGGTCGATTTCGACAAGCGCCTGTACCGCCACGACATCATGGGTTCGATCGCCCATGCCACCATGCTGGCGCAGGTCGGCGTGCTCAGCGATGCCGAGCGCGACACCATCATCGATGGCCTGAAAACCATCCAGGGCGAGATCGAGGCTGGCAACTTCGACTGGCGCGTCGACCTCGAAGACGTGCACATGAACATCGAAGCACGCCTGACCGACCGTATCGGCATCACCGGCAAGAAGCTGCACACCGGCCGTAGCCGCAACGACCAGGTGGCCACCGATATCCGCCTGTGGCTGCGCGATGAAATCGACCTGATCCTGGCCGAAATCACCCGCCTGCAGCAGGGCCTGCTGGAGCAGGCCGAGCGTGAAGCCGAAACCATCATGCCTGGCTTCACCCACCTGCAGACGGCCCAGCCGGTCACCTTCGGCCACCACCTGCTGGCCTGGTTCGAAATGCTCAGCCGCGACTACGAGCGCCTGGTCGACTGCCGCAAGCGCACCAACCGCATGCCGCTGGGCAGTGCCGCGCTGGCGGGCACCACCTACCCGATCGACCGCGAACTCACCTGCAAGCTGCTGGGCTTCGAAGCCGTGGCCGGCAACTCGCTGGACGGCGTGTCGGACCGCGACTTCGCCATCGAATTCTGCGCCGCTGCCAGCGTGGCGATGATGCACCTGTCGCGCTTCTCCGAAGAGCTGGTGCTGTGGACCAGTGCGCAGTTCCAGTTCATCGACCTGCCGGACCGCTTCTGCACCGGCAGCTCGATCATGCCGCAGAAAAAGAACCCGGACGTGCCAGAACTGGTACGTGGCAAGAGCGGCCGCGTGTTCGGCGCCCTGACCGGCCTGCTGACCCTGATGAAAGGCCAGCCGCTGGCCTACAACAAGGACAACCAGGAAGACAAGGAGCCGCTGTTCGACGCCGCCGATACCCTGCGCGACTCGCTGCGTGCCTTTGCCGACATGATCCCGGCGATCAAGCCCAAGCACGCCATCATGCGTGAAGCGGCCCTGCGCGGCTTCTCCACCGCCACCGACCTGGCCGACTACCTGGTACGCCGTGGCCTGCCGTTCCGTGACTGCCACGAAATCGTTGGCCACGCGGTGAAGTATGGTGTGGATACCGGCAAGGACCTGGCCGAGATGAGCCTGGACGAACTGCGCCAGTTCAGCGACCAGATCGAGCAGGACGTGTTTGCCGTGCTGACCCTGGAAGGGTCGGTGAATGCCCGTGACCACATTGGTGGTACGGCGCCGGCGCAGGTGCGTGCGGCCGTCGTTCGTGGCAAGGCCTTGCTGGCTTCGCGCTGATCAGAACCTGGGGCCGCTTTGCGGCCCATCGCGACACAAGGCCGCTCCTACAAGGGATCGCGTATCTCCTGTAGGAGCGGCCTTGTGTCGCGATGGGCTGCGAAGCAGCCCCAGCTTTTAGCGTTTACCGCTTCGAATCATCTCCATGAAGGCCGGCATCGCCGCCTCCTTGTCCGCCACGATCCGCGCCATGTGTGTGTTCTCACCCATCAGTTGCAGCAACGCCTTGCCCTGCGGGAAGTCCGCCAGGAAGTCGATGTTCAGCACCTTTTTGCCCACGGCATAAGCCAGGTCGACCGAGAAGCAGAACATCAGGTCTGCCAGCGTCAGCTGCTCACCCGCAACATAGGGTGCGAAGCGCCCATTACGCTTGAGGGTGGCAAACCCGGCCAGCAGATCGGCCCGGGCTTTCTCTTTGACCAACGGCTCAACCGACATGCCGAAGAACGACTCGGCATAGCAGGTACGCGCCGGCAGTTCGATATACAGCTCGATTTCCTTGAGCAGCTCACGCACCTTGGCCTGCCCGAACGGATCGGCCGGCAGCAGTGCCTTGCCGCCTTGGGTCTGTTCGATATAGTCGAGGATCACACTGGTTTCACTCAGAAAGCCGTGTTCGGTTTCAAGCACTGGCACCTTGCCGCGAGGGCTCACTGCCAGCGCCTGTGGCGCCTGGCCGCCATAGAATGCGACTTCCTCGAAGGGCAGGCCTTTTTCCAGCAGGGCCAGTTTGACCATGTTGTAGTAGTTGCTGACCGAGAATCCGTAAAGCTTGAGCATGGGGTAACAGCCTCCAGGCCGTAAGGGGTTGGCTCGGCTTTTATAGACCGTACGCCCGCCCCTGACCAGCGTCATGCACCCCGTCAATGCCCGGGCATTGCCGCCACAGGCGTGGCACACTGTGCATCCCATCACAGGAGTACCGCCATGAGCGAGCCCACCGACATCGATAATGACGACGACGAAGCCTTCGCCGAGGCAACGCTGACCCAGGCCATCGAAAACCAGATCGAAAGCGGCGAGCCGCCAGCCGCCAAGGCCACGTTCAACAAGCTGACGCTGGTTGGCTACGAGCGCGAGGACATCCTCAACCTGATGGCCCATGTGCTGGCCTTCGAGATCGACAACATGCTGACGGAAGACCGCGAGTTCAACGGCGAGTGGTACGAGAATGCCCTGCGTGCATTGCCTGAACTGCCGCCTGAGATGGATCAAGGCGAGGACGAATAATCCGACTACACTCCAAGGTCAGGCACCGCTGACGGTGCCGCCATCCTTGTCTGGAAGTCAGGAGCCGCCATGCCTTTTACCCCCGATCTGATCGACGAACTGGAAGTACTCGCGCTGTTCAAACACGACAGCAGCCAGGAAGGCATCAAGATAACCAGCACCGCCGCCCCTGCCCTGATCGCGGCTGCGCAACGTCTGCATGAAAAAGGGCTGACCGATCAACCCGATGGCGGCTACCTGACCAGCCTGGGTCATGACGCCGTCGAAAGTGTCCAGCTGCTGCAGAACATTCTCAAGGCGCCACAACCTGCCTGATCAAATAGGTTTCTCAGGATGGCGGCCTCAGTTGGCCGCCGCCCTGCGCTTTTCCGCCAACCGCGAGCGCCCATACAGGAACATGATGGCCAGCAAGGCCACCGCCTGCGCCGACAGCGAGTAGGCATCGGCATGAATCCCAAGCCAGTCGAACTCGAAGAACGCCACCGGCCGCGTACCCAGTACACCAGCCTCTTGCAGCGCTTTCACGCCATGCCCGGCAAACACCACCGACAGCGCGCACAGCAGCGCGGCGTTGATGCTGAAGAACAGTGAAAGCGGCAACTTGGCCGAGCCACGCAGGATCACCCAGGCCAACCCCACCAACAGCACCAGCGCCGTGGCGCCACCCGCCAGCACCGCCTGGTGCCCGGCCGGGCCTGCCTGCAGCCACAGGGTTTCGTAGAACAGAATTACTTCGAACAGTTCGCGGTACACCGAGAAAAACGCCAGCAAGGCGAAGCCGAAACGCCCTCCGCCACTGACCAGGCTGCTCTTGATGTAGTTCTGCCAGGCTGCGGCGTGGCGTCGGTCATGCATCCACACGCCGAGCCACAACACCATCACTGCAGCGAACAACGCCGTGCAACCTTCCAGCAGCTCGCGCTGGGCTCCACCCACATCGATCACGTAAGCCGCCAGCGCCCAGGTGGCAAAGCCGGCAACCAGCGCCAGGCCCCAGCCAATGTTGACGCTGCGCACCGCCGACTGCTGGCCGGTGTTGCGCAGGAAGGCCAGGATCGCCGCCAGAACCAGAATGGCTTCAAGGCCTTCGCGCAGCAGGATCAGCAAGCCGGAGATAAAGCTCAGCGACCAGCTCAGACCGTCGCTACCCAACAGCTTCGCGGCCTGGTCGAGCTTGGTCTTGGCTTCGGCCAGCCGCTGCTCAGCCTGGGCCACGGGCAGCCCATCCTGCAACGATTGGCGGTAGGCCATCAGGGATTTTTCGGTGTCCTTGCGCACTTGGGTGTCAATGTTGTCCAGTGAGCTTTCCACCAGCTCGAAGCCTTCTAGGTAGGCCGCCACCGACAGGTCATAGGCCTGGTCGTGATCGCCTGCACGGTAGGCGGCGAGGCTCTTGTCCAGGGTACTGGCGGTGTATTCCAGCAATTGCGCCGGGCCACGTTTGACCTGCGGCGGCTGGGCACGCTGGGCGCGGAATGCCTCCAGTACCGCCGCGCCTTCGTTGGCCGCGACCTCGGCTGGGGTCTGGCGTGCCAGGTCGGCGATGTTCCAGGTTTTGTCGCCTTTGGCGGCCTGTGGGTTGGCTGAGAAACTGGCGATGTAAGCGGCCACATCCCAGCGCTGACGGTCGTCCAGCTGGTCGGCGAAGGACGGCATTTCGGTGCCGTCGATGCCAAGGGCCAGGGTGTTGTAGAGGTCGAACAGGCTCAACTGGTCGAGGCGCGCAGCGTCACGCAGGTTAGCAGGCGCAGGCTCCAACCCAACGCCCGCAGGACCATCGCCTGCGCCCGTGTCGCCGTGGCAGATGGAGCAGTTCTGCGCATACAACGCAGCGCCACGGGCAGGGTCCGGGGTAATCACCGGGGCCTGACTGACTTCATAAGCCACCGCCAGGCGTGCACCCAACTGCCTGGCCTGCCTGGCTACGGTCGCGCCGTCCTGACGCTGGTCGATAGCCTGCCTCAATGCCTGGACGCCCTGCTCCAGGCCCGCTTGCTCGGCGTTTGCCGGCAAGGCCTTCACCAAGTCGGCCAATACCGTGCTGAACTCCTGTTGTTCACGGTATTCGCCATCGTCGATCACCTTGCCTTCGCGCACAGTCGGCGGGTAGTCGGCGCCAATGTAATCGAGCAGGTGCAAGGCCTTGGCGGCCTCGGCGGGGGCTTCGGCCATCGCCATGGTGCTGCACAGCGCCAGCACCGGCCACAGAAGCCAGGCAAGCAGACGGGAACGGGTTTTCATGGCCAGTCTCGAAGGGAATGCGAAAGAGAACATTGTTCACTCCGACTTGGCTTCCCTCAAGGGTGCTGGGCGGATTTCATGAAAAATCTTGCTACAAATTTGATGGGGCGGGATGGCCATAGAGTTCGCCGCTGGGTCTTCTTCGCCCGTCAGATCGAGCGCCGCCCGCGCGGCGCATCGCGAGCAAGCTCGCTCCTACATCTGTTTCGGGCCAATAACGCCTGTGCTAACGTGCGCGACCGCCTTGTTTGTTCCACACGATATTGAGGTGAACGCCAGAGGGCCGCGCGCCTCTGCCTCAGGAATAACTCGCTCGAAAAAATGTAGGAGCGAGCTTGCTCGCGATGCGCCGCGCGGGCGGCGCTCGATCTAACAGGCATAGAGGATTTGGCGGCGAACACCTGCCAGCCCTAACGCAAAGCCTCCAACAGCGACTCAAGTTCCTGAAGGCTATTGAAGAACCTTGCTCAGCCCTCGCTCCATATCATCGATCAGTGCCTTGGCCATCTCACTGAGTATCCGAGCAGCACTACCGGCAATGCGGTCGTTTTCCATCTCCGCCTCGGTGGTCAGGTGGCGGATACAGCCGAGCAATACCGATAACTGTGAGAAAGCGTGACTGAAGGGAACGTTGGGTAGAAGGCGGAAAAGGTCGAAAGTTTCCACGCCAGCAGTAGACGTATTTACTGGATCATTGATCATCTTGTAGCTCCTATGATTAAGCTAGGAGCTGCCTTCCATTTCGTCTCACGGAATTGGTGGCAGCCATGCGCGAGGTGAGACACGGGACATAGGGAACCCGGCCAGGCCAAAGCCTGCACGCGCACGGCCGCCATTTAGCGACGCTACTATGACCCGGGTGTCTCACGCCCGAATCGCCTTGGTAGGCGACCTTAGGAACGTTATTCCCAGAGCCATTCCTCGCCAAGTCAGCAGCTTTCGATAGGTGTCGTAGGATAATTCGACAGCGCATCCAAACTGAAGCATTTGGTTTCAGGTTCGGAAATATCTTACGGCTTTAGTGCCTCAGCGTTTGGCAGTGTCCTTCCAGCCGCCACCCAGCGCCAGGAACACGCCTATCTGCCCCATCGCCACCTGGCTATTGGCCGCTGCCAACTGCGCACGCATATCGGTATAGGTCCGCGTCGCCTGCAAATCCGCCAGGAACGACTCACGCCCCGCCTGGTAATACCGGTGCGTCTGGTCTGCCGCTTCCTTGGCCGATTTTTCTGCCTCGGCCAGCGCATCGCGCCGGTCCAGCAACGCGCTGTATTGCGCCAGGCGGGTCTGGGTTTCGCGAATGGCGTTCAGCACCACGCCATCAAAGTTTGCCAAGGCCGCCTGGGTAGAGGCTTCGGCCATGCGAATGCGCGCACGGGTGCCGTTGGTAGGGATGCTCCAGCTGATCTGCGGGCCGAAGCCCCAGCGGTTGGTCGCGGGCTCACCCAGGTTCTCCAGGATGCCGATGGTGCCAACCTGGGCACCGATGCTGATGTCGGGGTACAACGCGCCGGTGGCCACACCGATGTACGCGGTGGCCGCAGCCAGCTGGCGCTCGGCCTGACGCACGTCGGGACGGCGCTTGAGCAACGCGGCACCATCGCCCACTGGCACCAGCTGGTTCAGGTGCGGCAGCTCGGCACAATCGGCGGTACCGGCAGGCAACTGGTCAACAGGCTTGGCCAGCAGAGCCGCCAGGGTATACATGCCGGTCTCGCGCTCGGCCTTGAAACGCGGCAGTTCGGCACGCAACGACTTGAACTGGGTTTGCGACCGGGTGACCTGGGTTTCGTCGCCACGCCCGGCATCACGCAGGCGCTGGTTCAGCTTCACGCTCTGCTCCTGCAAATCGAGCGACTCGCGGGCGATGTGGTATTCCTCGTTGGCCGAGCACACTTGGGTATAAGCCTTGACCACATCCGCCACCAGGGTGATGCGGGCAGTGTCGGCAGCGGCCTGCACTGCGTCGGCATTGGCCTTGGCAGCCTCGGTACCCCGCTTGAAAGTGCCCCACAGGTCGAACTGGTACGAAGCACTGATAATGGCCTCGCCGATGTTGGCCACCGGCACCTTCTCGGGCAGCAGGAAGGCTTCACCCGACTCCTGCAGGCGCTGGGCACCCAGTTTGACGCCGCCGTTGAAGCCACCTTGCGATTCGGCCACTTCGACCTGCGCGCGGGCCTTGGCGATGTTGGCGGCGGCTACGCGCAATTCGGTATTGGCGCTCAAAGCCTGGCGCACCAGTTCGTTCAGCCGTTGATCCTGATACAGCTGCCACCAGTCCTCAGGCACCGGTGCCGAAACCACGCTGTCGGCATCCTGGCGCAACGGGCCGCTAAGGTCGCTGCGTTGTACCGCCGCGTCCTTCGGCACCTCATAGTCCGGGCCCACCATCATGCAGGCCCCCAGCGACAGGCACAGGCCGGCCAGGATCAGCTGTTTCATGGGTGCTGGCCCTCGATGATCGACACCGTGGCGGTGCGCCCGGCAATCATGCGGAAGTCTGCCGGCACTTCGTCGAAGGCGATGCGCACCGGAATACGCTGGGCCAGGCGCACCCAGCTGAACGCCGGGTTGACGTTGGGCAGCAGGTTGGCGCCGCTGCTGCGGTCGCGGTCTTCAATGCCGGCAGCGAAGCTTTGCACATGGCCGCGCAGGCGGGTGTTGTCACCCATCACGCGAATGTCCACGGCATCACCGATCTGGATACCGCCCAGCTTGGTTTCTTCGAAGTAGCCATCGACGTGGTACGAAGCGCTGTCGACCACCGACAGTACAGGGCGGCCGGCGGTGACGAATTCGTGATTACGCGGGGCGCGGTCGTTGAGGTAGCCGTCTACCGGGCTGCGTACCACCGAGCGGTCGAGGTTGAGCTGGGCGGTATCGACCGCCACCTGTGCCTCGCTGACAGCCGAGCGGGCGCGGGCCTCGCGGGACTGGCTTTCTTCCAGTTGCTCGGCGGCAACCAGGTTGCCCAGCTTGCGGTTGCGCTGTGCTTCGCGCGAGGCCTGGGCCAGGGTTTCCTGGCGCTCGCCGAGGGTGGCCTTGGCCTGGCGCAGGGCCAAGGTGAAGCGGTCCTGGTCGATGGTGAACAGCACGTCGCCGCGTTTGACGGTCTGGTTGTCGCGCACCTCGACCTTCTGGATCAACCCGGACACATCCGGGGCTATCTGGATCACGTCGGCGCGAATGTGGCCGTCGCGGGTCCAGGGGGCAAACATGTAGTACACCACCATCTGCCACACGAGCACGGCGGCGAAGGTCACTACCAGCAAGGTCAGGACCACACGGCCCAGGGTCAGCAAAGGTTTTTTCATGGCAGCATCAGGTTTCGGCAAAAGTGGTCCACCGCGCCAAGCAGCACGGCATACAGGGCAACGTTGAACAACGCCCGGTGCCAGACCAGGCGGTAGAAGTGCAGGCGCACCAGCACCGCGTGCACCCCCAGGAACAACAGGTAGGTGCCAAACATCATCACCAGCAGCGTGGGCAGGAACACCCCGCTGATATCCAGTTCACCAATCACAGGGGCGCTCCGTCGAGGCCGGGGGGCAGTTGCGGTTGTTCGGCGGGTTCGAGCATCACTTCCACACCCGGCAGCAGCGCCAGTCGCAAGCCGCTCAGGGCATGCAGCAGGTGGGTGCGGGCATCGCCACGCTCGTACAGCTCATCCAGGTTCAGCGCCAGGCGTGCGCGCTCCATGTTGCGCAACAGTGCGGCCGGGGCGTGCAGACGTTCGCCGGCACGCAGGCAGGCGGCGTAGTGTGCGCCAACTTCCTCGACCACCGTGTTCAGGCGTTCGCGGGCTTGCTGGCCGGCACGCGGCATGTAGGCGAGCAAGTCGAGCAGGTTTAGCCCTACGCGCAGGTCGCGCAGTGCCACGCCGCTATCCTGGCCGGTTTGCGACAGGCGCGGCAGGTGCTGCATCAGGCGGTCGAGCATTTGCACACCCACCTGGCGGTGCTCGGCCAGGGTGGCGGGTTCGGTCATTTCGACGATGTCGCGCCAGGCAAAGCGGGTCATGCGTTTGGCCGCCAGCTCCACACCGAACGGGCGCATCACCAAGGTCCAGATGAACGCGAACAGCAGGCCCACGGGGCCGGCCAGGTTGGAGTTGAGGAAGGTGAAGAAGTCGGCGTCGTAGGCGCCCTGGATGCTGATGAAGGTCGAGGTGTTGACGATGGTCAACAAGGTACCCAGGTAGAAGCGCGGCTGCACGGTCAGGGTGCCGACGCAGATGAACGGCACGGCGAAGGCCAGCACCAGCATCGGGAAGTCGTGCAGGTTGGGCAGCACCAGAAACAGGTACAGGCTGGAGAAGATGACCGACATCAACGTCCAGAAGAAGAACCGGTAGATCTGCGGTGCCGGGTCGTCCATGGCGGCAAAGAAGCTGCACGACACAGCGGCGAGGATCACCGCGCTGGCACCGTCATTCCAGCCCAGGCCGATCCACAGGCCGCAGGCGACAACGATCGCCAGTACGGTGGAGGCCACGGAATACAGCATCAGGCCACGGTCGAAGAACGCCGTCAGGCGGCCAAGGCGCCAGTGGCGGTACACCGCGCGCCACGGTTTGGCATCGTCGGTGCGCAGGGCGTGTTGCAGGGTACAACAGTCCTGCCACAGATCCGCCCATTCGCTCAGGCGGTACAGGGCGTTGGACAACAGCAGCTCGGCGCGCTGGTCGAGGGCGGCCGCGCCGGGCTGCAGGCGATCGATCTGTTCATGCAGTGCGGTCCAACGCGCTACCGAAGCGCTGTCGGCAGTGCCCTTGAGCCATTCGCGGGCAGCATCGAGCACGGGCTGAAGCAGGGTGAACTGGGCTGGGGCACGGCCTTCCAGGGCCACCAGCGCGTCGTCAAGGGCGTCGATCACCGGCAGTAAGTGGATCATGCGCCCGCGCAACTCGCGGGCGTTTTTAAGGGTGTGGGGGCCGGCACCTTCGTGGCCGAGCTGGCCAATCATCAGCTCCAGCGAGTTGAAGGTGGCGACCATCGCCCCGCGCATGCCACCGACCTTGTCGGCACTGACTTCGCGGGCCAGGTAGGTATCGCTGTAGCGGATCGCTTCGGTGAACCAGCTGCCGGTGGCGCCAACCACCACAGGGGCAAGCCGGCGCGGCCAGAAAATGGCGCCGACCACTGCCGCGCAGACGATGCCCAGGCAGATTTCCTGAGCACGGGAAGACGCCACATCGAATACCGCTAGCGGGTTATCCACAACCGCCAGGGCGATCATCGGCAGGGTATAGCCGGCCAGCATCAGCACGTAGTTGTTGGCCGTCCGCAGGTTCAGCGACAGGAACAACAAGGTGCCCGTCCACAGGGCAATGGCGATGCTCAGCAACAACGGCGACTGCACCAGTGGCGGCACCAGGAAAATCGCACCACCGGCCCCCAACAGTGTGCCCACGGCGCGGTACAGGGCCTTGGAACTGGTCGGGCCGACGAACGGGCTAGAGACGATATACACCGTGGCCATCGCCCAGTAGGGACGTGGCAACTGCATGAGCAACGCGATGTACAGGGCGATCATGGAGGCCGCGAAGGTACGCACGCCGTAGAACCAGTCACGCGCCGGGGGGACTGAGCTGAAGAAACCGTTCATGCCGCCCCGCCCGTGCTGCCCAGGCCGGCCGCTTCGAAGGCACGCAGCACCCTCAAGGCAGCTTCCAGGTCGGCCTGGTCGATGCCGTTCAGCACATCGCGGCGCAGGCGAACCAGCTCGGCTTCGATGGCTTCGGCCAGGGCGCGGCCTTCTGCGGTCAGGCTCAGGGCTTTGGCGCGGCGGTCCAGTGGGTCCTCGCTGCGGCATACCAGGCCGGCCTTGCACAGTTGGTCGAGCAGGCGCACCAGCGACGGGCTTTCGAGGCCGGCAGCCTGGGCAACAGCCACCTGATGCACGCCATCACCCAGGCGCACGATCATCAGCAGAGGCGCGGCGCAGGCCTCGGAAATACCGTAACCGGTCAGGGCGGTGTGGCAGATGCGCCGCCAGTGGCGGGCGGCAACCACCATGCCGCTGCTGACTTGCAGGCGCAGGAGATCAAGGGACATGGAAGGAACCAAGGATATTCATAGTTTGCTAACTATCAATATACGCCTTGCCCTCCCCCTGTCGTCAACAGGGGGCGACGGATAGCCCAGGTTAAATGTTGTTCATTTTTTCGCCTGTACCGGCTTCTTCGCGGGTACAGACGACAGAAGGTCAGGGCTGAATCTGATCTTCCAGTTTCATGGTCAGGGCCAATGTACTGCCCATCTGCACCGCCCGGTCCCGCCACTCCTGGTAGCGCACCGCGTCCCGGCTGCTGAAGTGCACCGCCAACTCCTCGGCGGCCTGTACCACCCCCGCCGCTGCCGCCAGCTCCAGCCAGTACAACGCGGCCTTGAGGTCGGCATCCACATACAGCCCGTGCATCAACCGGTAACCCACCTCGAAACGGCAGCGAGCCTCACCCCGCTCGGCCCCACGCATGAACCACTGGTAAGCCTGCACCAGGTCGACCTGCCAATCCTGGTCGCTATCGCACACTTCCTCCTCATACAGGTCACCCAACGCTGCAGCCGCGTGCAACATGCCCCGTTCGAAGGCCTGCCGGTAGCACTCCGCCGCCTGCACGTAGGAGGGGTCGATGCCTTTGCCAAAATAATGCTGCTGCCCGAGATTGAACCAGGCGGCGGCATTGCCCTGCAGAGCAGCCATGCGCAGCAGGTGACCGGCCAGAACGGTATCGGCGCGCCAGTACTTTCCGTTGAGCCAGATCCAGCCGAGGTCGTTCAGGGCCGCCACACTGCCTTGCAACGCCTGACGGCGCAGGTCGACGTATACCGCCTGCAGATCACTGGCCTCATCCAGGCGGTTGACCAGCAATGAGCGCTGGCTGGGCAAGCCCACGCCGGCGAACAGGGGTAGCCGCCTCCCGACGGGGGTCGGTGGAGCGATGACCCGCTCGGGCAGAAGGCGGGCAAGCAGCGAATGGATATTGCTGGCAGCAGACATGTTCATCCTCATTGAACGACGCACAACCCCAACCTTCGGCTGTGATGAGGCGTGATTCTGCGTGACGTCACGTCAAAACCTGTCGCGAACGATTCGGTACCAGGCAACCAAATGCGACTTCCTTGATCTGAGCAGGCTGTGGCCAATTGCCATGCCCCTCGCGTGCCGCCATCCTATTGCGGCAAGCCTAGACAAGGACGTTATCTTTTGCCGTTCGCCACCACCCGCGCCACCCTCAGCCGACAGTGGGCACTGCTGCGCCAGCTGCCCAGCCGCTCTCCAGGCATAACCAGCGCCGAGTTGGTGTGGCGCCTGCGTGACGTGGGCTTCACGGTCAGCAAACGCACGGTCGAGCGTGACCTCAACGAGCTTTCGCTGATATTTCCGCTGGAACGCAATGACAAGAGCATCCCGTTCGGCTGGCACTGGTCGGCAAGTGCGGTGGGCGAATTGCGCGGTAATTTCGACTTGCTGACGCACCTGCGGGGGGACGCGTTGCAACCGACGCAGGGTGAAGGTGTGGAGCTGGTGGCGCGGATCAGCGACGCACTGGCGCGGCAGTTGCGGGTTGCACCGTTGAGCAACGATATGCAGCTGACGGCGCTGGAGCATGGGCATCGGTTGCGGGCCACGGTGAACGATGGCTGGCCATTGCGCTGGTGGCTGTTGAGCCATGGGGATGGGGTGGTGGTGGAGCAGCCTGCGGGGTTGCGCGAGGAAATTGGCAAGATCCTCAGTAATGCAGCTGCGCAGTACCAGACTGTATAGCCTGAACTGGCCCTATCGCCGGCAAGCCAGCTCCCACAGGTACTCCACAGGTCTTGAGGTTTGTGGCTTTCCTGTGGGAGCTGGCTTGCCGGCGATAGGGCCGGATCAGGTCAACGCTGCATTCCCCAACGCCGCACAGTCAGCCGCTCCAGGGTGTTGAACACCAGCCCTTCCACCAACAACCCGATCAGGATCACCACCGCCAACCCGGCAAACACCTTGTCGGTATACAGCTCGTTGCGGTTCTGGAAGATGTACCAGCCTAGCCCGCCCTTGCCGCTGCTGGCACCAAAGACCAGTTCGGCAGCGATCAGGGTACGCCAGGCAAACGCCCAGCCGATCTTCAGCCCCGACAGGATCGACGGCAAGGCCGCCGGCACCAGGATGTGCAACACCAGCCGCAGCCCTTTCAGGCCATAGTTGCGGCCAGCCATGCGCAGCGTTTCCGACACACCAAGGAAACCGGCGTAGGTATTGAGCGCCAACGCCCACAGCACCGAATGCACCAGCACGAAGATCAGGCTGTTGTCGCCCAGCCCGAACCACAGCAAGGCCAGTGGCAACAGCGCAATGGCCGGTAACGGGTTGAACATCGACGTCAGCGTACCTAGCAGGTCCCGGCCCAGCTGGGTCGAAACCGCCAGACTGGTCAGGCCAAAGGCCAGGACGATACCCAGCACATAGCCCTTGAGCAGTATCACCAGCGAAACCCCGACTTTGGCGGGCAGTTCACCGCTGGCCAGGCCGTCCCACAGGGCGGCGGCGGTTTGCAAGAAGCTTGGCAGCAGCAGGTCGTTACCCTGATAACGGGCTACGGCCTCCCACAGCATGGCGATTACCAGCAGGATCACCGCCTTGCGCAGCCAGCCTTGTTGCCACAAGCGCTGGGCCAACGGCAGTTGTCGTTCCAAAGGCACACTGAGCAACGGCTCCAGCTGCACCTCGTATTCCTGGCGTACAGGTGTAGTGGTCATGGCTGAAGCTCCTGTCAGTAGGCGATGCGGATATCGTTGAAGCCAAGGTCGTCAGCCTGTTCCGGGGTATCCGCCTCGTCGAACAGCAAACGGTGAATACGCCGGGCACTGGCCTGGAAGTCGCTACCACCCAGGCTGCCCAGGTTGTACTGGTGGCTGTGCACTTCGGCACGCACTCGCCCCGGGTGCGGCGACAACAGCAGGATACGGTTGCCAACCACCAGTGCTTCTTCGATGGAGTGGGTGACGAACAACAGGGTGAACCGCACTTCCTCCCACAGCAGCAACAGCTCTTCCTGCATCTTGCGCCGGGTCAGTGCATCCAGGGCGGCGAACGGCTCATCCATCAACAGGATCTTGGGCTGGGTGGCCAAGGCCCGGGCAATTGCCACACGTGCCTTCATACCTCCGGACAACGTGTGTGGATAAGCATCGGCAAAGGCGGCCAGACCGACCTTTTCCAGATAATGCAGCGCCCGTTCCTCCGCCTCTGCACGCTTGAGCTGGCCAGACACCAGCAGCGGAAACATGACGTTCTGCTTCACCGTTTTCCACGGCGGCAACTGGTCGAACTCCTGGAACACCACGATGCGGTCGGGGCCTGGGCCACGCACTGTCTGGCCCTGCAGCAGAATCTGCCCTTCTTGCGGCTGGATAAAACCGGCCACGGCTTTGAGCAGGGTGGACTTGCCACAGCCGGAGGGGCCGAGCAGTACAAAACGATCAGCGCGGTCGACTTCGAAGCTGACCTGATGGGTGGCCCGCACCACGCGTTGCGCGGTGCGGTATTCGAGGCTGAGGTTATCCACCTTGAGCAAAGGCGGCGTTGCGACACGGCTCAGGTTGCTGGCCGTGTGGCCTGGCAATGGGGCGGTCATGATCGGTCAGCTCCCCTGCAGCGGGCGTTCATCCTGGAAGAAGTAGTCCTTCCACGACTCCGGCTTGTGCTTGATGGCGCCTACCCGATAGAGGAAATCGGCCAGCTTGTAGGTGTTCTTGGGCGTAACGGTGAATTCGTACTGTGGGTTGTCGATCAGCTTGATCAGCGCGTCGCGGTCGATCTTGGCCTTGGTTACGCGGATATAGGTGTCGGCGGCAGCCGCCTTGTCTTTCTGGGCGAAGTCTGCGGCTTCGGCCAGGGCATCGACGAAGGCCTTGTAGGTTTTAGGGTTGTCCTTGCGGAACTTCTCGGTAGCAAACAGCAAGGTCGGCGAGTTGGGGCCGAGCAGGTCGTAGCTGTTGAGCACCACGTGCACGTCCTTGTTGGCCAGCACCTGGTCCTGGAACGGCGGGTTGGAGAAGTGCCCGTTCAGCTCGGTACCGCCCGCCAGCAGCGCGGCGGTGGCGTCCGGGTGCGGCACAGCCAAGGTGTATTTATCGAGGCGGTTGTATTCCTTGTCGCCCCACTGCTGAGCAGCGGCGTACTGCAGGAAGCGCGACTGCACCGAAACACCCACTGCCGGAACGGCAATACGGTCTTTGTCGGAGATGTCGGCGATGGTCTTCACGTTGGGGTTGCTGCTGACCAGGTAGTACGGGAAGTTGCCCAGCGAAGCCACGGCCTTCACGTTCTGCCGGCCCTTGGTGCGGTCCCAGACGGTCAACAGCGGCCCGACGCCAGCGCCGGCGATGTCCACCGAACCGGACAACAGTGCGTCGTTGATGGCCGAGCCACCCGACAGCTGCGCCCAGTCGACTTCGATGTCGATGCCCTGCTCCTTACCGTGTTTCTCAATCAGGTGCTGGTCACGCACCACGTTCAGCAGCAGGTAGACGATGCCGAATTGTTCGGCAATGCGGATCTTGCCTTCGGCCTGGGCCACGGCGGGGGCAGCCAGGCTGCCGACGACCAGGCTTGCGCCCAGGCCGATGCTTGCCGCCAGGCGGCTGATGGATTTGCGCATGATGGTTTCCTCAGTCGTCAGAACGGGGCATCGCCCTGGATGGTGGTGCGGTACAGCTTGCGCCGCAGGTGCGCGGGGCAGCCGGTGGCCAGGTGGATCAGCGAGCGGTTGTCCCAGAACACCAGGTCATGGGGCTGCCACTGGTGGCGGTAAATGTTCTGCTCCAGCACGCTAAGGGCATACAGCTGCTGCAGCACGTCACGGCTTTCGTCGTCTGGCAGGCCGACAATGCGGGTGGTGAAGCCTTCACTGACGAACAGGGCTTTGCGGCCGTTTTCCGGGTGAGTGCGGACTACCGGATGAATGACTTCCTTTACCTGCGCCAGTTGCTCGGCAGTCAGGGTCGGGCGCCAGTTGCCTTCGAATTTGGTCTCGGCGTAGCGGGCGGTGTAGGAGTGAGCGGCACTGCGGCCCTCGACCACTTTGCGCAGGGCGTCAGGCACAGCGTCCCAGGCTTTGTGCATGTCGGCAAACAGGGTGTCACCACCTTCACTGGGCAGTTCCTGGGCATGCAGCATGGAACCAAGGCTTGGCAGCTCCTTGTACGACAGGTCCGAGTGCCAGAATTTGCCGGCATCACCCAGGCCGATGTTCTGGCCGTTTTCGATGATGTTGGAAACGATCAGGATCTCGGGGTGGCCAGTCAGCAGGAACTGCTTGAGCACATGGATCTGCAACTCACCAAAGCGGCGGCTGAAGGCGATCTGCTGTTCCGGGCTGATCCGCTGGTCGCGGAACACCAGCACATGGTGGTCGAGGTGGGCGCGATGGATACGGGTGAAATCCTCGGCGCTGACCGGTTTGGCCAGGTCCAGGCCTATGATCTCGGCGCCGACGGCACCCGAGAAGGGGCGAATTTCGAAAACTTGCGGCTGGGCGCTGTCGATGGACGACAAGGCGTTCAAGGCGGCTGACATTTTTCACTCCCACGCAGTGCGCGACTTCAATGGCGCGCAACGATCAGAAACGCACGGGGTTTTCCCGTGTGGGTTCAAGTCGTGCGGCGCATCGATTGGTCGACGGGTACGCAGTGGAAGTGACTATAAAGTCATAAGAGCAATATTTTAAATACCTTTAACGCATAACCATAGCACTGGGGGCGGGGCGGCCCGCGATCAGATCAGCCCGCCCTGCTCTTCTTCGTCGATGAGGTTGTTTAGGCTGCTGAGCGCCTTGCGCGCCGTGGAACGGTTGAGCAGCTTGGCCTGCGCGCCTGGGGGCAAGTCAGTGATCTTGAATACGCCCTTGGCGGTCAGCACATCGATAAGGTCTTCAAGCACGCGGATCATGTCCAGGTCGCTTTGCTTGAGCTGGTTCAGGCTGTTTTCCACAACGTCATCGGCGAACCATTCCTGAACATCGGCATGGTCGGCGGGGAGCATTTCGGTGAACTGGTCAAAAGCGGCTGCTTCTACCCGCAGCAACTGGCCAGCGGCGTCGCGTTGCACGTAGAACATGGCGGTGTCCCTCGTCACGTTGGTTCCTTGTTGGTAGACAGCAGCATAGGCAAAGATCGCCAGGCACGCAGGCCCGGCGCAAGAGTATGCGCTGTTGGCGGATGGCAGGAAAGAGCCGGGGCCGCTAGGCGGCCCCGGTGGTCTATCAGCTGTCTTTGTTGTGGATGATGATGGTTGGGTCGGCACCGCTGATCAACGAGTTGACCGTGGTGTTGGACCAGTTCACCCCTTCCAGCTTGATGGTCACGTCAGCGTTGGCGATACCACCTTCGGCGTTCAGCTTGCCTTCGCTGCTGACTTGCAGCGTCGTCGTGCCTTCCACCGTGGTGAGCTTCAGGTAGTTGTCGATGGTGCTGCCCTTCTCGCCCTGGAGCAGGTCCTTCAGGTCGATACGGTCACCCTCGGCCACCTTGAAGTCCTTGATCACGTCGTTGCCGATGTCGCCCGCCTTCCACACGAAGGTGTCGGCACCGCTGCCACCGATCAGGATGTCATTGCCTTGGCCACCGATCAGGGTGTCATTGCCGGTACCGCCCAGCAGGATGTCATTACCTTTGCCGCCATCGAGCGTGTCGTTACCACCCTGACCGAAGAGGATATCGTTGCCATTGCCGCCCGACAGGATGTCGTTGCCGTCTTTGGCACCGGAGATATCGAACTCGGTGTAGTGCTCGGTGATGTACTGGTGGACATTGCTGGTGGTAACAGAGCTGACCTCGACACCGCTCTTCTGCGCGACGTAAGTCTGCAGGGCCTGGTAACCCTCGCTGACAACACCGTTGAGGGTGATCAAGTCACCGAAGATGATGTCATTGCCGTTGCCGCCATCGATGGTGTCGGCACCTGGCACCGTTGCTTCGGTGTGACCGAGAATCGCCTTCGCCAGGTCGGACGGGTCGATGTTGGTCTGCGGCTTGCCGGCACTGTCGTATGGTTTCAGGTCGCTCAGGGTGACATCGCTGTTCAGGCCGATGGCTTGCACCTTGGTCACACCAGAAAGCAGGCTGAAGCTGGCCGTCGAACCATCAGCAGCATAGTAAAGGTTACTCGAGCTCGTCCCGCCGTTACCAGCCAGGTAAGACAGCTCGTAAGTACCGTCACCTTGAGCGTGGATCGTACCCAGCTCGTTGGTCGAGTCCAGGCGCCCATTGCTCTTGTAGGTATAAAGCGTGACTGTCCCGTTGCTGCTGATTTCCAGCTTGTGCGTGCTATCGACCATGGTGCTGAACGAGTCGCCAATTTTGAAATTGTTGACGTTCACAACATCATCGAGGTATTTGCCACCTGTCCACAGACGAGGGTTGGTCGACTCTCCATTCTGGTAGTACGTCGGTTTACCGTCGGTGATGAAGTACGTCAGGTTCTCCGCACCGGTGTTGCTGGTGGCCATGGTGCTCTTGAAGAAGTTGGCCGTCGTCTTGAACGCGTCCTCATAGTTGGTACCACCACCGTAGTAGCCACCCACCATCGAGTTCAGCACCGCCTGCAGCTTGCTCAGGGCATCCGGGTCGGCAAGGTTCACCGCCACGTTCTTGTTCACCTGAGTGTCGAAGTCGACCAGGAAGATGTTCACGGTACCCGAGGTGTCGGAGCCCAGGCTGGCCTTGAGCGAATTGAACACCGAAGCCAGCTGCGTCTTCGCGTCGGCAATCGACTTGTCGCTCATACTGCCCGAGCTGTCGACCATGAAGGCGATGTTGTAGTTCTTGCCCTGAACCACGTTCAGGCCCGCCACGTCAGCGACGATGATGTCGTTGCCTTCGCTGCCGGTCATCGTGTCGTTACCCGATGTACCCACGCTGGCCTTGTAGGTTGCGGCATACACCGTGACCGGGATATTGCCGGTAGTGATGGCCGAGCCGCCCAGGCTTTCGGTGGCAGTCGAAGTGACCGTGATGTCGAACGAGCCTTTGTAGTAAGCCGGCGGAGTCAGTGTCAGGCTGCCGAGTTTCCAGCCCGTCACATCAACCGGGCTACTGCCTACCGTTACGGTATGGCCAGCACCATCGCTCAGCACGGTCCCTTTCGGAATGCCGCTGAGGGTTACGTTCAGGGTTTCCGAGCCGTCGGTATCGGTCAGGGCGGTGGTGATACCGACCAGTTTCACCGAACCACCTTCCGGCCCTTCGTTGAGTTTGTAGCCGTCGTAGTAGCTCTGACCATTCACGGTGTGCAGATCGGACACGCCCAGGCCAGCGTTGGCCATCTCGGTCACGTTCTGGTACATCTTGATGTTCGAGCTGCTCAGGTCGGTAACAGTACCCGAGCCTACCTGGATGTTCAGGTCATAGCTGCCTGGACCGGACTGGTTGGCATGGTAGACCTCGATCGGGTAGTAACCGCTGGTGGTCGGGGTAAAGGTGCCCGAAATCTTGCCACCAGCACCCCAGGTAGCCGTGACCACAGTGTTGCCGCCGATGGTGAGCACGAAGCTGTCGTCAGCAGTACCGCTGAAGGTATAGGTCTTGCCAGCCTCCAGGTAGATCAGGCCCGAAGTCTTCGACCCGGTGCCAGCGGTGACGCTGCCATCGGACTGCACGTTGGTAATGGTGCTGCTGGAGTTGGCACTGCCAGAGTTGGCAAAGACCGTCTTCAGGTCGTCACCGGTAATGCCATTACCACCAGTACCCAGGTTTTTCAGGGTGTTCCAGACTTCCTTGGTCAGGCCTTTGGAGTCGATATCAGCGCTGCCGAAGCTCAGGGTCGGCTTGTCGGCAACCGGGCTGATGTCGACCTTCATGGTCACTTCGCTGCCCAGGTTGGTGCCGTCGTTCGGCTTGAACTTGAACTGCGCGTAGTCGGCCTGCTGGTTGCCTACGCCGTTGCCACCATAGTTGTCTGCGCCCGACTGGTTGAGGGCCGGCACAAACTTCAGGTTATTGGCAGTGATGTCGGCCTGGCTGATCACCTGGTTGACCGTCACGTTCACCCATGCCGTACCGTTGAAGAACTGCAGGGTGCCAGCGGCCGGGAGCGAAGTAATGGTTACGGACAAGCCAGTGTTGCCATCGGCATCGGTGGTTTTGAAATCACTCCATGCAAACACGTAGTCAGTGTCTTCCACACCAAACACCGCGCCACCGGGCGAAACCGGCAGGTGGTCGTTGTCGAGGATGGCAGTGGTCACGCTCGACTTGGTGCTGTCAACTTGCAGGTTCTCGAAGGTACCACCGGTGGCGGTCTCGATCTTCACTGTGAAGTTCTCGGTACCTTCGACCAGCTTGTCGTCGATGGTAGCGATGTTGAACGTCGTGCCTGCGCTGTTGGCCGGGATCTTCACGGTGGTGACACCAGAGAAGTCCTCACCGTTCTTGGCGGTGCCACTGTAGCTGAGCGTGATGGTGACTTCGGACTTGGACGCATTGCTCAGGGTCAGCGTGTACTGGCCAGTTTCACCTTCAGTCAGCGAAGTGGTACCGGTGATGCCGACCGTGGTGACGTCGCCCTGGTTGCCCGTACCCGGTGTGCCCGAACCTGGTTCGTCGGTCACGGTGGTGGTCACCGGGGCCTTGTCCAGGGTCAGCTGTTCGAACTTGCCAACGTCGGTGCCGCTGACCGACGCGATCGACTTCACGACCGGGTCGTTGACGCCCACGTACGGGTTGTCCGGCGCAGTCACGGTGGTAGTACCCACAGTACCGTTGGCCGGCACGGTGATGGTGGTCTTGCCATCGTTCAGCGTGAAGGTCAGCGCCGAGTGGTTGTTGATCGGCAGGCCGTCTTTGTTGGTCAGCGTTACGGTGTAGGTGATCACGCCACCTTCAGTCACCGACGGGGTAGCAGTCAATTTGGCGATGACTTCGTCGGTGGTGTCGGTGACGTTGACCTTCGCCGCATCGCCCAGCTGCAGGTTCTCGAACGGACGGTTACCGATGTCGGCGGCCGACTTGATACCCAGGCTGATCTGACCGGCGTCGTTATAGACGTCATCGCCCTGTGCAGCGTGCTCGTATGGCGCGCTGGTCTGGCCGGCCTTGATGGTGACCTGGGCGTTGTTGCTCAGGGTCACGACCAGGTCGTTGGCCAGTGCCGTGTTGATGTGCACGGTGAAGGTCGGCTTCACATTCTCGGCGACCGACGTCTGGTCGGCGGTGATGGTGACCAGCACCAGGTCGCCCTGGTTGCCGGTGCCCGGGGTACCCGAACCTGGCTCGTCGGTGACGGTGGTGGTGACCGGGGCCTTGTCCAGGGTCAGCTGCTCGAACTTGCCGACGTCGGTGCCGCTGACCGAGGCGATCGATTTCACGATCGAGTCGTTGGTACCGACGTAGACGTTGTCCGGCGCAGTCACGGTGGTAGTACCCACAGTACCGTTGGCCGGCACGGTGATGGTGGTCTTGCCATCGTTCAGCGTGAAGGTCAGAGCCGAGTGGTTGTTGATCGGCAGGCCGTCTTTGTTGGTCAGGGTCACGGTGTAGGTGATTACGCCGCCTTCGGTGACCGACGGGGTCGCAGTCAGTTTCGCGATGACTTCGTCGGTAGTGTCGGTTACCTGTACCGAAGCGTTGCCGCCCAGTTGCAGGTTTTCGAAGGTACGACCATCGACGTCCACAGCGGACTTGATGCCCAGGCTGATCTGCCCGGCGTCGTTATAGACGTCATCGCCCTGCGCCGCGTGCTCGTACGGTGCACTGGTGTCGCCGGCCTTGATGGTGACCTTAGCATCGTTGCTCAGGGTCACGACCAGGTCGTGATCCAGCGGCTGGTTGATGTGCACGGTGAAGGTCGGTTTGACGTTTTCCGCGACCGAAGTCTGGTCGGCGGTGATGGTGACCAGCACCAGGTCGCCCTGGTTGCCAGTGCCCGGAGTACCCGAGCCTGGTTCGTCGGTCACGGTAGTGGTCACCGGGGCCTTGTCCAGGGTCAGTTGCTCGAACTTGCCGACATCGGTGCCGCTGACCGAGGCGATCGATTTCACGATCGAGTCGTTGGTACCGACGTAGACGTTGTCCGGCGCGGTGACGGTGGTAGTACCCACAGTGCCGTTGGCCGGCACGGTGATGGTGGTCTTGCCATCGTTCAGCGTGAAGGTCAGAGCCGAGTGGTTGTTGATCGGCAGGCCGTCTTTGTTGGTCAGGGTCACGGTGTAGGTGATTACGCCGCCTTCGGTGACCGACGGGGTCGCAGTCAGTTTCGCGATGACTTCGTCGGTAGTATCGGTGACCTGTACCGAAGCGTTGCCGCCCAGTTGCAGGTTCTCGAAGGTGCGACCATCCACATCCACGGCGGACTTGATGCCCACGCTGATCTGGCCAGCGTCGTTGTAGACGTCATCGCCCTGCGCCGCGTGCTCATACGGCGCGCTGGTGTCACCAGCCTTGATGGTGACCTTAGCATCGTTGCTCAGGGTCACGACCAGGTCGTGATCCAGCGGCTGGTTGATGTGCACGGTGAAGGTCGGTTTGACGTTCTCGGCCACCGAGGTCTGGTCGGCGGTGATGGTCACCAGCACCAGGTCGCCCTGGTTACCGGTGCCCGGAGTACCCGAACCTGGCTCGTCGGTGACGGTGGTGGTGACCGGGGCCTTGTCCAGAGTCAGCTGTTCGAACTTGCCGACGTCGTCGCCGCTGACCGAAGCGATCGATTTCACGATCGAGTCGTTGGTGCCGGTGTAGACGTTGTCCGGAGCGGTGACGGTGGTGGTGCCCACGGTGCCATTGGCCGGCACGGTGATGACGGTCTTGCCGTCGCTCAGCGTGAAGGTCAGGGCGCTGTGGTTGTTGATCGGCAGACCATCTTTGTTGGTCAGCGTGATGGTGTAGGTGATTACACCGCCTTCAGTGACCGACGGGGTCGCAGTCAGCTTCGCGATGACTTCGTCGGTGGTATCGGTGACCTGTACCGAAGCGTTGCCGCCCAGTTGCAGGTTCTCGAAGGTACGACCGTCGATATCGGTTGCCGACTTGATGCCCACGCTGATCTGGCCAGCGTCGTTGTAGACGTCATCGCCCTGCGCCGCGTGCTCGTACGGTGCACTGGTGTCGCCAGCCTTGATGGTCACGGTCGCATCGTTGCTGAGGGTCACGACCAGGTCGTGATCCAGCGGCTGGTTGATGTGCACGGTGAAGGTCGGTTTGACGTTCTCGGCCACCGAGGTCTGGTCGGCGGTGATGGTCACCAGTACCAGATCACCTTCGTTGCCAGTGCCTGGGGTACCCGAGCCCGGTTCGTCGGTGACGGTGGTGGTGACCGGCGCCTTGTCCAGGGTCAGTTGTTCGAACTTGCCGACGTCGTCGCCGCTGACCGATGCGATCGATTTCACGATCGAGTCGTTAGTGCCGGTGTAGACGTTATCCGGCGCGGTGACGGTGGTGGTGCCCACGGTGCCATTGGCTGGCACGGTGATGACAGTCTTGCCGTCGCTCAGCGTGAAGGTCAGAGCCGAGTGGTTATTGATCGGCAAGCCGTCTTTGTTGGTCAGCGTGACGGTGTAGGTGATTACACCGCCTTCGGTGACCGACGGGGTCGCAGTCAGCTTCGCGATGACTTCGTCGGTGGTGTCGGTCACCTGAACCGAAGCGTTGCCGCCCAGCTGCAGGTTTTCGAAGGTACGACCATCGACGTCCACGGCGGACTTGATGCCCACGCTGATCTGGCCAGCGTCGTTATAGACGTCATCGCCCTGTGCCGCGTGCTCGTATGGCGCACTGGTGTCGCCGGCCTTGATGGTGACCTTAGCATCGTTGCTCAGGGTCACGACCAGGTCGTGATCCAGCGGCTGGTTGATGTGCACGGTGAACGTCGGTTTGACGTTCTCGGCCACCGAAGTCTGATCGGCGGTGATGGTGACCAGCACCAGGTCGCCCTGGTTGCCGGTGCCCGGGGTACCCGAGCCTGGTTCGTCGGTCACGGTGGTGGTCACCGGGGCCTTGTCCAGGGTCAGTTGCTCGAACTTGCCGACGTCGTCGCCGCTGACCGAAGCGATCGACTTGATCACTGGGTCGTTGGTGCCGGTGTAAACGTTGTCCGGGGCAATTACGGTGGTAGTGCCCACAGTGCCGTTGGCCGGCACGGTGATGACGGTCTTGCCGTCGCTCAGCGTGAAGGTCAGCGCCGAGTGGTTGTTGATCGGCAGGCCGTCCTTGTTGGTCAGCGTCACGGTGTAAGTGATCACGCCGCCTTCGGTAACCGAAGGTGTAGCGGTCAGCTTCGCGATCACTTCGTCGGTGGTGTCGGTGACATCAACCTTCGCCGCATTACCCAGCTGCAGGTTTTCGAAGGTACGACCGTCGACGTCCACAGCGGACTTGATACCCACACTGATCTGGCCAGCGTCGTTATAAACGTCATCGCCCTGTGCCGCGTGCTCGTACGGCGCGCTGGTGTCGCCGGCCTTGATGGTCACGGTCGCATCGTTGCTCAGGGTCACGACCAAGTCGTGGTCCAGCGGCTGGTTGATGTGCACGGTGAAGGTCGGTTTGACGTTCTCGGCCACCGAGGTCTGGTCGGCGGTAATGGTGACCAGCACCAGGTCGCCCTGGTTGCCGGTGCCCGGGGTACCCGAACCCGGTTCGTCGGTGACGGTAGTGGTCACCGGCGCCTTGTCCAGGGTCAGTTGCTCGAACTTGCCGACGTCGTCGCCGCTGACCGAAGCGATCGACTTGATCACTGGGTCATTGGTGCCGGTGTAGACGTTGTCCGGTGCGGTGACGGTGGTAGTGCCCACGGTGCCGTTGGCCGGCACAGTGATGGTGGTCTTGCCATCGTTCAGCGTGAAGGTCAGTGCCGAGTGGTTATTGATCGGCAGACCGTCTTTGTTGGTCAGTGTCACGGTGTAGGTGATCACGCCGCCTTCAGTGACCGACGGGGTAGCCGTCAGCTTCGCGATCACTTCGTCGGTGGTGTCGGTGACATCAACCTTCGCCGCATTACCCAGCTGCAGGTTTTCGAAGGTACGACCGTCGACGTCCACCGCCGACTTGATACCCACACTGATCTGACCGGCGTCGTTGTAGACGTCATCGCCTTGCGCCGCGTGCTCGTATGGCGCGCTGGTGTCACCGGCCTTGATGGTGACCTGAGCATCGTTGCTGAGGGTCACGACCAGGTCGTGATCCAGCGGCTGGTTGATGTGCACGGTGAAGGTCGGTTTGACGTTCTCGGCCACCGAAGTCTGATCGGCGGTGATGGTGACCAGCACCAGGTCGCCCTGGTTGCCGGTGCCCGGGGTGCCCGAACCTGGTTCGTCGGTCACGGTGGTGGTGACTGGCGCCTTGTCCAGGGTCAGTTGTTCGAACTTGCCGACGTCGTCGCCGCTGACCGAAGCGATCGATTTCACGATCGAGTCGTTGGTACCGGTGTAGACGTTGTCCGGCGCGATAACGGTAGTAGTGCCCACGGTGCCGTTGGCCGGCACGGTGATGGTGGTCTTGCCATCGTTCAGCGTGAAGGTCAGAGCCGAGTGGTTATTGATCGGCAGGCCGTCTTTGTTGGTCAGCGTCACGGTGTAGGTGATCACGCCGCCTTCGGTGACCGACGGGGTCGCAGTCAGTTTCGCGATGACTTCGTCGGTGGTGTCGGTTACCTGAACGGAGGCATTGCCGCCCAGTTGCAGGTTCTCGAAGGTGCGACCATCCACATCCACGGCGGACTTGATGCCCACGCTGATCTGGCCAGCGTCGTTGTAAACGTCATCGCCCTGTGCAGCGTGCTCGTACGGCGCGCTGGTGTCGCCGGCCTTGATGGTCACGGTCGCATCGTTGCTCAGGGTCACGACCAGGTCGTGATCCAGCGGCTGGTTGATGTGCACGGTGAAGGTCGGTTTGACGTTTTCCGCGACCGAAGTCTGGTCGGCGGTGATGGTGACCAGTACCAGATCACCTTCGTTGCCAGTGCCTGGGGTACCCGAGCCCGGTTCGTCGGTCACGGTGGTGGTCACCGGCGCCTTGTCCAGGGTCAGTTGCTCGAACTTGCCGACGTCGTCGCCGCTGACCGAAGCGATCGATTTCACGATCGAGTCGTTGGTACCGGTGTAGACGTTGTCCGGCGCGATAACGGTAGTAGTGCCCACGGTGCCGTTGGCCGGCACGGTGATGGTGGTCTTGCCATCGTTCAGCGTGAAGGTCAGAGCCGAGTGGTTATTGATCGGCAGGCCGTCTTTGTTGGTCAGCGTGATGGTGTAAGTGATCTGGCCGCCTTCGGTCACAGACTCGGTTGCAGTCAGCTTGGCCACAACTTCGTTGATGGTGTCCTTGACCTTGACCGAAGCATCGCCGCCCAGTTGCAGGTTTTCGAAACCACGACCGTCGATATCCACGGCGGACTTGATACCCAGAGTGATTTTGCCGCCGTCTTCGTAGACGTCTTCACCTTGCGCTGCATGGGTGTACGGTGCGCTGGTTTCACCGGCCTTGATGGTGACTTGGGCGTTGTTGCTCAGGGTCACGACCAGGTCATGATCCAGAACGGTGTTGATCTTGACGGTGAAGGTTGGCTCTTTGTTTTCGTAGACCAACTTCTGATCAGCCACGATAGTGACTTTGACCAGATCGCCCTGGTTGCCGGTACCTGGAGTGCCCGAACCTGGCTCGTCGGTAACTTCGGTGCTGACCTTGGTTTCGTCCAGCGTCAGCTGCTCGAACTTCCAGGCATCAGCGCCGCTGACGTACTTGAGGCTCTGCTCGATCGCAGCATTCGTACCGGTATAGACGTTGTCCGGAGCAATAACAGTAATCGAGCCGGTAGTCCCGTTTGCCGGTACGGTAATGGTGGTCTTGCCATCACTCAGGGTGAAGGTCAGGGCCGAGTGGTTGTTGATCGGCAGGCCATCTTTGTTGGTCAGTGTCACAGTGTAGGTGATCACACCACCTTCACTCACAGACTCTGTTGCAGTCAGTTTTGCTACAACTTCGTTGATCGTGTCGGTAACTTTGACCGAAGCCTGTTCACCCAGTTGCAGGTTTTCGAAAGTACGTCCGTCAACATCCACCGCCGACTTGATGCCAAGGGTGATTTCGCCACTGTCCTGATAGACGTCGTCGCCCTGTGCCGCGTGGACATAAGGTTCGCTCGAAGTCTGACCGGCCTTGATGGTGACCTGTGCATCGTTGCTCAGGGTCACGACCAGGTCATGGTCCAGTGCGGTGTTGATGTGCACGGTGAAGCTCGGCTTGACGTCCTCGGCGACCGAGACCTGATCGGCCGTAATGGTGACCTTGACCACGTCGCCCTGGTTGCCGGTACCTGGAGTACCCGAACCTGGCTCGTCGGTAACTTCGGTGCTGACCTTGGTTTCGTCCAGCGTCAGCTGTTCGAACTTCCAGGCATCAGCGCCGCTGACGTACTTCAGGCTCTGCTCGACCGGTGCGTTCGTGCCGGTATAAACGTTGTCTGGAGCAATAATGGTGGCAGAGCCGGTGGTGCCGTTCGCAGGCACAGTGATGGTGGTCTTGCCGTCACTCAGCGTGAAGGTCAGTGCCGAGTGGTTGTTGATCGGCAGGCCGTCCTTGTTGGTCAGCGTCACGGTGTAAGTGATCACGCCACCTTCAGTAACGGACTCGGTTGCGGTCAATGTGGCCACAACTTCGCTGACTGTGTCGGTAACCTGAACCGAAGCGTCGCCGCCCAGTTGCAGGTTCTCGAAGGCACGGCCGTCGACGTCCACCGCCGACTTGATGCCCAGGGTGATTTCGCCGCTGTCCAGATAGACGTCATCGCCTTGTGCAGCGTGCTCGTATGGCGCGCTGGTGTCGCCGGCCTTGATGGTCACGGTCGCATCGTTGCTGAGGGTCACGACCAGGTCGTGGTCCAGCGGCTGGTTGATGTGCACGGTGAACGTCGGTTTGACGTTTTCCGCGACCGAGGTCTGGTCGGCGGTGATGGTGACCAGTACCAGATCACCTTCGTTGCCAGTGCCTGGGGTACCCGAGCCCGGTTCGTCGGTCACGGTGGTGGTCACCGGCGCCTTGTCTAGGGTCAGTTGCTCGAACTTGCCGACGTCATCGCCGCTGACCGAAGCAATCGATTTCACGATCGAGTCGTTGGTGCCGGTGTAGACGTTATCCGGCGCGGTGACGGTGGTGGTGCCCACGGTGCCATTGGCTGGCACGGTGATGACGGTTTTACCGTCGCTCAGCGTGAAGGTCAGGGCCGAGTGGTTATTGATCGGCAGACCGTCTTTATTGGTCAGCGTGATGGTGTAGGTGATTACACCGCCTTCGGTGACCGACGGGGTCGCAGTCAGTTTTGCGATGACTTCGTCGGTGGTGTCGGTGACCTGAACCGAAGCGTTGCCGCCCAGTTGCAGGTTTTCGAAGGTACGACCATCGACGTCCACGGCGGACTTGATGCCCACGCTGATCTGGCCAGCGTCGTTGTAGACGTCATCGCCCTGCGCCGCGTGCTCGTACGGCGCGCTGGTGTCGCCGGCCTTGATGGTCACGGTCGCATCATTGCTGAGGGTCACGACCAGGTCGTGATCCAGCGGCTGGTTGATGTGCACGGTGAAGGTCGGTTTGACGTTCTCGGCCACCGAAGTCTGGTCGGCGGTGATGGTGACCAGTACCAGATCACCTTCGTTGCCAGTGCCTGGGGTACCCGAGCCTGGCTCGTCGGTGACGGTGGTGGTGACCGGCGCCTTGTCCAGGGTCAGTTGCTCGAACTTGCCCACGTCGTCGCCGCTGACCGAAGCGATCGATTTCACGATCGAGTCGTTGGTGCCGGTGTAGACGTTGTCCGGCGCGGTAACGGTGGTGGTGCCCACGGTGCCATTGGCTGGCACGGTGATGACGGTTTTACCGTCGCTCAGCGTGAAGGTCAGGGCCGAGTGGTTATTGATCGGCAGACCGTCTTTATTGGTCAGCGTGATGGTGTAGGTGATTACACCGCCTTCGGTGACCGAAGGGGTCGCAGTCAGTTTTGCGATGACTTCGTCGGTGGTGTCGGTGACCTGAACCGAAGCGTTGCCGCCCAGTTGCAGGTTTTCGAAGGTACGACCGTCGACGTCCACGGCGGACTTGATGCCCACACTGATCTGGCCAGCGTCGTTATAGACGTCATCGCCCTGTGCAGCGTGCTCATACGGCGCACTGGTGTCACCAGCCTTGATGGTGACCTGAGCATCGTTGCTCAGGGTCACGACCAGGTCGTGATCCAGCGGCTGGTTGATGTGCACGGTGAACGTCGGTTTGACGTTTTCCGCGACCGAGGTCTGGTCGGCGGTGATGGTGACCAGTACCAGATCACCTTCGTTGCCAGTGCCTGGGGTACCCGAGCCCGGTTCGTCGGTCACGGTGGTGGTCACCGGCGCCTTGTCTAGGGTCAGTTGCTCGAACTTGCCGACGTCATCGCCGCTGACCGAAGCAATCGATTTCACGATCGAGTCGTTGGTGCCGGTGTAGACGTTATCCGGCGCGGTGACGGTGGTGGTGCCCACGGTGCCATTGGCTGGCACGGTGATGACGGTTTTACCGTCGCTCAGCGTGAAGGTCAGGGCCGAGTGGTTATTGATCGGCAGACCGTCTTTATTGGTCAGCGTGATGGTGTAGGTGATTACACCGCCTTCGGTGACCGACGGGGTCGCAGTCAGTTTTGCGATGACTTCGTCGGTGGTGTCGGTGACCTGAACCGAAGCGTTGCCGCCCAGTTGCAGGTTTTCGAAGGTACGACCATCGACGTCCACGGCGGACTTGATGCCCACGCTGATCTGGCCAGCGTCGTTGTAGACGTCATCGCCCTGCGCCGCGTGCTCGTACGGCGCGCTGGTGTCGCCGGCCTTGATGGTCACGGTCGCATCATTGCTGAGGGTCACGACCAGGTCGTGATCCAGCGGCTGGTTGATGTGCACGGTGAAGGTCGGTTTGACGTTCTCGGCCACCGAAGTCTGGTCGGCGGTGATGGTGACCAGTACCAGATCACCTTCGTTGCCAGTGCCTGGGGTACCCGAGCCTGGCTCGTCGGTGACGGTGGTGGTGACCGGCGCCTTGTCCAGGGTCAGTTGCTCGAACTTGCCCACGTCGTCGCCGCTGACCGAAGCGATCGATTTCACGATCGAGTCGTTGGTGCCGGTGTAGACGTTGTCCGGCGCGGTAACGGTGGTGGTGCCCACGGTGCCATTGGCTGGCACGGTGATGACGGTTTTACCGTCGCTCAGCGTGAAGGTCAGGGCCGAGTGGTTATTGATCGGCAGACCGTCTTTATTGGTCAGCGTGATGGTGTAGGTGATTACACCGCCTTCGGTGACCGACGGGGTCGCAGTCAGTTTTGCGATGACTTCGTCGGTGGTGTCGGTGACCTGAACCGAAGCGTTGCCGCCCAGTTGCAGGTTTTCGAAGGTACGACCATCGACGTCCACGGCGGACTTGATGCCCACGCTGATCTGGCCAGCGTCGTTGTAGACGTCATCGCCCTGCGCCGCGTGCTCGTACGGTGCGCTGGTGTCGCCGGCCTTGATGGTCACGGTCGCATCATTGCTGAGGGTCACGACCAGGTCGTGATCCAGCGGCTGGTTGATGTGCACGGTGAAGGTCGGTTTGACGTTCTCGGCCACCGAAGTCTGGTCGGCGGTGATGGTGACCAGTACCAGGTCGCCCTGGTTGCCGGTGCCCGGGGTGCCCGAGCCCGGTTCGTCGGTCACGGTGGTGGTCACCGGGGCCTTGTCCAGGGTCAGTTGCTCGAACTTGCCGACGTCGTCGCCGCTGACCGAAGCGATCGACTTGATCACTGGGTCGTTGGTGCCGGTGTAAACGTTGTCCGGGGCAATTACGGTGGTAGTGCCCACAGTGCCGTTGGCCGGCACGGTGATGACAGTCTTGCCGTCGCTCAGCGTGAAGGTCAGCGCCGAGTGGTTGTTGATCGGCAGGCCGTCCTTGTTGGTCAGCGTCACGGTGTAGGTGATCACGCCACCTTCGGTAACCGAAGGCGTAGCGGTCAGCTTCGCGATGACTTCGTCGGTGGTGTCGGTTACCTGAACGGAGGCATTGCCGCCCAGTTGCAGGTTCTCGAAGGTACGACCATCCACGTCCACAGCGGACTTGATGCCCACGCTGATCTGGCCAGCGTCGTTGTAGACGTCATCGCCCTGCGCCGCGTGCTCGTACGGCGCGCTGGTGTCGCCGGCCTTGATGGTCACGGTCGCATCATTGCTGAGGGTCACGACCAGGTCGTGATCCAGCGGCTGGTTGATGTGCACGGTGAAGGTCGGTTTGACGTTCTCGGCCACCGAAGTCTGGTCGGCGGTGATGGTGACCAGTACCAGATCACCTTCGTTGCCAGTGCCTGGGGTACCCGAGCCTGGCTCGTCGGTGACGGTGGTGGTGACCGGCGCCTTGTCCAGGGTCAGTTGCTCGAACTTGCCCACGTCGTCGCCGCTGACCGAAGCGATCGATTTCACGATCGAGTCGTTGGTGCCGGTGTAGACGTTGTCCGGCGCGGTAACGGTGGTGGTGCCCACGGTGCCATTGGCCGGTACGGTGATGACGGTCTTGCCGTCGCTCAGCGTGAAGGTCAGCGCCGAGTGGTTGTTGATCGGCAGGCCGTCCTTGTTGGTCAGCGTCACGGTGTAGGTGATCACGCCACCTTCGGTAACCGAAGGCGTAGCGGTCAGCTTCGCGATGACTTCGTCGGTGGTATCGGTGACCTGAACGGAGGCGTTGCCGCCCAGTTGCAGGTTTTCGAAGGTACGACCGTCGACGTCCACGGCGGACTTGATGCCCACACTGATCTGGCCAGCGTCGTTATAGACGTCATCGCCCTGTGCAGCGTGCTCATACGGCGCACTGGTGTCACCAGCCTTGATGGTGACCTGAGCATCGTTGCTCAGGGTCACGACCAGGTCGTGATCCAGCGGCTGGTTGATGTGCACGGTGAAGGTCGGCTTGACGTTCTCGGCGACCGAAGTCTGGTCGGCGGTGATGGTGACCAGCACCAGGTCGCCCTGGTTGCCGGTGCCCGGGGTGCCCGAGCCCGGTTCGTCGGTCACGGTGGTGGTCACCGGGGCCTTGTCCAGGGTCAGTTGCTCGAACTTGCCGACGTCGTCGCCGCTGACCGAAGCGATCGACTTGATCACTGGGTCGTTGGTGCCGGTGTAAACGTTGTCCGGGGCAATTACGGTGGTAGTGCCCACAGTGCCGTTGGCCGGCACGGTGATGACAGTCTTGCCGTCGCTCAGCGTGAAGGTCAGCGCCGAGTGGTTGTTGATCGGCAGGCCGTCCTTGTTGGTCAGCGTCACGGTGTAGGTGATCACGCCACCTTCGGTAACCGAAGGCGTAGCGGTCAGCTTCGCGATGACTTCGTCGGTGGTGTCGGTTACCTGAACGGAGGCATTGCCGCCCAGTTGCAGGTTCTCGAAGGTACGACCATCCACGTCCACAGCGGACTTGATGCCCACGCTGATCTGGCCAGCGTCGTTGTAGACGTCATCGCCCTGTGCAGCGTGCTCGTACGGCGCGCTGGTGTCTCCGGCCTTGATGGTGACCTGAGCATCGTTGCTCAGGGTCACGACCAGGTCGTGATCCAGCGGCTGGTTGATGTGCACGGTGAAGGTCGGTTTGACGTTCTCGGCCACCGAAGTCTGGTCGGCGGTGATGGTGACCAGTACCAGATCACCTTCGTTGCCAGTGCCTGGGGTACCCGAGCCTGGCTCGTCGGTGACGGTGGTGGTGACCGGCGCCTTGTCCAGGGTCAGTTGCTCGAACTTGCCCACGTCGTCGCCGCTGACCGAAGCGATCGATTTCACGATCGAGTCGTTGGTGCCGGTGTAGACGTTGTCCGGCGCGGTAACGGTGGTGGTGCCCACGGTGCCATTGGCCGGTACGGTGATGACGGTCTTGCCGTCGCTCAGCGTGAAGGTCAGCGCCGAGTGGTTGTTGATCGGCAGGCCGTCCTTGTTGGTCAGCGTCACGGTGTAGGTGATCACGCCACCTTCGGTAACCGAAGGCGTAGCGGTCAGCTTCGCGATGACTTCGTCGGTGGTATCGGTGACCTGAACGGAGGCGTTGCCGCCCAGTTGCAGGTTTTCGAAGGTACGACCGTCGACGTCCACGGCGGACTTGATGCCCACACTGATCTGGCCAGCGTCGTTATAGACGTCATCGCCCTGTGCAGCGTGCTCATACGGCGCACTGGTGTCACCAGCCTTGATGGTGACCTGAGCATCGTTGCTCAGGGTCACGACCAGGTCGTGATCCAGCGGCTGGTTGATGTGCACGGTGAAGGTCGGCTTGACGTTCTCGGCGACCGAAGTCTGGTCGGCGGTGATGGTGACCAGCACCAGGTCGCCCTGGTTGCCGGTGCCCGGGGTGCCCGAGCCCGGTTCGTCGGTCACGGTGGTGGTCACCGGGGCCTTGTCCAGGGTCAGTTGCTCGAACTTGCCGACGTCGTCGCCGCTGACCGAAGCGATCGACTTGATCACTGGGTCGTTGGTGCCGGTGTAAACGTTGTCCGGGGCAATTACGGTGGTAGTGCCCACAGTGCCGTTGGCCGGCACGGTGATGACAGTCTTGCCGTCGCTCAGCGTGAAGGTCAGCGCCGAGTGGTTGTTGATCGGCAGGCCGTCCTTGTTGGTCAGCGTCACGGTGTAGGTGATCACGCCACCTTCGGTAACCGAAGGCGTAGCGGTCAGCTTCGCGATGACTTCGTCGGTGGTGTCGGTTACCTGAACGGAGGCATTGCCGCCCAGTTGCAGGTTCTCGAAGGTACGACCATCCACGTCCACAGCGGACTTGATGCCCACGCTGATCTGGCCAGCGTCGTTGTAGACGTCATCGCCCTGTGCAGCGTGCTCGTACGGCGCGCTGGTGTCTCCGGCCTTGATGGTGACCTGAGCATCGTTGCTCAGGGTCACGACCAGGTCGTGATCCAGCGGCTGGTTGATGTGCACGGTGAAGGTCGGTTTGACGTTCTCGGCCACCGAAGTCTGGTCGGCGGTGATGGTGACCAGTACCAGATCACCTTCGTTGCCAGTGCCTGGGGTACCCGAGCCTGGCTCGTCGGTGACGGTGGTGGTGACCGGCGCCTTGTCCAGGGTCAGTTGCTCGAACTTGCCCACGTCGTCGCCGCTGACCGAAGCGATCGATTTCACGATCGAGTCGTTGGTGCCGGTGTAGACGTTGTCCGGCGCGGTAACGGTGGTGGTGCCCACGGTGCCATTGGCCGGTACGGTGATGACGGTCTTGCCGTCGCTCAGCGTGAAGGTCAGCGCCGAGTGGTTGTTGATCGGCAGGCCGTCCTTGTTGGTCAGCGTCACGGTGTAGGTGATCACGCCACCTTCGGTAACCGAAGGCGTAGCGGTCAGCTTCGCGATGACTTCGTCGGTGGTATCGGTGACCTGAACGGAGGCGTTGCCGCCCAGTTGCAGGTTTTCGAAGGTACGACCGTCGACGTCCACGGCGGACTTGATGCCCACACTGATCTGGCCAGCGTCGTTATAGACGTCATCGCCCTGTGCAGCGTGCTCATACGGCGCACTGGTGTCACCAGCCTTGATGGTGACCTGAGCATCGTTGCTCAGGGTCACGACCAGGTCGTGATCCAGCGGCTGGTTGATGTGCACGGTGAAGGTCGGCTTGACGTTCTCGGCGACCGAAGTCTGGTCGGCGGTGATGGTGACCAGCACCAGGTCGCCCTGGTTGCCGGTGCCCGGGGTGCCCGAGCCCGGTTCGTCGGTCACGGTGGTGGTCACCGGGGCCTTGTCCAGGGTCAGTTGCTCGAACTTGCCGACGTCGTCGCCGCTGACCGAAGCGATCGACTTGATCACTGGGTCGTTGGTGCCGGTGTAAACGTTGTCCGGGGCAATTACGGTGGTAGTGCCCACAGTGCCGTTGGCCGGCACGGTGATGACAGTCTTGCCGTCGCTCAGCGTGAAGGTCAGCGCCGAGTGGTTGTTGATCGGCAGGCCGTCCTTGTTGGTCAGCGTCACGGTGTAGGTGATCACGCCACCTTCGGTAACCGAAGGCGTAGCGGTCAGCTTCGCGATGACTTCGTCGGTGGTGTCGGTTACCTGAACGGAGGCATTGCCGCCCAGTTGCAGGTTCTCGAAGGTACGACCATCCACGTCCACAGCGGACTTGATGCCCACGCTGATCTGGCCAGCGTCGTTGTAGACGTCATCGCCCTGTGCAGCGTGCTCGTACGGCGCGCTGGTGTCTCCGGCCTTGATGGTGACCTGAGCATCGTTGCTCAGGGTCACGACCAGGTCGTGATCCAGCGGCTGGTTGATGTGCACGGTGAAGGTCGGTTTGACGTTCTCGGCCACCGAAGTCTGGTCGGCGGTGATGGTGACCAGTACCAGATCACCTTCGTTGCCAGTGCCTGGGGTACCCGAGCCTGGCTCGTCGGTGACGGTGGTGGTGACCGGCGCCTTGTCCAGGGTCAGTTGCTCGAACTTGCCCACGTCGTCGCCGCTGACCGAAGCGATCGATTTCACGATCGAGTCGTTGGTGCCGGTGTAGACGTTGTCCGGCGCGGTAACGGTGGTGGTGCCCACGGTGCCATTGGCCGGTACGGTGATGACGGTCTTGCCGTCGCTCAGCGTGAAGGTCAGCGCCGAGTGGTTGTTGATCGGCAGGCCGTCCTTGTTGGTCAGCGTCACGGTGTAGGTGATCACGCCACCTTCGGTAACCGAAGGCGTAGCGGTCAGCTTCGCGATGACTTCGTCGGTGGTGTCGGTTACCTGAACGGAGGCATTGCCGCCCAGTTGCAGGTTCTCGAAGGTGCGACCATCCACATCCACGGCGGACTTGATGCCCACGCTGATCTGGCCAGCGTCGTTGTAAACGTCATCGCCCTGCGCTGCGTGCTCGTATGGCGCACTGGTGTCACCGGCCTTGATGGTCACGGTCGCATCGTTGCTCAGGGTCACGACCAGGTCGTGATCCAGCGGCTGGTTGATGTGCACGGTGAAGGTCGGTTTGACGTTCTCGGCGACCGAAGTCTGGTCGGCGGTAATGGTGACCAGTACCAGGTCGCCTTCGTTGCCAGTGCCCGGGGTACCCGAGCCCGGTTCGTCGGTGACGGTGGTGGTGACCGGCGCCTTGTCCAGGGTCAGCTGTTCGAACTTGCCGACGTCGTCGCCGCTGACCGAAGCGATCGATTTCACGATCGAGTCGTTGGTACCGGTGTAGACGTTGTCCGGTGCGGTAACGGTGGTAGTACCCACGGTGCCATTGGCTGGCACGGTGATGACAGTCTTGCCGTCGCTCAGCGTGAAGGTCAGCGCCGAGTGGTTGTTGATTGGCAGGCCGTCTTTGTTGGTCAGCGTCACGGTGTAGGTGATTACGCCGCCTTCGGTGACCGACGGGGTCGCAGTCAGTTTCGCGATGACTTCGTCGGTAGTGTCGGTGACCTGTACCGAAGCGTTGCCGCCCAGTTGCAGGTTTTCGAAGGTACGACCATCGACGTCCACAGCGGACTTGATGCCCACACTGATCTGGCCAGCGTCGTTGTAGACGTCATCGCCCTGCGCCGCGTGCTCGTACGGTGCACTGGTGTCGCCGGCCTTGATGGTGACCTGAGCATCGTTGCTCAGGGTCACGACCAGGTCGTGATCCAGCGGCTGGTTGATGTGAACGGTGAAGGTCGGCTTCACATTCTCGGCGACCGACGTCTGGTCGGCGGTGATGGTGACCAGCACCAGGTCGCCCTGGTTGCCGGTGCCCGGGGTGCCCGAGCCCGGTTCGTCGGTCACGGTGGTGGTCACCGGGGCCTTGTCCAGGGTCAGTTGCTCGAACTTGCCGACGTCGTCGCCGCTGACCGAAGCGATCGACTTGATCACTGGGTCGTTGGTGCCGGTGTAAACGTTGTCCGGGGCAATTACGGTGGTAGTGCCCACAGTGCCGTTGGCCGGCACGGTGATGACGGTCTTGCCGTCGCTCAGCGTGAAGGTCAGCGCCGAGTGGTTGTTGATTGGCAGGCCGTCTTTGTTGGTCAGCGTCACGGTGTAGGTGATTACGCCGCCTTCGGTGACCGACGGGGTCGCAGTCAGTTTCGCGATGACTTCGTCGGTAGTGTCGGTGACCTGTACCGAAGCGTTGCCGCCCAGTTGCAGGTTTTCGAAGGTACGACCATCGACGTCCACAGCGGACTTGATGCCCACACTGATCTGGCCAGCGTCGTTGTAGACGTCATCGCCCTGCGCCGCGTGCTCGTACGGTGCACTGGTGTCGCCGGCCTTGATGGTGACCTGAGCATCGTTGCTCAGGGTCACGACCAGGTCGTGATCCAGCGGCTGGTTGATGTGCACGGTGAAGGTCGGCTTCACATTCTCGGCGACCGAGGTCTGGTCGGCGGTGATGGTCACCAGTACCAGATCACCTTCGTTGCCAGTGCCTGGGGTACCCGAGCCCGGTTCGTCGGTGACGGTGGTGGTGACCGGCGCCTTGTCCAGGGTCAGTTGTTCGAACTTGCCGACGTCGTCGCCGCTGACCGAAGCGATCGATTTCACGATCGAGTCGTTGGTACCGGTGTAGACGTTGTCCGGTGCGGTAACGGTGGTAGTACCCACGGTGCCATTGGCTGGCACGGTGATGACAGTCTTGCCGTCGCTCAGCGTGAAGGTCAGCGCCGAGTGGCTGTTGATTGGCAGGCCGTCTTTGTTGGTCAGCGTCACGGTGTAGGTGATTACGCCGCCTTCGGTGACCGACGGGGTCGCAGTCAGTTTCGCGATGACTTCGTCGGTAGTGTCGGTGACCTGTACCGAAGCGTTGCCGCCCAGTTGCAGGTTTTCGAAGGTACGACCATCGACGTCCACAGCGGACTTGATGCCCACACTGATCTGGCCAGCGTCGTTGTAGACGTCATCGCCCTGCGCCGCGTGCTCGTACGGTGCACTGGTGTCGCCGGCCTTGATGGTGACCTGAGCATCGTTGCTCAGGGTCACGACCAGGTCGTGATCCAGCGGCTGGTTGATGTGAACGGTGAAGGTCGGCTTCACATTCTCGGCGACCGACGTCTGGTCGGCGGTGATGGTGACCAGCACCAGGTCGCCCTGGTTGCCGGTGCCCGGGGTGCCCGAGCCCGGTTCGTCGGTCACGGTGGTGGTCACCGGGGCCTTGTCCAGGGTCAGTTGCTCGAACTTGCCGACGTCGTCGCCGCTGACCGAAGCGATCGACTTGATCACTGGGTCGTTGGTGCCGGTGTAAACGTTGTCCGGGGCAATTACGGTGGTAGTGCCCACAGTGCCGTTGGCCGGCACGGTGATGACGGTCTTGCCGTCGCTCAGCGTGAAGGTCAGCGCCGAGTGGTTGTTGATTGGCAGGCCGTCTTTGTTGGTCAGCGTCACGGTGTAGGTGATTACGCCGCCTTCGGTGACCGACGGGGTCGCAGTCAGTTTCGCGATGACTTCGTCGGTAGTGTCGGTGACCTGTACCGAAGCGTTGCCGCCCAGTTGCAGGTTTTCGAAGGTACGACCATCGACGTCCACAGCGGACTTGATGCCCACACTGATCTGGCCAGCGTCGTTGTAGACGTCATCGCCCTGCGCCGCGTGCTCGTACGGTGCACTGGTGTCGCCGGCCTTGATGGTGACCTGAGCATCGTTGCTCAGGGTCACGACCAGGTCGTGATCCAGCGGCTGGTTGATGTGCACGGTGAAGGTCGGCTTCACATTCTCGGCGACCGACGTCTGGTCGGCGGTGATGGTGACCAGCACCAGGTCGCCCTGGTTGCCGGTGCCCGGGGTGCCCGAGCCCGGTTCGTCGGTCACGGTGGTGGTCACCGGGGCCTTGTCCAGGGTCAGTTGCTCGAACTTGCCGACGTCGTCGCCGCTGACCGAAGCGATCGACTTGATCACTGGGTCGTTGGTGCCGGTGTAAACGTTGTCCGGTGCGGTGACGGTGGTAGTGCCCACAGTGCCGTTGGCCGGCACGGTGATGACGGTCTTGCCGTCGCTCAGCGTGAAGGTCAGCGCCGAGTGGTTGTTGATCGGCAGGCCGTCCTTGTTGGTCAGCGTCACGGTGTAGGTGATCACGCCACCTTCGGTAACCGAAGGCGTAGCGGTCAGCTTCGCGATGACTTCGTCGGTGGTGTCGGTTACCTGAACGGAGGCATTGCCGCCCAGTTGCAGGTTCTCGAAGGTGCGACCATCCACATCCACGGCGGACTTGATGCCCACGCTGATCTGGCCAGCGTCGTTGTAAACGTCATCGCCCTGCGCTGCGTGCTCGTATGGCGCACTGGTGTCACCGGCCTTGATGGTCACGGTCGCATCGTTGCTCAGGGTCACGACCAGGTCGTGATCCAGCGGCTGGTTGATGTGCACGGTGAAGGTCGGTTTGACGTTCTCGGCGACCGAAGTCTGGTCGGCGGTAATGGTGACCAGTACCAGGTCGCCTTCGTTGCCAGTGCCCGGGGTACCCGAGCCCGGTTCGTCGGTGACGGTGGTGGTGACCGGCGCCTTGTCCAGGGTCAGTTGCTCGAACTTGCCGACATCAGCGCCGTCCACCGAAGCGATCGACTTGATTACTGGATCGTTGGCACCGGTGTAGACGTTGTCCGGGGCAGTGACGGTGATCGAACCGGTAGTGCCATTGGCCGGTACGGTGATGACGGTTTTACCGTCGCTCAGCGTGAAGGTCAGGGCGCCGTGGTTGTTGATCGGCAGACCGTCTTTGTTGGTCAGCGTGATGGTGTAGGTGATCTCGCCGCCTTCGGTGACCGACGGGGTGGCGGTCAGCTTGGCCACCACTTCGTCAGTGGTATCGGTCACTTGGACGGTAGCCGCACCGCCCAGCTGCAGGTTCTCGAAGGTCGCACCGGTGACGTCCACCGCCGAGTTGATACCCAGGCTGATCTGGCCGGCGTCGTTGTAGACGTCATCGCCCTGCGCATCGTGGGTGTACGGTGCGCTGGTTTCGCCGGCCTTGATGGTGACCTGCGCGTTGTTGCTCAGGGTCACGACCAGGTCGTGGTCCAGCGGCTGGTTGATGTGCACGGTGAACGTCGGTTTGACGTTCTCGGCCACCGACGTCTGATCGGCGGTGATGGTGACTTTGACCAGGTCGCCTTCGTTGCCTGGAGTACCTGGCTCGTCGGTAACGGTGGTGCTGACCGGCGTTTTATCCAGGGTCAGTTGCTCGAACTTGCCGACATCAGCGCCGTCCACCGAAGCGATCGACTTGATTACTGGATCGTTGGCACCGGTGTAGACGTTGTCCGGGGCAGTGACGGTGATCGAACCGGTAGTGCCATTGGCCGGTACGGTGATGACGGTTTTACCGTCGCTCAGCGTGAAGGTCAGGGCGCCGTGGTTGTTGATCGGCAGACCGTCTTTGTTGGTCAGCGTGATGGTGTAGGTGATCTCGCCGCCTTCGGTGACCGACGGGGTGGCGGTCAGCTTGGCCACCACTTCGTCAGTGGTATCGGTCACTTGGACGGTAGCCGCACCGCCCAGCTGCAGGTTCTCGAAGGTCGCACCGGTGACGTCCACCGCCGAGTTGATACCCAGGCTGATCTGGCCGGCGTCGTTGTAGACGTCATCGCCCTGCGCATCGTGGGTGTACGGTGCGCTGGTTTCGCCGGCCTTGATGGTGACCTGCGCGTTGTTGCTCAGGGTCACGACCAGGTCGTGGTCCAGCGGCTGGTTGATGTGCACGGTGAACGTCGGTTTGACGTTCTCGGCCACCGACGTCTGATCGGCGGTGATGGTGACTTTGACCAGGTCGCCTTCGTTGCCTGGAGTACCTGGCTCGTCGGTAACGGTGGTGCTGACCGGCGTTTTATCCAGGGTCAGTTGCTCGAACTTGCCGACATCAGCGCCGTCCACCGAAGCGATCGACTTGATTACTGGATCGTTGGCACCGGTGTAGACGTTGTCCGGGGCAGTGACGGTGATCGAACCGGTCGTGCCGTTGGCCGGCACGGTGATGACGGTTTTACCGTCGCTCAGCGTGAAGGTCAGGGCGCCGTGGTTGTTGATCGGCAGGCCGTCTTTGTTGGTCAGCGTGATGGTGTAGGTGATCTCGCCGCCTTCGGTGACCGACGGGGTCGCAGTCAGTTTGGCAACCACTTCATCGGTGGTGTCAGTGACTTGGACGGTAGCCGCACCGCCCAGCTGCAGGTTCTCGAAGGTCGCACCGGTGACGTCCACCGCCGAGTTGATGCCCAGGCTGATCTGGCCGGCGTCGTTGTAGACGTCATCGCCCTGCGCATCGTGGGTGTACGGCGCGCTGGTCTCGCCGGCCTTGATGGTGACCTGCGCGTTGTTGCTCAGGGTCACGACCAGGTCGTGGTCCAGCGGCTGGTTGATGTGCACAGTGAACGTCGGTTTGACGTTCTCAGCGACCGAGGTCTGGTCGGCAGTGATGGTGACTTTGACCAGGTCGCCTTCGTTGCCTGGAGTACCTGGCTCGTCGGTAACGGTGGTGCTGACCGGCGTTTTATCCAGGGTCAGTTGCTCGAACTTGCCGACATCAGCGCCGTCCACCGAAGCGATCGACTTGATTACTGGATCGTTGGCACCGGTGTAGACGTTGTCCGGAGCAGTGACAGTGATCGAACCGGTAGTGCCGTTGGCCGGCACGGTGATGACGGTCTTGCCGTCGCTCAACGTGAAGGTCAGGGCGCTGTGGTTGTTGATCGGCAGACCGTCTTTGTTGGTCAGCGTGATGGTGTAGGTAATCTCGCCGCCTTCGGTGACCGACGGGGTCGCAGTCAGTTTGGCCACCACTTCATCGGTGGTGTCAGTGACTTGAACGGTAGCCGCACCGCCCAGCTGCAGGTTCTCGAAGGTCGCACCGGTGACGTCCACCGCCGAGTTGATGCCCAGGCTGATCTGGCCGGCGTCGTTGTAGACGTCATCGCCCTGCGCATCGTGGGTGTACGGTGCGCTGGTTTCGCCAGCCTTGATGGTGACCTGAGCGTTGTTGCTCAGGGTCACGACCAGGTCGTGGTCCAGCGGCTGATTGATGTGCACGGTGAACGTCGGTTTGACGTTCTCGGCCACCGAGGTCTGGTCGGCAGTGATGGTGACCTTGACCAGGTCGCCTTCGTTGCCTGGAGTACCTGGCTCGTCGGTAACGGTGGTGCTGACCGGCGTTTTATCCAGGGTCAGTTGCTCGAACTTGCCGACATCAGCGCCAGCAACGGTTGCGATCGACTGCACCACAGGCGGATTGCTACCGGTGTAGACGTTGTCCGGAGCGGTGACGGTGATCGAACCGGTAGTGCCGTTGGCCGGTACGGTGATGACGGTTTTACCGTCGCTCAGCGTGAAGGTCAGGGCACCGTGGTTGTTGATCGGCAGACCGTCTTTGTTGGTCAGCGTGATGGTGTAGGTGATCTCGCCGCCTTCGGTGACCGAAGGGGTCGCAGTCAGCTTGGCAACCACTTCATCGGTGGTGTCAGTGACTTGAACGGTAGCCGCACCGCCCAGCTGCAGGTTCTCGAAGGTCGCACCGGTGACGTCCACCGCCGAGTTGATGCCCAGGCTGATCTGGCCGGCGTCGTTGTAGACGTCATCGCCCTGCGCATCGTGGGTGTACGGTGCGCTGGTTTCGCCAGCCTTGATGGTGACCTGAGCGTTGTTGCTCAGGGTCACGACCAGGTCGTGGTCCAGCGGCTGATTGATGTGCACGGTGAAGGTCGGCTTGACGTTCTCGGCGACCGAGGTCTGGTCGGCGGTGATGGTGACCTTGACCAGGTCACCTTCGTTGCCTGGAGTGCCTGGCTCGTCAGTGACGGTGGTGCTGACCGGGGTCTTGTCCAGGGTCAGTTGCTCGAACTTGCCGACATCAGCGCCGTCCACCGAAGCGATCGACTTGATCACTGGATCGTTGGCACCGGTGTAGACGTTGTCCGGAGCAGTGACAGTGATCGAACCGGTAGTGCCATTGGCCGGCACGGTGATGACGGTTTTACCGTCGCTCAGCGTGAAGGTCAGGGCGCCGTGGTTGTTGATCGGCAGACCGTCTTTGTTGGTCAGCGTGATGGTGTAGGTGATCTCGCCGCCTTCGGTGACCGACGGGGTCGCAGTCAGTTTGGCAACCACTTCATCGGTGGTGTCAGTGACTTGAACGGTAGCCGCACCGCCCAGCTGCAGGTTCTCGAAGGTCGCACCGGTGACGTCCACGGCGGACTTGATGCCCACACTGATCTGGCCAGCGTCGTTGTAGACGTCATCGCCCTGCGCATCGTGGGTGTACGGCGCGCTGGTTTCGCCGGCTTTGATGGTGACCTGAGCGTTGTTGCTCAGGGTCACGACCAGGTCGTGGTCCAACGGCTGGTTGATGTGCACGGTGAACGTCGGTTTGACGTTCTCAGCCACCGAGGTCTGGTCGGCAGTGATGGTGACTTTGACCAGGTCGCCTTCGTTGCCCGGCGTGCCTGGCTCGTCAGTGACGGTGGTGCTGACCGGGGTTTTATCCAGGGTCAGTTGCTCGAACTTGCCGACATCAGCGCCAGCAACGGTTGCGATCGACTGCACCACAGGCGGATTGCTGCCGGTGTAGACGTTGTCCGGAGCGGTCACGGTGATCGAACCGGTTGTGCCATTGGCCGGTACGGTGATGACGGTTTTACCGTCGCTCAGCGTGAAGGTCAGGGCGCCGTGGTTGTTGATCGGCAGACCGTCTTTGTTGGTCAGCGTGATGGTGTAGGTGATCTCGCCGCCTTCGGTGACCGAAGGGGTCGCAGTCAATTTGGCAACCACCTCACTGACGGTGTCCGAAATTTCAACAGTAGCCGGGCCACCCAAAGCCAGATTCTCGAAAGTGGCACCCGCAACTGTTGCGCCGGTGACGCCGAGGGTAATGGAACCTGCGTCGTTGTAGACGTCATCACCCTGGATCGGGGTCTTGTACTCGACTTCGGTTTTACCCGCTTCGATGGTCACGGTGTCGCCGTTCGACAGTGTTACGGTCAACGGACGGTCCAGCGCCTGGCTTACTTTTACAGTGAAGGAAGGCTGCTGATCTTCGGTCACATTGCCATTGCTGACGATGCTAACGGTGACGGTATCGATGCTGTCATTGATGACAGTCGAAGCTGGAGTCGGATTCGGGGTCAACTGCTCGAAGTTGCCACCAGTGGCGTTCTCGATAGTCACACTAACGGTCGAACCGTTGTTGTAGACATCGTTCGCCGGGGTCTGGAAGTCGACGCTGCCCTGGGTCTTGCCGGCCTCAACGGTGATGGTCTGGCCGTTGGACAGGGTCACGGTTACCGGGGTCTGGGCAGGGCTGCTCAGGGTCACGGTGTAGGTAATCACGCCGCCTTCGGTGACACTTGGCGAAGCCGTCAGGGTCGCGGTGGTGGTGTCGACCGAATCGTTGATCGCGGTCTGAGCCGGGGTCGGGTTCGGCGTCAGTTGCTCGAAGTTACCGCCAGTGGCGTTCTCGATGGTCACGCTAACGGTCGAGCCGTTGTTGTAGACGTCGTTCGCCGGGGTCTGGAAGTCGACACTGCCCTGGGTCTTGCCGGCCTCAACGGTGATGGTCTGGCCGTTGGACAGGGTCACGGTCACCGGGGTCTGGGCAGGATTGCTCAGGGTCACGGTGTAGGTGATGACGCCGCCCTCGGTAACGCTTGGCGAAGCCGTCAGGGTCGCGGTGGTGGTGTCGACCGAATCATTGATCGCGGTCTGAGCCGGCGTCGGGTTCGGGGTCAGCTGCTCGAAGTTGCCACCAGTGGCGTTCTCGATAGTCACACTAACGGTCGAACCGTTGTTGTAGACATCGTTCGCCGGGGTCTGGAAGTCGACGCTGCCCTGGGTTTTGCCGGCTTCAACGGTAATGGTCTGGCCGTTGGACAGGGTCACGGTCACCGGGGTCTGGGCAGGGTTGCTCAGGGTCACGGTGTAGGTGATCACGCCGCCTTCGGTGACGCTTGGCGAAGCAGTCAGGGTCGCGGTGGTGTTATCGACCGAATCGTTGATCGCGGTCTGAGCCGGGGTCGGGTTCGGCGTCAGTTGCTCGAAGTTACCGCCAGTGGCGTTCTCGATGGTCACGCTAACGGTCGAGCCGTTGTTGTAGACGTCGTTCGCCGGGGTCTGGAAGTCAACGCTGCCCTGGGTCTTGCCCGCTTCAACGGTAATGGTCTGGCCGTTGGACAGGGTCACAGTCACCGGCGTCTGAGCGGGGTTGCTCAGGGTCACGGTGTAGGTGATCACGCCGCCTTCGGTGACGCTTGGCGAAGCAGTCAGGGTCGCGGTGGTGTTATCGACCGAATCGTTGATCGCGGTCTGAGCCGGCGTCGGATTCGGGGTCAACTGCTCGAAGTTGCCGCCAGTGGCGTTTTCGATGGTGACGCTGACAGTCGAACCGTTGTTGTAAACGTCGTTGGCTGGCGTCTGGAAGTCAACGCTGCCCTGGGTCTTGCCCGCTTCAACGGTAATGGTCTGGCCGTTGGACAGGGTCACGGTCACCGGAGTCTGGGCAGGGTTGCTCAGGGTCACGGTGTAGGTGATCACGCCACCTTCGGTCACCGACGGGCTCGCCGTCAGGGTCGCGGTGGTGTTATCGACCGAATCGTTGATCGCGGTCTGAGCCGGGGTCGGGTTCGGGGTCAGTTGTTCGAAGTTGCCGCCAGTGGCGTTCTCGATGGTGACGCTGACAGTCGAACCGTTGTTGTAGACATCGTTCGCCGGGGTCTGGAAGTCGACGCTGCCCTGGGTTTTGCCGGCCTCAACGGTAATGGTCTGGCCGTTGGACAGGGTCACGGTCACCGGGGTCTGAGCCGGGTTGCTCAGGGTCACGGTGTAGGTGATCACGCCGCCTTCGGTGACGCTTGGCGAAGCAGTCAGGGTCGCGGTGGTGTTATCGACCGAATCGTTGATCGTAGTCTGAGCAGGCGTCGGGTTCGGCGTCAGTTGTTCGAAATTGCCGCCAGTGGCGTTCTCGATGGTGACGCTGACGGTCGAGCCGTTGTTGTAGACATCGTTCGCCGGGGTCTGGAAGTCGACACTGCCCTGGGTCTTGCCGGCCTCAACGGTGATGGTCTGGCCGTTGGACAGGGTCACGGTCACCGGGGTCTGGGCAGGATTGCTCAAAGTCACGGTATAGGTGATCACGCCGCCTTCGGTCACCGACGGGCTCGCCGTCAGGGTCGCGGTGGTGGTGTCGACCGAATCGTTGATCGTGGTTTGAGCCGGGGTCGGGTTCGGGGTCAGTTGCTCGAAGTTACCGCCGGTGGCGTTTTCGATGGTGACGCTGACGGTCGAGCCGTTGTTGTAGACATCGTTCGCCGGCGTCTGGAAATCAACGCTGCCCTGGGTTTTGCCGGCTTCAACGGTAATGGTCTGGCCGTTGGACAGGGTCACAGTCACCGGGGTCTGGGCCGGGTTGCTCAGGGTCACGGTGTAGGTGATGACACCGCCTTCAGTGACGCTTGGCGAAGCCGTCAGGGTCGCGGTGGTGGTGTCGACCGAATCGTTGATCGTGGTCTGAGCCGGGGTCGGATTCGGGGTCAACTGCTCGAAGTTGCCACCAGTGGCGCCCTCGATGGTGACGCTGACGGTCGAGCCGTTGTTGTAGACGTCGTTCGCCGGGGTCTGGAAATCAACGCTGCCCTGGGTTTTGCCGGCCTCAACGGTAATGGTCTGGCCGTTGGACAGGGTCACAGTCACCGGAGTCTGGGCAGGGTTGCTCAGGGTCACGGTGTAGGTGATCACGCCGCCTTCGGTGACGTTTGGCGAAGCCGTCAGGGTCGCGGTGGTGTTATCGACCGAATCGTTGATCGTGGTTTGAGCCGGGGTCGGGTTCGGGGTCAACTGCTCGAAGTTGCCACCAGTAGCGCCTTCAATGGTGACGCTGACGGTCGAGCCGTTGTTGTAAACGTCGTTCGCAGGAGTCTGGAAATCAACGCTGCCCTGGGTCTTGCCCGCTTCAACGGTAATGGTCTGGCCGTTGGACAGGGTAATGGTCACCGGTGTTTGAGCAGGATTGCTCAAAGTCACGGTGTAGGTGATCACACCCCCTTCAGTCACGCTTGGCGATGCGGTCAGAGTGGCAGTCGTGGTATCCACCGAGTCACTGATTACCGTCTCAGCCGGTGCAGGATTAGGCGTCAGTTGCTCGAAGTTGCCACCGGTGGCACCCGTAATCGTGGTGCTGACAGTCGAGCCGTTGTTGTAGACGTCGTTCGCCGGGGTCTGGAAGTCAACGCTGCCCTGGGTCTTGCCGGCCTCGATGGTAATGACCTGCCCATTGGACAGGGTCACGGTTACCGGCGTCTGGGCAGGGTTGCTCAGGGTCACGGTGTAGGTGATGACGCCGCCTTCAGTAACGCTTGGCGAAGCAGTCAGTGTCGCAGTGGTCGTATCGATGGTATCGGTCACTTGGGTAACCGCCGGCGTTTGCGGCAATGTCACCGTCAAACCGCCGCCACCGGTGGCACCGGTGACAGTCGCCGAGATCTGCCCACCGTCGATATACGGTGTATCGTTCGCCGGGACCACGACATTGACACTACCGCTGGTCTGCCCGGCCGGAATGACGATCACGGCGCCATTGGACAGGGTAATGACCAGGTTGGTAGTCGGTGCCTGTCCAACCGTGGCGGTATAAACGATTACGCCACCCGCTTCGCTGATGGAAGGAGTGGCGCCAAGGATAAGGTCGGTAGCAACGTTGGTGTCCGTCGTCGGCGTGGTCACCAGGTTGTTGTTGGCGTCACCCAGCAGGCCGACTTCTTCACTGTCCAGCGTGGCTGCAAAGCCCAGCCCTTCAGTGGGGAATCCAACTGTGGGGTCAACCCGGCCCGCCGTTTCTTCGAGCATCACGAAGCTGTGACCACCACCCAGCGCGCCACCACCGCCTGCGGCCGATGGACCGGCTGCGGTAGCTTCAAGCTCGGTAGTCGGGTCGACACCCGCAGCGATCGCCTGCTGCAGCTCTTCCACCGACGGCGCGGCCTGTGCGGTCGCCTGGCTCAGGTCGGTGCTGCTGTCAGGCGTATCGGCGCTCCACTGGCTGTCACGGCCCAGGTCAAGCAGACGGCCATCGGCCAGTTCCAGAGTCACTGCACCGCCCGGGCCAGTGAGCACTTCCTCACCTGCCAACAGGCGGTCCCCCTCGATGAGCACACGGCGAATGCCCTCTGGGGATACCGCAATAACCTGGCCGACAATGCTTTTGACGATGGCTACAACGCTGCTCATTGGACTCTCCGTGTGACCCGATGGGTACTTCCCTGCCAGAGCGGCACTGCAAGCCACTTCAGGCGGAACTTATGTCGATGATCTCTTGACGCTTTCTTGCGTCAACATTCCGTCTATAACTTTTTGAAACCGCAATACTGCCAAAGTATTGACCTTATACAGGCCATCCTAAACAATCGGCAATGTAATGTCACATTGATATTTGTACCTTAGCCAACCGTTTGCCGAGGACAAATGTCGTACATCATCGAAAATGCGCTGGCCGTTAAGTTCAGCAGCCTTTTCCACATAAAGGCAGATGCCATTACACACTTTAGAAGCACCGTCCATCGGCTACCGTCAAGGTCGTTGGCGTCAACATTCTGGTCACTTCCGTTGCTCCAGGCACGTGCGCGTCTACAAGCACAAACCTTGCCTGAAGTCGCCCCGAAAAGGGTTTGAAACCCAGGCAGAATCAGGGCCGCACTCATGCCCTTGCCAACCAAAACCTGCTACTGACCGCGGCCACCAAAAACGATTTACCGCAGATCAAACAGATAGCGAACCCGCACGCGAATACTGGCATGGGAATGATGGCAAACCATCGGTGATTACAGAACCACGGTTCAACGTGCAAACGCACTTCGTGCGATGAATTTTAATGATCTGCCCGCTTTAAAACGTCAACAAATCAGCGCCTGTTTACTGACAAGCCCGCGAGCCGATCATTCACCCACACGGCGTTGTCTGGATGGCAGGCTATGCTGCACATGAAACGGATCCCCAACAGGATCAGAAATGAAACAGTCACCGCATGGCAGCGTCTATGCAGTAGCAATAACGACGTAGAATTGTTTACTCAGTATCGATTCAAGGCGACCATTGGCCAGCTGCCTTGCAGCACCATTGAACGTCAGGGTGAGCCGACAGACCTGAACGGCGGCACACCCACCCCACCCACCACAAGGATGAAGAGAGCGCCGCGTGGAATCTGAAGTCAGTCGAGTCCAACTCAGCCACGATCCACGCAGTCAGCATGACGATCCCTTGCTGGATAGTCTGCTGAGCCTGTGTGTCCTGCACCAGAAACCCGCCAGCCGGGTCATGCTGACCACGGGCCTGCCGCTGCCCGCCCAGCGCCTGAGCCCCGAGCTGCTGCCCCGCGCCGCCGCCCGGGCGGGCTTGCAAGGGCGCCTGCTGCAACGCAAGCTGGAGCAGATCCCGAGCATCGCCATGCCGGCCATGTTGCTGCTCAAGGAAGGCCGCAGCGCCGTCCTGCTGGGCTGGGAAAATGAAGATACCGCACGCCTGCTGCTCAGCGAGAGCGACGGCGGTGAGGTGCATGTCAGCCGCGAAGCCCTGCAAAGCGACTACAGCGGCCGGGTGTTCTTTGCCCAGCCGCAACACAAGTTCGACGTCAACCACGGCAACCTGATCCCACGGGCGAAGTCGTGGTTCCGCGACACGCTGCTGCGCAGCAAGTGGCTGTATATCGATGCCATCGCCGCCAGCCTGGTGATCAACCTGATTGCCCTGGCCGCGCCGTTGTTCGTGATGAACGTGTATGACCGCGTGGTACCTAACCAGGCTACGTCGACACTTTGGGTGCTGGCCGTCGGCATCGCCGGCGCCTACATCTTCGACCTGATCCTCAAAGGCCTGCGCGGCCTGTGCCTGGACCTTGCCGGCAAGAAAACCGACCTGATCATTTCAGCAACGCTGTTCGAACGCATCGTCGGCATGTCGATGAAGTACCGGCCGGCACGGGTGGGCAGCTTTGCCCAGAACATTCACGAGTTCCAGGGGCTGCGCGACTTCCTCGCCTCGCTGACGCTTACCAGCCTGATCGACCTGCCTTTCACCATCCTGATCCTGATCGTCATCGCCATCATTGGCGGGCATCTTGTGTGGATCCCGATCATCGCCTTCCCGCTGGCCCTGGGCATCGGCTATGCCCTGCAACGGCCGCTGATGGCGACCATGGAGCGGACCATGGCCTTGGCCTCGGAGCGCCAGTCCAGCCTGATCGAGACCCTGGCCGGCCTGGATGCGGTAAAGGTCAACAATGCCGAAAGCGAACGCCAGTACATGTGGGAACAGACCCTCGGCACCCTCAGCCGTCTGGAACTGCGTGTGAAGGTGCTGTCGAGCCTGGCAATGAACATCACCATGCTCATCCAGCAGCTGGCTGGCGTGGCGATGATCTGCGTCGGCGTGTACCTGATCATCGACGGCAACCTCAGCATGGGCGGCCTGGTGGCGTGCTACATGCTTAGCGGCCGGGCGCTCGGTCCACTGGCCTCGCTCAACGGCTTGCTTGCCCGCTACCAGCAAGCCAAGGTGACCATGGTTTCCACCGACCACATGATGGAGCTGCCGCAAGAGCGCAACTTCGAAGAGCGCCCGCTGAGCCGCAAGGTACTGCAGGGTAGCGTCGAGTTCCGCGGGGTCGATTTCACCTATCCCAACCAGCAGAACCTGGCCCTGAAGAACATCAACCTGACCATCCGCCCCGGCGAGAAGGTAGGCATCATCGGCCGCAGCGGCTCGGGCAAGAGCTCGCTGGCCAAGCTCATCGTTGGCCTGTACGAGGCCGATGGTGGCTCGCTGCTGGTCGATGGCGTGGACATTCGCCAGATCGACGTCAGCGAACTGCGCCACAACATCGGCTATGTACCGCAGGACATCCAGCTGCTGGCTGGCACCCTGCGCGACAACCTGGTCAGCGGTGCCCGCTACATCGAGGACGAACTGATCCTGCAGGCCGCCGAACTGGCGGGCGTGCACGAATTCGCCCGCCTGCACCCGGACGGCTACGAGCTGCAAGTAGGGGAACGCGGGCAAAACCTGTCTGGTGGCCAGCGGCAGAACGTTGCCCTGGGCCGTGCACTGCTGCTGAACCCGCAGATCCTGCTGCTGGACGAGCCGACCAGCGCCATGGACAACACCGGCGAAGAACGCCTCAAACAGCGCCTGCAAGCCGTGGTGGAGGGCAAGACGGTGCTGTTGGTCACGCACCGCGCCTCGCTGCTGTCGCTGGTGGACCGACTGATCGTGATCGATCGCGGACAGATAGTCGCCGACGGCCCGAAAGCCGCGGTCATGGATGCGCTGAAGAAGGGGCAGATCAGTGTTGCATAAGCTGGATATGGGGCAATTCAAGGATGGCCTGAGGCGCTATTTCAAGGGCTCCGACTCACTGGGCGGCCAGCCGCTGCCAGAGGTGAACAAAGCCCTGATCGAGGATGCGCCAAGGGTGGTACGGCTGACCATCTGGGGCGTGATCCTGTTCTTCGTGTTCATGATCGTATGGGCCAGCGTTGCGCCCATCGATGAGGTTACGCGGGGCGAAGGCAAGGCTATCCCGTCTTCCAAGGTGCAGAAGATCCAGAACCTGGAAGGCGGCATCGTCGCCGAGATCTTCGCCAAGGAAGGGCAGATTGTCGAAGTGGGCCAGCCGCTGCTGCGCCTGGACGAAACCCGTTTCGCGTCCAACGTCGGTGAAACCGAGGCAGATCGCCTGGCCATGGCCCTGCGGGTCGAACGGCTGAGTGCGGAAGTTCAGGACAGCCCGCTCAAGATCGACGAAGCACTGCGCAAAGCCGCACCCAGCCAGGCAGCCAGTGAAGAGTCGCTGTACCAGAGCCGGCGCCAGCAACTGCAGGACGAAATTGGCGGCCTGCAGCAGCAACTGGTCCAGCGCCAGCAGGAACTGCGTGAATACAGCTCCAAACGCGCCCAGTACGCCAACAGCCTTGAGCTGCTGCGCAAGGAAATCGGCATGTCCGAACCGCTGGTGGCGACCGGTGCGATTTCCCAGGTAGAAGTGCTGCGCCTGCGCCGTGCCGAAGTTGAAAACCGTGGCCAGCTTGACTCCACCGCACTGGCCATCCCGCGTGCCGAGGCCGCCATCCGCGAGGTACAGAGCAAGATCGAAGAAACCCGTGGCAAGTTCCGCAGCGAAGCATTGACCCAGCTGAACGAGGCACGCACCGAGCTGAACAAGGCGACCGCCACCAGCAAGGCACTGGACGACCGGGTGCACCGCACCATGGTCACTTCACCGGTGCGCGGTATCGTCAAGCAGCTGCTGGTGAACACCATTGGCGGGGTCATCCAGCCAGGCAGCGATATCATCGAGATCGTGCCACTGGACGACACGCTGGTCATCGAAGCGAAAATCCTGCCCAAGGACATCGCCTTCCTGCACCCAGGCCAGGAAGCGACGGTGAAGTTCACAGCCTATGACTACACCATCTACGGTGGGCTCAAGGCCAAGCTGGAACAGATCGGTGCGGACACCATCACCGATGAAGACAAGAAGACCACGTATTACCTGATCAAGCTGCGCACCGATCGCAGCCACCTGGGGACTGACGAGAAACCGCTGCTGATCATTCCGGGGATGGTGGCCACGGTGGATATCATGACCGGCAAGAAAACCATCATGAGCTACCTGCTCAAGCCGATCATGAAGGCGCGTTCGGAAGCGCTGCGCGAGCGGTGATAGCCATCCCTGTGGCTTCGCGGTCGCTGTAGGAGCGGCCTTGTGTCGCGAAGGGGCTGCGCAGCAGCCCCGGCATTTTATGCATCACTGCTGAAATCCTGGGGCCGCTCTGCGGCCCTTTCGCGACACAAGGCCGCTCCTACAACAGATCGCGCAAGGCCAGTCAGCGCCAAGGCGCAGGTCCGCCGACCAACTGCCCCTGAATCCCGCCTACACCCATCTCCTTCAACACCAGCCGCTCCCCCTCCGTCTCGACCCGCTCGGCAATCAACGGCAGGTCGATGCTGTGTGCCGCGCGCTGGATCGCTTCGATGAACAGACGTTTGTGCTGCTCTTGGTCGATGTTGCGGATATAGCTGCCATCAATTTTCAGGTACGCCAGGCCCAGATGCGCCAGGTTGCCGATCATGCTGAAGCGGCCGCCGAAGCGCTGTAGCGCCAGACCAAAGCCAAGCGCGTGCAGGCGCCGGGTCAGGTGTTCCAGGGCAGCCTGCTCAGGCAACTGCTCCTCACCAATTTCAAACACCAGCCGAGGCCCCATGGCCGTGTTCTGGGCCAGCAGCTCGAAGACGCGCTGCAGGGCCTTGGGGTCGGCCAGCGTGGCGGCCGACAGGTTCAGCGCCAGCACCTGGTCATGCCCACGCAAGTGCGCCAGCACTTTCTCCAGCACCAGCACATCCAGCCGTGGCATCCAGCCAAAGCGTTCCAGCCACGGCAGGAAGCGGCCCGCGGGCAACGCCTCGCCCTGGCCATCCTTCAAGCGTGAAATTACTTTGTGGTGCAGCACCCGTTGTGCCGTGCCGGCGTCCACCACGGGCTGGAAGAACAGTTCGAAATGCCCGTTGATAAAGGCTTGGTCAAGCCGCTCATGCCAGTCGTGCTGGCTGTCCGCCGCAACGGCAGCCACGCCTTGTTCAAGGCACACCCAGCCTGGCGTCGGCTGGTTTTCGGCACGGGCCAGGGCTTCGTCGGCAAGCTTGAGCAACGCCTGTGGTGCATCACCGGGGCTGAACGGCGCAAGGCCGATGCAGGCAACCGGGTCGATATCACTGGCGCCGGTCTCGTGCAGGCTCTGCAGCGTCGCCTCCAGTGCCTGGGCTAGGTGTACCGCTTCCTCATGCACCATGCCCGGCGCCAGCACGGCAAACTCGCCGCCACGGCTGCGGGAAATCAGGTCGTTGGTTTCCGGGAAACTGGCACAGGTACGGCGCAACTGCTCACCCACCGCTTGCAGCAACTGGTCTGTGCGCTGACCACCCAGGCGAGCATTCAAACCCGCCAGGCCTTGAACGCGCAGCAACAGCAGGTAGCCCGCGCGCGCTTCTTCCAGGTTGCTCACCCGGGTGTTCAGCTGCATCTCGAAATAGCGGCGGTTGGACAAGCCAGTCAAACTGTCCTGGTACGACTCGGCACGCAGCCGCTCGCTGCGCTCGGCCTGCTCGGTGAACAAGGCCTTGAGCTTCTCGACCATCTGGTTCATTGCCTGCACCACGCGGCGCAACTCCGGCGTACGCGGCAACTCGGGCAGGCTGAGGAATTCGCGACGGGCAATGGCGTGGGATTGCTCGACCATGTAGTCCAGCGGCCGCAACTGGCGGCGCAGCAGCAAGGCGCCAAGCACGGCACTGGCGGCACCGCACAGCAGCAGCCAGCCCAGGCTGCCCAGGGCGCTTTGCCAGAGCTTGGCAATGGCGAACATCGGGTGGCTGATCACTTCAACGCGCGCGGCCTGCTGCCAGCCACGGCTGACGATGGCGTCCCCGCCGGCAGCCTCCAGGCCGATAAGGTGCACGAACCAGCGGGGTACACCGCCAGGGTCCGGCTCGGCGTGGCGCTCCACCAGCACGGCATTGGAACCCAGGTCGACGACCTTGATGCTGGAGTAGTAACCACTGTCGAAGATCGAACTGACCATCAGCTCGACCATCGCCGGGTCGTCGATATTAGGCGTCAGTGACAGCGCCAGTGCGGTCGCGGCATCCTGGGCATGCGAGCGCAGCTGGTTGACGTACTGGCTGCGCGAGCTTTCAAGGCTGACCATGAAACTGCCACTGAAGGCGACCACCAGGAACAGGCAAATGGCCAACAGCAATTGTTTGAACAGTGACATCTGTGCTCCTTCAGTAAACAGGCTCGGCCGGGAACCCTTCGGCCTGCATTTTTTTCAGCAAATCCTGCCAGCGTGACAGCCGCTTGGTATCGCCGACCTTCTTGTTGCCCGCGGCCCCCGTCAGCCACAACCCCTCACCATTGAAGGCGTATACCGGCAACAGGTCGGTACGCTGGCTGGCCGGCTTGATGGCATCCATCAGGCTATCGAGCACCAAAGGCTGGGCCTGTGGGCTTGAATAATAGGTCAGTACCATATGCGCCCGGTTCTGCCGCAACGCCTTTACGTAGGTGATGCGCAGTTTTTCGCTGGGGATGCCCATGCGCCGCAGGCTGAAGTATTTGGCGATGGCGTAGTCTTCGCAGTCCCCGGCGCCCTTGATCAAGGCCTGCACCGGTGTGGCCCAGTAATCGACCTCATGCCAGAGATCGATGTCTTCGACATAGCGCAATTGCTGGTTGAAGAAGCGGTTGACCACTTGCAACCGCTCAAGCTCGCTACCCTGCTTCTGGGTAGCCATCAGGTTCTGCCAGGCATCGATACGCCCCTTCCCGGCCCCCAAAGGGCCATACAGGGCCTGCGACTTGCGGCTGATCTGGGAAAAATCCCAATCCGCGTGCAAGCCGCCCAGCAGCAGACTGCCCAGCAGCGCGGCAAAGCCGACACGTCGCACAACGGTTTTGAGCACCCAGGATATCGCCACTGCGAAGCCCTGTTCAGATCAGTCGAAAGCAGCGATGGTGGGGCTTGCCACAGCAAAAGACAATGGCACGCTGCAATCATGCACCCGCTTGTCAGCCCGCCTACACTTTCTGTTTATAACCTTCTATAGGCCGCTTCCTTTGGCAGGCGACTTCATCCACCATAGCCGCGCTTTTGGGGCGCCCGTTCCATTACAGGTGCAGGTTTGACAATTCCCATGGGCTGTAACTAGTGTCATTGGATCCAACTTTAGTCATCGTTGAGGCAGACGTCGCGTGGCCGAGAAAATCAAATTGAGCAATGTGCTGGCCAGCGAGCAGCTGTTGCCGCACCAGGCCCGTGGCGTGATCGAAGAACGCCTGCGTAGCGCCATTCTCGATGGCCGCTTGCCGCCAGGTACTGCCGTGCGCCAGCAAGAACTCGCCACCTTGTTCGGCGTCAGCCGCATGCCCGTGCGCGAGGCCCTGCGCCAGCTGGAAGCACAATCGCTGCTGAAAGTGGAAATGCACAAAGGTGCGGTGGTTGCGCCGTTGATCGGCGAGGATGCGGTGGACACCTATGCCCTTCGTGTACTGCTTGAGAGCGAGGCGCTGCGCCAGTCCATCCCGCTGCTGGATGCCAGCGACATCGCCAGCGCCCGTGGGTATATCCAGCTGCTGGAAAACGAAACCCGCCATGCCGAAATCGGCCGCCTGAACCGCCTGTTCCACATGTCGCTGTACAGCAAGGCACCAAATAAAAAACTGCTGCGCCTGATCGAGAACGAACTGAACGAAGAAGAACGCTTCCTGCGTTTTCATCTTTCGTCCATGGGCTTGGGCAAGCTCACCCAGGATGATCACAACGCACTGGTGGATGCGGCCAGTGACAAGCTGGTGGATGAGGCGGTAGCAGTGCTGGAACAGCACCTCAATAATGGCGCACGGGTAATCCGTAATTACCTGGATACGCAGTTAGGGCGTTAATCCGTCGCCGGCTTTAGGGGCGACGCGAGCTGATGGGTTGCAAATTGATTCTGCCCCGCCAACAATGAGACTAATTATCATTCATGTCCATTGATGCCGGCGCCCTCCTCCATGCCCAGCAACGACTGCGTGCAAACGCTCTACAGTGACCACCACAGCTGGTTGCACACCTGGTTGCGCGGCAAGCTCGGCAACGCCGCCGATGCCGCAGACCTGGCCCAGGACACCTTCGTACGCCTGCTGCAGCGCCGTGAGCAGTTGCAGCTGAATGCTCCCAGAGCCTTCTTGCGCACGGTAGCGCGTGGGCTGGTAATCGATCACTGGCGCCGCGAGGAGCTGCACAGGGCCTACCTGGAGGCGCTGGCTCATGTACCGGAAGCCCAGGCCCCCTCTGCAGAAACCCGCGAGCTGTTGCTGGAGTTGCTCGAGCGCATCGCACGCATGCTCGACGGCCTCAAACCCAAGGTACGACGCGCCTTCCTGCTGGCCCAATGCGAGGGGCTGAAGCACCAGGCCATCGCCGAACAGATGGGAATCTCCGTACGCACGGTAGAACGCAACATTGCCGATGCGCTCTACCACTGCTACGTGCTGCGCTACGAAGACGAGTGTTGAAACGATGACCGCCGCACGCCCAGATGCAAAAGTGGTCAAGCAGGCCATCCAGTGGATGCTGCGGCTTCGTGAAAGCGGGCATGACCCGGCTCTACAATCAGAGTGCGCACAATGGCGCAATGCTCGGCTCGAACACGAGCAAGCCTGGCAACGGCTGACACACCTGCATCAAGACCTCGACTTGCGTGCCATACCCGGTGCCGGGCTGGCGTTGCAAACCCTGGAAACCAGCCAGCAACGCCTGCATCGGCGGCAGGCGCTGAAGCTGCTTGGCGGCGTTGTCATGGCGGGGTCGGCAACATGGCTGGCCAAGGACATCGATGCCGTCAGTGCATGGGCCTCGGACTATGCCACCGGCACGGGCGAGCGACGCGCGTTCACGCTGCCCGATGGCTCACTGATGCAACTCAATACCCACAGTGCAGTGGACCTGGCCTTCAGTGACCAACAGCGTCTGGTCCGCCTGAAGCACGGGGAGCTGATGATCACCTGCGGCCCTCGGTATTCCTTGCTGGTACAAACACGTGACGCGCTGCTGGAAGGCTTCGAAGGGCGCTTTGTGGCCTACCAGGACAGCGACTGTACGCGCGTCAGCGTCAGCCACGGCAAAGTCGCGATTCATCGACCTGGGAATGGCCAGCTGCTGTGGATCGAAAGCGGCCAGAACTGGCGCCTGGATGCTCAAGGCGCGCACCGGCTCGCACACATGGACATGGATGCGATGGCATGGGCCGAAGGGCTGATCGTGACCCAGGACATGCGCTTGGCCGACTTCCTCGCGCAGGTCAGCCGTTATCGTCATGGTTATCTGGGCTGCAGCGACGAGGTTGCAGATCTGCGCTTGTCGGGGGTGTTCCGTCTCGAAGACCCGGAGCAACTGCTGCAGTTGCTGCCGCAGACGCTGCCCGTAAAGCTTCGTCAACGTACACGCTGGTGGATACGCGTAGAGCGCCTGGCCTGATAAGGCCTTATCGATTTCTGGCGGGTTTTGAATCCCGGTCCGGCTAGGACAGTAAGCGACCCCTTCTGCCCTCAACCCTTCAACGGACCCTTCATGTCTATCAACCCGGTGTTAATGCACACGTTCCAACCAAACGATCTTCGACCTGCCCTGCAATCGGTACGCTTACGCCAAGCCATCCGGGCTGCCCTGTTTGGGACCGCCTTGGGCCTGGCAACCGCTTCGCAGCTTTCCGTAGCAGCTGAAACGGCCCAGGTGAGTCATCACTACGCAATCCCGGCCGGCCAGCTTGCCGAGGTGCTCAATCAGTTCGCTCGCCAGGCTGGCATTACCCTGTCGGGTACGCCTCAGCTTACCGATGGCCTGCAGTCCAACGGCCTACAGGGGCAGTACGCTAACGATCAGGCGCTGCGCCAACTGCTCAATGGCAGCGGTCTGGAGGCCGTCAGCCAGGACGGACGTAGCTATGTGCTGCAGGCACAGCGCCAGGACGCCGCACTGTCATTGCCCGACACTGATATCCGTAGCTTCACCCTCGGCAATGCACTGGGCAGCATGGAGGGCTACAACGCCACCCACAGCCAGGTGGCGACCAAGACCAGCATGCCGTTGGTCGAGACCTCCCAATCGGTGTCGGTGGTTACCCGCCAGCAGATGGACGATCAGGGCTCGCAGACCGTTGCCCAGGCCATGCGCTACACACCAGGGGTACTGACTAACCCTTACGGTGCGACCCACCGTTACGACTATGTGGCCATGCGCGGCTTCAACGATGGCTCTGTGGATAACATCTATGTCGACGGGCTCAAGTCCATGGGCGACAACGGCACCTACAGCACCATGCAGGTGGACCCGTACTTCCTTGAGCGCATCGACATTCTCAAGGGGCCATCTTCGGTACTGTACGGGCGAAGCTCACCGGGTGGCCTGGTAGCCCTGACCACCAAGAAGCCGCTGTTTACCCCCTACCATCAGGTTCAGGCCACGGTTGGTACCCAGGGCCAGCGGGGGACGGGTTTTGATTTCAGCGGCCCTGTGGACGATGACAAGCGTATCGCTTATCGACTGACCGGCCTGGCGGATGCTTCCGACACACAGTTCGACCACAGCAAGGAAGAACGCTACGCCATTGCACCGGCGATCAGCATCGACTTCACCGAAGACACGTCGCTCACGCTGCAAGCGTATCTGCAGCATGACCCTAACGGCGGTTACCACGGCGGCAACCCTGCAGACGGCATGCTGCACAAGCGCAACGGCTTGCGCCTGTCGGATCACTTCTTCGAGGGTGAGCCGGGCATCGACAACTACGAGCGCACACAGCAGTCCTTCAGCTACCAGTTCGAGCACCGTTTCAACGATGTGTTCACCGCACGGCAGAACTTCCGCTACCAGGATTCCGACGTATCCATGGACCAGGTGTATTCGGCCGGTTGGGCGGACGCCGACAGCAACATTCTCAACCGTGCCTATACCGGCGGCGACGAGCGCCTGCATTCGTACATCATCGACAACATGCTGCAGGCGGAATTCTTCACGGGTGCTGCCAAACACACCCTGCTGCTGGGCACCGACTACCAGCGGCGCAAGGCTGACGTCACTTGGCGTTATGGCACGGTCGACCCGTTGGATGCCGGGAACCCGCAGTATGGCAATGGCAACCTTCAGGTACTGGGCGAGAACCGCTACTTGCGGCGTTTGCAGCAAACTGGCGTGTACCTGCAGGACTTGGTAGAGCTGGACCAGTGGCGCTTTTCTTTGGGGCTGCGCCAGGACTGGGTGAAGGTGTCTGAAGAGAATCGCGACAGCGATACCAAGGTCAACGACCAGCGCTCCAAAATGACTGCCCGGGCCGGGGTGCTCTACCTATTCGAAAACGGCATTGCACCCTATGTCAGCTACTCGGAGTCGTTCAACCCCAACACCGTGTCCGACCAGGAGGGCCGTCCGCTGGCACCGACGGAGGGCACGCAATGGGAGGCTGGCATCAAGTACCAGCCACCTGGCAGCGACAACTTGTTTACCGCATCGGTATTCCGTATCGAGCAAGAGAACCTGGCATCCAAGCAGCCTGACGAAGACTTCTATCGCCCTGTAGGTAAAGTACGTTCCCAGGGGCTGGAGCTGGAGGCGCATGTGCAACTGACCGACAGCTTGAAGCTGTTGGGTGGCTATACCTTTACCGACATCGAGTACGCCAAGGCGATGCCGAGCCTGGTGTCGGGTAACCTGGACAACAAAGGCAATTCGCCAACCCAGGCGCCGAAGCAGATGTTCTCGCTGTGGGCTGACTACAACATCCACCAGGGGCCCCTGGATGGCCTGCGGTTGGGCGGTGGCGTGCGGTATGTGGGGTACAGCTGGGTGGATGCGGAAAACAGCATGAAGGTGCCTTCCTACACCTTGTTCGACGCCTCGATCGGCTATGACCTGGGCAAGGTGGGGCTCAAGGGTGTAGATGTGCGCCTTAACGCCAACAACCTTACCAACGAAAGCTATATCACTTCCTGTGCCAGCCTGAACTACTGCTACATGGGTGAAGAGCGCAACGTCAGCGCCACGGTCAGCTATCAGTTCTAACGGTTATTGGTACCCGGAAAAGACAAAGCCCCTGTCTGCAGCGCAGACAGGGGCTTTGGGTTTGAATCTTGACGATGACCTACTCTCACATGGGGAAACCCCACACTACCATCGGCGATGCATCGTTTCACTGCTGAGTTCGGGATGGGATCAGGTGGTTCCAATGCTCTATGGTCGTCAAGAAATTCTGTTGCCAGAAGATCCAGATGGATGCTCTAGCGAATTCGGATATGTGAATTTGTGGTTGCGAACTTTCGGTTCGTATCATCTTCACCACCACAATTTGGCTCTGACGCGCAAATTGCTTGGGTGTTATATGGTCAAGCCTCACGGGCAATTAGTATTGGTTAGCTCAACGCCTCACAGCGCTTACACACCCAACCTATCAACGTCGTAGTCTTCGACGGCCCTTTAGGGGATTCAAGATCCCAGTGAGATCTCATCTTGAGGCAAGTTTCCCGCTTAGATGCTTTCAGCGGTTATCTCTTCCGAACATAGCTACCCGGCAATGCCACTGGCGTGACAACCGGAACACCAGAGGTTCGTCCACTCCGGTCCTCTCGTACTAGGAGCAGCCCCTCTCAAATCTCAAACGTCCACGGCAGATAGGGACCGAACTGTCTCACGACGTTCTAAACCCAGCTCGCGTACCACTTTAAATGGCGAACAGCCATACCCTTGGGACCGGCTTCAGCCCCAGGATGTGATGAGCCGACATCGAGGTGCCAAACACCGCCGTCGATATGAACTCTTGGGCGGTATCAGCCTGTTATCCCCGGAGTACCTTTTATCCGTTGAGCGATGGCCCTTCCATACAGAACCACCGGATCACTAAGACCTACTTTCGTACCTGCTCGACGTGTTTGTCTCGCAGTCAAGCGCGCTTTTGCCTTTATACTCTACGACCGATTTCCGACCGGTCTGAGCGCACCTTCGTACTCCTCCGTTACTCTTTGGGAGGAGACCGCCCCAGTCAAACTACCCACCATACACTGTCCTCGATCCGGATAACGGACCTGAGTTAGAACCTCAAAGTTGCCAGGGTGGTATTTCAAGGATGGCTCCATGAGAACTGGCGTCCCCACTTCAAAGCCTCCCACCTATCCTACACAAGCAAATTCAAAGTCCAGTGCAAAGCTATAGTAAAGGTTCACGGGGTCTTTCCGTCTAGCCGCGGATACACTGCATCTTCACAGCGATTTCAATTTCACTGAGTCTCGGGTGGAGACAGCGCCGCCATCGTTACGCCATTCGTGCAGGTCGGAACTTACCCGACAAGGAATTTCGCTACCTTAGGACCGTTATAGTTACGGCCGCCGTTTACCGGGGCTTCGATCAAGAGCTTCGCTTGCGCTAACCCCATCAATTAACCTTCCGGCACCGGGCAGGCGTCACACCCTATACGTCCACTTTCGTGTTTGCAGAGTGCTGTGTTTTTAATAAACAGTCGCAGCGGCCTGGTATCTTCGACCGGCATGGGCTTACGGAGCAAGTCCTTCACCCTCGCCGGCGCACCTTCTCCCGAAGTTACGGTGCCATTTTGCCTAGTTCCTTCACCCGAGTTCTCTCAAGCGCCTTGGTATTCTCTACCTAACCACCTGTGTCGGTTTGGGGTACGGTTCCCAGTTATCTGAAGCTTAGGAGCTTTTCTTGGAAGCATGGTATCAACCACTTCGTCGCCTAAAGGCAACTCGTCATCAGCTCTCGGCCTTGAAATCCCGGATTTGCCTAAGATTTCAGCCTACCACCTTAAACCTGGACAACCAACGCCAGGCTGGCCTAACCTTCTCCGTCCCTCCATCGCAATAACTGGAAGTACAGGAATATTAACCTGTTTTCCATCGACTACGCTTTTCAGCCTCGCCTTAGGGACCGACTAACCCTGCGTCGATTAACGTTGCGCAGGAAACCTTGGTCTTTCGGCGTGCGAGTTTTTCACTCGCATTGTCGTTACTCATGTCAGCATTCGCACTTCTGATACCTCCAGCAAGCTTCTCAACTCACCTTCACAGGCTTACAGAACGCTCCTCTACCGCATCATCATAAGATGATACCCGTAGCTTCGGTGCATGGTTTGAGCCCCGTTACATCTTCCGCGCAGGCCGACTCGACTAGTGAGCTATTACGCTTTCTTTAAAGGGTGGCTGCTTCTAAGCCAACCTCCTAGCTGTCTAAGCCTTCCCACATCGTTTCCCACTTAACCATGACTTTGGGACCTTAGCTGACGGTCTGGGTTGTTTCCCTTTTCACGACGGACGTTAGCACCCGCCGTGTGTCTCCCATGCTCGGCACTTGTAGGTATTCGGAGTTTGCATCGGTTTGGTAAGTCGGGATGACCCCCTAGCCGAAACAGTGCTCTACCCCCTACAGTGATACATGAGGCGCTACCTAAATAGCTTTCGAGGAGAACCAGCTATCTCCGAGCTTGATTAGCCTTTCACTCCGATCCACAGGTCATCCGCTAACTTTTCAACGGTAGTCGGTTCGGTCCTCCAGTCAGTGTTACCTAACCTTCAACCTGCCCATGGATAGATCGCCCGGTTTCGGGTCTATACCCAGCGACTAAACGCCCTATTAAGACTCGCTTTCGCTACGCCTCCCCTATTCGGTTAAGCTCGCCACTGAATATAAGTCGCTGACCCATTATACAAAAGGTACGCAGTCACCTAACAAGTAGGCTCCCACTGCTTGTACGCATACGGTTTCAGGTTCTATTTCACTCCCCTCTCCGGGGTTCTTTTCGCCTTTCCCTCACGGTACTGGTTCACTATCGGTCAGTCAGTAGTATTTAGCCTTGGAGGATGGTCCCCCCATATTCAGACAAAGTTTCTCGTGCTCCGTCCTACTCGATTTCATTGACAAGAGATTTTCGTGTACGGGGCTATCACCCACTATGGCCGCACTTTCCAGAGCGTTCCACTAATCTCAAATCAACTTAAGGGCTGGTCCCCGTTCGCTCGCCACTACTAAGGGAATCTCGGTTGATTTCTTTTCCTCAGGGTACTTAGATGTTTCAGTTCCCCTGGTTCGCCTCTTGCACCTATGTATTCAGTACAAGATACTCAGCTTATGCTGAGTGGGTTCCCCCATTCAGAGATCTCTGGATCACAGTCTGTTTGCCGACTCCCCAAAGCTTATCGCAGGCTACCACGTCTTTCATCGCCTCTGACTGCCAAGGCATCCACCGTATGCGCTTCTTCACTTGACCATATAACCCCAAGCAATCTGGTTATACTGTGAAGACGACATTCGCCGAAAATTCGCATTTCGCTCATTACTGAGCAGAACTCACAAATTTTACCTTAGCCTGATTTCCAGCAGTGAAACTGGTCATCAGTCTATATCTATCACATATCCGAATTTTTAAAGAACGATCTGACAAAAGTCAGAAATCAACATTCAAACTGAATGCTCATTTCTAAGTTCTGACAAGCTACTGTTACTGCGTAAGTGGTGGAGCCAAGCGGGATCGAACCGCTGACCTCCTGCGTGCAAGGCAGGCGCTCTCCCAGCTGAGCTATGGCCCCGTATTCTACGGCTTTACCATGTAATGGTAGGTCTGGGCAGATTTGAACTGCCGACCTCACCCTTATCAGGGGTGCGCTCTAACCAACTGAGCTACAGACCTATAACAGGGTTGCGTTACAGCATCGTCTTTTACAATGAATCAAGCAATTCGTGTGGGAGCTCATCAGCAGGCTGATGTCGTCGATTAAGGAGGTGATCCAGCCGCAGGTTCCCCTACGGCTACCTTGTTACGACTTCACCCCAGTCATGAATCACACCGTGGTAACCGTCCTCCCGAAGGTTAGACTAGCTACTTCTGGTGCAACCCACTCCCATGGTGTGACGGGCGGTGTGTACAAGGCCCGGGAACGTATTCACCGCGACATTCTGATTCGCGATTACTAGCGATTCCGACTTCACGCAGTCGAGTTGCAGACTGCGATCCGGACTACGATCGGTTTTGTGAGATTAGCTCCACCTCGCGGCTTGGCAACCCTCTGTACCGACCATTGTAGCACGTGTGTAGCCCAGGCCGTAAGGGCCATGATGACTTGACGTCATCCCCACCTTCCTCCGGTTTGTCACCGGCAGTCTCCTTAGAGTGCCCACCATAACGTGCTGGTAACTAAGGACAAGGGTTGCGCTCGTTACGGGACTTAACCCAACATCTCACGACACGAGCTGACGACAGCCATGCAGCACCTGTGTCAGAGTTCCCGAAGGCACCAATCCATCTCTGGAAAGTTCTCTGCATGTCAAGGCCTGGTAAGGTTCTTCGCGTTGCTTCGAATTAAACCACATGCTCCACCGCTTGTGCGGGCCCCCGTCAATTCATTTGAGTTTTAACCTTGCGGCCGTACTCCCCAGGCGGTCAACTTAATGCGTTAGCTGCGCCACTAAAATCTCAAGGATTCCAACGGCTAGTTGACATCGTTTACGGCGTGGACTACCAGGGTATCTAATCCTGTTTGCTCCCCACGCTTTCGCACCTCAGTGTCAGTATCAGTCCAGGTGGTCGCCTTCGCCACTGGTGTTCCTTCCTATATCTACGCATTTCACCGCTACACAGGAAATTCCACCACCCTCTACCGTACTCTAGCTTGCCAGTTTTGGATGCAGTTCCCAGGTTGAGCCCGGGGCTTTCACATCCAACTTAACAAACCACCTACGCGCGCTTTACGCCCAGTAATTCCGATTAACGCTTGCACCCTCTGTATTACCGCGGCTGCTGGCACAGAGTTAGCCGGTGCTTATTCTGTCGGTAACGTCAAAACAGCAAGGTATTAGCTTACTGCCCTTCCTCCCAACTTAAAGTGCTTTACAATCCGAAGACCTTCTTCACACACGCGGCATGGCTGGATCAGGCTTTCGCCCATTGTCCAATATTCCCCACTGCTGCCTCCCGTAGGAGTCTGGACCGTGTCTCAGTTCCAGTGTGACTGATCATCCTCTCAGACCAGTTACGGATCGTCGCCTTGGTGAGCCATTACCCCACCAACTAGCTAATCCGACCTAGGCTCATCTGATAGCGCAAGGCCCGAAGGTCCCCTGCTTTCTCCCGTAGGACGTATGCGGTATTAGCGTTCCTTTCGAAACGTTGTCCCCCACTACCAGGCAGATTCCTAGGCATTACTCACCCGTCCGCCGCTGAATCAAGGAGCAAGCTCCCGTCATCCGCTCGACTTGCATGTGTTAGGCCTGCCGCCAGCGTTCAATCTGAGCCATGATCAAACTCTTCAGTTCAATACTGCTTGGGTTTTTAAGAAACCCTAAACTTGGCTCAGCAATCTCAAATGACTATGTGATTTCTCGCATGGCCACTTGTGATGCTGATAATCTTTTTGACTACCAGTCCGTACTCACAAGCACCCACACGAATTGCTTGATTCGATTTGTTAAAGAGCGTTTGGTTAAGAGCTTTTCGTCTCAACCGAGGCGCGCATTCTACGCTTTCCTCAGAGCCTGTCAAGCGTTTATTTTGAAGTTTTTTCGAGAAACTCGTTTAACTTCAGACACTTAACTCGCTTCGATCTCTCGTCGCGGGAGGTGAATAATACAGCATTCAAAAACGCTGTCAACCACCTTTTTACCACCACCGGTTGGCTTTCAGCCTACCAGGAGAAGCGATAGCTTCTACTTAAAGACAAAACCCCTACCTGCATGTGCAGATAGGGGTTTTGCGAAATGAATCTTGACGATGACCTACTCTCACATGGGGAAACCCCACACTACCATCGGCGATGCATCGTTTCACTGCTGAGTTCGGGATGGGATCAGGTGGTTCCAATGCTCTATGGTCGTCAAGAAATTCTGTTGCCAGAAGATCCAGATGGATGCTCTAGCGAATTCGGATATGTGAATTTGTGGTTGCGAACTTTCGGTTCTTTCGTCTTCACCACCACAATTTGGCTCTGACGCGCAAATTGCTTGGGTGTTATATGGTCAAGCCTCACGGGCAATTAGTATTGGTTAGCTCAACGCCTCACAGCGCTTACACACCCAACCTATCAACGTCGTAGTCTTCGACGGCCCTTTAGGGGATTCAAGATCCCAGTGAGATCTCATCTTGAGGCAAGTTTCCCGCTTAGATGCTTTCAGCGGTTATCTCTTCCGAACATAGCTACCCGGCAATGCCACTGGCGTGACAACCGGAACACCAGAGGTTCGTCCACTCCGGTCCTCTCGTACTAGGAGCAGCCCCTCTCAAATCTCAAACGTCCACGGCAGATAGGGACCGAACTGTCTCACGACGTTCTAAACCCAGCTCGCGTACCACTTTAAATGGCGAACAGCCATACCCTTGGGACCGGCTTCAGCCCCAGGATGTGATGAGCCGACATCGAGGTGCCAAACACCGCCGTCGATATGAACTCTTGGGCGGTATCAGCCTGTTATCCCCGGAGTACCTTTTATCCGTTGAGCGATGGCCCTTCCATACAGAACCACCGGATCACTAAGACCTACTTTCGTACCTGCTCGACGTGTTTGTCTCGCAGTCAAGCGCGCTTTTGCCTTTATACTCTACGACCGATTTCCGACCGGTCTGAGCGCACCTTCGTACTCCTCCGTTACTCTTTGGGAGGAGACCGCCCCAGTCAAACTACCCACCATACACTGTCCTCGATCCGGATAACGGACCTGAGTTAGAACCTCAAAGTTGCCAGGGTGGTATTTCAAGGATGGCTCCATGAGAACTGGCGTCCCCACTTCAAAGCCTCCCACCTATCCTACACAAGCAAATTCAAAGTCCAGTGCAAAGCTATAGTAAAGGTTCACGGGGTCTTTCCGTCTAGCCGCGGATACACTGCATCTTCACAGCGATTTCAATTTCACTGAGTCTCGGGTGGAGACAGCGCCGCCATCGTTACGCCATTCGTGCAGGTCGGAACTTACCCGACAAGGAATTTCGCTACCTTAGGACCGTTATAGTTACGGCCGCCGTTTACCGGGGCTTCGATCAAGAGCTTCGCTTGCGCTAACCCCATCAATTAACCTTCCGGCACCGGGCAGGCGTCACACCCTATACGTCCACTTTCGTGTTTGCAGAGTGCTGTGTTTTTAATAAACAGTCGCAGCGGCCTGGTATCTTCGACCGGCATGGGCTTACGGAGCAAGTCCTTCACCCTCGCCGGCGCACCTTCTCCCGAAGTTACGGTGCCATTTTGCCTAGTTCCTTCACCCGAGTTCTCTCAAGCGCCTTGGTATTCTCTACCTAACCACCTGTGTCGGTTTGGGGTACGGTTCCCAGTTATCTGAAGCTTAGGAGCTTTTCTTGGAAGCATGGTATCAACCACTTCGTCGCCTAAAGGCAACTCGTCATCAGCTCTCGGCCTTGAAATCCCGGATTTGCCTAAGATTTCAGCCTACCACCTTAAACCTGGACAACCAACGCCAGGCTGGCCTAACCTTCTCCGTCCCTCCATCGCAATAACTGGAAGTACAGGAATATTAACCTGTTTTCCATCGACTACGCTTTTCAGCCTCGCCTTAGGGACCGACTAACCCTGCGTCGATTAACGTTGCGCAGGAAACCTTGGTCTTTCGGCGTGCGAGTTTTTCACTCGCATTGTCGTTACTCATGTCAGCATTCGCACTTCTGATACCTCCAGCAAGCTTCTCAACTCACCTTCACAGGCTTACAGAACGCTCCTCTACCGCATCATCATAAGATGATACCCGTAGCTTCGGTGCATGGTTTGAGCCCCGTTACATCTTCCGCGCAGGCCGACTCGACTAGTGAGCTATTACGCTTTCTTTAAAGGGTGGCTGCTTCTAAGCCAACCTCCTAGCTGTCTAAGCCTTCCCACATCGTTTCCCACTTAACCATGACTTTGGGACCTTAGCTGACGGTCTGGGTTGTTTCCCTTTTCACGACGGACGTTAGCACCCGCCGTGTGTCTCCCATGCTCGGCACTTGTAGGTATTCGGAGTTTGCATCGGTTTGGTAAGTCGGGATGACCCCCTAGCCGAAACAGTGCTCTACCCCCTACAGTGATACATGAGGCGCTACCTAAATAGCTTTCGAGGAGAACCAGCTATCTCCGAGCTTGATTAGCCTTTCACTCCGATCCACAGGTCATCCGCTAACTTTTCAACGGTAGTCGGTTCGGTCCTCCAGTCAGTGTTACCTAACCTTCAACCTGCCCATGGATAGATCGCCCGGTTTCGGGTCTATACCCAGCGACTAAACGCCCTATTAAGACTCGCTTTCGCTACGCCTCCCCTATTCGGTTAAGCTCGCCACTGAATATAAGTCGCTGACCCATTATACAAAAGGTACGCAGTCACCTAACAAGTAGGCTCCCACTGCTTGTACGCATACGGTTTCAGGTTCTATTTCACTCCCCTCTCCGGGGTTCTTTTCGCCTTTCCCTCACGGTACTGGTTCACTATCGGTCAGTCAGTAGTATTTAGCCTTGGAGGATGGTCCCCCCATATTCAGACAAAGTTTCTCGTGCTCCGTCCTACTCGATTTCATTGACAAGAGATTTTCGTGTACGGGGCTATCACCCACTATGGCCGCACTTTCCAGAGCGTTCCACTAATCTCAAATCAACTTAAGGGCTGGTCCCCGTTCGCTCGCCACTACTAAGGGAATCTCGGTTGATTTCTTTTCCTCAGGGTACTTAGATGTTTCAGTTCCCCTGGTTCGCCTCTTGCACCTATGTATTCAGTACAAGATACTCAGCTTATGCTGAGTGGGTTCCCCCATTCAGAGATCTCTGGATCACAGTCTGTTTGCCGACTCCCCAAAGCTTATCGCAGGCTACCACGTCTTTCATCGCCTCTGACTGCCAAGGCATCCACCGTATGCGCTTCTTCACTTGACCATATAACCCCAAGCAATCTGGTTATACTGTGAAGACGACATTCGCCGAAAATTCGCATTTCGCTCATTACTGAGCAGAACTCACAAATTTTACCTTAGCCTGATTTCCAGCAGTGAAACTGGTCATCAGTCTATATCTATCACATATCCGAATTTTTAAAGAACGGCCTGACAAAAGTCAGAAATCAACATTCGCAGGGAATGCTCATTTCTGAATTCTCATCAGCAAATGAATCAAGCAATTCGTGTGGGAGCTCATCAGCAGGCTGATGTCGTCGATTAAGGAGGTGATCCAGCCGCAGGTTCCCCTACGGCTACCTTGTTACGACTTCACCCCAGTCATGAATCACACCGTGGTAACCGTCCTCCCGAAGGTTAGACTAGCTACTTCTGGTGCAACCCACTCCCATGGTGTGACGGGCGGTGTGTACAAGGCCCGGGAACGTATTCACCGCGACATTCTGATTCGCGATTACTAGCGATTCCGACTTCACGCAGTCGAGTTGCAGACTGCGATCCGGACTACGATCGGTTTTGTGAGATTAGCTCCACCTCGCGGCTTGGCAACCCTCTGTACCGACCATTGTAGCACGTGTGTAGCCCAGGCCGTAAGGGCCATGATGACTTGACGTCATCCCCACCTTCCTCCGGTTTGTCACCGGCAGTCTCCTTAGAGTGCCCACCATAACGTGCTGGTAACTAAGGACAAGGGTTGCGCTCGTTACGGGACTTAACCCAACATCTCACGACACGAGCTGACGACAGCCATGCAGCACCTGTGTCAGAGTTCCCGAAGGCACCAATCCATCTCTGGAAAGTTCTCTGCATGTCAAGGCCTGGTAAGGTTCTTCGCGTTGCTTCGAATTAAACCACATGCTCCACCGCTTGTGCGGGCCCCCGTCAATTCATTTGAGTTTTAACCTTGCGGCCGTACTCCCCAGGCGGTCAACTTAATGCGTTAGCTGCGCCACTAAAATCTCAAGGATTCCAACGGCTAGTTGACATCGTTTACGGCGTGGACTACCAGGGTATCTAATCCTGTTTGCTCCCCACGCTTTCGCACCTCAGTGTCAGTATCAGTCCAGGTGGTCGCCTTCGCCACTGGTGTTCCTTCCTATATCTACGCATTTCACCGCTACACAGGAAATTCCACCACCCTCTACCGTACTCTAGCTTGCCAGTTTTGGATGCAGTTCCCAGGTTGAGCCCGGGGCTTTCACATCCAACTTAACAAACCACCTACGCGCGCTTTACGCCCAGTAATTCCGATTAACGCTTGCACCCTCTGTATTACCGCGGCTGCTGGCACAGAGTTAGCCGGTGCTTATTCTGTCGGTAACGTCAAAACAGCAAGGTATTAGCTTACTGCCCTTCCTCCCAACTTAAAGTGCTTTACAATCCGAAGACCTTCTTCACACACGCGGCATGGCTGGATCAGGCTTTCGCCCATTGTCCAATATTCCCCACTGCTGCCTCCCGTAGGAGTCTGGACCGTGTCTCAGTTCCAGTGTGACTGATCATCCTCTCAGACCAGTTACGGATCGTCGCCTTGGTGAGCCATTACCCCACCAACTAGCTAATCCGACCTAGGCTCATCTGATAGCGCAAGGCCCGAAGGTCCCCTGCTTTCTCCCGTAGGACGTATGCGGTATTAGCGTTCCTTTCGAAACGTTGTCCCCCACTACCAGGCAGATTCCTAGGCATTACTCACCCGTCCGCCGCTGAATCAAGGAGCAAGCTCCCGTCATCCGCTCGACTTGCATGTGTTAGGCCTGCCGCCAGCGTTCAATCTGAGCCATGATCAAACTCTTCAGTTCAATACTGCTTGGGTTTTTAAGAAACCCTAAACTTGGCTCAGCAATCTCAAATGACTATGTGATTTCTCGCATGGTCACTTGTGATGCTGATAATCTTTTTGACTACCAGTCCGTACTCACAAGCACCCACACGAATTGCTTGATTCGATTTGTTAAAGAGCGTTTGGTTAAGAGCTTTTCGTCTCAACCGAGGCGCGCATTCTACGCTTTCCTCAGAGCCTGTCAAGCGTTTATTTTGAAGTTTTTTGCGAGAAACTCGTTTAGCTTCAAACACTTGGCTCGCTGCGATCTCTCGTAGCGGGAGGCGAATCATACAGCGTTTAAAACCGCTGTCAACCACCATTTCAACCGCTTGCGATCATTCGATCGTAGCCCTTTCAACTCCACCTTAACTAGTTAACTCGTTGAATCTCAAGGAGTTTTTCGTTCCGATGTCGCTGGAAGTGGGGCGCATTATAAGGGGATTCGAAAGCGCGTCAACCCTTAATTTCAAGAAACCTTAACATCGCTGAAAAGCAAAGCGGGGAGGCCTGACGGCCTCCCCGCTTTTCAGCAACACCGGACAGCTCTACAGCACGCCCGCATCACGCAAGCGCTGCACCTCTCCCGCTTGCAGCCCCAACACTTCCCCCAGCACCCGCTCAGTGTGCTCACCCAACAGTGGCGGCGCCCGGCGATACTCCACTGGCGTCTCCGACAACCGTATCGGGCTTGCCACCTGCGGAACGCTACCCGCCAGCGGATGGGGAATGCTCACTGCCAAACCCCGCGCCAGCACCTGAGGGTCCTGAAACATCTGCGCCAGGTCATTGATCGGCCCACATGGCACGCCCGCAGCTTCCAACTGGCTTACCCACTCGGCCGTGGTCTTGAACACCGTGGCCTGGCGGATCAAAGGAATCAGCTCCGCCCGGTTGGCTACCCGCAGCTTATTAGTGGCGAAACGCGGATCATCCGCCCACTGTGGCTGCCCGGCCACTTCGGCGAACTTGCGGAACTGACTGTCGTTGCCCACGGTAAGAATGAAGTCACCGTCCGCCGTCGGGAAATCCTGGTAGGGCACTATATTAGGATGCGCATTACCTAGCCGGCGAGGCGGGGCACCCGTAGTCAGGTAATTCATTGCCTGGTTCGCCAGGCAAGCCACCTGCACATCGAGCAGTGCCATATCGACATGTTGCCCCACCCCGGCCTGATCCCGGTGGGCGAGGGCAGCGAGCATCGCCACCGTGGAATAAAGCCCGGTAAGGATGTCGGTAAGCGCCACACCTACCTTGACCGGCCCTGCGCCTTCCTCGCCCTCCGGGCGGCCGGTCAGGCTCATCAGCCCGCCCAGCCCCTGGATCATGAAATCGTAACCCGCACGCTTGGCATAGGGTCCGGTCTGGCCAAACCCCGTGATGGAGCAATAGATAAGCTGTGGATTGACCGCCTTCAGGCTCTGGTAGTCCAACCCATAAGCAGCCAGCCCACCCACCTTGAAGTTCTCGATGACGATATCGGACTTCGCCGCCAGCTCACGCACCAGGCGCTGCCCTTCAGGTTGGGTGAAGTCGATGGTTACCGAGCGCTTGTTACGGTTGGCCGACAGATAGTAAGCCGCCTCACTGGTGTTCTCTCCTGCCGCATCCTTGAGGAAGGGCGGCCCCCACGCCCGGGTATCGTCACCACTGCCCGGGCGCTCGACCTTGATCACATCAGCGCCCAGGTCAGCGAGAATCTGGCCAGACCATGGGCCGGCCAACACGCGCGAAAGGTCCAGCACCCGCAGATGTGATAACGCGCCCATGGGCTGGCTCCTTATTAATAGAAGGCCTGGATACCGGTTTGCGCACGCCCCAGGATCAATGCATGCACGTCGTGCGTGCCTTCGTAGGTGTTGACCACCTCCAGGTTGACCAAGTGACGGGCAACGCCGAACTCGTCGGAGATGCCATTACCACCCAGCATGTCACGCGCCATGCGGGCAATATCCAGCGCCTTGCCGCAGGAGTTGCGCTTCATGATCGAAGTGATCTCCACCGCAGCCGTCCCTTCGTCCTTCATGCGCCCCAAGCGCAGGCAGCCCTGCAGTGCCAGGGTGATTTCGGTCTGCATGTCGGCCAGCTTCTTCTGGATCAGCTGATTAGCTGCCAGCGGGCGACCGAACTGCTGACGATCAAGGGTGTACTGACGTGCGGTGTGCCAACAGGCTTCGGCGGCACCCAGCGCCCCCCAGGAAATGCCATAACGGGCTGAGTTCAGGCAGGTGAACGGACCTTTGAGGCCGCGCACATCCGGGAAGATGTTCTCTTCTGGCACGAACACATTGTCCATGACGATTTCACCGGTGATGGAGGCGCGCAGGCCAACCTTGCCATGGATAGCCGGCGCACTCAGGCCTTCCCAGCCCTTCTCCAGCACAAAGCCGCGGATATCACCGGCATCGTCCTTGGCCCAGACCACGAATACATCAGCGATCGGGCTGTTGGTAATCCACATCTTGCTGCCGCTCAGCCGGTAGCCGCCATCTACCTTCCTTGCGCGGGTAATCATCGAGCCTGGGTCAGAGCCGTGGTTAGGCTCAGTCAGGCCGAAACAACCGATCCATTCACCACTGGCCAGCTTGGGCAGGTATTTCTGCTTTTGTGCTTCGGTACCGAACTCATTGATCGGGACCATGACCAGCGACGACTGCACACTCATCATCGAGCGATAGCCCGAGTCGATACGCTCCACTTCACGCGCAATCAGGCCATAGCACACGTAGTTCAGGCCGCTGCCACCGTACTGCTCAGGGATGGTTGCCCCCAGCAGGCCGACTTCACCCATCTCGCGGAAGATCGCCGGGTCAGTCTGCTCGTGGCGGAACGCTTCAAGTACACGAGGGGCCAGCTTGTCCTGGGCGAACTGATAAGCGCTGTCACGCACCATGCGCTCTTCTTCAGTGAGCTGCTGATCCAGCAGCAGCGGGTCGATCCAGTTGAAGCTTGCTTTACCGGCCATGAGCGAAATCCTCGAAATAGGGGGCAGTTTCTTGTGCCTTTGAGCCTAGGCCTGATCGGCCGCCGGGACAAACGAGGATTGCGCACCAATTAGTGATAATTTGTCACTTCGTAAATCGGCAAAACGCCATATTGACAGCCTTACAAGTGAGGTTGACGTACATGCGCCGCAAGATCCCCAGTACTGCTGCCCTGGTTTGCTTCGAGGCGGCAGCACGCAACGAGAGCTTTACCAAGGCCGCCCAGGAACTGGCCCTGACCCAGGGCGCCGTTTGTCGCCAGATTGGCGGCCTGGAGGCCTTTCTCAATGTGGAACTGTTCCGCCGCTCGCGCCGCGGCGTGAAGCTGACCGAAGCCGGCCTTTCCTATAGCCGTCAGGTTGCCGCCCAACTGGACGCCGTGGAGCGCGATACCTTGTCGGTGATGGGCCAGCAGGGGGCCAGCGTGATCGAACTGGCAGTGGTGCCTACCTTCGGCACTCAATGGCTGCTTCCGCGCCTCAAAGACTTCCAGCAACGCCACCCGGAGGTCACGGTCAACCTCACCAACCGAACCCGGCCATTCCTGTTCGCCGACACTTCGTTCGATGCCGCGATCTATTTCGGTGATGCCGACTGGTCCGGCACCCAGTCTCACCGGCTGATGGGGGAAAACCCGGTCCCCGTCTGCAGCCCGGCATTGCTGGCCGGGCAGGGCATGCTTGAAGCACAGCGCATCGCCCAACTACCCCTGTTGCAGCAAAGCACGCGCCCCTACGCCTGGCGGCAATGGTTCGGCAGCCTGGGGATGAATGTGGAGCGCGACATGACAGGCCCGCGTTATGAACTATTCTCGATGCTCGCCCAGGCAGCCATACATGAAATGGGGATCGCGCTGATCCCGCCGTTCCTGATCCAGCGCGAACTGGAGGAGGGTAGGCTGGTGGTCGCTAACAGGCATGCCCTCGATAGCGACAAGGCCTACTATCTGATGATTCCGGAGCGCAAGGTGGAATCGGCATCACTACGCGCCTTCCGGGACTGGCTGGTAAGCCAGGCCCACGCCTACACCGCAAGAAAATGAGCAGCGCGACAAATTGACTCTGTAGTCAATTATTTTAAACACCTACAGATATATGAATTTGTCGCATATCCGTAAACTGTTATGCAAGCCAGAAAATACCCTTTAACCCTGCTAAGCACGCGGCCTTGCGGGTTATTTTGCGACACTCAGCGTGCCGTAAGCGAAATCACCGAAATATTTTTGTTTTTTTCTCCTAATCTGCCAATAGCCCATGCTTGACGGGCTACAGCCTTACTGCTGCGACAAGCGGTCACAGGGTGACTTGTAGTTTTGACTTCGTTTCGCTCCAGAACCGGTTGAAGGCCCCTTGGTTCGTCTGCAAAATGCTTCGCCCGCCCGGGAACTGGCGGGTCGGCGCTCCACAGCCGCCCCAGCGCACCATCCGAAGTGTGCTGGCTTTTACAAAGACAAAAGGTCACCGCAGGAGAAAAGTCGTGCACATTGGTGTTCCTCTCGAGACGCAGACCGGTGAGACAAGGGTCGCTGCGACCCCGGAAACCATCAAGAAACTGATTGGCCAGGGCCATCAGGTCACCGTCCAACGGGGGGCAGGGCTTAACGCCGCCATTCCGGACAGTGCCTATGAGGCCGTGGGTGCTTCCCTCGGGAATGCCGCCGACGCCTACGGCGCCCAATTGGTACTCAAAGTGGTCGCCCCCAACGACCAGGAACTGGCCCTGATCAACAGTGGCAGCCTTCTGGTGGGTATGCTCAACCCCTTCAACAGCGAGCTGATCGGCAAAATGGCCGAACGCGGCATTACCGCCTTCGCCCTGGAAGCCGCACCGCGTACATCGCGGGCGCAAAGCCTGGACGTGCTGTCGTCGCAAGCCAACATCGCCGGTTACAAGGCTGTGTTGCTGGCGGCCCATCACTACCCGCGCTTCATGCCCATGCTGATGACCGCTGCCGGTACCGTTAAGGCCGCACGCGTGTTGATTCTGGGTGCGGGCGTTGCCGGCCTGCAGGCCATTGCCACGGCCAAGCGTCTGGGCGCGGTGATCGAAGCGTCCGACGTACGCCCGGCCGTGAAAGAGCAGATCGAGTCGCTGGGCGCCAAGTTCATCGACGTGCCCTACGAGACCGATGAGGAGCGCGAATGCGCCGAAGGGGTGGGTGGTTACGCCCGCCCGATGCCGGCCAGCTGGATGCAACGCCAGGCCCAGGCCGTGCATGAGCGCGCGAAGCAGGCGGATATCGTCATCACCACCGCACTGATCCCCGGCCGCAAGGCGCCGACCTTGCTCAGCGCCGAAACCGTCGCGCAAATGAAGCCTGGCTCGGTGGTCATCGACCTCGCTGCAGCGCAAGGCGGCAACTGCCCGCTGACGGTTGCTGACCAGGTGGTGCAGGAAAACGGCGTGACCATTGTCGGCCCGACCAATCTGCCTGCCCAGGTGGGTGCCGATGCCTCGGCGCTGTATGCACGCAACCTGCTGGACTTCATGAAGCTGCTGTTCGACAAGGACGGCGCACTGGTCATCAACCTCGAAGACGACATCGTCGCGGCCTGCCTCATGTGCCGCGATGGCCAGGTCGTCCGCAAGAACGGCTAAGGAGCACGACAATGGAAGATATGCTGATTTCCCATGGCATCTACAACCTGATCATCTTCGTGCTGGCCATCTATGTGGGCTACCACGTGGTCTGGAACGTCACCCCGGCACTGCACACCCCATTGATGGCAGTCACCAATGCCATCTCGGCAATCGTTATCGTCGGCGCCATGCTGGCCGCGGCCCTGACCGTTACCCCGGCAGGCAAGCTGATGGGCACCCTGGCCGTGGCCCTGGCCGCGGTCAACGTGTTCGGTGGCTTCCTGGTCACCCGCCGCATGCTTGAGATGTTCAAGAAGAAAGCCAAGAACGAGGGGCAGAAGTAAGCATGAGCATGAATCTGGTAACACTTCTGTACCTGGTTGCGTCGATCTGCTTCATCCAGGCGCTCAAGGGCCTGTCGCACCCGACCACTTCGCGGCGCGGCAACCTGTTCGGCATGATCGGCATGGGGATCGCCATCCTCACGACCGTCGGCCTTATCTATAAGCTGGGGGCAGAGCTTGCTACTGCCGGCATCGGCTACGTGATCGTCGGCCTGCTGGTTGGTGGTACCGCCGGTTCGATCATGGCCAAGCGCGTCGAAATGACCAAGATGCCGGAGCTGGTCGCCTTCATGCACAGCATGATCGGCCTGGCTGCGGTGTTCATTGCCATCGCCGCCGTGTTGGAGCCACAGTCGATGGGCATCGTTGCCGCCATCAGCGACCCGATCCCTACCGGCAACCGCCTGGAGCTGTTCCTGGGTGCTGCAATCGGTGCCATTACCTTCTCCGGTTCGGTAATCGCCTTTGGCAAGCTGTCGGGCAAGTACAAGTTCCGCCTGTTCCAGGGCGCACCGGTACAGTTCGCCGGCCAGCATAAGCTGAACCTGATCCTCGGCCTGACCACCATTGCCCTGGGCCTGCTGTTCACCTTCACCGGCCACTACAGTGCCTTCACCCTGATGCTGGTTTTGGCCTTCATCATGGGTGTGCTGATCATTATTCCGATCGGTGGCGCCGACATGCCGGTGGTGGTGTCGATGCTCAACAGTTACTCGGGCTGGGCTGCGGCCGGTATCGGCTTCTCGCTGAACAACTCGATGCTGATCATTGCAGGTTCCCTGGTGGGTTCGTCCGGTGCCATCCTCTCGTACATCATGTGCAAGGCGATGAACCGTTCGTTCTTCAACGTCATCCTTGGCGGCTTCGGCGGTGACACCGATACCGGGGCGGCGCAAGGCTCCAAAGAGCAGCGCCCGGTGAAGTCCGGCTCGGCCGACGACGCCACTTTCCTGCTCAGCAACGCCGACAGCGTAATCATCGTGCCAGGTTACGGCCTGGCGGTGGCCCGTGCCCAGCACGCGCTGAAGGAGCTGACCGAAAAGCTGACCCACAACGGCGTAACCGTGAAGTACGCGATCCACCCAGTGGCAGGCCGTATGCCCGGGCACATGAACGTATTGCTGGCCGAGGCCGAAGTACCTTACGACCAGGTGTTCGAAATGGAAGACATCAACGCCGAGTTCGGTCAGGCCGACGTGGTGTTGGTGCTGGGTGCCAACGACGTGGTCAACCCGGCGGCGAAGAACGATCCGAAATCGCCCATTGCCGGCATGCCGATCCTCGAAGCCTTCAAGGCCAAGACCATCATCGTCAACAAACGCTCCATGGCCAGCGGCTATGCCGGCCTGGACAACGAACTGTTCTACCTGGACAAGACCATGATGGTGTTCGGTGACGCCAAGAAAGTGATCGAAGACATGGTCAAGGCTGTGGACTGACATCCACTGCTGAAAACCAGCTGATATAAAGGAAGCCCCGGTCAGAATCTGCCGGGGCTTTTCTTTTATTGATCCGGATCAACGGCTCTACTTCAGGGCTTCTCATACGACCATGGTCGTGGGACGGCAATGGGCGAAATCTCTAGACTGCGCTGCAGTAGTTTCAGTAGCCCGAGATAACAATCCATGTACCGTGATCGTATCCGCTTGTCCTCCCTGCACAGCAAGGTAATGAGTGCGGCTGATGCCGCTGGTCTGATCGAGGACGGCATGACCGTCGGCATGAGCGGTTTCACCCGCGCCGGCGAAGCCAAAGCCGTACCGCATGCACTGGCCGAACGTGCCAAGCAGTCGCCACTGAAAATCAGCCTGATGACCGGCGCCAGCCTGGGCAACGACCTGGACAAGCAACTGACCGAGGCCGGCGTGCTGGCTCGCCGCATGCCATTCCAGGTCGACAGCACCCTGCGCAAGGCCATCAACGACGGCCAGGTGATGTTCATCGACCAGCACCTGTCGGAAACTGTCGAGCAACTGCGCAACCAGCAGCTGAAATTGCCGGACATCGCCGTCATCGAAGCCGTGGCCATTACCGAGCAAGGCCACATCGTGCCAACCACGTCGGTAGGCAACTCGGCCAGCTTCGCGATCTTCGCCAAGCAGGTGATTGTCGAGATCAACCTCTCGCACAACCCCAACCTGGAAGGCCTGCACGACATCTATATCCCTACCTACCGCCCGACCCGCACGCCAATCCCGCTGGTCAAGGTCGACGACCGTATCGGCAGCACCGCCATCCCGATCGACCCGGCCAAGATCGTCGGCATCGTCATCAGCGACCAGCCGGACTCCCCATCCACCGTGCTGCCGCCGGATGACGAAACCCAGGGCATTGCCGACCACCTGATCAACTTCCTCAAGAAAGAAGTTGAAGCTGGCCGCATGACCAACAAGCTCGGCCCGCTGCAGGCCGGTATCGGCAGCATTGCCAACGCCGTAATGTGCGGCCTGATCGAATCGCCGTTCGAAGACCTGACCATGTACTCCGAAGTACTGCAGGACTCCACCTTCGACCTGATCGATGCCGGCAAACTGAGCTTCGCTTCGGGCAGCTCGATCACCTTGTCCACTCGCCGTAATGCCGACGTATTCGGCAACCTGGAGCGCTACAAGGACAAGCTGGTGCTGCGCCCGCAAGAAATCTCCAACCACCCGGAAGTGGTGCGTCGCTTAGGGATTATTGGTATCAACACCGCACTGGAGTTCGATATCTACGGCAACGTCAACTCCACCCACGTGTGCGGCACCAGAATGATGAACGGGATTGGTGGTTCGGGTGACTTCGCCCGGAACGCCCACCTGGCTGTGTTCGTCACCAAGTCGATTGCCAAAGGCGGCGCGATTTCCAGCGTGGTGCCGATGGTCAGCCATGTCGACCACACCGAGCACGACGTGGACATCCTGGTCACCGAACAAGGCCTGGCCGACCTGCGTGGCTTGGCGCCACGCGAGCGGGCACGGGCGATCATCGACAACTGTGTGCACCCAGACTACCGCGCTGCGCTGAACGATTACTTCGATCGTGCCTGCCAGCGTGGCGGCCATACCCCACACATTCTGCGTGAAGCGCTGAGCTGGCACGAAAACCTGGAAGAAACCGGGCGCATGCTGGCTAGCTGATCAATTCGTGATCCGGAACAGCGTGTGCTGTTCCGGTCACGCTCTCTGTAGAAGCGGCTTTAGCCGCGAATACCGGCACAGCCGGTGCCATCCTCCGTGTCGCCTGATTCGCGGGCAAGCCCGCTCCCACAACACCCTCACAATCACTGATAAAAACTGTTCTACTGTACTGGTATTTCTGCCAGTCCCTTCCTTGTGAAATCCTCTCATCAGCCAGAAACGCACCAATACCGTGCAGACCAGTACAGTTGCGCTTGTTTCGGGTGCAACAGTAGGGTTACACAGTTAACTGAGCCATCGTCTTTCAACTGAACTGTATCTACTGTTATGGACGACAGAGGAGGATCATTGGCATCAGTTAAATCACTACCTAATCCCGCCATAAGCGGAAGGATGAAGCATCATGGAACGTACCCTCAGTTCCGGTCTGGTTTTTGAAAGCAACGCCCAGCAATCCAACGCCTCGCTGCCGCTGCGCGCACTGTCCACCCTGCTGCTGTGGCAGCGCCGTATGGCTAGCCGCCGTCAACTGGCTCGCCTGGACGCCCGCCTGCTGGCCGACGCTGGTATCAGCGAGTCGCAGCGTTACGAAGAGCTGAGCAAGCCTTTCTGGCGCTAAGCACCGGCTTGCCGGCTTCGGCCGGCACCGCGAATTCCCGAAACCCGTTGCAGGTAACTGCAACGGGTTTTTTGCATCCAGGCCGCATGCTAGAGCCTCTCTCAAACAAACCAATACAGTTTTTATAATCACAAAAACACATAGGTACAGTTTGTTGGCGCGCTTTTCATTAACATCCGGAAACACCGGCGCGTGATACGCTTGGCTTCACAGTCTGGTAGAACCCACTGTTAAAAGTACCGTGACGAGCTGTGCGAGCGTCCGATAAGCAGAACCCCCCGACCCTAGTCCAGGAGTCCACGATCATGTCCCGTAAATACCTGATTGGCGCCACCCTGATGCTGAGCCTGGCCGGCACCGCAAACGCCACCAGCTTCGTTGTCACCACCGACGCCGTCGTTGGCGCGGTAGCCGCGTCCACCGATGCCACTTCCGATATCTCCTCCTCGTTCAAAGACGACAAGATCGTCAAGGCCGCCCGCGACGATGCCGCTGCCTTTGTTGGCAGCCAGGGCGACATCCGCGGTGCCAAACTGGAAAGCGCCTTCTTGCACATCCGCTCGCAAGCACCCGCGTTGCAGGCCAGCGATGCGCAACTGGCCCAGGCCATCCTGGCACTCTGACGCCAGCTGAGCCCTCTGGCTGTGCTGGTGACTACCAGCACAGCCATCCAACCTTTGCGCCCCACCTTTCCAGCTGTTGTAGAGCCCATGCGTTATCTGTTGCCGCTGCTGTTTTCCGTTGCAGGCATGGCCAGCGCCCATGCCATGGATACCACCACGCAAAGCCTGGTCATTACCGGCTATGTTACCAGCCAGGTCACCACTGCACCCTTCGATCGCAAACTGGTCCGCCAGGCGCGCGACGATGCAGCGGCCTTCGTGGCCAGCGACGGCCAGATCCGCGGTGTGCGGCTGGAAGCTGCGCTGGAATCATTACGCCACAATTGTGCACGGCACACCGTCGGCGACCTGGAACTGGCGCAGGCAATTCTCGTCCAATAACTACATCTGACTCCCTGTATTTTTCGGAGATGCTCCATGCGTAAACCGCTGATTGCCGCTACCCTCGGCATGCTGCTGCTGGCCGACCTGGCCCAGGCACAGACCCTGGTGGCCACCAGCAATATCATCGTGCGTGCCTTTGGCCGCTCGATCGACTTCACCTCGGACACCACCACCTCGATTCGCGACTCCAAAGTGGTGCGCGAAGCCCATGACGACGCTGCCAGCTTCGTCGCCAGCAACGGTGACATTCGCGGCGCCCAGCTTGAGGCGGCCTTCAACACCCTGCGCGAGCGCGTGCCAGAAGCGCGTGGCGCCAGCGACCAGGTACTGGCCGAAGCCATCCTCGCACTGTGAAACGCGTGCGTGCCTGGCTGCTCGGCTGCGCCCTGACGCTGCCCGGCACGCCCGTATTGGCCGACCTGCAGCTTCAGCTGCAGGCAACCGGCCTGGACCCGCAGCAAACCCAAGCCACCCAGGCCCTGCTCGATGAGGCCTTGGGCAAGCTGCCCCCCCGATTCAAGCAGCAGCTGGACCGCCGCGTGCGGGTCAGCTGGAGCGACAGCATGCCGGCAGATGCCTACGGCCAGGCATCGCTGGTGTCCACCCTTGAGCTCAATCGACGCCTGCTGCCCGGTCTCACCGACGGCAGCGCTGCTACCGAACGCACCCACCGCCCCCATGGCACGGTGCGCGAAGAATTGCTGGCCACCGTGCTGCACGAGCTTACCCATATCTACGACCGTGCCCGCCTGTGGCCCGCTGCCGAGCATTCGCTGATTGCCCGCTGCAAGCGCCAGCAAGGCACGCTGGGCAAAATCGGCCTGCCCGAAGCGTGCCGGGGCCAGGCCGAACGCCGCTTCACCCTCAGCGACGACCCGCGTTTGCTCGACCTGGCGGGTTGGCAACAGTACGTAGGCCGTCGTGGCGAGCGCGAGCAGCACAATGGTCAGTTCGTGCGCAGCCCCGACAGTTATGAACTGAGCAGCCCCAAGGAGTACATCGCGGTCAACATGGAGTACTTCCTCCTCGACCCGAGCTACGGTTGCCGCCGCCCGGCGCTGAACCAGTACCTGCGCGAGCACTTCGGCTGGGCACCGCAACAGGACACCTGCGCCAAGGGCCTGCCGTTCATCAATGCCGGCAGCGACTTTGCCCGCCAGCCGCTGGGTGAAATCGACCCTGAGCGGGTCTATGAAGTGGACTACCTGCTGGCCGAAGCCAACCAGAACCTGGTCAGCCGCTGGGGCCACAGCATGCTGCGCCTGGTGATCTGCAAGCCGGGCCGCCCACGCGGGCCGGACTGCCGCCTGGACCTCGACCAGAGCCTGGTGCTGTCGTACCGCGCCTTCGTCAACGATGTACAGCTGTCCAGCTGGGACGGCCTGGTCGGCAACTACCCCTCGCGGCTATTCGTGTTGCCGCTGGGCCAGGTAATCGACGAATACACCAAGACCGAGCTGCGCAGCCTTGCCTCGGTACCGTTGAAGCTCAGCCGCAACGAAATCGAGGAGCTGGTACGCCAGGCCGCCGAAATGCACTGGAGCTATGACGGCAACTACTGGTTCCTGTCCAACAACTGTGCCGTGGAGTCGTTGAAATTGCTGCGCAGCGGTACCGCCAACCCACGCCTCAACGACCTCGACAGCATCATGCCCAACGGCTTGCTGGCGGTGCTCAAGGGCAGGGGGCTGGCAGACACCAGCGTGCTGGATGACCCGCGTGAGGCGCTGCGTCTGGGCTACCGGTTCGATTCCTATCGCGACCGCTACCAGGCCATGTTCGAGGTGCTGCGCAAACAGCTGCCGATCAAGCAGGCCCTGGTCGAAGACTGGCTGGCACTGGATGCCGAGCAGCGCCGCCCATGGTTTGCCAAGGCCGACCTGCGCACCAGCGCCGCGTTACTGCTGCTCGAACAGGCCAGCTTGCGCCGGCAACTGCTGCTGGCCCAGGACGAGGTCAAGCAGCGCTACCTGAATGCCGCTGCCCTGAAAGATGGCAGCGTCAGCAAGGCCGATGCGACCCTCAAGCAGATGCTCGCCAACAGCGGCTTTCTCAGCCGCCCGGCAGAACTGCTCGATGCCAAGGGCTACGGGCTGCCGCAGCCCGAGGAGCGCAAGCACCTTGAGCAGGTGAGCAGCGAACGCCAGGCACAGTTGTTGCGTTTGAGCACCAGCCTGGACAAAGAGGTGAGGGCGCTGCTGGAGCCGTCGCGGGCCAAGGAAATTGCGGCTGTCGAGGCCAACGTGAAGCAGATTGGCGAACATTTGCGGGCACTGCACAAAGCTGCGGGTGGCCTGCAGTTGTAAGAAGTGTTCAGCTTGCATAGCCCTCTGTAGGAGCGGCCTTGTGTCGCGAAAGGGCCGCAGAGCGGCCCCAGGACTTCAGCGTCGCCCCGCCTATTGCTGGGGCTGCTCTGCAGCCCTTTCGCGACACAAGGCCGCTCCTACAGGTTCTCCTCAGCCTCGGAAGGCAGCTGTTCATCCAGATGCAACCAAGGCAACCGGCTACCCACCCAGATATGCCGGTTGGCCCTGACCCGCTCCGGGTGATCCAGCGTCGCCACCGTCACATCGACCGTTTCCGGGCTATGGGTAGTCATCAGCGCCACATGCGCCCCGCACTGCCCACAGAAGTACCGGCTGCAACTGGCCGGTGCCACATAGCAGTTCGGCTCACCCGCCAACCACTGAAACCCCGAGCGGGGCAGGGTGAGCCAGGTCACCACCAACCCACCGCTTACCCGCCGGCAAATCGAACAATGGCAGTGGGCGATGTCTGTCAGGTCACCCACCAGCCGGTAACGCAAGGCGCCACAATGGCAGCCCCCTTCGGTTACATCCTGCATCACCTACCTCTCGTCGCCTTTGCTTCGGCGAAAGCTGGCTGAAAGCTTGCGCTCATAGGATAGCCCCCACTACCGGCACAAGACCGGTCAGCCAAGGCACCCGGTAATTACCGAGCCCGGCCCAATCAACAACAACAATGGTGATTCTGATGTATTCCTGTGCCCGCCTTTCTGTAGTCCCCCTCCGCATGCTCCCTGCGCAGCGCCCGACGCGCTGATCCGCCCGAATCGACATTCCTTTCGCCGCGCCACGCCTGGAGTATTGCCATGCTGACCTTCCTCGGCTTTGCCATGGTCATCACCTTCATGTACCTGATCATGACCAAGCGCCTGTCGGCCTTGATCGCGCTGATTCTGGTACCGATCCTGTTCGCCCTGTTCGGCGGTTTCTCCGCCAAGATCGGCCCCATGATGCTCGAAGGCATCAGCAAGCTCGCGCCTACCGGCGTGATGCTGATGTTCGCCATCCTCTATTTCGCCCTGATGATCGACTCCGGCCTGTTCGACCCGGCCGTGCGCAAGATCCTCAAACTGGTCAAGGGCGACCCGCTCAAAGTCTCTGTCGGTACCGCCGTGCTGGCCCTGGTGGTCTCGCTCGACGGTGACGGCGCCACCACCTACATGATCTGCTGCGCCGCCATGCTGCCGATGTACAGCCGCCTGGGCATGAGCCCGCGGATCATGGCCGGCCTGATCATCCTGGCCGGTGGGGTGATGAACATGACCCCGTGGGGTGGCCCGACCGCCCGCGCCGCCAGTGCCCTGCACGTAGACCCATCAGACATTTTCGTACCGATGATCCCGGCCATGCTGTTCGGCGTGCTGGCAATTCTGGCCATCGCCTACATGTACGGTAAACGTGAACGTGCCCGCCTGGGTGAACTGCACCTGCCGACTGACGACATCGACCACAGCGAAATCACCGTTTCGCAGTACCCTGACGCGCGCCGGCCCAAGCTGCTGTACTTCAACGGTGCCCTGACCGCCGCCCTGATGGTCGCGCTGATCGCCGGTGTGCTGCCGCTGCCCGTGCTGTTCATGATCGCCTTCAGCATCGCCATGATCGTCAACTACCCGTGCCTGCAGCAGCAGAAGGACCGTATCGCCGCCCACGCCGGCAGCGTGCTGGCCGTGACCGGGCTGATCTTCGCCGCCGGTATCTTCACCGGTATCCTGTCGGGTACCGGCATGGTCGACGCCATGTCCAAGAGCCTGCTGGCCGTCATCCCTGAAGCGCTTGGTCCATACCTGGCTGTGATCACCGCGATCGTGAGCATGCCGTTCACCTTCTTCATGTCCAACGACGCGTTCTACTACGGCGTGCTGCCGGTACTGGCCGAAGCCGCCAGCCACTACGGCATCACCCCGGTGGAAATGGCCCGTGCGTCGATCGTCGGCCAGCCGGTACATCTGCTCAGCCCGCTGGTGCCCTCGACCTACCTGCTGGTGGCTCTGGCCGGTATCGAATTCGGCGATCATCAGCGCTTCACCCTGAAGTGGGCAGTGCTGGTATGCCTGTGCATAATGTTCGCCGCGCTGCTGATGGGGATTTTCCCGCTGTTCAGTAGTCTTTAATAAACACGTATTAGTCTGACGCGACGCGCCTCGACAGGGGCGCGTCGCCTTTATCGTTCGAAGGAAAACACATGGAATGGCTGACCAGCCCGGAAATCTGGGTTGCCTTTTTCACCCTTACCGCGCTTGAGATCGTCCTCGGTATCGACAACATCATCATGATCTCGATCCTGGTCAGCCGCATGCCCAAGCACATGCAGCCACGCACCCGGATCTTCGGCCTGGCCCTGGCCATGGTCACCCGTATCATGCTGCTGCTATCGATTACCTGGGTCATGCGCCTTACCGCCGACCTGTTCGTGGTATTTGGCCAAGGCATCTCCGGACGTGACCTGATCCTGTTCTTCGGTGGCCTGTTCCTGCTGTGGAAAAGCTCGCAAGAGATCTACCACGGCCTGGAAGGCGAGGACGAAAACGCCGAAGAGCCGAAAGGTGCGGGCGGCAAGTTCTTCTACACCATCATCCAGATCGCCATTATCGACATCGTGTTCTCGCTGGACTCGGTAATCACTGCGGTGGGTATGGTTTCCCACGTACCGGTGATGATCGCCGCCATCGTCGTTGCCGTGCTGGTGATGATGTTGTGCGCCGGCGCCATCAGCAACTTCATCGACAAGCACCCTTCGCTGAAGATGCTCGCGCTGTCGTTCCTGATCGTGGTCGGTACCGTGCTGATCGCCGAAGCGTTCGACGTGCATGTGCCGAAGGGCTACGTCTACTTCGCCATGGCCTTCTCGCTGGCGGTGGAAGCCATCAACATCCGCATGCGCACCGCCGCGGCCCGCAAGGAAGGCAAAGAGCATGACCCGGTGAAACTGCGCAAGGACATTCCAGGTCAATAAGACCAGGAAGCGCAAAACACAAAGGGCCCTTCGCAGGGCCCTTTTTCATGTCTGATCGGTTTCAAACACATGACAGCCATGCGAAGCTGGCGACAGCTGCGCAAAACAACTAAAGCTTTGAGTGAGCACCGAAAATTCTTCAAACGCTCACGTTTCTTTTCTTGGCCCGCTGGGCCAGTGCAACAGGGGGCTTTCGCCATGCTGACCCTGCTCAACCTGCTCTCGGCCGTGACGCTTCTGGTCTGGGGCACCCACATCGTACGTACCGGCATTCTCCGCGTGTTCGGCTCGAACCTGCGGCGCATCATCAGCCAGAACATGGACAAGCGCCCGCTGGCGTTCATTGCCGGCATACTGGTCACGGCCATGGTGCAGAGCAGTAACGCCACGGCCATGCTGGTCACGTCCTTCGTCGGCCAGGGCCTGATGGCCATGACCCCGGCCCTGGCGATCATGCTGGGTGCCGATGTGGGTACCGCGCTGATGGCCCGGGTACTCACTTTCGACCTGTCCTGGCTATCACCCTTGCTGATATTCCTGGGCGTGATCTTCTTCCTCTCGCGCAAGCAGACACGGGCTGGCCAGCTGGGCCGTGTCGGTATCGGGCTTGGCCTGATCATCCTGGCACTGGAGCTGATCGTGCAGGCAGCTGCGCCGATCACCCACGCCCAAGGCGTGAAAGTGCTGTTTGCTTCGCTGACTGGCGACATCATGCTCGACGCCCTGGTCGGCGCCATGTTCGCCATGATTTCCTATTCCAGCCTCGCTGCCGTGCTGCTTACCGCAACATTGGCCGGTGCCGAGGTCATCAGCCTGCCAGTGGCCATCGGCCTGGTGGTCGGTGCCAACATCGGTAGCGGGTTGCTGGCCTTCATCAGTACCAGCATGCAGAACACTGCCGGGCGCCGCGTGGCGTTGGGCAGCTTGCTCTACAAGCTGATCGGCCTGCTGCTGATCATCCCCGTGCTGCACCCCTTGGTGGAGTGGATGGACTCGCTCAGCTTCAGCCCGCAAGAGCTGGTCATCGGCTTCCACCTGCTCTACAACACCCTGCGCTGCCTGCTCATGCTGCCCACGGTCAAACTCATGGGCCGGCTGTGCAACAGCCTGCTGCCCGAGCGGGAAAACGGCAACGGCCAGATCCGCCCGCGCCACCTCGACGCCTCGGCGCTGGAAACACCGAGCCTGGCGCTTGCCAACGCTGCCCGTGAAACCCTGCGCCTGGGCGATATCGTCGACAGCCTGCTCGAAGCCATGCTCGGGGCCCTGCGCGGCACCCAGACCGCCCTGCCACAGCAGGTTCGCGCCCTGGGTGAAGATGCCGAAGCCCTGTACAGCGCCATCAAGCTCTACCTTGCTCAGATGTCGCGCGAAGACCTCAGCGAGCAGGACAACCGCCGCTGGGCCGAGATCATCGAGCTGGCCATCAATCTCAAGCTCGCCTGCGACCTCATCGAGCGCATGTTGCGCAAGGTCCAGCAGCAGAAAACCAGCCAGCGCCGGGAGTTTTCCCAGGTGGGGCTGGAAGAACTGACCGGGCTGCAAGAGCAATTGTTAGCCAACCTGCGCCTTGGCCTGTCGGTATTCCTTAGCGCCGACCCGGAAAGCGCCCGTTTGCTACTCAAGGAAAAACGCCGTTTTCGCGCCCAGGAACGGCGCCTGGCGCATGCCCACGTCAGCCGCTTGCAGCGTAAGGTGGTGCAAAGCATCGAAACCAGTTCGCTACACTTGGAGCTGATCGCCGACATGAAGCGGTTGAACTCTTTGTTCTGCAGCAGTGCCTATGTGGTACTGGGCGGCTCCGACACCGGCGGGCTGATGCTCGACAGCGTGCCGGACGAAGCCCGTCTGCCGTGAATGCCTACCTGAGGACCGAAGCTCGCCCATGCGTTGCCTGATGTTCGTTTGCCTGCTGATCTGCAGCCTGCCCTCATTGGCCCTCGACCGCTCCCGGGTTGAGGGCTACCTGCTGCCCAACGGCCTGCAGGTCATTCTGAAAAACGGCTACGAGCGCGACCATGTGGCGATTCGCCTGGTGGTCGGGGTGGGCCTGGACGACTTCGATTGCGAACAGAAAGAGCTGCCGCACCTGCTTGAGCACCTGCTGTTCAGCGGCATCGACGAAACCGGCGAGGGCGGCCTGGAAGAGCGCCTGCAATCGCTCGGCGGCGAGTGGAATGCCTACACCAGCAGCGCCGACACCACGTTTGTCATCGAAGCCCCCGCACGCAACCAGCGCAAAGTGCTCGACCTGCTGCTGGCGATAATCCGCGACACCCGTATCGATGCCAAAGCCCTGGCCACCGCCAAGCGCATCATCGAGCGCGAAGATGGCGGCCACTATGGGCACCTGCAGCGCTGGCTCGACCGCCAGGATATCGGCCACCCTGCCAGTGACCAGCTGGCGACCGAGCTGGGCCTGAAATGCCCCGAGCGCTCCAATATCGACGACATGACCCTGGAGCAGGTACAGGCCTTGCGTGACCGCTGGTACGCCGCCAACAACATGACCCTGATCATGGTCGGCGGCCTCGATCGCTTGCTGCCAGCCTACCTGGAACGCACCTTTGGCGAACTGCCAGCCACCGAGCCGGAAGAACGCCGCAACCTGGAAAGCATCACCCATCAGGCCGAGCAGCGCCGCGACCTGACCCGGGGCTGGTTGGGCGACAGCGTCAAGCTGCACTGGCTGTTCATCGAGCCGGTGCTGGACAACGACCATCAGGCCACCCTCGACCTGCTGTCGCGTTACCTGGACTGGGCGCTGTACGACCAGCTACGCCTGCGCAACGGGCTGTCCTACGGGCCATCGGTGCAGCGTGAAAGCTTTGGCGATACCGGCCTGCTCAGCCTCAATGCCGACCTGGAACGCGACGACATCGACAAGGCGGTGAAGGTGATGCAGGCGTTGTTCGAGCACCTGCGCAAGGAAGGCCTCGACCCGGACACCTTCGCCCGCGTCAAGGACGCCAGCGTTGCCAAGGAAAGCTGGAGCACCCAGGGCAACAGCGCCCTGGCCGACTACTACTGGGGGGCGCTGAACGACTACACCGACGGGCGCTTTGCCAACCCGGTGCGCAAGTTGCGACAGGTTAGCCTGGAGCAGGCCAATGAGGCGCTGAAGGCGTTGCTGAAGGAAGAGGGTTACCTGCGTATCGAGAAGCCATTGCTCGGCTATGACGAGCTGTACGGGCTGGCCGCGCTGATAGTGGGGCTGATATTGGCGGCCGGGTTGCTGCGCTGGCGGCGGCATGGCCCGCAACGGCCGAGTGGTGCTACACGACAGCGGTAGATCAGCGGTATCCTTTTGCCAGTACCGGCCCTTTCGCGGGTTTACCCGCGATGAGGCCGGCACAGCCACCTAATCCTCTCCTGTTGTAGACCCAATGCCCCAAATCCCCCATATCGTCCTGCGCATCATCGAACTGCTCAAACGCTACCCCGGCATCATCGCGCTTTGTGGTTTCCTCTCTGGTATCGGCAGCTTCATCCTGGTCGACCGCCAGGCCGGCCTGGCCAGCTGGGTAGCTGTGCTCATGCTGGTCAGCTGGGTCTGGCTGATGCTGGAGAACACCCTGACCGGCCTCTTCGCCCGCACCTTCAATCGCGAAATCCCGCAGCCGCTGCTGCGCTACGCGACGCAGATGATCCACCAGGAAACGCTGTTCTTCGTGCTGCCGTTTTTCTTCATCACCACCACCTGGAACAGCGGCCAGCTGGTGTTTACCGGTTTGCTCGGCGCCGCAGGCCTGATTTCGATCACCGACCCGCTGTACTACAAGTGGCTGGCGCCTCGGCGCTGGCTGTTCCTGGCGCTGCATACCCTGACATTGTTTGCCGCCCTGCTGACCGCGCTGCCGATCATCCTGCACCTGACCACCGCGCAAAGCTTCAAGCTGGCCCTGATCGCCGCCATGGCCCTGTCGTTCCCCAGCCTGGCCAGCAGCTTCCCGATCAACACCTGGCGGCGCGGCGTCGCCCTGGTGCTGGTTACCCTGTCGGTGGGTGCCGGGGGCTGGCTGCTGCGCTCCTGGGTACCGCCGGCCACCCTGTGGATGACCGAAGTGGCGGTGAGCACCGAAGTGCTGAATCGCCAACCGGGCGACTCGTTGGACGAAATAGCCGCCAGCCGCATTCGCAGCAGCGGCCTGTACGCCTATACCGCCATCAACGCACCACGCGGCCTGAACGAGCGGATTTACCACGTGTGGCAAAAAGACGGCAAAGAGGTCGACCGCATTGCCCTGGACATCCACGGCGGGCGCAAGGAAGGCTACCGGGCCTGGACCCACAAGCAGAACTTCCCGCCAAACCCTGTGGGCAAATGGCAGGTGCGGGTGCTGACCGAGGATGGCCAGGTGATTGGCGTGCTGCGCTTCAAGGTGGTCGATGACGCACCGGCACAGTGATTGAAAGGGGGCCGCTTTGCGGCCTCCAAACCCACCAGACAGCACATAATCACCAAACAGCCCATGCCTGCTGCGCTATGATCAGCCCCTAAGCCTTAGCGCCGAGTCAGTAGCATGGAGCCAATGACCACCCCCAGTGCCACCCTGGACACCAGCAGCCAACCGGCCTGCCTGCGCATAACCGGTGACTGGACCCTGGCGCACTACGCCAGCCTCAAGCGCGAGAGCGAACGCCTGCGAGCGCAGTCCACCACCGACACCGTCGCCGACCTCAGCCAGCTGGGCCGCCTGGACACCGCGGGCGCCTCGTTGCTGGCCGAACTGCTGGGTTCCGAGCGCCTGTCCCACTGCACCCAAGACCTGCCCGAAGCCAGCCGTGCGCTGCTCAAGAACGTTTACTGTTCGGTGCAGGACTACTGCATCCCGATCAAGGAACCCGAGCGCAATGTGCTGATGTTGCTGCTGGAACGCATCGGCCGCGCCGTCGGCACGTTGTGGCAGGACAGCATGCAATTGCTAGGCTTTGTCGGCGTGATCCTCGAAACCTTGCTGCGTCGTGCCCTGCAACCACACCGCTGGCGCATTACCCCGGTTGTGGCCCACATCGAGCAGACCGGCCTGGACGCGGCCCCCATCGTCGCCTTGCTGACCTTCCTGGTGGGTGCGGTGGTGGCCTTTCTCGGCGCCACGGTGCTGGCCGACTTCGGTGCAACGGTCTTCACGGTCGACCTGGTGGCATTCTCGTTCCTGCGCGAATTCGCCGTGCTGCTCACCGCCATCCTCATGGCCGGCCGCACCGCCAGCGCGTTCACCGCGCAAATCGGCTCGATGAAGGCCAACGAGGAAATCGACGCCATCCGCACCTTGGGCCTGAACCCGATGGAACTGCTGGTGGTTCCACGGGTACTTGCACTGCTGATCTCACTGCCCCTGCTCACCTTCGTCGCGATGATTTGCGGCATTGTCGGTGGCGCAGTGGTATGCGCCCTGACGCTGGATATCTCACCGGCCATGTTCCTGTCACTGCTGCAAAGCGACATCGGCGTGCAGCACTTCCTGGTGGGCCTGGCCAAGGCGCCGTTCTTCGCCTTCCTTATCGCCGCCATCGGCTGCCTGGAAGGCTTCAAGGTCAGTGGCAGCGCCGAGTCAGTGGGCGCGCATACAACATCGGCAGTGGTGCAGTCGATTTTCGTGGTCATCGTGCTGGACGCGGTGGCTGCCCTGTTCTTCATGGAGATGGGCTGGTGAGTGGCCAGGAAACCGTTATCGAGGCGCGCGGCATCTGCAACCGCTTCGGCCGCCAGGTGGTGCATGAAAACCTCGACCTGGACCTGTACCGCGGCGAAATCCTCGCCGTGGTGGGCGGCTCGGGCAGCGGCAAGTCGGTGCTGCTGCGCAGCATCATTGGCCTGCGCCGGCCCAACGAAGGGCAGATCAAGGTGTTTGGCCAGGACCTCGCCGGCCTGCGTGAAGAGCAGCGTTCCCTGGTCGAGCGGCGCTTTGGCGTATTGTTCCAGAAGGGCGCGCTGTTCTCTTCGCTGACCGTTACCGAGAACGTGGCCTTGCCGCTGATCGAGCACGCCGGGCTGTCCCGCGCCGACGCCGAACACCTGGCCGGCGTGAAGCTGGCCCTGGCCGGGCTGCCGATATCCGCCGCCGACAAGTACCCGTCTTCGCTGTCGGGGGGCATGATCAAACGTGCCGCGCTGGCCCGAGCCCTGGCACTGGACCCTGACATCCTGTTCCTCGATGAACCCACCGCAGGCCTGGACCCGATCGGCGCTGCCGCGTTCGACCAGCTGATCCTTACCCTGCGCGATGCCCTTGGCCTGTCGGTGTTCCTCATCACCCACGACCTCGACACCCTGTACACCATCACCGACCGCATCGCGGTGCTGTCACAAAAGAAGGTTTTGGTGGCCGGCCCGCTGGCTGAAGTCGAGCAGACCAACGACGCCTGGATTCAAGAATACTTTCATGGCCCCCGCGGGCGTGCAGCCGAGCAGGCCGCCACCCGTGCCGGGCAGGAGCGCTGAGCAATGGAAACCCGAGCCCATCACGTACTAATCGGCCTGGTCACCGTCCTGGTGGTGGCCGGCGCCATGTTGTTTGGCCTGTGGCTGACCAAGTCCAGTGTCGACGACGCGTTCAAGGACTACGAAGTGGTGTTCAACGAGGCCGTTTCCGGCCTGTCCCGTGGCAGCCCGGTGCAGTACAACGGCATCAAGGTGGGCGATGTGTCTACCTTGCGCCTGGACCCGAAAGACCCGCGCCGGGTACTGGCCCGCGTTCGCCTGAGCGGCGATACCCCGGTGAAGGAAGACACCCAGGCCAAGCTGACCCTGGCCGGCGTGACCGGCAACGCGTTCATCCAGCTCAGCGGCGGCACGCCACAGAGCCCCGAGCTGAAGGGCAAGGACGGCAAGCTGCCGGTAATCATCGCCTCACCGTCGCCCATCTCGCGCCTGCTCAATGACAGCAGCGACCTGGTCACCAACATCAACATGCTGTTGCACAACGCCAACCAGATGTTCTCCGAAGACAACATCGGCCACCTCAGCAGCACCTTGGCCAACCTCGACAAGACCACCGGTGCCTTCGCCGGCCAGCACGGCAGCATCGCCGAGGCCATCGAGCAACTGGTGCAGGTGGGCAAGCAGGCCAGCGCCACCCTGGCCGAAACCCAAACGCTGATGCGCAATGCCAACGGCCTGCTGGGCAGCGAAGGCAAACAGGCGATCGGCAGCGCCGAGCAGGCCATGCAGTCGCTGGCCGAAAGCACTGCCACCATCAACAATCTGCTGAAAAACAACAGCGAAGCCATCGGCGACGGCGCCCAGGGCCTGAACCAGCTCACACCTGCCATTCGCGAACTGCGCGAAACCCTTAACGCACTCAAAGGTATTTCCCGGCAACTGGAGGCCGACCCCAGCGGCTACCTGCTCGGCCGCGACAACAACAAGGAGTTCCAGCCATGAAACCGTCGCTGCGCCTACTGGCCCTGGCGGCCGCGCTGAGCCTGGCCAGTGCCTGCTCGATCCTGCCCAAGAGCGAACCCGTCGACCTCTATCGCTTGCCGGTTAACCAGCCCAGCCGCACGGCAGCACCGCTGGACTGGTCATTGCGGCTGAACAAGCCGCTGGCCAGTGAAGTGCTGGCCGGCCCGCGCATTGCCGTGATTCCACAGGGCGATGTGGTCAGCAGCTACAAAGGTGCGCGCTGGAGCGATGCGGCCCCGGTGCTGCTGCGCAACCGCTTGCTCGATGGTTTCCAGCGTGATGGCCAGGTACAGCGCCTGAGCGCCGACGACAGCAACCTGCAGGCCGACTACGAGCTGGCTGGCGAGCTGCAGGCATTCCAGAGTGAGTACCGCCCGGGCGGCGCGGTGGAGGTGGTGATTCGCTATGACGCACGGCTGGTTCAGGGCCGCAACCAGCGCATCCTCGCCAGCAGACGTTTCGAGATCCGCCAGCCGCTGGCCGACAAGCAGGTGTCAGCGGTGGTCGCCGGTTTCGGCCAGGCCAGCGACCAGTTGGTGGGGCAAGTTGTGACCTGGACCGTCGACCAGGCCAGCCAGGCACAACGCAAGGTTCAGGCGAAGAACCAGTAGCAGACGAAGATCGCGGCGACCACGCCAGAGAACTCGGCCAGCAGTGCGCAACCGACCGCGTGGCGCACGCGCTGGATACCCACCGCGCCAAAGTACACGGCCAGCACGTAGAAGGTCGTTTCAGTACTGCCCTGGATGGTCGCCGCTACCAGGGCCGGGAAGCTGTCTACACCCTGCGTCTGCATGGTCTCGATCAGCATGGCCCGCGCTGCGCTGCCGGAGAACGGCTTGACCAGCGCGGTGGGCAGGCCCTCGACGAAGCGGGTGTCCAGGCCCAGCCAGTTCACCGCATGGCGGATACCGTCCAGGGCCAGCTCCAGCGCGCCTGAAGCACGCAGTACACCCACCGCCACCAGCATCGCCACCAGGTAGGGCAGCAGGTTCTTGGCCACATCGAAGCCTTCCTTGGCCCCGTCGACAAAGGCTTCATACACCTTCACCCGCTTCAGGGCGCCAATCACCAGGAACAGCATGATCACGCCAAACAGTGTGAGGTTGCCCAGGACCGACGACAGGCTGGCCAGCGCGGCGGCCGACAGGGTGCCGAGAAACGCCATGAAGCCTCCCAGCAGCAACGCGCCGGGAATGAAGTAGGCGAGCACCACCGGGTCCCACAGGCGCAGGCGCTGCATCACCGCCACCGACAGCAGGCCGACCAGGGTCGAGACACTGGTGGCCAGCAGGATGGGCAGGAACACCATGGTCGGGTCTGGCGCGCCTTGCTGGGCCCGGTACATGAAGATGGTCACCGGCAGCAGTGTCAGCGACGAGGCGTTGAGCACCAGGAACAGGATCTGCGCGTTGCTGGCTGTGGTGCTGCTGGGGTTGAGCTCCTGCAGCGCACGCATGGCCTTCAGGCCAATCGGCGTGGCGGCGTTGTCCAACCCCAGGCCGTTGGCCGCGAAGTTCATGGTGATCAGGCCCAGGGCAGGGTGGCCGGGCGGCACTTCCGGCATCAGGCGGGCGAACAGCGGGCCCAACACTTTGGCCAGCCATTCGACGATACCGGCCTTTTCGGCGATCTTGAGAAAGCCCAGCCACAGGGTCAGTGTGCCGAACAGCAGCACCATCACCTCGACCGACAGCTTGGCCATGGCGAAGATGCTTTCGACCATTGCCGCGAAGATCCCGGCATTACCACCCACCAGCCATTGGGCTAGGGCGGACACTGCCGCCACCAGGAAAAAGCCAAGCCAAAGGCCGTTGAGCATCCGCGTATTCCCCCTGAAAAATGCCCGAATGATAGCGGAAGTTGCTTGTACCGGGGCCTGTGATCCAGACAGACAACAAAAAGCCCCGACAAGTCGGGGCTTTTCAGGACAGCAATCAGGTTCAGCGCTTGGCGGCTTCGCCAACCACTGCAGCTTCCTGCTTGCCCGCCATCAGCGAGGCGTAGTACTTCTCGCCCTTGGCGGCATCGTACATGCCTTCCCAACGCGCGATGACCAGTGCTGCCAGGGCGTTGCCTACAACGTTCAGCGCGGTACGGGCCATGTCCATGATGCGGTCGACACCGGCGATGAAGGCCAGGCCTTCCAGCGGGATACCCACACTGCCCAGGGTGGCCAGCAGCACCACGAACGATACGCCCGGCACACCAGCGATGCCTTTGGAGGTGACCATCAGGGTCAGCACCAGCAGCAGCTGCTGGCTCCACGACAGGTCGATACCGTAGAGCTGGGCGATGAAGATGGCCGCGATGCTCTGGTACAGGGTCGAACCGTCGAGGTTGAAGGAGTAACCGGTCGGTACCACGAACGAACAGATCGACTTCGGCGCGCCGTACTTTTCCATCTTCTCGATCACGCGCGGCAGCACGGTTTCGGAGCTGGAGGTGGAGTAGGCCAGAATCAGCTCATCTTTCATGATGCGCATGATCTTGATTACCGAGAAGCCGAACACGCGGGCAACCAGGCCCAGCACCATGAAGGCGAAGAAGGCGATGGCGAAGTACACCAGCAGTACCAGCTTGGCCAGCGGCAGCAGCGAGCTGAAGCCGAAGTTGGCCACGGTCACGGCGATCAGGGCGAACACGCCGATCGGGGCGTAGTTCATGATCATGTGGGTGACCTTGAACATGGTTTCCGATACGGCCTGGAAGGTGCGTACCAGCGGGTCGCGCAGCTCGGCCTGCAGGCTCGACAGGCCCAGGCCGAACATGACCGAGAAGAAGATGATCGGCAGCATTTCGCCACGCATCAGCGCTGCGAAGATGTTCGACGGGATCAGGTTCAGCAGGGTCTCGATGAACGCGTGCTCATGCTGCACCTCGGCCGCAGTGGCCTGGTACTTGGAGATGTCCACGGTACCCAGGGTGCTCATGTCGATGCCAGCGCCCGGGTGGAACAGGTTGGCCAACACCAGGCCCACGACGATGGCGATGGTGGTCACCACTTCGAAGTAGATGATGGTCTTCAGGCCGATGCTGCCCAGTTTCTTCGCATCGCCAACCCCGGCGATACCCACGATCAACGACGAAATCACGATCGGGACGACGATCATCTTGATCAGGCGAATGAAGATGTCACCGGCGGGCTGGAGGACGTTGCTGATCCACCATGCCTTTTCTGCACTGAAATGATTCAGTAGCGCGCCGATTGCAACGCCCAGGACGAGACCGATAACGATCTGCCAGGCGAGGCTCAGTTTTGCCTTCTTCATGTCTTTACCCTTTGTTCTAGTGGTCATGGCACCCGACGAAAACACGCGTAACAGAGCCATCGGCAAGGCCTCTGGCTTCAAGCGCACCCGTCTGGCGACTTCATGTAAGGACACCGCAGGCGAGCGACAGGGCGCTCTGACCAGCGAAAAAGGCGGCAACTATTGCGATGGGAAAGGGGGAAATCTAATGCCGGAAGCACATGACCCATGCCGATAATGCATAATGTTTCATGCCAAAACAGGCGGTTCGCAAGTGCTTGATTTATAACGTTCGGAATCCCGAACAAGACCAAACCGCCATATTTCGGCAGATTTGACGGTACACAAAGGGCATGAAAGATGGCTTGTTCGACAATCCGAATGGCCGAAATGCCACTTGAAGAAGGACCCGCAAGGTCGAAAAAAATTTGATGTACGGTCGAGACAAAATGTGTCTCAGGGATGAAATCGCGCAAGGAAGTGGGCGATTCCTACATGGCTCCTCGGAAGTCAGGTCTGGTCAGGTATCCCTGTGACACCGCCGACCTGATACTTCCGATTCCGCCTTTCCTGACCCGGCCCATCGCTGGAGGCACTCCCTGTACCCCTAGGCCACTCCGATCCTGCAACAATCAGAACAGCCCGGCCCCTTGGTCATGTGCTGCCCCTCCTCGGGGCGGCGCATCATAGAAGGCTGAAATATAGAAAGGTTCAGCTTCTATTACGTGACAGTCGGTGACCTTTCATCCGTACCGGCAATAAATGCTCAGTACCAGTTCGGGTCACGCTTTAGCTGCTCCTGCAGCATTGCCTTCATGCCGTCGTCAGGGTCGCCCAGCCAGCGATATTGCGCATGGCGTGTAGGCGACTTGTCGCTCGGCAAGCCTTCGGGCACCTCCACGAGCATCCCGTAGGCATCCTCCTTGTCCCAGCTGAATGCAACGATCAGCCGCTTGTACGTGCAGTTGTCCTGCGCCTCGCACAACGGGCCGACCAGGTACTTGTCGCCATCTTCGGTAGTGGCGGACATCTGCTGCTGGGCACTGCCGGTCAGATTGACCACCCAATCGGGCAGGCGTTCCTCGCCTTTGATCGTGTCCTGCCAGGTTTCCCGGTACTCCGGGTCCGAGCTGAGCAACTGGTCGACCCGGACCTGGCCGTCATTGCCCGCCATCGCCGCCGCACTGCCACCCAGCAACAGGGTGGCAGCTAGGGCTGTACAAAGCTTCCTGCCCATCTTCAACCTCGTCCACGTCCAAAGAAGAAGGAGGCTACGAACAACACCAGGAAGACAATGAACAGGATCTTCGCGATACCCGTCGCAGCGCCCGCGATACCACCGAAGCCCAGTACGGCAGCGACAATGGCGATGATGAGGAAAGTGATAGCCCAGCTCAGCATGGTGGTTCTCCTTTCTTTTTCAGAATCGGTGCGGCCGGCAGGTCAGAAGACCCAGCGGTCCTGGGGGACGACATTTTCCAGGGTGGCCGGTGAGGCAGAGGCCTGGCCGGCAGGCAATGGCTCAGCTGCCTTGACCAGGGTATTGGCACGGGTTGCCTGAATCTGCGTCAACAAAGCAGTCTGCGCTGCCACTTGCTCAGCCAGACGCGCGGTCTGCCAGCTGTAATAGAAGAGGCCAGCGGCCAAGGTCAGCAGCAGCGCCATGCCGAGAGACAACATCTGGCGCAGGGGCAGTGCGGCGTTCTGCGAGCGGTTGACGGATTGGCGGTTCATGCCGGCTCCTCCTGCTGTAATTGTTGTTCAAACCTGAACAGGTAATTGCAGCCTGCATGCCAGCCTTTTGATTTTAAAAAATACCTTTAAAATCAATAACTTAATATTTAAATCAACGTTCAGCAGGGACGTATCCTGCACGATGCCGCCTGTGTGGTCGTGCGAATTGCACGATCAGCCCTGGAAGTCAGCATCACGGGCGGAACAAAGCGGGAGGCCGTTTTTTGTAGGCAAAAGCAAAAACCTCCGCAACCAATGTGCCATCCCGTGCCTCTAAGCAAATCATCGGGTTAACGCAGCTTCCAGGCGCCAATTGGCCATTGGCTAGCATGCAGAGGACAGAATCCTTCAGAATCGACCATGCAACTTGCCCGATTTTTCCCACACTAAATGAAGATCTATCCCTAAGGAGCGCAGGAAATGGAATCAGCCCAGGACAACCAAGGCCGCATTCTGCTGGTGGATGACGAGTCCGCGATCCTGCGCACCTTCCGCTACTGCCTGGAAGACGAAGGCTACAGCGTGGCCACAGCCAACAGCGCCGCCCAGGCCGAAACGCTGTTGCAGCGCCAGGTGTTCGACCTTTGCTTCCTGGATTTACGCCTGGGCGAGGACAACGGCCTGGATGTACTGGCGCAGATGCGCATCCAGGCACCCTGGATGCGCGTGGTGATCGTGACCGCGCACTCGGCAATCGATACAGCGGTGGATGCCATCCAGGCCGGCGCCGCCGACTACCTGGTCAAGCCATGCAGCCCCGATCAGTTGCGCCTGGCCACCGCCAAGCAACTGGAAGTGCGCCAGCTTTCAGCACGCCTGGAGGCCCTGGAAGGCGAAATGCGCAAACCCAAGGACGGCCTGGACTCGCACAGCCCGGCCATGATGGCGGTGCTGGAAACTGCCCGCCAGGTCGCCACCACCGACGCCAATATCCTCATTCTTGGCGAGTCCGGTACGGGTAAAGGCGAGTTGGCCCGGGCCATCCATGGCTGGAGCAAACGTGCCCGCAAAGCCTGCGTGACCATCAACTGCCCGTCGCTGAACGCCGAGCTGATGGAAAGCGAACTGTTCGGCCACACCCGCGGCGCCTTTACCGGTGCCAGCGAAAGCACGTTGGGGCGGGTCAGCCAGGCTGATGGGGGTACGTTGTTCCTCGACGAGATCGGCGACTTCCCGCTGACCCTGCAACCCAAGTTGCTGCGGTTCATTCAGGACAAGGAATACGAGCGCGTGGGCGACCCCGTGACACGGCGTGCAGATGTACGCATCCTGGCCGCCACCAACCTCAACCTCGAAGAGATGGTGCGCGAAAGCCGCTTCCGCGAAGACCTGCTGTACCGCCTGAACGTCATCACCCTGCACCTGCCGCCCCTGCGCGAACGCAGTGAAGACATCCTGACCCTGGCCGACCGCTTCCTTGCCCGCTTCGTCAAGGAATACTCCCGCCCCGCCCGGGGCTTCAGCGACGAAGCGCGCGCCGCCCTGCTCAACTACCGCTGGCCCGGCAACATTCGCGAACTGCGTAACGTGGTAGAGCGGGCCAGTATCATCTGCCCGCAGGAGCGCGTGGAAATCAGCCACCTCGGGATGGGCGAACAGCCGGCTGGCAATGCCCCGCGCGTAGGTGCCGCGCTGAGCCTGGACGAGCTGGAGCGCGCCCACATCGGCGCGGTGCTGGCTGCCAGCGACACCCTCGACCAGGCCGCCAAAACCTTGGGCATCGACGCCTCCACCCTGTACCGCAAGCGCAAGCAGTACAACCTATGAAGTGGCCGCCCATGAAGCTGCGCACGCGGCTTTTCCTGAGTATCTCGGCACTGGTCACGGTGGCCTTGCTCGGGCTGCTGCTGGGCCTGGTCAGCGTGCTGCAGATGGCAACCGTGCAACAGCAGCTGGTGCGTGACACCACCCACGCCCTGGAAGTGGGGCTGAAGTTGCGGCAGAACCTTGGCGAACAGTTGACCCTGATCCTTGATGAAGGCACGGCCCCGGAAAACCTGCGGCTGCTGCAAGAAAACTTCCAGGCCTTGCTGAACCAGGGCCTGGAGCAAGGCGGAGAGCGCACCGGCTTCAGCAAGGCCGGCAGTAACTACCAGGCGTTCCTGCAAGCCTACCGTGACAGCCCCGCGCCCGCGCGTAGCATGGGTGTCGACCAACCCTTGGGGGCCGCCTTCAACCAGGTGCGTACCGACCTGATCGATTCCCACAAACAGGCGCTGGACCTCATCACCCGCAGCGAGGAATACAGCCGTGACCGCGCCCTGCTGGTCAGCGGCGTGCTCGGCCTGATGGGCCTGGTGGTGCTGGTGCTGGGCTTCATTACTGCACACAACATCGCCCGACGCTTTGGCCAACCGATCGAAGCCTTGGCCAAAGCAGCCGACCAGCTGGGCAAGGGCAACTTTGACGTCACCCTGCCAGTCACCCAGGCCACCGAGCTGAACCAGCTGACCCGCCGCTTTGGCCTCATGGCCGATGCCTTGCGCAAGCACCAGGCTACCAACGTCGACGAATTGCTGGCCGGGCAGCAGCGCCTGCAGGCCGTGCTCGACAGCATCGACGATGGCCTGCTGATCATCGACCGCCAGGGCCGCCTGGAACACCTCAACCCGGTGGCGCAGCGCCAGCTCGGCTGGAATGATAGCCGCGTGGGCAGCAGCCTGGCCGAAGCCCTGCGGCGGCCGGAGCTGGAGCAGCAGCTGCGTCAGGTGCTGCGCGGCGGCAATCTGGACCGCCCGCCGGAAGACCTGACCATGGAGGTGGATGAAGAAACGCGCCTGCTGACCTACAGCCTGACCCCGGTGAGCCACCCGCAAGGGCCGATTCTTGGCGCGGTGATGGTGCTGCACGATGTGACCGAGCAACGGGCCTTCGAACGCGTGCGCAGTGAGTTCGTGCTACGCGCGTCCCACGAACTGCGCACCCCGGTAACCGGCATGCACATGGCCTTCGGGCTGTTGCGCGAGCGGGTCAAGTTTCCGCCTGAGGCACGCGAGAATGACTTGCTGGAAACCATCGGCGAAGAAATGCAGCGGCTTACCCAGCTGATCAACGACCTGCTCAACTTCTCTCGTTACCAGAGCGGGCTGCAGAAACTCGACCTGGCCCCCTGTGCCATCGACGAATTGCTGGAGCGCGCACAACTGCGTTTTGCCGAGCAGGCGGCAAACAAGCAGGTTGAACTGGTCAAGGCACTTGAGCCACCGCTCCCGCGCATTCAGGCCGACGTTACGCAACTTGATCGGGTTCTGGACAACCTGCTGCACAACGCCATCCGCCATACCGCCAACGGCGGGCGTATCCGCCTGCATGCGCGGCGGCATGCCGAGCGGGTGATCATCAGCGTCGAGGACACAGGCGAAGGGATTGCCTATGGGCAGCAGGGGCGCATTTTCGAGCCGTTTGTGCAGGTAGGGCGCAAGAAGGGCGGTGCAGGGCTAGGATTGGCGCTGTGCAAGGAAATCGTGCAGCTGCATGGCGGGCGCATGGGCGTGTTTTCCCGGCCAGGGCAGGGGACACAGTTCTACATGGCGCTGCCGGTTTGAGTATCGCCTGTACCGGCCGCTTCGCGGGCGCAGGACTTCTCAATGTTCAACCCGGCGCGGCAGCTGCCCGCGGGTCACCAGCTCGGCAAACTGCCGGGCATTCAGCGGTCGGGCAAACAGCCAGCCCTGGCCGTAATTGACCCCTTCACTGTTCAGCAACACCGCTTGGTCCTCGCATTCGATGCCTTCGGCAATCACCCGCAGGTGCAGGTCATGGGCCATGCGAATGATATGCGGGGCTACCCCGCTGCTGGCGGCATCGTGGCCCAGCGCATCGATGAAGGCCTTGTCGATCTTCAGGCAGTCCACCGGCAGGGTTTGCAGATAGGCCAGGCTGCAATAGCCGGTACCGAAGTCGTCGATCAGCACCTGATGTCCCACCGCGCGTAGCGCCTGCAGGTTGTCACGAGCCACCACCACGTCGATCAAGCCGCGCTCGGTCACCTCGAACGCAATCTGGCTAGCGGCCACCCGGTGCAGGGCCAGCAGGCGTGCCGCCACCCGGCCAATACGCGGCACCATCACATCGCAGGCGGCCAGGTTCACCGATATGTACAGTTTGGGGTGCGAGCGCAGCAGCTGCCCCAGCTGTTCGAGGACGCGCTGCAAGACAAAATCCGTGATCTGGCGTATCTGCCCGGTGTTTTCCGCCAACGGGATAAACAGGTCCGGGCTGGTCAGCGTGCCATCCGGACGACGCCAGCGCACCAGGGCCTCGGCGCCTACACAGCGCCGTGTGTCGAGTTCGAAGATCGGCTGGTAGAGCACCTGCAGCTCTCCACGGCGCAAGGCATTCTGCAACTCCGAACTCATCGACCGCCGTTGCAGGATCAACTGCAGCACCAGCCAGCCGATGCAGCAGGCAGCCAACACGCTGCCAGGGAACAGCAGCCAGAGCATGCCATTCATTCTCAACGGCAAGCTGGCCCGTGGGGCAATCAGCACCAATTGGTAATCCGGCGACTTGGTGGGCATGCGGTAGATCAGCCGGTCACTGAGTTCGAGCAACGACTTGTGGCTGGTCGACCAGGCCGAGGGCGGCGGCCACACCTGTGGCGGGCCGAGCACGGGTATGGCCCGGGCACCGTTGTCCAGCACCACCACCAGGCTGCCGCCCGGTGGCAGGTCGACCACGTCGGTCAGGTGCCCACGCGAGGTGGAGACCACGAACTTGCCCCGGCCCAGCATCAACGCAGCCAGGTTCTCGTTCGGCTCGGTCGTGGTGTTCAACCAGTAGCTGTAGGTCGGCCCCTGGATGTCGGGTGCCCGCAAAGGCTCGAACGCCCGCTCATCGCCACGGTTGGAGCAGGCGACGTCACCATCCACATAGGCCGCTTCATAGATGAACCGCGAACTCAGGCCAACCTGCTGCAACGCCGCCAACATCGCCGGGCTGCAGCCACGCAGGGGCTGGGCCTGCAGCAGGTCGACCCCTTCGCGCAACTGGCCGAATACCTGCTCGAGGCGGTCGAGAAAACGCTCGCCCTGGGCGTTCATCTGTTCGCTCTCGCTTTGCTTCATCTGCTGCAGGGCAATGCCGATGCTGGCAGTAAGCAAAAGTGCTGCGCTGGCCAATGCTGCCAAGGTGGCCAGCATCCAGGGACGGTAAAAAAATTGGCGCAGCGTAGAAATGAGAGCTGACATCGAAGGCATCCAGTTGATTACCAAGGTATAGCAACTGGATCAAAAATCATCCTCGCCGTTTAGCGCCTCGCTGCAGGCTCAACGCATCCGGTTGAGCACCTGCAGCATCGCCGCCGTCTGCGCATCGGGCATGCCGTCGAAACGCTGCGGACGGAAGCGCATCTGGAACGCAGCAATCACATGGCGGGTGGCGACATCCAGCACCCCGGTCTGCTCGACTTGATAGCCAAACCGCGCCAGTTCCTGCTGGTACCAGCCAACGCTTGGCGGGTTGACGCTGAAGTAGGCCTGTTGGCGTGCCACGGCATTGGCATCAGGCCAGATACCCAGCCCCGCATCGGCCAGGCGCTTCCACGGGAACAGCGGGCCCGGGTCCAGCTTGCGTGATGGTGCGATATCACTGTGGCCAATGATGTGCCGGGGCTCGATGTTGTTACGTTTGACGATGTCCTTGAGCAGCGCGATCAGCGACTGGACCTGTGCTTCGCTATAAGGGTGCCAGACGCGGCCATTCGGCGTGTCGGTGAAACCCGGGTTGACGATCTCGATCCCGATGGACGACGAGTTCAGCCAGGTGCGCCCCTGCCACTGGCTGTCGCCGGCATGCCAGGCACGACGGTTTTCATCCACCAGTTGATACACCGTGGCCGGGCCGTCGCCGATCAGGTAATGGCTGCTGACCTCACCCTGGGTAAGCAACGCCAGGGAGCGCTCCAGGGAGGCATTGGTGTAATGCAGTACAACGAACTGGATGCGGTTGTCCTGGTTGGCCGAGGGGTGGCTGCGGTCGATGCGCAACCCCGTCGAACATCCGGCAACAGACAACAGCAAAAAGGAAATCAGCGTTTTTTTAAGCGTGGAAAGCACGTCAGTGGCCTCAGCAAATGAGCGCTACAGTATAACGTGCTCCCCATGGCCGCGCTTACCGTGGGTCAGTGTCAGCAAACGCTAGCTCTGCTCGACGCGGTTACGTCCCAGCTCCTTGGCCCGGTACAGCGCCGCATCGGCGCGTTTGAGCACCTGGTCGCCACGCTCGCCAGAGCGAAACGCCCCCAGGCCGATAGAAGTGGTGATCACCACCCGCTCGCCCTTGAAGTGGAACGGGCAGGCCTCTACGGTGGCGCGCAGTACTTCCGCCACTTGGGCCGCTGCTGCGGGTGACGTCTGCGGCAGCAACAGGACAAACTCCTCGCCCCCGAAACGGGCAATGAAGTCACGACCACGCAGGCGTTTGCGCAGCTGGTCAGCAACAATCTTGAGGACCTTGTCCCCGGCCAGGTGCCCATAGCTATCGTTTATGCGCTTGAAGTGGTCCAGGTCGAGAATCGCCATGGCCAGATGGCCGCCGGCCTCTTGCCATTCGAGTATTTCGCGTTCTACCCGCTCGCTCCAGGCCGCACGATTGGGCAAGCCGGTGAGCGGGTCGAGCAGGGCTTTCTGCCGTTGCTCTTCCAGGTGTTCACGGTAGCCAAGCGCTTCATGCTCCATGTTCGCCACCCGCTCCGACAGGCCTTGCAGGCGGCCAGCCAGCTCCTGCTCGCGGCGATCACGCTCGAGCTTGTGCTCGTCCATGGTGACCAACAGGCCTTCCAGCCGGTTTTCCAGGATGTGCTTGAGGCTGTCCACATCGGCGGCGCCTTGCACACTGCTTTGCAAACCGTCGACGTGCTCGCGCAGCTGGGTATCCAGTTCGCGGGCAGCGCTGCTGTTGTCGGCATGGCCGGCGCTGGCCTCCTGCAGGTGGCTCTGGAAACCTTCCAGGCGTTCGTTGAGCTGTTGCAGGTAGGTTTCGAATTCGTGCTGGCCGCTGTCGGTTATTGCCAGCATCAGTACAGCGAGGTCATCCAGCACCGGGATCAGCTCGTACCAGTTCAGGCCGCGGGCAACCCGCTCGCGCATTTCCAGCGCCTGGGCCTTGTGCCGCTCGGGCAGGCTGAGGTCGTCAAGCAGGCCGATCAGGGTCTGCTCGATGTGCGCGGCAACCTGGCTGTAGGGTGGCTCGACGGCATAGGGCAGGGCATAGGGGCCGTCTTCGCCGAACGTCTCTTCGAGCGTGGGTGCCGGTTGTGCTGCAGCCACGGGTTCGCTGGCGGCCGCCTCGGGCTCGAGCACTTCATCCGGCAGCGGTTGCTGGACGGTAGGTGTTTCAGCCGTTTCGATCAGCGCCGGGCCCTGTAGCTCCGGCTCGGGTTCGGCCGCTGCGCTCGCTTCGGGGACAAGCGCCGGCAACGGTTGCAGCGCATCCACATCGTCGGGCTGCGGGGCTTCGAGAGGGGGCTGCGCAACCTGAGGCGGCGCTTCGGCAGCAGACACTGCCACCGGCTCAGGTACTGGCTCGCCTTGCGGGTCATCCTCGCGGCTACCGAACAAGCGCTGCAAGAACCCAGGCCGGGCTTCATCCTCCGGTTTACCAAGCGCCGACAGGGCACGGCCCTGCAAGCCACTCAACTCGCCCAGCAGCGGCGGCAGATCGCGGGACTGGGCAACGCCACCATCGAGCTTCTTCGCCAGTTTTTTCAGCGGACGCGAGATATCGCTGGGCAGCGACAGGCCTTGCAATTGGCCAACCAGCGCGGCGAGCGCATCGCTGACCTGGTTCATGCGGGTTTCACGGCGCTGTTCGGAGTCCAGCACCGCCTTTTCAAGGCGCGGGATCAAACCGGCGAGGCCGGCGTCCATGTTGTCGCTGCGGATGACTTCGCGCATTTCCTTCATGCACGCGTCCACCACCTTGTCACTGCCTTCTGCAGCCAGGCTGCTGCGCACCAGGCCACGACGAAGCAGGTCGAGACGGGCGTCCCACCGGCGTTCGAGCTTTTCTTGCTGCTCGATGCTTTTAAGGTATTTTTCTTTCCAGCGCTCAGCGTCTTCAGTCATGCCCGGGTCCGCAAACGGTGATGGCAATTAGCTCAAGACCGGCAGCGTATCCACAGTCAATGCATCAGGCAATCGAATCTCGACTGCAACGGGAAGGTGGTCGGAAATTGGCCGCGCCAGCACCTCGACACGCTCCAGCGTGAGGCTTGGGCTGAGCAGGATATGGTCCAGGCAACGCTGTGGTCGCCAGCTGGGGAAGGTGGCCTCGACTTGCGGGGCAATCAGGCCCAGGTCGCGCAGCGGCGAGTGCTCCAGCAGGTCGGTGGCATGGGTGTTCATGTCGCCCATCAGCACCTGATGACGATAACCGCCAATCAGCTCGCGGATATAACCCAGTTGCAGGGCACGCGTCTTGGCGCCGAGCGCCAGGTGCATCATCACCACGATCAACGCATCCTCGCCCTCACCAAAACGCACCAGGATCGCCCCACGGCCGGCCGGGCCTGGCAACGGGTGGTCTTCGAGCAACTGCGGCTTCAGGCGGCTGAGCACGCCATTGCTGTGCTGGGCGAAACGCCCGAGGTTGCGGTTGAGTTGCTGGTACCAGTAGGGGAAGGCCCCCAATTGAGCCAGGTGCTCGACCTGGTTGATGTAGCCCGAGCGCAGGCTGCCACCATCGGCTTCCTGCAAGGCCACCAGGTCGAAGTCGCCCAGCAGTTCGCCGATTTTCTGCAGGTTGCCGGCCCGACCGTTGTGCGGCAGCAAGTGCTGCCAGCTGCGGGTCAGGTAATGCCGGTAGCGCTCGGTGCTGATGCCGACCTGAATATTGAAACTGAGCAGCCGCAGCCGACCATCCTCGGGCAGGCCAGAGGCCTGCAGGTGATGCTCATTGACCTGCGGCTGGTGCAGGCCAATGCCACGCGTGGCTCGGAAGCGGGGCATGGGTTACGCCGCTTACTTAGCGGCGCGCTCCTTGGCGATCAGTTGGTCGGCAACGTTCAGCACGCCTTCCGGCCCGCCAGCGGTGCCCAGGTCGAAGCGGTACTTGCCGTTGACTACCATGCTCGGTACACCGGTGATTTCGTACTTTTTCGCCAACTCTTTGGCCTGGTTGACCTGGCCCTTGATGGCGAACGAGTTGAAGGTGGCGAGGAACTTGTCCTTGTCCACGCCTTGGGTGGCGAGGAAGTCGGCCATGTCGTTAGGGTCGGTCAGGCGCTTGCGCTGGTTCTGGATGGCATCGAACACCGCCGCGTGAACCTTGTGCTCGACGCCCATGGCTTCAAGGGTGAGGAACATCTGGCCGTGTGCGTCCCATGGGCCGCCGAACATGGCCGGTACGCGCTTGAAGTTGACGTCCTTGGGCAGTTTTTCGACCCATGGGTTGATGACCGGTTCGAAGTGGTAGCAATGTGGGCAGCCGTACCAGAACAGCTCGACCACTTCGACTTTGCCAGGCACGGAAACCGGAACAGGGTTGCTCAGCTCGATGTATTCCTTGCCGGCGACAGGCTCGGCGGCCTGGACGGCTGTCATACCGAACACGCTGGCGGCGACCAGCGCAGCGCTGAGAATCAGTTTACGCATGCTTTACTCCTGAGCAGTCATGGGTCGCCACGACGCGACCTGCACTAGGACAGGCCGGGAAGGGCTCGAGTTCTGTAGTGTAACGGCTGCGGACTGAAAAAAGGGCGGCCCGGCCGCCCTTTCATCATTGGCCTACAACATTAACTGAAAGTTAATGCAGGCCCTGGATGTAGCTGGCCAACGCTTCGATGTCGTGGTTGCTCAGCTTGCCGGCGATGGTGCGCATGGTCATCGCATCGCCATCGTTGGTGCGGTTGCCTTCGCGGAAGTCCGTGAGCTGCTTGGTCACGTACTGCGAATGCTGCCCACCCAGGTGCGGGAAGCCAGCCAGGGCGATGCCCGCGCCATTCGGCGAGTGGCAGCCTGTGCAGGCCGGCATGCCTTTTTCCAGGTCGCCGCCGTTGAACAGCGCACGGCCACGCTCGACCAGCTTGGGATCGGCGGCCCCCACGCTGCCTTTCTGGCTGGCGAAGTAGGCGGCAATGTCAGCCAGGTCCTGGTCGCTGAACGCGGCCAGCATGCCGGTCATTTCCAGCACGGTGCGCTTGCCCGACTTGATGTCGTGCAGTTGTTTTTCCAGGTAACGCTGGCCCTGGCCGGCCAATTTGGGGAAGTTCGGTGCCAGGCTGTTGCCGTCGGGGTTGTGGCAGGCGCCACAAACGGCCGTCTTGGCCTGGCCGGCGGCGGCATCGCCTTTGATAGGTTGCGCAGCAGTGGCCGCACCTGCGACACCCAGGGTCAACAGCAGACTCACGACTAGTTTGTTCATCAGCTAATCCAACACGGCTAAGGGTGAAATGTTATGTATCGGGACTGCCGCTCATCCAAAGGATGACCAAACGGTAGTCCTCGGCACTGCAGTCCATGCACAATCCACGCGGCGGCATAGCCTTGAAACCCTGGGTCACGTGCTTCACCAGTACCTCCATGCCTTGCGCCAGCCTTGGCTCCCATGCTGCCCGGTCACCCCGTCTGGGTGCCTGTGGCAACTGCCCGGTGTGACAGGCCGCACACGTGCGGTTGTACAACACCTCGGGATCCTGTGTAGCCTGTGCGCTGAAAACCGGCAGGAACATACCGACAGCAAGCAGCCATTTCGCCATGCGGAACGACCTTCAGGGTTGGGGGCCGCGCTGCGTTCTGTTGCGCGAGCTATTGTTCGACACCCCATGCTCCTTCCCCTTCGCTGGGAGAATGAGCACACAAAAACTGGGGCATTATATACTTCCGCCATCCAAACGGAAACGACACCGCTTGCCAGGCTCGGGCCTTCAGAGTCAGGCAACACCCACATCGGATATCCCATGCAAGTCAAGAACCCCATCCTCGGCCTCTGCCAGAAAGCCAAATTCGCCCTCAGCGCTGCCAAGGTCGAACAATGCCCGGACGACCAGGGTTACGAGGTGGCTTTTGCCGGCCGCTCCAACGCCGGCAAATCCAGCGCCCTCAACACCCTGACCCATGCCAGCCTGGCGCGTACCTCGAAAACCCCCGGGCGCACCCAGCTGTTGAATTTCTTCAGTCTGGACGATGAACGGCGTTTGGTCGACCTGCCGGGCTACGGTTATGCAAAAGTGCCGATTCCGCTCAAGCAGCACTGGCAGAAACACCTGGAAGCCTACCTGGGTAGCCGGGAATGCCTGCGTGGCGTGATCCTGATGATGGACGTGCGCCACCCGATGACCGACTTCGACAAGATGATGCTCGACTGGGCCAAGGCCAGCCGCATGCCCATGCACATCCTGCTGACCAAGGCTGACAAACTGACCCACGGCGCGGGCAAGAACACCTTGCTAAAAGTGCAGTCGGAAATCCGCAAGGGCTGGGGCGATGGCGTGACCATCCAGCTGTTCTCGGCGCCCAAGCGCCTGGGCGTGGACGACGCCTACCGGGTGCTGGCGGACTGGATGGAGCTGGAAGACAAGCCGGTAGCCTGAAGGCTGCACCGCGCTCTATGTAGGAGCGGCCTTGTGTCGCGATGGGCTGCAAAGCAGCCCCGGCAATCTATGCGCCAGCGCTGAAATCCTGGGGCTGCTACGCAGCCCATCGCGACACAAGGCCGCTCCTACAAGGACCGCACAGACCAGAAATTCCGGGCAAAAAAAACCCCGGACTTCGTATGGGGAGGGGGAAGTTCGGGGTCCAAGTCCGGACCGCTAGGGCGGGGTCCAGATATCTGCCAACACTTAACACAACATAGGAGCATCGAAGGGCTTCACCAGCCATTCAGTTACTCTGAGTTCCGCTTCACCGGTTTAGTTCCAAAGCCCTGAAAACTATTTGCGATAGTTTCATGAAACTTCAGCACCAATGGCACTGAGCGGTGCCAGGATCCGCGTCACTACGTCGCAGATCCTACACAGCTTTCCCCGCTCAATCAGTGAGCTTCGTCCCAATTCGCGCCAATTCCTGCTTCCACCAGCAGCGGCACATCCAGTTCCGCCGCCTTGCTCATGTGCTGGCGAATTTCATCTTTCACCTGCTGAACCAGGTCTTCACGCACCTCAAGTACCAGTTCGTCGTGTACCTGCAGGATCACCCGGGCATCCAGCCCGCTCTCGCTCAGCCAGTTGTCCACATTGACCATGGCCCGCTTGATGATGTCAGCCGCCGTGCCCTGCATCGGCGCGTTGATCGCCGTGCGCTCGGCGCCTTTGCGCAGGGCCGGGTTCTTGGCGTTGATGTCCGGCAGGTACAAGCGGCGGCCGAACAGGGTTTCGACAAAGCCTTGCTCGGCGGCCTGGGCGCGGGTGCGCTCCATGTAGGCCAACACGCCCGGGTAGCGGGCGAAGTAGCGGTCGATGTAGTCCTGCGACTGTTTGCGGTCGACACCGATCTGCTTGGCCAGACCGAAGGCGCTCATGCCATAGATCAGGCCGAAGTTGATGGCCTTGGCCTTGCGGCGTTGGTCAGTGGTGACGTCCTCCAGGGCGACGCCGAATACTTCCGCCGCGGTGGCACGGTGCACGTCCAGGTCATTGCGGAAGGCATGCAGCAAGCCTTCGTCCTTGGCCAGGTGGGCCATGATGCGCAGCTCGATCTGCGAATAGTCCGCCGCCAACAGCTTGTAGCCCGGGCTGGCGATGAAGGCCTGGCGGATGCGGCGGCCTTCGGCAGTGCGGATCGGGATATTCTGCAGGTTAGGATCGCTCGACGACAGCCGGCCAGTCGCCGCCACCGCCTGCTGGTAGGAGGTATGGATACGCCCGGTACGCGGGTTGATCTGGCCCGGCAGCTTGTCGGTGTAGGTGCTCTTGAGCTTGCTCAGGCTGCGGTACTGCATCAGCACCTCAGGCAGCGGGTAGCCTTGCTCGGCCAGCTCGTCGAGCACGGCTTCGGCGGTGGACGGCTGGCCTTTGGCAGTCTTGCTCAGCACCGGCATGCCCAGCTTGTCGTAAAGGATCGAACCCAGTTGCTTGGGCGAACCGAGGTTGAATTCCTCGCCAGCCAGCTCGTAGGCACGTTGCTCCAGGTCGGCCATCTTCACGCCCAGTTCACCGCTCTGTACCTGCAGCAGCGCGGCATCGACCAGCGCACCCTGGCGCTCGATCTTGGCCAGCACCGGCACCAGCGGCATTTCGATGTCCATCAGCACCGGCTGCACGCTCGGCGTCTGCGCCAGACGCGCTTGCAGTGCGTGATGCAGGCGCAGGGTGATGTCGGCATCTTCGGCGGCATACGGGCCGGCCTTGTCCAGGTGGATCTGGTTGAAGGTGAGCTGCTTGGCGCCCTTGCCGGCGATGTCCTCGAAAGCGATGGTGGTGTGGTCGAGGTACTTCTGCGCCAGGTTGTCCATGTCGTGGCGGGTAGCCGTGGAGTTCAGCACATACGACTCGAGCATGGTGTCGTACGCCACGCCGCGCATGTCGATGGCAGGCGAGCCGTTGGCCAGGATGTTGATGTCGTACTTGGCGTTCTGCCCGACCTTGGCCTTGGCCGGGTCCTCCAGCAGCGGCTTCAGCGCCAGCAGCACGGCCTCGCGGTCCAGCTGGGCCGGCGCGCCTTCATAGTCGTGGGTCAAGGGCACATAGGCAGCTTCATGCGGTTCGACGGCGAACGACAGGCCGACGATCTGCGCCTGCTGGGCGTCCAGGCCGGTAGTCTCGGTGTCGAAGGCGAACAGCGGCGCCTGACGCAGCTTCTCCAGCCAGGCGTCGAAACGGGCCTGGTCGAGAATGGTTTCGTACTTGGGCTCGACCTTGGCGGCAGGCTCCTCGACCGGCGCCACGTCAGCACCGGCCTTGGCCGCGTCACGCTGCACCTCGGCGACCCAGCTCTTGAACTCCATCTCGGTGTACAGCGCCAGCAGCGCTTCACGGTCTGGCTCGCCACACACCAGTGCATCCACTTCGACATCCAGCGGCACGTCAACCTTGATGGTGGCCAGCTCATAGGACAGGAACGCCGCATCGCGGTGCTCTTCCAGCTTGGCGGGCAAGGTCTTGGCGCCACGAATGGCCAGCGTCGGAACCTTGTCCAGATTGGCGTACAAATCGCTCAGGCCACCACCGATGCCGGTCAGCAGGCCCACCGCGGTTTTTTCGCCCACGCCCGGTACGCCGGGAATGTTGTCGACCTTGTCGCCCATCAGGGCCAGGAAGTCGATGATGTGTTCCGGGCCGACGCCAAATTTCTCATGCACGCCAGCCACGTCCATCACGCTTCCGGTCATGGTGTTGACCAAGGTAATGTGCCCGTCCACCAGCTGCGCCATGTCTTTGTCACCGGTCGAGATGATCACCGGGCGCCCTTGGGCGGCGCTGCTGCGGGCCAGGGTGCCGATGACGTCGTCAGCCTCGACACCCTCGACGCACAGCAACGGGTAGCCCAGCGCCCTCACGCTGGCATGCAGCGGCTCGACCTGCACCCGCAGGTCGTCCGGCATGCTGGGGCGGTTGGCCTTGTACTCGGCGAACATGGCATCGCGGAAAGTGCCGCCTTTTGCGTCGAACACCACCGCGAACAGGCTGTCGGGGTATTGCCTGCGCAGGCTCTTGAGCATGTTCAGCACACCCTTCACCGCACCGGTCGGCATGCCCTTGGACGTGGTCAGCGGCGGCAGCGCGTGGAAGGCGCGGTACAGGTAGGAGGAACCGTCCACCAGGACGAGGGGCGCTTGGCTCATGAGCAGAATCAACCTTTTCGACGGGTCCGGCGCTAGAATAGCCAGAATCATTGACGACAAAGGGACTAGGTTATCATGCGTACACTCAATCGCCTGTTACTGCTCGGCCTGTTGGCAACCATGCCTGTCGTTACCCTGGCGGCGGACGACGCCCCCTCGGCCGATCCCGAGGTGACCATTCGCACGGAAGGCGACAAAACCATCCAGGAATACCGGCAGAACGGCTTCCTGTATGCGATCAAGATCACGCCGAAAAACGGCAAGCCTTATTTCCTGGTACGCGCCGATGGCTCTGATGGCAATTTCATTCGTTCCGACCAGCCGGACATGCTGATTCCGTCCTGGAAGATCTTCGAGTGGTAATCTGACGCGCACCGTTCACATCAACCCGGCACTTCCCGGCGGAAGTGCCCGTATGGGCAATTTTTCATCATGTCAGTCTTCACCCCCGTGACCCGGCCTGAGCTGGAAACCTTTCTGGCGCCGTACGAGCTGGGCCGTCTGCTCGACTTCCAGGGCATTGCCGCCGGCACCGAGAACAGCAATTTCTTCGTCAGCCTCGAACAGGGGGAGTTCGTCCTGACGCTGATCGAGCGTGGGCCGAGCGAAGACATGCCGTTCTTCATCGAACTGCTCGACACCCTGCACGCTGCCGACATGCCGGTGCCCTATGCCATTCGTGACCGCGACGGCAACGGCCTGCGCGAGCTGTGCGGAAAGCCGGCGCTGCTGCAACCACGGTTGTCGGGCAAGCACATCAAAGCGCCGAACAACCAGCACTGCGCCCAGGTCGGCGAGCTGCTGGCGCACATCCACCTGGCCACCCGCGAGCACATCATCGAGCGCCGCACCGACCGAGGCCTGGACTGGATGCTGGCCTCGGGTGCCGAGCTGCTGCCACGCCTGACTGCCGGGCAAGCCGCGCTGCTGCAGCCGGCGCTGGACGAAATCACCGCGCACAAGGCGCAGATCCTGGCCTTGCCACGGGCCAACCTGCATGCCGACCTGTTCCGCGACAACGTGATGTTCGAAGGCACCCACCTGACCGGTGTGATCGACTTCTACAACGCCTGCTCGGGGCCGATGCTGTATGACATCGCCATTACCGTGAATGACTGGTGTCTGGATGAGAAGGGTGCAGTGGATATACCGCGTGCCCAGGCGCTGCTGGCGGCCTATGCGGCGCTGCGGCCGTTCACGGCGGCCGAGGCCGAGCTGTGGCCGGAGATGTTGCGGGTAGGGTGTGTGCGCTTCTGGCTGTCGCGCCTGATTGCGGCGGAATCGTTTGCCGGGATGGATGTGATGATCCATGACCCGAGCGAGTTCGAGGTGCGTCTGGCGCAGCGCCAGCAGGTGGCTTTGCACCTGCCGTTCGCTCTCTAGACCGCGTCTGCTTCTTCGCGAGCAAGCTCGCTCCTACAGGTACAGCGACAGCCCTAGCGGTTTGCGCTATCCCTGTAGGAGCGAGCTTGCTCGCGAAAGGCCGGAACAGGCTTACAACTGCTCCAGACACCCAGCCAGGTCACCGCCCAGCTTCTCCAGCAAGCGCTCATAGCCCTTGCCATCCACCGGGTCGGTCCCACCCAGTGCATCCAACTCGGCCAGGCGCACCGGCAGCCCTGCGGTTAGAGTCTCGGCCAAGCGCGGCCGCAGCGGCGGTTCGCTGAACACACAGGTTTTACCCACCTCCTGCAAGCGCTTGCGCATGGCAGCAACATGTTGCGCGCCCGGCTGCACCTCGGAGGCCACGCTGAACACGCCCGTGTGTTTCAGGCCGTACTCGGCCTCGAAGTAATCGAACGCTTCGTGGAACACGAAGTACGGCTTGTCGGCAATACCGGCCACCCGCGCCTTGATTCGCCCATCCAGCGCATCCAGGCGCTCATCGAACGCCTTGAGGTTGCTCTGGTAGCGGGCAGCGTTGGCCGGGTCTACCTGAGCCAGGTCAGCAGCCATTTTCGCCGCGATTACCCGCGCATTGACCGACGACAGCCACAAATGTGCATCCAGGCTGCCCGGGCGGTGATCGTGGTCATGGTCGTCGTGATCCTCTTCCTCATGGGAATGGCTGTCCTCGCCAAAATGACGCAACTTCATGCCCGTCAGCGACTGCACGGCCACCGTGGACTTGCTGCGGCTGCCCAGCACCCGTGGCAGGAAGTTCTCCATGTCCGGGCCGATCCAGTACAGCAAGTCGGCATCGCCTACCCGCCGCACGTCGGAAGGGCGCAGCGCGTAGTGGTGGGGTGAGGCACCTGGCGGCAACAGCACGTCAGGGCTGCCAACGCCATCCTGCACAGCGGCAGCAATCTGCTGCAGGGGCTTGATACTGGTGAGCACACGCACATCGGCCTGAGCGGAAAATGCGATGAAAGCGACAAACAGAGCTAGGAATCGGGACACGGTGGATACTCGAGTCGTCAGAAACAGGTAACATAATAACGTCTCCATCCAGAACCGTCGCTGCCCATGTCCATCACGCCGCTGGCCAACCGTCCTCACGATCACTCCCATTGCGTACACAGCGCACTGGCTGAAGCCGACGCCTTGTGCACCCGCCAGGGCCTGCGCCTGACCGCGCTGCGCCGCCGTGTGCTGGAACTGGTGTGGCAAAGCCACAAGCCGCTGGGCGCCTACGACATCCTCGCCGTGCTCAGCGAGCAGGACGGCCGCCGCGCCGCCCCGCCTACGGTGTACCGCGCGCTGGACTTCCTGCTGGAAAACGGCCTGGTACACCGTATTGCCTCGCTCAACGCCTTCATCGGCTGCAGCCACCCCGAGCATGTGCACCAGGGCCAGTTCCTGATCTGCCGCGAATGCCATGTGGCCATCGAGCTGGAACAGAGCAGCATCAGCGAGGCCATCATCAACAGCGCCAAGGGCGTGGGCTTCACGGTCGAGACCCAGACCGTGGAAGTGGTCGGCCTGTGCGGCAACTGCCGGAGCGCGGCATGAGCGATGCGCTGATCCGCCTGGAACAGGTGGGCGTTACCTTTGGCGGCGAGGCGGTACTCGACAGCATCGACTTGTCGGTCGCACCGGGCCAGATCGTCACCCTGATCGGCCCCAACGGCGCAGGCAAGACCACCCTGGTGCGTGCCGTGCTCGGGTTGCTCAAGCCCCATCGCGGCAAGGTGTGGCGCAAACCGAAACTGCGCATTGGCTACATGCCGCAGAAGATTCAGGTCGATGCCACACTCCCGCTTTCAGTGCTGCGCTTCCTGCGCCTGGTGCCCGGCGTAGACCGCGCGGCAGCCTTGTCGGCGTTGCAGGAAGTGGGCGCCGAGCAGGTCATCGACAGCCCGATCCAGACCATTTCCGGCGGCGAAATGCAGCGCGTGCTGCTGGCCCGTGCCCTGCTGCGCGAACCCCAACTGCTGGTGCTCGACGAGCCGGTGCAGGGCGTGGACGTGGTCGGCCAGACCGAGCTGTACAACCTCATCACCCGCCTGCGCGACCGCCACGGCTGCGGCGTGCTGATGGTGTCCCACGACCTGCACCTGGTGATGAGCGCCACCGACCAGGTGGTGTGCCTGAACCGCCACGTATGCTGCTCGGGCCACCCGGAGCAAGTCAGCAACGACCCGGCCTTCGTCGAACTGTTCGGCCAGAACGCCCCGAGCCTGGCCGTTTACCACCACCATCACGACCACAGCCACGACCTGCACGGCTCGGTCGTCGCCCCCGGCACCCATGTTCACGGAGAGCACTGCAAGCATGGCTGATTTTCTTCTTTACGCCTTGCTTGCGGGTTTGTCCCTGGCAGTAGTTGCGGGCCCACTCGGCTCTTTCGTGGTGTGGCGGCGCATGGCGTATTTCGGCGATACCCTGTCCCACGCCGCGCTGCTGGGCGTGGCAATGGGTTTCGTGCTGGACGTAAGCCCGGCCTTGGCGGTAACCGTGGGCTGCCTGCTGCTGGCGATCCTGCTGGTGACCCTGCAGCAACGCCAACCGCTGGCCTCCGACACCCTGCTCGGCATCCTCGCCCCCAGCACTCTGTCGCTGGGCCTGGTGGTGCTGAGCTTCATGCACGATGTGCGCATCGACCTGATGGCCTACCTGTTCGGCGACCTGCTGGCCATCAGCACCACCGACCTGGCCTGGATCCTCGGCGGCAGTGCGCTGGTATTGTTGCTGCTGGCTGCGCTGTGGCGGCCGCTGCTGGCCGTCACCGTGCACGAGGAACTGGCCATGGTCGAAGGCCTGCCCGTTGCCGGCCTGCGCATGGCATTGATGCTGCTGATTGCAGTGGTGATTGCCGTCGCGATGAAGATCGTCGGTGTCTTGCTGATCACCTCGCTGCTGATCATCCCCGCCGCTGCGGCGCAACGTCACGCCCGCTCCCCCGAGCAGATGGCCCTGGGCGCCAGCCTGCTCGGCGTTACCGCCGTCTGCGGTGGCCTGGCCATGTCGTGGTTCAAGGACACACCCGCCGGCCCGTCGATCGTGGTCTGCGCGGCGGTGCTATTCTTGCTGAGCCTGGCCCTGCCAAAACGCTGAAAGACAGGGCGTGTGATGGCACGCCTTGCAACCTTTTGCCGGGTAAAGGGTCTGTAAGACCTGTTTTCGAGCGTGCGCACCTGGGTGTAGACTTGCTCGCTTTTTGCGCAAATAGAGAGTCGCAGGAATGAAGCCGTTCGCCTCCCGTTATCTGCTTGTTGCCGCGTTTTCCCTGTTCCTGGCTGCCTGTTCCAGCGTGCCGGTCGAACAGGCCGCCGTACCTGCCCAAGCCGATGCCTGGCAGCAGTTGCAACAAAACATCGCCAGCAATGAGCTGGCCACCGCCGAAGACCAGCTGGCAGCCCTGCAGGCCCAGTCGCCTGACGACGCGCGTCTGGAGCAGTACCAGCGCCAGTTGGCCGAGGCCTACCTGCAACGCAGTCAGATCGTCCTGCAAAAGGGCGATGTGAACGCAGCAGCTACCGCGTTGGCCCGTGCCCGCGCGCTGATGCCGCAGGCACCGGCAGTGACCGGTGGCGATCCCCTGTCCCAGGCACGCAAGGCCGAGCTGGAGAAGGCAGAGGCTGCCTTGAAAGCTGCTGAAGCGAAGCCCAGGGCACGCATCATCGACCCGACAGCGCCAAGCACGGTGGTGGCCTTGAAGACCACCGACAGCCGCGCCATGCGCCGCCAGCTCGATGACATTGCTGCCGATGTGGTGAGCTATGACTGCGAAGTGGTCTTCCAGGTGCCGCGTACTGACGATGCCCCTTGGCTGAAGACCTTGCTGGAGAAACGCGTGCGCAAGATCGACAGTGGTTTCGAGCTGAAGCAGAAGCATGAGATTCAGCGTTCGCTACCGGCGCAGGTGGTTCTGGTACCGCATCAGCGCTGAAAACGCTGGGGGCGCTGTGCGCCCCTTTCGCGACACAAGGCCGCTCAATCTACTGTAGGAGCGGCCTTGTGTCGCGATGGGCTGCAAAGCAGCCCCTTAGGCCGGCACAGCTTCCGCAGCCGCCTCCCGCTCCCACACCCGATGGCCTTCAACCGCTTTGACAAAGGCATCCACCACCTTCTGTTCATCCCCCAGCAGCAACCCCTTGTCTTCCTTCAACCCAAGGCCCTTCGCCAACTCTTTGGTCAACACCATGGGCTTGAGGTGCTTGTAACCCTCCAGCAGAAAATGTTTGGCCAGCCCGCTAGCCACCAAGGCATCCGTCGAAGCCTTACCTGATGGCACGACAACCCCGTCGAACATGATCGAAGGCATCCCTTCCATCGACGCGTCCACCGAAAGCTGCTTGCCATCCGCGGCTTTCACTGGCGCCGACGTTGGCCCCAGCAACATCAGCCTTGCACTCACAGCCTCCAGTGCCTTGACCAGCCTGTCGACGCTCGCCGCATCCACGCCATCGGCCACCAGCAGCGCGATCTTGCGCCCTTTGATACCCACGTCACCGGGGTGATTCATCTGGCTCAACGCCTTTGACTGCGCGGGCTTGCTGCCTTTCACCTTGACCATCCCGCGCTTGGGTGCCGGCAACCCAAGATTGCCCGCCACCGCCGCCGCCAACGCCAGGTCGATATTCGCCAGGATCTCATTCACCACACGCTCGCGAATGGTTTCACGCTCCACCTTGCCCAGCTCAAAGCTGTAAGCCTTGATGATGTGCTGCTGTTCAGTCGCGCTCATGCTCTGGAAGAACAGCCGCGCCTGCGAGAAGTGGTCGCCAAACGACGCACTGCGCTGGCGGATCTTGTGCGCATCGATACGCTCCTGGTAACTCTCGAAACCGCCATCCTGCGCCGCAGGCGGTGTTTCCTTCGGCCAACCGCCGTCGATGGAGTTGGGCTCGTACGAAGCACGGCCCTTGTCGATGGTCATACGATGCATGGCATCGCGCTGGCTGCTGTGGTTGGGCGCCACCGGACGGTTGATCGGGATTTCATGGAAGTTCGGCCCGCCCAGACGGCTGATCTGCGTATCGGTGTAGGAGAACAACCGGCCCTGCAGCAGCGGGTCGTTGGTAAAGTCGATGCCTGGCACGATATGCCCCGGGCAGAACGCCACCTGTTCGGTTTCGGCGAAAAAGTTGTCCGGGTTGCGGTTGAGCACCATCTTGCCCAACAACGTCACCGGCACCAGCTCCTCCGGGATGAGCTTGGTCGGGTCGAGCAAGTCGAAATCGTACTTGTGTTCATCGGCCTCGGGCACGATCTGCACGCCCAGTTCCCATTCGGGGTAATCACCCGACTCGATGGCCTCCCACAGGTCGCGGCGGTGATAGTCAGCATCCTTGCCCGCCAGTTTCTGCGCCTCGTCCCACAACACCGAATGCACACCCTCGCGCGGCTTCCAGTGGAACTTGACGAAACTGGCCACGCCTTCGGCGTTGATCAGGCGGAAGGTGTGCACGCCAAACCCTTCCATCATCCGCAGGCTGCGCGGGATGGCGCGGTCGGACATGGCCCAGATCACCATGTGCGCCGACTCGGGCACCAAGGATACGAAATCCCAGAAGGTGTCGTGAGCCGAGCCACCGGTGGGCATTTCGTTGTGCGGCTCAGGCTTCACCGCGTGCACGAAGTCGGGGAACTTGATGGCGTCCTGGATGAAGAACACCGGCATGTTGTTGCCAACCAGGTCGAAATTGCCCTCGTCGGTATAGAACTTGACGGCAAAGCCGCGTACATCGCGCACCGTATCACCCGAGCCACGCGGCCCCTGAACGGTGGAAAAGCGCACGAACACCGGGGTGATCTTGTCCGGGTCTTGCAGGAAACCGGCTTTGGTCAGATCCGCATGGTTGCCATAACTCTGAAAGTAGCCGTGCGCTCCGGTACCACGGGCATGCACGATACGCTCCGGGATGCGCTCATGGTCAAAGTGGGTGATCTTCTCGCGCATGATGAAGTCTTCGAGCAGCGACGGCCCGCGTGCGCCAGCCTTGAGGCTGTTCTGGTTGTCGGCAATTTTCACCCCTTGGTTGGTACGCAGGGCCTGCCCGGTGGCATCGCTGCGGAAGGTTTCCAGGCTCTGCAACTTGGCATTGGTATTGGCCCGGTCCGGGGTCTGGGTGCCAGCGGCTTCACTCTGCTTGGGCGCGTCCGTTTTCTTGCTGGGCATGGTCGGCTCTCCTCATCAGTCGTCAGGCGTGCCCGTTTCGGGCTTGTTCAACTAGTGACTGGGAGGCTTTGCCGAGCGTTCAATCAGGATTACCGGTTGTCGCGATATGCCCGATGGATTGGTGCATTACGAAATAAATGCTAAGAACAGCTATGGGAAAAGGCTAAAATGCGCGACCCCAGCTAACCGCTGACCCAAATTTCATGCGCCCCACAAGGTTCGCTACGTGATCGAGTTCCAACAGGTACATAAAACCTACCGCGTTGCCGGTAGGGAAATCCCCGCACTGAATCCGACCAGCCTGACCATCGAAGATGGCCAGGTGTTCGGCCTGATCGGCCATTCCGGCGCCGGCAAAAGCACCATGCTGCGCCTGATCAACCGCCTGGAAGAGCCTTCCGGCGGCAAGATCATCGTCGACGGTGAAGACGTCACCGCGTTCAACGCCAGCCAGCTGCGCGGCTTCCGCCAGCAGGTCGGGATGATTTTCCAGCACTTCAACCTGCTGGCCTCCAAGACCGTCGCCGACAACGTCGCCCTGCCACTGACCCTGGCCGGTGAGTTGTCGCGCAGCGAAATCGACAAGCGCGTGACCGAGCTGCTGGCCCGCGTGGGCCTTTCGGACCACGCCAAGAAGTACCCGGCGCAGTTGTCGGGTGGCCAGAAGCAGCGCGTCGGCATCGCCCGCGCATTGTCCACCAACCCGAAGATCCTGCTGTGCGACGAGGCCACCAGTGCCCTCGACCCGCAAACCACGGCTTCGGTCCTGCAATTGCTGGCCGAGATCAACCGTGAGCTGAAGCTGACCATCGTGCTGATCACCCATGAAATGGACGTGATCCGCCGTGTCTGCGACCGCGTGGCAGTGATGGACGCTGGCCAGATCGTCGAGCAAGGCTCGGTGGCCGATGTGTTCCTGCACCCGCAGCACCCCACCACCAAGCGCTTTGTCCAGGAAGACGAGCAGGTCGACGAAGGCGAGCAGCGCGACGACTTCGCCCACGTACCGGGCCGCATCGTGCGCCTGACCTTCCAGGGCGACGCCACCTACGCGCCGCTGCTGGGCACCGTGGCCCGCGAAACCGGTGTGGACTACAGCATCCTCGCCGGGCGTATCGACCGCATCAAGGATGTCCCCTATGGCCAGCTCACCCTCGCCCTGATCGGCGGTGACATGGAAGCGGCGTTCGCCCGCTTCAAGGCAGCTGACGTACATATGGAGGTACTGCGTTGATGGACGCCCTGAATTTCTTTGCCAACGTTGACTGGGCCGAAATCTGGCTGGCCACCGTCGACACCATGATCATGCTGTTCGGCTCGCTGTTCTTCACCGTGCTGCTGGGCCTGCCTCTGGGCGTGCTGCTGTTCCTCTGCGGGCCTAAGCAGATGTTCGAGCAAAAGGGCGTCTATGCGCTGCTGTCGCTGGTGGTGAACATCCTGCGTTCGCTGCCGTTCATCATCCTGCTGATCGTGATGATCCCGTTCACCGTGCTGATCACCGGCACCTCGCTGGGCGTTGCCGGCGCCATTCCGCCGCTGGTGGTAGGTGCCACTCCGTTCTTCGCGCGTCTGGTGGAAACTGCCCTGCGTGAAGTGGACCGCGGCATCATCGAAGCCACCCAGTCGATGGGCGCCACCACCCGCCAGATCATCACCAGCGCGCTGCTGCCGGAAGCCCGCCCGGGCATCTTCGCGGCCATCACCGTAACGGCCATCACCCTGGTGTCGTACACCGCCATGGCCGGCGTGGTCGGTGCAGGCGGCCTGGGCGACCTGGCCATCCGCTTCGGTTACCAGCGCTTCCAGACCGATGTGATGGTGGTGACCGTGGTACTGCTGCTGGTACTGGTTCAAGTACTGCAGAGCGTGGGCGACAAACTGGTCGTGCATTTTTCCCGTAAGTAACCCCAATGGGGTCGGCCCGGCCGACCCGTTCGGGGGCCGTCGCGGCCCTCACAAGGAGTGATTGATGAAGAAGCTGCTTGCTGTTGCTGCCGCTGTCGCGGCCTTCTCGGCCCACGCCGATACCCTGACCGTTGCCGCCACCCCGGTGCCGCACGCCGAGATCCTCAACTTCGTCAAACCACAGCTGGCGAAAGAGGGCGTGGAGCTGAAGGTGAAGGAGTTCACCGACTACATCCAGCCGAACGTACAGGTGGCCGAAAAGCGCCTGGACGCCAACTTCTTCCAGCACCAGCCGTACCTGGATGAGTTCAACAAGGCCAAGGGTACCCAACTGGTGAGCGTAGCCGGCGTGCACATCGAGCCGCTGGGCGTGTACTCGACCAAGATCAAGAAGCTGGACGAGCTGTCTTCCGGCGCCACCGTGGTCATCCCCAACGACGCCACCAACGGCGGCCGCGCCCTGTTGCTGCTGGACAAGGCCGGTGTGATCAAGCTGAAGGACAACAAGAACATCCTGTCCACCGTGAAGGATGTGGCCGAGAACCCGAAAAGCATCAAGTTCCGTGAGCTGGAAGCGGCCACCATCCCGCGCGTGCTGACCCAGGTCGATGCCGCCCTGATCAACACCAACTACGCGCTGGAAGCCAAGCTGAACCCGGAGAAGGACGCGCTGGCCATCGAAGGCAGCGACTCGCCATACGTGAATATCCTGGTTGCCCGCCCGGACAACAAGGACTCGGAAGACATGAAGAAGCTGGCAGCTGCGCTGCACTCGCCTGAGGTGAAGCAGTTCATCGTCGAGAAGTACAAGGGCGCTGTGGTTCCGGCGTTCTAAGCCGAACATCGCGCTGGATTCTTCGCGGGGCAAGCCCGCTCCCACAGGGATATCGCCAAGCCTGAGGCTAACGGTAATCCTGTGGGAGCGGGCTTGCCCCGCGAAGCTTTTAAAGCCCCATCAATCCCGCTTCACAAGCCCGGGCAACTGCGCCACCAGCTTCTGGTTGTTGAACGGCGCACGAATGAACCCACGCTGACGCCCATCCGGCCCCACGACTGCCAGGTTGCCGCTGTGATCCACGGTATACCCCGGCTTGCTGGTATCGGCCGGAATGAACGGAATGCTCAAGGCATTGGCCAACTTCTGGGTATCCTCGATCGACCCCGCCACCCCGACAAAATCCTTGTCGAAATAGCCCAGGTACTGCTTCAGCTGGTTCGGCGTGTCGCGGTTCGGGTCCACACTCACCAACACCACCTGCAGCCGGTCAACGGCTTCCTTGGGCAGCTCGCTCTTCACCTGGCGCAACTGGGCCAAGGTAGTCGGGCAGATGTCCGGGCAGTAGGTGTAGCCGAAGAACAGCAGCGACCATTTGCCCTTCAGGTCGTCCAGTTGCACTGGCTGGCCATCCTGGTTGGTCATGGTCACATCCGCCACGGTACGGCTCTGCGGCAGCAGGATGATGCCGGCGTCGATCAGCTCGGTAGGGTTGGGCTGGTCGCGGCCATTGAGCACCTTGTTGACAGTCAGGCCCATGATCAGCGCGACCAGGGCAACGAGGATAAAGACGGTTTTCTGGGTTCGGGTCATAGGTTCAGCAACAGGTAGTGGTCGAGGAGCAACGCGATGAACAGCGCGAACAGGTAGCCGATAGAGTACTTGAAGGTACCGATCGCCGCGTGCGGCCGGCTGCCACGGTACAACACCCAGGCCCATTGCAGGAAGCGCAGGCCCAGTGCCAGGGCACAGGCCAGGTACAGCGGGCCGCTCATGTGGATGGCATACGGCAACAGGCTGACCGCCAGCAATACCAGGGTGTACAGCAGGATATGCAACTTGGTGTAGCGCTCGCCGTGGGTCACCGGCAGCATCGGGATATCGGCCTTGGCGTATTCTTCCTTGCGGTGGATGGCCAAGGCCCAGAAGTGCGGTGGCGTCCAGGCGAAGATGATCAGCACCAGCAGCAAGGGTTCGGCGCTGACATGGCCGCTCACTGCCACCCAGCCGAGCAGCGGCGGGGCGGCGCCGGCCAAGCCACCGATGACGATGTTCTGTGGCGTGGCACGCTTGAGAAAGCCGGTGTAGAGCACCGCATAGCCGAGCAAGGACGCCAGGGTAAGCCAGGCGGTCAGGGCGTTGGTGAACGTCAGCAGCAGCGCCATGCCCAGCAGTGCCAGCGCCAAGGCGAACGACAGTGCGGGCAGTGGCTCGACCCGGCCTTGGGCCAGCGGCCGCTTGTGGGTGCGGGCCATCAGCGCATCGATGCGCCGATCCACCACATGGTTGACCACCGCCGCAGCACCTGCACACAAGCCGATGCCCAGGTTGCCGAACAGCAGCACGCTCCAGCTCACACCCGCGCGGGTGGCCAGGAACATGCCAGCCAGCGAGGTAATCAGCATCAGCACCACCACCTTGGGCTTGGTCAGCTCCAGGTAATCGCGCCAGCTGGCCCGCCGTGCGCTCAGAAGCGTCGCCACGAATCATTCCTCATGTGATGGGAAGTGCCCACGCCGGCCACCGGCCGCAGGCGCCAGCCGTGGCCGACACCCACGCGCACCTTGTCGACCACGCGAATGCGGTAGTTCACCAGCACCATGCTCAACAGCAACAGCGCCCCACCCGCGTTGTGCGCCACGGCCACGGCCAGCGGCAGGTGAAACAACACATTGCTGATGCCCAGGCCCACTTGCAGGGCCAGCGCCAGCAGCACCAGCCGAGCCAGGCCGGGGAGGCCACAGCGGTGAAGCTTCCAGCTCAGCATCAAAAGCACACAAGTCACCAACAATGCCCCCAACCGGTGGCTGATGTGGATGGCTGTGCGTGCGTCACTGTCCAGTTGCCCGCCCAGGTAGTTGGGGCCGACGTGCTGGGTCAGGTGAAAGCCGTTGCTGAAGTCCGCCGTCGGCCACCACTGGCCATGACAAGTGGGCAGGTCAATGCAGGCGACCGCTGCGTAGTTGGCACTGACCCAACCGCCCAAGGCGATCTGGCCGATCACCACCAGCAGGGCCAATGCAGCGATCCGGCGCAAGCTCAACGGCAACTTGGGCAATGGCGCAAAAGCCCGGGATAGACGCAGGGATAGCAGGAACAACAGGCTCAACGTGGTGAACCCGCCGAGCAAGTGCGCGGTGACCACCTGTGGCCACAGCTTCAGGGTAACCGTCCACATGCCGAAAGCCGCCTGGGCCAGCACCACACCCAGTAGCAACACAGGCAGGCGATAGGGCTGGCCATCGCGGGCATGCCGGCGCACCGCCTGGAAGGCGAGCAGGGCAATCACCATGGCCAGCGTGCCGGCGAAGTAGCGGTGGACCATCTCGGCCCAGCCCTTGGCCTCTTCCACGGGGTGATCGGGGAAGTGCAACTCGGCATGGGCCAATTGGGCCTCGCTCTTGGGCACGCTGATGAAGCCGTAGCAACCCGGCCAGTCCGGGCAGCCCAGGCCGGCGTGGGTCAGGCGGGTATAGGCGCCGAGCAGGACGACCAGCAGTGCCAGCAGGGTGGCGAATACAGCCAAGCGGAATCCAGGTCTGGCCATGGCAGGCTCCTAGCCGATGTTGGACAGCTTGAGCAGGTGGCGCAGGTCGTCCAGCACATGCTTGCCGTTGACCTTGCCGTCGTAGCGCAGCACCAGGTTGCCGTGCGGGTCGACGATCCACAGCTGCGGGCCAGGCTCGCCAACCTTTTGCAGATAGTGCTGGGCATCCAGCGGGTAACGTTGCAGTTGCGGGTACTCACGGCCAAGCAGCGCCTGGTAGTCGGCGCTCAGCGGCTGGGCGGCGGCCAACGCATGGCTGGCGCGGCTGGCATCGCGGCCCAGGCCGACCTGGATCTGCCGGGCCAGGTACACCAGCCGCTGGCAGTCTTCAGCACAAGCTTGCGGCGCGCTGACCAGCAGCTGCCAGCGCTCGTCTTCGCCTGCTACGCCGATATCAGCACGGCTTTCACCGTTGCCGATCATGGCGCCGTGGTAACTGCGGCCCTCCGGCACCCAGAACTTGAGCTTGTACATGCTGGTGGCCAGGATCATCGGCCCGAGCACCACCAGCAAAATCAGCAATAGCTGCAAACGCCCGCGGGCTCTGGGTTTGCCACGTTCAGGCACGTCCAGTGGAGTGGCGGTGGCCATGGCGTTTCTCCTTGTTGTGGTGCCAGCCAAAGTAGAGGTAGAGCAGAACCAATGCGGCAGAAAGGGCAAACCACTGCACGGCGTACCCCAGGTGTTTTTCCGGGCCCATGGCGACTACTGGCCAATCCAGACGATAGGCTGCCGGGCCTGGCTCCAGACGCAGCTCATGGGCGTAACCTTCGCGGCCAAGCTGCGGCCAGAGCTGTGCGGCATCAACGGCCGTGAGCAGATGCGGCCATTGGCCGCCTTCCGGGTCGGGATGCAGCTGGAACGTGCTGCCGGGTGATACGTACACCGAAGCGTCCAGCGCCAAGGCCTGAGAAGGGGTATCGAAATGCACGGGCACGCGGCGGTCTGGCCAGGGCAGCCAGCCGCGGTTGACCAGCAGCCACAGGCCGCTGGCCTGGTCATGGAAGGGTTGCAGCAGTTCGACACCGGCCTGGCCGTCGCGCATGCGGTTGTCCAGCAACAGGCTGTGCCCGGCGTCGAAGCGGCCATAGAGGTGAACGCGGCGGAAGGCGTTGTCTTCGTTCAATGCCAGCTGAGCCGTGGCGATTGGCGCGTCGACCCGCCGCTCGGCATAGGTGGCCAGCAGCACGCGCTTTTCCTCGGCGCGGCCCAGTTGCCAGCAGCCAAGCGCGATCAAGCCCGGCAGCAGCGCAAGCACCACCAGGGTCAGTACCCAACCTGGGCGAAACGGCCTCACGGGCGCCTCGCTATACTTATCCACATCACCGCATCCCCCCCGGAGTAGCGCCATGCTCAAGGCCGCGATTGTCCTGATGCTGTTGGCCACAATTGCCAGCCTGTTCAGTGGCCTGGTGTTTCTGGTCAAAGACGATGAAAACTCGACCCGCCTGCTCAAGGCATTGACCGTGCGGGTGACCCTGGCGGCCCTGACCATTGGCCTGGTTGCCTGGGGCTTGATCAGTGGTCAGCTGGTTTCGCATGCTCCCTTCTGAATCTCTGAGTGCCTGGCCTCGCTCCTACAGCACATACACAAAGATGAACAACCCCACCCACACCACATCGACGAAGTGCCAATACCAACTGGCCGCCTCGAAGCCGAAGTGTTTCTCCGGGTTGAAATGCCCACGCAAAATGCGCACGAACATCACGATCAGGATGATCGTCCCCAACGTCACGTGGGCGCCGTGGAAGCCGGTCAGCATGAAGAACGTCGCCCCGTAGATCCCCGAACCCAGCGTCAGCCCTAGCTTGGTATAGGCCTCGTGGTACTCGTAGGCCTGCAACGTAATGAAGCTGATACCCAGAAGAATGGTCAGCGCCATCCAGAATTTCAGCGGCCCTCGGTGATCACGGCGCAGCGCATGGTGCGCAATGGTGATGGTCACGCTGGAGCTGACCAGCAGGATGGTGTTGATCAGCGGCAGGTGCCACGGGTCGATCACTTCCTTTGGCGGCGGGAACAGTTTCGGGTCGGGCGTGTGCAGCAGCGGCCAGGTGAACTCGAAGGTCGGCCACAGCATGTGCGCAACCCCTTTGGCCCCTTCGCCCCCCAGCCACGGCCCGGCCAGCACACGCACATAGAACAGCGCACCGAAAAAGGCCAGGAAGAACATCACCTCGGAGAAGATGAACCAGCTCATGCCCCAGCGGAACGAGCGGTCCAGCTGCGGGCTGTACAACCCCGCGCGGCTCTCCTTCACCACGGCGCCGAACCAGCCAAACAGCATGTAGGCCAGGAACAATGCCCCAATGAAGAAAATCAGCGGCCCGTGCGATTCCGGGTGGCCGGCCTTCATGTCATTGAACCAGGTGCCCAGGCCGAACACCGTGATGAACATGCCGATGGTGGCGATGATCGGCCATTTGCTCTGCGCCGGGACGTAGTAGTGCTCATGACTTGCCATTGCTGTTCTCCTTCCCTTAACGGGCGCCCTGGACGTCCTGGGCCGCAACATGCGCGACCGGCGGGTGGCGAGCGGTGATGTCGAACAAGGTGTAGGCCAGTGTCAGGTGCTTCACGCTGGCCGGCAGGTCGCGGTCGACGATGAAGCGCACCGGCATCTCGATGCGTTCGCCGGGCTGCAGCACCTGCTGGGTAAAGCAGAAGCACTCGGTCTTGTGGAAATACGCGGCGGCCTCGGCCGGGGTAATGCTGGGTATCGCCTGCGCACTCATCGGCCGGTCGGTCGGGTTGTGGGCAATGAAGATCATCTGGTTCACCGCACCCGGGTTGACCTCCAACTGGTCAGCCGTGGAGTAGAAATCCCAGACCATGTCGCTGGCATTGGTCGACATGAACTGCACCCGCACCGAACGCGACGGGTCGCTGACCTGGCTGCCTTCGTATTGCCCGCCAGTCTTGCCGTTGATGCCAAAGGCCTTGCACATCACGTCGTAGATCGGCACCAGGGCGAAGCCGAAGGCGAACATCACCACCGTCAGCATCAGCAGGCGCGTTACCAGGCGTTTGAGCGACAGGCCGTTCATGGCGGGCTTCCTATTTCACTTCCGGTGGTGTCTGGAAGGTGTGGTAGGGCGCAGGCGAGGGGATCGACCACTCCAGGCCCTCGGCACCATCCCAGGGCTTGGCCGGTGCCGGTGCGCCGCCACGGATGCACTTGATGACGATGAACAGGAAGAAGATTTGCGTGGCGCCGAACATGAAAGCCCCGATCGACGACACCATGTTGAAGTCGGCGAACTGCAGGTTGTAGTCCGGAATGCGCCGTGGCATGCCGGCCAGCCCCACGAAGTGCATGGGGAAGAAGGCCATGTTCATGCCGATGAACGACAGCCAGAAGTGCAGCTTGCCGAGGGTTTCGTCGTACATGTGGCCGGTCCATTTCGGCAGCCAGTAGTAGGCCGAGGCGAAGATGCCGAAGATCGCCCCGGGCACCAGTACGTAGTGGAAGTGTGCGACCACGAAGTAGGTGTCGTGGTACTGGAAGTCCGCCGGGGCGATGGCCAGCATCAAGCCGGAGAAGCCGCCGATGGTGAACAGGATGACGAAGGCGATGGCAAACAGCATCGGCGTCTCGAAGGTGAGCGAGCCTTCCCACATGGTGCTGACCCAGTTGAACACCTTCACCCCGGTGGGCACGGCGATCAGCATGGTGGCGTACATGAAGAACAGTTCGCCCACCACCGGGATGCCGACCACGAACATGTGGTGGGCCCAGACGATGAACGACAGGAAGGCAATCGCGCCGGTGGCGTACACCATCGAGGTGTAGCCGAACAGCGGCTTGCGCGAGAACGCCGGGATGATCGAGCTGACCGCACCGAAGGCGGGCAGGATCATGATGTACACCTCGGGGTGCCCGAAGAACCAGAACACATGCTGGAACAGCACCGGGTCACCGCCACCGGCGGCGCTGAAGAAGCTGGTACCGAAGTGGATGTCCATCAGCATCATGGTCACCACGCCGGCCAGCACCGGCATCACCGCAATCAGCAGGAACGCGGTAATCAGCCAGGTCCAGACGAACAACGGCATCTTCATCAGGGTCATGCCGGGGGCACGTAGGTTGAGGATGGTGGCGATCACGTTGATCGCGCCCATGATCGAGCTGATGCCCATCAGGTGGATGGCGAAGATGAAGAAGGTGACGCTGGCCGGTGCATAGGTGGTGGACAGCGGGGCGTAGAAGGTCCAGCCAAAATTCGGCCCGCCGCCAGGGCTGAACAGGGTCGACACCAGCAACAGAAACGCCGCCGGCAACAACCAGAAGCTGAAGTTGTTCATGCGCGGCAGGGCCATGTCGGGCGCGCCGATCATCAACGGAATCATCCAGTTGGCCAGGCCGACGAAGGCCGGCATCACCGCACCGAACACCATGATCAGGCCGTGCATGGTGGTCATCTGGTTGAAGAACGCCGGCTCTACGATTTGCAGCCCGGGCTGGAACAGCTCGGCGCGAATCACCATGGCGAACGAGCCGCCAAGCAGGAACATGAGGAAGGCAAACCACAGGTACATCGTGCCGATGTCTTTGTGGTTGGTGGTCAGCACCCAGCGCATCAGGCCCTTGGCCGGGCCGTGGGCGTGCTCATGGCCGTGGGCGTGGTCGTCGATCACTGTGCTCATGTCCTGTCTCCTGCAACCCATTGATTGCCGCGAGTAACCCGGTTCATTGCGCTTCTGCCTGCTTCAGCGCCAGCACGTCCTTCGGCGTGACCATGTCGCCCTTGTTGTTGCCCCAGGCGTTGCGCTCGTAGGTAACCACGGCGGCAATGTCCACTTCCGAGAGCTGCTTGCCGAATGCAGCCATGGCGGTACCGGGTTTGCCGTGGAAGACAAGGCTCAGGTGGCCTTCCTTGGGTCCGGTAGCGATCTTCGAGCCCTTCAATGCCGGGAACATCGGTGGCAAGCCCTGGCCTTCGGCCTGGTGACAGGCCACACAGGTGGTGTGGTAGACCTTGTCGCCACGCTCCACCAGCTCTTCCAGGGTCCATTCCTTGCTGGTCAGCTCCTTGAGCTTGGCGGCTTCGGCTTTGCGCTCACCCAGCCAGGTGTCGTAGTCGGCCTTGGATTTCACCTCGACCACCACCGGCATGAAGCCATGGTCCTTGCCGCACAGCTCGGTGCACTGGCCACGGTAGATGCCGGGCTTCTCGATACGGGTCCAGGCTTCGTTGACGAAGCCGGGGATGGCATCGCGCTTGACCGCAAAAGCCGGCACCCACCAGGAGTGGATGACGTCGGCGGCCGTTACCAGGAAGCGCACTTTGGCACCCACCGGCAGCACCAGCGGTTGGTCGACTTCGAGCAGGTAGTGCTCGTCCTTGGGGGCCTTGTTGTGAATCTGGTCGGCGGGGGTGGCCAGGTTGCTGAAGAACTCCACGTCCTGGCCCAGGTATTTGTAGTGCCACTTCCACTGGTAGCCGGTGACCTGAATGTCGATGTCCGACTCGCTGGCGTCGTAGATGTCGATCAGGGTCTTGGTGGCCGGGATGGCCATGGCCACCAGAATCAGGAAGGGCACCACGGTCCAGAGGATTTCCACCCAGGTATGCTCGTGGAAATGCGCGGCCTGCTGGCCGGTGGAACGGCGGTGGATGACCATCGACCAGAACATCGCGCCGAACACCACGATGCCGATGATCACGCAGATCCAGAAGATGGTCATGTGCAGGTCGAAGACGGCGTTGGAGACTTCCGTCGCCCCCGGGTGCATGTTCACGGTCCAGGCGGCGTTGGCCTGACCAAAAACCGACCACAACAGGAGGCCCATCCAGACATGTGGATGTCGCATCATTGCGGGTTCCCCTTCTAATTCTTGTTGTCCCGGAGGCGTGGCCTGCGGCAAGAGGGAACGGCGGTCAAGACTGCCTGGCTTCGACGACCGAGCCCCTGCTAAAAGCAGTCGGGCCTCATCAACGAATCACGTTCACCGGGAGTATAGACAGCGACCAATGGCACGCAATGAAGCCTGTGAAATGAACTTCACGAAATGGCCAGATTGCCTGAAAACCGCACGCTTGAGGGGGCATGGCGCAATAATGGCACCTTGATATGCCTGAGAGCGCACACGTTTGCGAGATTTATAACAAATGGGTCTTAGGTATTCTGTATACCGAGCTAATTTAGTGTCTTCCGTTTGAAACGTAATGTCCCTGGAGTTGTCATGAACATCGCTGCTGTACGCGAGCAGGTAAGCCAAGCCCATCAACATGAAGGCCAGACTGGCCAATTGAAACAGCGTCTCGAGCTGCAACTGCCCCACCTGCACCCCTCGATCCAACTGCCTGAGCAGGACGCCCAGGGTACTTTGGCGCGCTTCGTCAGCGCCTACATCGACCAGGTTCCGGAACTGCTGGAGGCCGCACATGCGGTTGCCCGCGAGGCCGGGATCGAGTCGCAGATCAAACCGGTACTGAAAATTGCCGAAGCCTACTTCCTGCAGCCGCCCAGCGTGATGCAAGGGCATGTGGGCCTGGACTGCCTGCTGGACGAGGCCTACCTGGCGCACCGGCTGGTGGAAGAGGTGAACGATCTGTATATCCGTCACTTCCAGCAGCCGCTGATTCCGGTCGATACCACCGTCGCCAATCTGATTGCCCACCAGTTGATTGGCGAGGAATTTGCCAACCAGCTGGATGAGGTGGTGCATCACTCGGTTGACGAAATGCTCAATGACGAGAGCTTTGCCGTTGAATCGGTGGAGGCTTACCGGGAGAAACTCAGCAGCCCGGAAACCGGCGAGGCCTGGAAGCGCTGGCCTTGCCTGTCGCGGCAGCTGGGTGTCGAGCTGGGTCAACCGGCCTGATTATCCTGTCCCGGCCTCTTCGCGGGTAAACCCGCGAAGAGGCCAGTTCAGGCAATAGAGGTGTTCAGTTTCAGGCCCCAACCCCCGCCGTAGTCCGCAACCGCCCCTCGATCCGCCGCTTCAACCGCCGCTGCTCGATCAACAACCGCGACCCATTCGCCGCATTGCTGCGGCCCCAGTCTTCAAGCAGCTCAAGGCACGAGTGGTCGATGTAGCTCAGGTTACCCAACGGCACATGCAGCGTGGTCCCCGCCGGCACAGTATCCAGCACCTGAGTCAGCGCCGGCACCTTGAGGAACGTCGCCGCACCGCTAAGCCGCAGCTCCATGTGCCCAGCCTTCTCCAGGCTCACCAGGTTGATCTTCAGCCGCGCCGCCTTGAACGCCAGCTTCAGCAAAGTCAGGGCAAAGCCAAGCAGCACGCCGGTCAGCAGGTCGGTAAAGATGATCGCCAGCGCTGTCGCCGCATAGGTGAACATCGGCATGCGGCCATAACGGCCCAACCCGCGAAACGCCTTGAAGTCCACAAGCTTCACCCCGGTAAACACCAGCACACCCGCCAGGCTCGCCACCGGAATCTGTTGCAGCACGCTGCTCAGCGCCACTACGAACGCCAGCAGCCAAAGGCCATGGAAGATCGCCGAAGCCCGGGTTTGCGCACCCGCTTGCACATTCGCCGAACTGCGCACGATCACTCCAGTCATCGGCAAAGCACCCGACACACCGCAGAGCATGTTGCCGATCCCCTGGGCTGACAGCTCACGGTCGAAGTCCGAACGCTGGCCGCTGTGCATGCGGTCTACCGCCGCAGCCGACAGCAGGGTTTCAGCACTGGCAATGAAGGCCAGGGCGAAGGCAGCGACCAGCAGGGTAGGGTCGGCCAGCTGCATCAGGTCATCCGGGCGGATCCAGTCGATGGCCTCAGACAAGTCTGCCGGCACCTGTACCCGGTTGACCGGCAAGGCCAGCCACATGCTGATGCCGGTCATCGCCGCAACACCCAGCAGGGCACCCGGGACGAAGCGCAGCCGCTGCGGCCGCAAGCGTTCCCAGCCCCACATGATGGCGATGGTACCCAGGCCCAGCGCACCGGCCATCCAGCCGGTACCGGCGCTCTCCTGTGGCAGGGCTGCGGCCACGGTTGCCGGGAACTCCAGCAGGTTCTGCATGCCGGACGGCTGAGGCGCGGCGTCGAACATGACATGCACTTGCGACAGTACGATCAGCACGCCAATCCCCGCCAACATGCCGTACACCACCGCTGGCGCAGTGACGCGGAACCAGCACCCCAGGCGCAGGCGCCCGGCCAGCAACTGCAGCACCCCGGCCAACAGCAGTATCGGCCCCAGCATGGCCATGCCGTGCTGGCGCACCAGCTCGAACACCAGTACCGCCAGGCCGGCAGCCGGGCCGCTGACTTGCAGCGGCGAACCGGCGAGGAAACCCACGACAATGCCGCCGATAATGCCGGTAATCAGCCCTTTGGCCGGCGGCATGCCCGAGGCGATCGCAATGCCCATGCACAACGGCAAGGCCACCAGAAAGACCACCACCGACGCCAGCAACTCACGCGGCAGGGCCGCTTTCAACTGTGTAATGTTCACCGTATTTCTCCTTTCTCAGTCACACGGCCATTCCCCTGGCCGTGGGCACGTTTGCCCCTGACGAGCGCGCAGGCGCGGGCCGCCAGCGGGCGTGCCGGCAGGGCAGTCAGGGAATTCAAGGCAGCAGAAGGCCGCGCCACACCCTAAAGGGTGCAGCCGGCTATCAAGGTTCTAGCGGTGGATGGGTCGCTTAGTAGCGGCCTCTCGGGGTAGCGCAGGGGACCGGCTCGCCAGCAGCCAGGGGCAGGAAGCTGTCGCTGGCGGCATCGTAAGCTTCGATCTTGCTGGTCTCGATGTCGTAGACCCAGCCATGGATGTACAGCTCACCGGCTGCCAGGCGCGAGGCAACCGAAGGGTGGGTACGCAAGTGATGCAATTGGGCGATGACGTTTTCCTTGGTCAGCACCTGCATCGTCTCGTGTTCGCTACCGCACGAGCAGTTGTTCTCGACCACGGTACGCGCCACTTCGGCGTGGCGTAACCAGGCGGAAACGGTTGGCATCTTGGTCAGGGATTGCGGGTTCAGTACCGCACGCATTGCGCCGCAGTCGGAGTGGCCACACACGATGATGTGGTGCACTTTCAGTGCAAGTACGGCGTACTCGATCGCGCTCGATACACCACCATTCATCTGGCCATAAGGCGGTACCACGTTACCCACGTTACGGGTCACGAACAGGTCGCCTGGCGAGCTCTGGGTGATCAGCTCGGGGACGATGCGCGAGTCGGCGCAGGTGATGAACATGGCACGCGGCGTTTGCGCAGTGGCGAGCTTCTTGAACAGCTCTTGCTGCTCGGGGAAGACGTCATGGTGAAAGCGCAGGAAGCCGTCGACGATGTGCTTCAGGGCTGCATCGGCGCCCTCGGCGGGTACATCCGGAACGACCTTGGATGGGTCCTTGACGGGCATGATTCATCCTCTTGACGGTGTGTAGGTAAATCCATTTTACCGGTGAAAGATTCTGGCTATGCAGGGATTTAGATGACACGCACGGGCCATTGATCACAGTCGGTGTGGACTGATTTCCTACGCTAGCGGGGAAAACTTAACTGAAACTTAATTCGAAGGCTCTAGAACGGGTGTTCCAGACAGGAAAGGCGGGATCTGGATAATAGCAAAAAAGCATCAGTTGCCAATATGGATTAGCAAAATTATTGGGTGTTATTAGCTGAGTTGCAGGCATCAGAACAACGCCATCTGGCCCCCCGGTGGGCAGAATGCCGAGCAATCCAGTGCCTGCGCTTCCCGCCCCTCAAAGTTCAGCCGCTTCATGGCCTTGGCAAAACGCTGTGCCAACAGCTCGGCAAACACCCCTTCACCGCGCATGCGCGCACCAAACCGGCTGTCGTACAGCTCGCCGCCCCGGCTTTGGCGAATCAGGCTCAGTACATGCGCAGCCCGTTGCGGGTAATGGTCCTGCAGCCACTGCTCGAACAGTGGCGCCACTTCCCGCGGCAGGCGCAGCATCATGTAGGCCGCGCTCTGTGCGCCGGCTTCCCTGGCAGCCTCCAACAGGCGTTCCAGTTCACTGTCGTTGATCATCGGGATCATCGGCGAACACAACACACCCACCGGCACACCCGCTTCGCGCAATACCCGGATAGCCCTCAACCTTGCGCCGGGGGAGGCCGCGCGTGGCTCCAGCACCCGCTTGAGATCATCGTCCAGCGTGGTCAGGCTGATCATTACCCGCGCCAGGCGCTGGCGGGCCATCTCGGCCAGCAGGTCGAGATCACGCAACACCAGCGAACCCTTGGTGACAATGGTCACCGGATGGCGAAAACGCAGCAAAACCTCAAGCAGCCGCCGGGTGAGCATGTGCTCCCGCTCGATCGGTTGGTAAGGGTCGGTGTTGGAGCCCAGGTTGATCGGCGCGCACACGTAGCCCGGTTTGCTCAATTGTTGCGCAAGCACCTCGGCGGCGTTGGTCTTGGCAATCAGCTTGGTCTCGAAATCGAGGCCGGGGGAAAGGTCCCAATAGGCGTGCGAGGGGCGGGCATAGCAGTAGATGCAACCATGCTCGCAGCCACGGTAAGGGTTGATGGAGCGGTCGAAGGGCAGGTCGGGCGAGGTGTTACGACTGATCACCGACTTGGCAGTCTCGACCCGCACTTCAGTGCCCTGCGTCTGTGGCACTTCCTGGTACCAGCCATCATCCGCTGCCACCGAATGGCTCGGGGCAAAGCGGTTATGTGGGTTGTGCGCCGTGCCACGGCCCTTTTGCGGTGCTGGAGGAATCATGGCTCACCCTTATACTGTATTCATATACAGTATAATGCGCGCCAAAATCTTTCCAGCACCTCTGGTCTGGCTACTTCAGGCCATGCCAGCTCAGGTACGCTGCCTGTTCAGATTGCCGCCCCAGAAACACCTCGATGCCTTCGCGCAGTGGACGCGATGCACCCGGGGCGAACAACGCGTCCTGCAGGGCCTGGCCCGTGGCCCGGTTCAACAGGCCCTCGGCCTCGAAGCGCGTGAACACGTCAAAGGCATGCACATCCGACCACAGGTAGGCGTAATAGCCCGCATCGTAACCGTTCACCAAGTGGTCGAAGGCATGCGCCGGGTGCTCGAAATCAGCGAGTGGCCAGTAGCCACAACGCTCACGGGCCTCATCTAGGCGCTGCTCAAAGGACCTGCCATCGTTCGGTGCGGCATGCAGGTCTATGTCGAACAGTGCCAGGCTCAGATGACGCGCGATTTCCTCCACGCCCTGCTGCCGCAGCGCCTCCAGACTCTCATCGGCTTGCCGCCGGGTCAGCGGGCGGCCATCGCTTGCATGAGCCGAGATCGACACCAGGTAATCCGCATCCCAGACCCAACGCTCGAACAGCTTGCCAAACAGCTCCACGCCATCGGTGCCCAGTTCGGTCACGTTGGACATCACGTGGTTCGTCGTACGCACCAGTAGATGGTGCAGGGCATGGCCGAACTCATGGAACAACTTGCGCAGAGACAAGTGGTCGAGCAATGGCTGGCGACCTGGTGGTGCTTGCGGCACATCGCAGAAAACCACCACCGAGGCGGCCTGGTAGACACCGTCGGCATCGACCCGGCGGTTACGTAGGTAGGTGGTGAACACTGCGTCTGGCTGCTTGCCCTCATGCTGCACGGCATCCAGATACAGAAAACCAATGAACGCGTTGTCCTGCCACACCTCGAACGGCTGCACGCTTTCATCCCAGGTAGCGAGCGACTTGGGCTGGAGCACCACACCAAACAACCTCTGCGCCAGCGCCTGCAACGCGCTGACAACCGTGTTCAGCGGGAAGTAGTCACGCAGGGCTTCGCTGGACAACTCGCCGCGCGAAGACGCCTGCAAGTAGTCGTTGTCCCAGGGTTGCGGGTTCTCCAGCCCGTGATCGGCAGCCTGACGCGCCACCTGGGAGCGCCAGCGCAACATGGCCGGGCGCACATCATCGGCCAAGGCATGAAGGAAGCCGCGCACCTGGGCCACCGAACCCGCACTCTTCACATGCAGGCTCTGCTCCAGATGGCTGGAAAAACCGAGCAGAAGAGCCTTTTCCTCGCGCAGTCGGGCCAGGTGCTGCAGATATGAGCGGTTGTCCAGTTGCGGATCCTGGCTGACGCCACGGGTGTGGAATGCCCGGTAAACACGCTCACGTAGCTGGCGGTTGGCGGCATGCTTGAGCACCTCATCAGTGGTCACGCTGTCACAGGCTATCAACCAGCCTGGCTCACCTGCTTCCTGCGCCCGTGCAGCCAGTGTGTCGCGTATCCGCTGTGGGATGCCGCTCAGTTCGGACTCATCGGCAATACTCAGCCCTGGCCGGTTGATGTTGCTGCGAAATGCGTTGCAGGCAACAACGATCTGCGCCTGAAGGTCTGCCAGGCGCGCCTTGCCGGCGGCATCGAGCAATGCCCCGCTGGAGGCAAATTTGTCCAGATGCCAACGCAAGGTGGCGCGTTTCTGGGCATCCAGCTGCTTGCCAATGTCACTGTTGGCCAAACGCTCATAGAGTGCATGCAAACCCATGTTGACGAACTTCTGTTCGAAACGTGCCGTTGCTTTACCGTAAAACTCGATGATGGCGTTGGCCCAGGCTGCATCCCTGCCAACCAATGGTGTGGCGGCATACAACACCGCCAGTAGCTGGCTGTCCAGGCCATCCACGGCCAGCACCATGTCATCCCAGGTGGGCATGGCCTGCTGATCACGGATGATGCGCTCGATCCCTTGCTCGTGCGCCAGCAGCACATGATCGAAAGCCGCACACATGCTTTCAAGGGTGATGGAAGGGAAATCGATAGGGATGTGGCTAGCTTGCAGCAGGGGGTTGTCCATGGCGCGTCACTTTGCTCGTGGAAAGGAGCAAGAGAGCGTGCATGGCCAGCGTATGCCGGAGGGCCTGACTTTCTACCACCCGGGCCTTGCACCCGGGTGGCACGACAGCATTACTCAGCCGGTTTCTTCAGCTTCGGATTCGGGAAGAACTGCACCGTCTGTACCTTGGCCGGCGCAGCTTTCGGCGCCAGGTGATTAACCCGGGTGCCAAGCTCCTTGGGCACCGAAAGCCCCTGCTCGTTGAGGGTATCGGTGAAACCACAGGCAACACACTCGCGGTGCGGGGTGTCGTCTTCGCTCCACATCATCAGCTTGTCAGGCTCGCTGCACGCCGGGCATACCGCCCCGGCAATGAAGCGTTTCTTGGTCTTGTTCACAGCAACCTCGCTCATGCTGCAGCGCTCTCGGTGAGGCCACTGTGGCGCAGCAACGCATCGATGGAAGGCTCACGCCCACGGAAGTCGACAAACAGCTCCATTGGCTCGCGCGAACCACCACGGGCCAGGATCGCCTCACGGAACGCGCGGCCAGTTTCGGCATTCAGCACGCCTTCTTCCTCGAAACGCGAGAAGGCGTCGGCCGACAGCACTTCGGCCCACTTGTAGCTGTAGTAGCCGGCTGCGTAACCGCCCGCGAAAATGTGCGCAAAGCTGTTGGGGAAGCGGTTGTACGCCGGCGGGCGCATCACCGACACCTCATCGCGTACGCCTTCGAGCACCTGCAGCACGCTGCGGCCGTCGCCATGGGTGGCATGCAGTTCGAAGTCGAACAGCGAGAACTCCAGCTGGCGCACCATCATCATGCCCGACTGGAAGTTCTTTGCCGCCAGCATCTTGTCCAGCAGGTCCTGGGGCAGGGGGGCGCCGGTTTCGTAGTGGGCGGAGATCAGCGCCAGGCCTTCGGGCTCCCAGCACCAGTTTTCCATGAACTGGCTCGGCAGCTCGACCGCGTCCCAGGCCACGCCGTTGATGCCGGAGACACCGGCATGCTCGATGCGGGTCAGCATGTGGTGCAGGCCATGGCCGAACTCGTGGAACAGGGTGGTGACTTCATCGTGGGTCAGCAGCGCCGGCTTGCCAGGTGCGGCCGGGGTGAAGTTGCACACCAGGTTGGCCACCGGGCTCTGCAACTCGCCAGCGGCAGTGCGGCGACGGTCACGGGCGCCGTCCATCCAGGCGCCGCCGCGCTTGTTGGCGCGGGCGTACAGGTCGAAGAAGAAGCGGCCGACGTGCTGGCCGTTTTCCTTGATCTCGAACAGACGCACGTCCGGGTGCCAGCTGTCGAAGCCTTTGAGCTCAGCGATTTCGATGCCGTACAGGCGCTGCACGATGCTGAACAGGCCGCTCAGCACCTTGTCGATCGGGAAGTAAGCACGCAGGGCTTCCTGCGACACGCTGTAGCGTTGCTCGCGCAGTTTTTCGCCAAAGTAGCCGGCGTCCCAGCTGGCCAGCTCAGGGCAACCTTGTTCGGCGGCGTAGGCCTTCAGTTGCTCCAGGTCCTGGGCGGCAAACGGCTTGGACCGCTTGGCCAGGTCACGCAGGAAGTTCAGCACCTGGTCGCTGGACTCGGCCATCTTGGTGGCCAGGCTCAGCTCGGCGTAGTTCTTGTAGCCCAACAGTTCGGCCAGCTCCTGGCGCAGGCCGAGAATTTCCTGCATCACCGGGCCGTTGTCGAACTGGCCGGCGTTCGGGCCCTGGTCCGAGGCGCGGGTGCAGTAGGCGGCGTACAGCTCTTCGCGCAGGGCGCGGTCGCTGGCGTAGGTCATGACTGCGTAGTAGCTGGGGAATTCCAGGGTGATCAGCCAGCCGTCGAGGCCCTTGGCCTGGGCAGCGGCGGCCATCTGCGCCTTGGCCGAGTCGGTCAGGCCAGCCAGCGCGGCTTCGTCGGTGACGTGCTTGGTCCAGGCCTGGGTAGCATCGAGCAGCTGGTTGGAGAAGCGGCTACCCAGCTCGCTGAGCTTGCTCTGCACTTCGGCGTAACGCTGCTGCTTGTCTGCCGGCAGGTCGATACCCGACAGGCGGAAGTCACGCAGGGCGTGCTCGAGGATAGTCTTTTGCGCCACGTCGAAACCGGCGGCTTCGGGGCTGTCGATCAAAGCCTGGTAGGCGTCGAACAGCGCACGGTTCTGACCCAGTTCGGTAGAGTAGGCGCTCAACGCCGGCAGGCACGACTCATAGGCCTCGCGCAGTTCAGCGCTGTTGCACACCGCATTCAGGTGGCTGACCGGGCTCCAGGCAGCACCCAGGCGGTCGTTCAGTTCATCCATGGCCAGTACCAGGCCAGCCCAGGAGGGGTTCTTGCCCTGCTTGTCGAGGATCTCGGCAATGGCTTTACGGTTGTCGGCCAGGATCGCTTCGATCGCCGGCAACACGTGTTCGGCACGGATTTGCGAGAAGGGCGGCAGATCGTGGGATTGCAGAAGCGGGTTGTTCGCAGTCACGGTTTGGATACCTTGGCAGAAGAAACACTGCCCCATCTTAATTACAATCGACGCCGACCGCAGCAGGCAGCCTGCCTATCGGCACAGATGAGAGACGCTATCATGGCCATCCGAAGCTTCCAGCAACACACTCCGAAAGTTGGACTACGTGCCTTCGTCGACCGATCGGCGGTGGTGCTGGGCGACGTGGAGATCGGTGAAGACAGCTCGGTCTGGCCGTTGACGGTGGTGCGCGGCGACATGCACCGCATCCGCATCGGCGCACGCACCAGCGTGCAGGATGGCAGCGTGCTACACATCACCCATGCCGGCCCTTTCAACCCGGACGGCTTCCCGCTGATCATCGGCGACGAAGTGACCATCGGCCACAAAGTGATGCTGCACGGCTGCACCCTGGGCAACCGCATCCTGGTCGGCATGGGCAGCACCATCATGGACGGCGCCATCGTCGAGGACGAAGTGATCATTGGCGCCGGCAGCCTGGTGCCGCCCGGCAAACGCCTGGTCAGTGGCTACCTGTACATGGGCAGCCCGGTGAAACAGGCCCGGCTGCTGAACGACAACGAGCGCGCATTCTTCTCCTACAGCGCCGGCAACTACGTGAAGCTCAAGGACCAGCACTTGGCCGAAGGCTACGACCAACCGGAATGATCCCGATTACCGAGACGAACATGCACCAGCAAAACATCCTTTTCGACCTCGACGGCACCCTGACCGACCCACGCCTGGGCATCACCCGCTCGATCCAGTACGCCCTGGCCAAGCTGGGTATCGATGAACCGGACCTGGCCCGCCTGGAGCACTTCATTGGCCCACCCTTGCTGCAAGCCTTCATGCAGTTTTACGGCTTCGACGAAGCCAAGGCCTGGGAGGCGGTGAACTTCTACCGGGAGCGTTTCCGCGTCACCGGCCTGTACGAGAACCTGGTGTTCCAGGGTGTGCCGGAATTGCTTGAAGCCCTGAACGGGCAAGGCCGCACGCTGTACATCGCCACCTCCAAACCCTGGGAGTTCGCCCGCGAAATCGCCCGGCACTTCGCCTTCGACCACCACTTCAAGGTGATCTACGGCAGCGAACTGGACGGCACCCGTACCAACAAGGTCGAGCTGATTCGCCACCTGCTGGACGAAGAAGGGCTGGACCCGGCACAGACGCTGATGATCGGCGACCGCAAGCATGACCTGATTGGCGCGCGCAGCAATGGCTTGCAGGCCGTGGCAGTAGGGTATGGGTTTGGTAGCCAGGAGGAGTTGATGGCGGAAGAACCGGCCTACCACTTTGCTACCTTGGCCGAGATGCATCAGGCATTTCTCAAGGCTTGATGGCCATTGGGGCTACTTTGCAGCCCATCGCGACACAAGGCCGCTCCTACAGGAGGTGCGCGATCCCTTGTAGGAGCGGCCTTGTGTCGCGATGGGCCGCAACGCGGCCCCAAAATCTCACTGGTTAACCATCATGCGCTGCAACGCCGCCTTCCTGTCAGCAATCGGCAACCGCCCCAGTTGCTCGACCCGCTCATAAAACCGCCCCCAATCCCCGCCCACCTCGCGGAACAGCGCCGCAAACGCCGGCACCCACTGGTCATAAAGCCCGAACGGCAACAACTTGGCATTGTTCAGCGGCCCATACATCCAGGCGTCATAGCGCTTGTCTCCGCCCCACTGGCCATCACGCACCTGCCGGTACTCGCGCCTCAAGCGCTCGAACTCGGCCCGCTTGGCCTGCCGCTTGTGCGCTTCATCCAGTGGGCCTGCATAGATCGCCTGCAGCCGCTCACGGCTGGCCAGCACCAGCCGGATGAACTGCTCACGCTGCTGTCCCTGATCCCCACCAGTCGCGGCAAGCCCACGCGCCACGCGCCATTGCCGCGTGCCTTCCTGCTCGACGAAGGAGGCAAACGACTCGTTGAACTCGGTGTCGTTCTGCACATAAAAGCGCTGGTGAGCCAGCTCATGGAAGATCAGCGTGGCCACGCGCTCGTCGCCCCAGCCCACCATCGAAGAAAGAATCGGGTCATCGAACCACCCCAGCGTCGAATACGCCTCCACACCGCCAACGTACACATCCAGCCCGTCTTGCCGCATCAGCGCCGCCGCCCCACGTGCCGCGCCTTGCTGGTAGTAGCCGCGATACGCCACGCACCCCGCGATCGGGAAGCAGTGCGTAACAGGCTGCAACGACAACTCGGGCGTGGCGAAGACATTCCACACCACATAAGGCCGGCCAATGTCGGCGTAAACCCGGTAGCTGCGGTTATCCGGCAGTTTCAGCTGCTGGCTGGCGAACACCCGCGCCTGTTCAGCGTGTGCCAGGTGCGATCGTAATTGCGCGGGCGTCGCCGGGTCGGCTATCACCTGCGCGACAGGCTGCCGCGCACGCAGCAATTGCCACTGGCCCTCAGCCAACTGCCCATAGTAGGCAACGCTGCTGCAACCGTTCAGCAGGAGCGCGGCCAACAGGGGAACCAAACGAATGAAAACGCGGTCGAGTGCCCCAGGGCCTGAGCGCTGCATAAGAAAAAGTCGAAGCATCCGGGACTGTCTGACTCGCTCAAGGCCGATTCGCTCCAAGACTATCTCGCCAAGGGGGAGTTTCGCCATGCGTGCATTGTTGGTCGCCGGCTCACTGTTGCTACTTTCCGCCTGTTCAACGTTGCCAGACCCGGACCCGAACCAGGCCTGGATCGACCTCACCCCCTACGACAACACGTCGCTGCACGCCGTGCAGGTCGACGAACGAGAGTGGGTCGACAGCCGCTATTTTGAGGTACCACCTGGCAGCCACGAGCTGACCGTGCGCTACCAGTTCCCAGTTACACCCAGCAACATCGGCCCGGTCGATGAGCCGCTGTGGCGCGATTGCCAGGTCAAGCTGACCTTCAAGGACTTCAGCGCCGGGCAGCGCTACCAGCTGCAAGCCGGCAGCATTGGTTTCCGCCCCTGGATCAAGCTCTACGACCAGCAGCAAAAACTGCTCGGCCAAGGCCTGCCTGCAGGCTGCCAACGCACCTGAACCCCGCAAACGGCGCTATGCTTGTACCTTGTACATCGCAAGTGGGAGTCTTGCCATGCGCCAGCCCATGATGCTGATCGCCCTCAGTGCACTGGGGGCTTGCGCCAGCCCCTTGCCGCCCGTCGACCCCAAGCAGGCCTGGGTCGACCTCTACACCATGACCCCCGGCCGGGTGATCATGGCCGACCGCCTTGACGGAAAACGCCTGGAGGATGGCCGTTACTTCCAGGTAACGCCCGGCAAGCACGAACTGGTGGTGCGCTTCGATTATGAAATCTACTCCGGCGGCATCATGAGCGAGCCCCGGGACCGCACCTGCTACCTGACCGTGCGCTTTGACAACTTCAAGGCCGGCGAGCGCTATCGCCTGGAGGCACGGGCTCCGGTGATGGAGCCGCAAGTGCTGCTGTACGACGCCAGCCGCAAGGTGCTGGTGAACGAGCCTAGCGAAGTGTTCTGTATTCCGTGAAAGCCGGGGCTGCCAGGCAGCCCCGGGCCTGAAAGCTACTGGTCATTCTTCTGGTAGATGATCTTCTTCGACCCGCCATCGCAGGTCCCGACCACCATATTCTGGTCCTTGACCTCGCTGTTGGGCACGATCTCCAAGGTGTAGGACGGCACGCCCTGCGCCTGGATCTTGGCCTCGATCTCGGCTTTCAGCTCCTCGCACGGTTTCACTGCCGCCAACGTGGAGGTGGCGAGCAGGGAAGCCAACACGGCGATTGCTACGCGAATCATGGAACGGCTCCTGAAGAGGCAGCGTGCTGCCGACGCTGTTTAGACTACAGCAAACCGCCACCGTTGCGCCGCTTCAGCCAACCAGCGCGGCATCCAGGCTGATCTTCGCGTTCAGCACCTTGGACACCGGGCACCCTTCCTTGGCCTTGTTGGCTATCTCCAGAAACTGCGCTTCGCTTGCACCAGGCACCTTCGCCCTGAGCACCAGGTGCACGGCGGTAATGGCAAACCCATCGGGCAGCTTGTCGAGCGTCACTTCGGCAGCGGTGTCGATCCGGTCGGCCGTAAGCCCGGCTTCGCCCAGCATCATCGACAATGCCATCGAAAAACAGCCCGCATGCGCCGCACCAATCAACTCTTCCGGGTTGGTGCCCGGCGAGCCTTCAAAACGGGTATTGAAGCCGTAAGGGTTCTGCTTGAGCGCGCCGCTTTCGGTAGAAAGCAGGCCGGTGCCGTCCTTCAGGCCACCTTGCCAGATCGCCGATGCTGTCTTTTTCATGCTGCCTCCTGGTCTTTCGGTTACGTGCTTATGGGTTCAGAGGCCAGCCGCCTACGGCAAGTTCAGACCAATCTCACAGCAAGCATTGAATCCCCCGAATATGCCCATACAGAGATCAAAAGGCCTCTGGCCAACCACCTTTGCGGAGGCTCCAATGACGCAGCTGCGTGACCTGAAGATTTCCACCCTCGACCTGGTGCCCGTGCGCGCCGACGCCGGCCCCGCGCAGTCGCTGCGCAATTCGCTGGACCTGGCGCAACACGTCGAGCGCTTTGGCTACAACCGCTTCTGGGTGGCCGAGCACCACAACATGGACGGCATCGCCAGTTCGGCCACCTCGGTGCTGATCGGTTACCTGGCCGGGGGGACGTCGACCATTCGCGTGGGCTCAGGTGGGGTGATGCTGCCCAACCATGCGCCACTGGTGATCGCCGAGCAGTTTGGCACCCTGGCCAGCCTGTACCCCGGGCGAATCGACCTGGGCCTGGGCCGTGCGCCAGGTTCCGACCAGATGACGGCTTACGCCTTGCGCCGCGACCGCGCCGGTGGCCCGGACGACTTCCCGGACGATGTCGAGGAGCTGTCGCGCTACCTCGGCCCACGCACCGATGATCAAAAAGTGATCGCCGTACCGGGGCATGACACCGAGGTACCCATGTGGTTGCTGGGTTCCAGCCTGTTCAGCGCCCAGCTGGCCGGGATGCGCGGCATGCCCTACGCCTTCGCCTCGCACTTCGCACCGCGCTACATGCACGAGGCCATCCGCGTTTACCGCAACCACTTCAAACCATCGACCACGCTGGACAAGCCGTATGTGATGCTGGGCATCCCCATGGTGGTGGCCGAAACCGATGAAAAGGCCGAGTACCTGGCTACCTCGGTATACCAGCGCATTCTGGCGCTGATTCGCGGGCAGAGCCTGATGCAAAAGCCGCCTGTGGAAAGCATGGATGGGTTGTGGCTGCCGCATGAGCGGGATGCTGTGGGCAGCTTCCTGGGCCTGGCGATGATTGGCAGCCCGCAGAAGATAAGGGCCAAGGTGGAGGTGCTGCTGGAGCAGACCGGGGCGGATGAGCTGATCTTTACCTGTGACCTGTATGAACATGCTGACCGGGTGAGGTCATATGAATTGCTGGCACAAGCACTGAAAACCGCGTGACCCTCTTCAAGGCAGGATTGCGCCCTCAGTTGTAGGAGCGGCCTTGTGTCGCGATAGGGCTGCGGAGCAGCCCCAGGGTATCAGCGCAGATGCACAAATTGTCGGGGCTGCTTTGCAGCCCTATCGCGACACAAGGCCGCTCCTACAGGTACAGCGCAACCTTTGGCCTTGTGCTCAGCACATTAGCCGCGGCGGTACACAATTTCCTTGGTACCGGCTTCGCAGCTACCAATCACCTTGCCCGCCGGATCGCCCTTGTTGACGATCTCCAGGGTGTACCCCTTCACGCCCTTGGCATCGAGCTTGGCCGCAATCTCCGCCTTCAGCTCTTCGCACGGCTTGCCCGCCGCCATGGCGCCGCCAGCCAGGGTCATCAGGCCCAGGGCCAGAATCAGTTTGTTCATCGATCGCTTTCCTTGTGCAGATGAAATCAGAAAGGGCGCCCGCCAAGGCGCCCCCTTCCTAAATACCCCATCAAGCCGGGATCATCTACCCCGGCGCAGCATCAGCTGTTGGCAATACGGAAACCGACTTTCAGCGTGACCTGGAAGTGCGCGGCCTTGTTATCGCGGATATGGCCACGGGTATCGACCACTTCGAACCACTCCAGGTGCTTGATGCTCTTGCCCGCTTCGGCCAGGGCATTGTTGATCGCCTCTTCAATGCTGGTAGGCGAAGACCCCACCAGTTCGATCTTCTTGTACGTGTGATGATCGGTCATGAGCGCTCTCCTTGGGTGACGGTGCTTTTTTAGACTAGCAGCCAGCCTAGCAGCGCAGGCCTGGTTTATCTGCGAGCCGTCACCCATGGCCAAAGTTCGATCGCACTTTCACGCATACCAACGGTCGCACTCCTTACAGCCCATACTGCAAAGGAGAGTCAACATGCACCGTAACTCGCTGCGTAAAACGTCCCTGGAAAGCATGGAAGCGGAGATCGAGAGCCTTCTGAAAAGCCTGGAGAACCTCAAGCACGATGCGTCGGAAGAGTCCCAGAAGTCGGTGAAGGCAATCCGCAGCAACGCTGAAAGTGCCCTTCGTCATTCGCGCAGCCTGCTGAGCGATGCCTACGAAGAGGTGAAACAGCGCACCCGCCAGACCGGCATCGCCACCCGCGACTACGCCCAGGAACACCCGTACACCACCGCTGGTGTGGCCATTGGCGCACTGGGCCTTCTGGCCGCTTACCTGATGTGCAAGCGTAACTAAGCGCTCTGCCGCGCCAATTCGGCACGTAGCCACTGCGCCAACTGCTCGGCGCGCCCGTCTGCGGCGCGCCTGGGCACCCACAACGCCAGCGCCGCCGGGGTAGGGGAAAAGCCCCACGGTGCACTCAAGCGGCCCGCACGCAGGTCATCAGCGACCAATGGCTGTGGCGCAATCGCCACGCCCAAACCCGCCACAGCGGCTTCCAGCAAGTAATACAGGTGCTCGAACGCCTGGCCATAGTGAATGGCTGCAGGGTCCAGCCTCTGTTCCAGCGCCCAGGTAGGCCAGGCCTGCGGGCGCGAGGTGGTGTGCAGCAGGGCTTCACCCAGCAACGCCTTGGCAGGCGCCCCCTGCAAGCGTTCAAAGCCGACGTAATGGGGGCTCACCACTGGCCCGATACGCTCCTCGGCCAGTACATACACCTGCATGTCCGCAGGCCACGGCGGCTCGGCATACACCAACAGCGCGTCCAGCCCGGGTCGTCGCGGGTCGAGGTCACCTTCACCCGCCGACAGGTGCAGGCGCAGCTCGGGCAAATCCGCCTGTAGCCGCCCCAGCCGCGGGATGAACCAGCGCGCCAGCAGGCTACCGGAGCATCCCAACACGAACGGCGCTTCGCTGACATCACGGCTGAGCTCGGCACACACGCTGCGCAGCCGGTCGAAGGCTTCGCCGCTGGCATCACGCAGGCGCACCCCGGCATCTGTGAGTTTGATGCCACGCCCGTCCTTGACGAACAGGGCCACGCCCAAGTGCTCTTCAAGCACCTTGATCTGCCGGCTGACGGCACCGTGGGTCACATGAAGGGCTTCGGCCGCCTGGCTGACGCTGTTAAACCGGGCGGTGGCTTCGAATGCCCGCAGTGCGTTGAGGGGAGGGAGGTCGTGGGCCATTTTACCTGTGAGTTTTTCTGACAAGTTTGCGCAATCTTATCGGTTTTCAGCCGGGCTTGCCGTGGTTAGAGTAAAGCCCATCTCTCATTCATTACGCCCTGGAGCGCCCCATGACCCAGTCCCAATACCGCCCCGGCCCCGACGCCAATGGCCTGTTCGGCTCGTTCGGCGGCCGCTACGTGGCCGAAACCCTGATGCCACTGGTGCTGGACCTGGCCCGCGAATACGAAGCGGCCAAGGCAGACCCCAAGTTCCTCGAAGAGCTGGCCTACTTCCAGCGCGACTACATCGGCCGCCCGAACCCGCTGTACTTCGCCGAGCGTCTGACCGAACACTGTGGCGGCGCCAAGATCTTCTTCAAGCGTGAAGAACTCAACCACACCGGCGCGCACAAGGTGAACAACTGCATCGGCCAGGTGCTGCTGGCCAAGCGCATGGGCAAGAAACGCCTGATCGCCGAAACCGGTGCCGGCATGCACGGCGTGGCCACCGCCACCGTTGCCGCCCGCTTCGGCCTGCCTTGCGTGATCTACATGGGCGCCACCGACATCGAGCGCCAGCAGGCCAACGTGTTCCGCATGAAACTGCTGGGCGCCGAGATCGTACCGGTCACGGCCGGCACCGGCACCCTGAAAGACGCCATGAACGAAGCCCTGCGCGACTGGGTCACCAACGTCGAAGACACCTTCTACCTGATCGGTACCGTGGCCGGCCCACACCCGTACCCGGCCATGGTCCGTGACTTCCAGTCGATCATCGGCAAGGAAACCCGCGCCCAGTTGCAAGAAAAGGAAGGCCGCCTGCCAGACAGCCTGGTTGCCTGCGTGGGAGGTGGTTCCAACGCCATGGGCCTGTTCCATGAATTCCTCGAAGAGCCAAGTGTGCAGATCATCGGCGTCGAAGCCGGTGGCCACGGCGTACACACCGACAAACACGCCGCCAGCCTGAACGGCGGTGTACCGGGCGTGCTGCACGGCAACCGCACCTACCTGCTGCAGGACGAAGACGGCCAGATCACCGACGCCCACTCGATTTCCGCAGGCCTGGACTACCCAGGCATCGGCCCTGAGCACGCCTACCTGCACGAAGTGAAGCGCGTCGAATACGTCAGCATCACCGACGACGAAGCGCTGGATGCGTTCCACGCCACCTGCCGCCTGGAAGGCATCATCCCGGCCCTGGAAAGCTCCCACGCCCTGGCCGAAGCGATCAAGCGCGCACCGAAGCTGCCCAAGGACCACCTGATGGTCGTGTGCCTGTCGGGCCGCGGCGACAAAGACATGCAAACCGTCATGAACCACATGGCCGCCCAGGAGAAACAGGCATGAGCCGTCTTGAACAACGCTTCGCCGAACTGAAGGCCGAAGGCCGTTCGGCACTGGTCACCTTCGTCACCGCAGGCGACCCGGGCTACGACGCCTCGCTGCAGATCCTCAAAGGCCTGCCGGCCGCCGGCGCCGACGTGATCGAACTGGGCATGCCGTTCACCGACCCGATGGCCGACGGCGTGGCCATCCAGCTGGCCACCCTGCGCGCCCTGGAAGCTGGCCAGACGCTGGCCAAGACCCTGCAGATGGTTCGCGAATTCCGTGTGGATAACCACACCACGCCGATCGTGCTGATGGGCTACTACAACCCGATCCACCGCTTTGGCGTGGAAAAGTTCGTGGCTGAAGCCAAGCAGGCCGGGGTCGATGGCCTGATCATCGTCGACCTGCCACCCGAGCACGACGCCGAACTGGCCACCCCGGCCCAGGCCGCCGGCATCGACTTCATCCGCCTGACCACCCCGACCACCGACGATGCGCGCCTGCCACGCGTACTGGAGCGCAGCTCCGGGTTCGTCTACTACGTGTCGGTGGCCGGTGTAACCGGTGCCGGCTCGGCGACCACTGAACACGTAACCGAGGCCATTGCCCGCCTGCGTCGGCATACCGATCTGCCGATCAGCGTTGGTTTCGGCATTCGTACGCCGGAGCAGGCCGCGAACATCGCCCGCTTGGCGGATGGTGTGGTGGTGGGGTCGGCGCTGGTCGACAAGATTGCTCAGGCCAAAAATGCCGATCAGGCAGTGAGTGATGTATTGAGCCTGTGCTCGGCATTGGCAGAAGGTGTGCGCGGCGCTCGTCGCTAGACCGCGTCGCCTGCTTCGCGGGTAAACCCGCTCCTACAGGTCAGCGCCGCCCTCAGGCCCTGTGATATCCCTGTAGGAGCGGGTTTACCCGCGAAGAGGCCGGCACAGGCAATACAAAGCTACCCACCAAATATCGACAGTTTCAAAGGCCGCACAGCCCCCATCCAGATCGCATGGTCCCGGTGATCCGCCAGCTCATCCCCGGTCAGCGGGTGCATGAACACCACCAACCCCTTGCGGTACAGTGCCAACCAAGGCAACACCACCCCGACAAATTCCGGCTCGAACGCCAGCTGGCAACTCCAGTCCGGGTGCGGCCCCACCGGCTTCTGGTGCATACGCCCCATGGTCACAGGGAACAGCCGCGCCGCCTCCTCACACAGCTCACGTGCCTGTTCCATCGTTGCCGCGTCGTAATAAACGTGTGCGTGATAACCCTTGATTCTTTGCACGATAACTCCCGATTACACCGCCATCAGCCACTGCGCTCCTGCTCCAGCCAGCTGACGAACCGCTCGATCAACGCCCCGCGCCGCTTGCGCGGTGGCAAAACCAGATAATAGCCCCGACTCGACGTCAGGCTCCCCTCTAATGGCCGACATAGCAAGCCTTGATCCACCAGTCCATCCACCAGGTGCCGCCAACCAATCGCCACACCCTGGCCGGCAATCGCCGCCTGGATCAGCAAGGTGTAGTTGTCAAAGCGCAACTGCCCCGCAGGTGGCGGGCTGGCCACGCCAAACCCGCGAAACACCCCCGCCCAATCAAACCAGCGGCTGGCCTGCTCGCCCTTCAAATGCAACAGGGGCAACTGCTGCAAAGCCACGGCTGACAAGGGTTTGCCATGGGTCAGCCGGGGGCTGCACACCGGGAACACTTCCTCATCGAACAGCCAGCGGCTTTCGCCCTGGTGGAAGCGCCCATCGCCAAACAGCACCGCCACATCGATGTCCGGCCGCAACATGCCCTGACTGCGCTCACCGGTCACCAGGCTCACATCCACCTGTGGATAAGCATCGTGAAAGCGCTGCAACCGGGGCATCAGCCAGAACGCGGCAAAGGCAAAGTCAGTGGCCACCTGCAGCACCTCGCGCTGGCCACGCCCGCTGGCTTGGGCAATGCCGTCATCCATCGCCTGCAATCCCTGATGCACCTGCTCGAACAGCACCTGTCCGGCTTCAGTCAGCTCGATGCCCCGGTAGATCCGGTCGAACAGGCGCGTGCCCAGCTGGGCTTCCAGGCGTTTCACCTGCTGGCTCACGGCCGGTTGTGTGGTACCCAGCTCCAGCGCGGCGGCAGTAAAGCTGCGCAAGCGCGCTGCCGCCTCGAACACGCGCAAGGTATCCAGTGACAGCTCGGCGAGGTGATCAAACATAAGCGCAGCTAATCCCAGTCATTGCCCGCCATGGGCTTTACCCATGTTAGCCACAGTCGCATCTTGGTAGGCAAGCGGTTCGCATAACCCTCAACGATGGAAGCCACCATGACGCGCCCGAATATCCTGTTCATCATGGCCGACCAGATGGCCGCACCTTTGCTGCCGATCTACGCCCCTTCGCCCATCCAGATGCCGCACCTGAGCCGCCTGGCCGAGCAGGCGGTGGTGTTCGACTCGGCCTACTGCAACAGCCCGCTGTGCGCGCCGTCGCGCTTCACCCTGGTCAGCGGCCAGCTGCCCAGCCGCATAGGCGCCTACGACAACGCCGCCGACTTTCCCGCAGACGTACCGACCTATGCCCACTACCTGCGCCGGCTGGGCTACCGCACAGCACTGTCGGGCAAGATGCACTTCTGCGGCCCGGACCAGCTGCACGGCTACGAAGAACGCCTGACCAGCGATATCTACCCCGCCGACTATGGCTGGGCGGTGAACTGGGATGAGCCGGATGTGCGCCCCAGCTGGTACCACAACATGTCCTCGGTGCTGCAGGCCGGCCCGTGCGTACGCACCAACCAGCTGGATTTCGACGAAGAGGTGGTGTTCAAGGCGCGCCAGTACCTGTACGACCATGTGCGCGAGAACGATGGCCGGCCGTTCTGCCTGACCGTGTCCATGACCCACCCGCACGACCCGTACACCATCCCCAAGCGCTACTGGGACCGCTACGAGGGTGTGGATATCCCCATGCCCCACGCCGGGTTCAGCCAGTCGGAACTCGACCCGCACTCGCAGCGCCTGCTCAAGGTCTACGACCTGTGGAACAAACCGCTGCCTGTGGAAAAGATCCGCGATGCCCGCCGCGCCTACTTCGGCGCCTGCAGCTACATCGACGACAACATCGGCCAGCTGTTGCAAACCCTGGAGGAATGCAACCTGGCAGACGATACCGTGATCGTGTTCTCCGGCGACCACGGCGACATGCTCGGCGAGCGTGGCCTCTGGTACAAAATGCACTGGTTCGAGATGTCGGCACGGGTGCCGTTGCTGGTTCATGCGCCGAAGCGCTTCGCAGCAAGCCGGGTCAGCGCCTCGGTCTCCACCTGCGACCTGTTGCCAACCCTGGTCGAACTCGCTGGCGGCGCTGTGGATAACCACCTGCATCTGGACGGCCACTCGCTGGTAAGCCACCTGCAAGGGCAGGGCGGCCATGACGAAGTGATCGGCGAATACATGGCCGAAGGCACCGTCGGCCCGCTGATGATGATCCGCCGTGGGCCGTACAAGTTCGTGTACAGCGAAGACGACCCATGCCTACTCTATGACCTGAGCCGCGACCCGCACGAGCGGGAGAACCTCACCGGCAGCCCGGACCATCAGGCGCTGCTGCAGGCATTGGTCGATGAAGCACAGCAGCGTTGGGATATCCCCAACCTGCGCCAGCAGGTGCTGGCCAGCCAGCGCCGCCGCCGCCTGGTGGCCGAAGCGCTGGCCATCGGCAAGCTGAAAAGCTGGGACCACCAACCCATGGTGGACGCCAGCCAACAGTACATGCGCAACCACATCGATCTCGACGACCTCGAGCGCAAGGCACGTTATCCACAGCCCGCACCCATGGATTGAGAAGAGAGGCCGCCATGCACAAGTTCTCCGCCGCCGTGTTCGCCCTGGCCCTGGGCGCCGCCACGGCCCACGCCGCCGACAGCGACGCGCAATGCAGCACCGTGAAAATGGCCGATCCAGGCTGGAGCGATATCGCTTCGACCAACGCCGTGGCCCGCCTGTTACTGGAAAGCCTGGGCTACCAGGTGAAAATCGACAGCCTGGCCGTACCGATCATCTACGGTGGCCTGAAGGACGGCCGTGTCGACGCCTTCCTCGGCAACTGGATGCCGGCACAGCAAGGCTTCCATGACAAGTTCATCGCCAACGGCGATGTGCAGCAGCTGTCGCGTAACCTGGAGGGAACAGAGTTCACGCTGGCGGTGCCCGACTATGTGTGGAATGCCGGGGTGAAAGACTTTGCCGACCTGCAGAAGCATGCCGACCAGTTCGACAAGAAGCTGTACGGCATCGGCTCCGGCGCACCGGCCAATCTGTCGCTGAAGGAAATCATCGACAAGAATGATTTCAACCTCGGCCAGTGGAAGCTGGTGGAGTCCAGCGAGCAGGCCATGCTGGCGCAGGTCGACCGGGCGGTGAAGAAGCAGCAGTTCATCACCTTCCTCGGCTGGACGCCGCACCCAATGAACGTGAAGCTGAAAATGCATTACCTGACCGGCGGGGAAAAGTGGTTCGGCAGCAAGGGCGAGGTGTATACGCTGACCCGCAAGGGTTATCCACAAGCCTGCCCGAATGCGGCGAAGCTGCTGGGTAACCTGAAGTTCACACTGGACATGGAAAACAGCATCATGGCCGAGGTTGTGGACAAGAAGATCAGCTTTGATGATGCGGCCAGGGCTTGGGTGAAGACGCATCCCGAGTTGCTGGATGGGTGGTTGGCTGGGGTCACTACCAAAGCCGATGGCAATGCCCTGGAGGCCGTCAAGGCCAAGCTGTAATCTCGCAAGCAACACACCCCCCCTGTGGGAGCGGGCAAGCCCGCGAACACCGGCGAAGCCGGTGCCATCCACCGCGGTGGCTTCTTCGCGGGCATGCCCGCTCCCACAGGGTTTGGCGAAACCTTAAGGATTGTGGATAACCCATGCATCGCATCATCCACCTGCTGCCCTTCCTCACCTGGCTCCCCCGCCAATCGGGCCGCAGCCTGCGCCAGGACCTGCTGGTGGGCCTGAGCGGTGCCATCCTCGCCCTGCCGCAATCCATCGCCTATGCCCTGATCGCCGGCCTGCCCGCCGAATACGGCCTGTACGCCGCCATTGTGCCAGTGCTGATCGCTTGTCTGTGGGGTTCATCCTGGCACCTGATCTGCGGCCCGACCGCCGCGATTTCCATCGTCCTCTATGCCAGCATCAGCCCGCTGGCCGTAGCGGGCAGCGCCGATTACATCACGCTGGTACTGCTTCTGACATTCCTCGGCGGCATCTTCCAGTTGCTGCTGGGGCTTTTGCGGTTTGGCGCGCTGGTCAATTTCGTTTCCCATTCGGTGGTGCTCGGTTTCACCCTGGGCGCCGCCATCGTCATCGCCTTGGGCCAACTGCCCAACCTGTTGGGCATGGACCTGCCCAGCCAGGCTACCGCGCTGAAAACCGTGCAGGATCTGGCCAGCCATGCTGGCGAAGTCGACCTGCCATCCCTGATATTGGGCCTGGCCACCGTGGTAATCGGCGTGGCGCTCAAACTTTGGCGTCCCCGCTGGCCGAGCCTGTTGATAAGCCTGATGCTGGTCAGCCTGGCTGCCTGGCTGCTGCCAGGCTTGTTTGGCCATGTGCCGCGAGTGACCGCGTTTACCGGACAACTTCCGCCCTTCAGCCCGCTGCCCTTGCTCGACGTGGAACTCATGCTGCGCCTGTTACCCAGCGCCGTGGCGGTGGGCATGCTGGGGCTGGTTACCAGCCTGTCGATAGCCCGCTCGTTGTCGGCACGTTCGGAACAGCTGATCGACCCTGACCAGGAAATACGGGCACAGGGCCTGTCGAACATTGCGGGGGCGTTTTTCTCCGGTTACCTGTCTGCCGGTTCCTTCACGCGCTCGGGCCTGAGTTATGAGGCCGGCGCCCGCTCGCCCATGGCCGGCGTTTTTTCGGCGCTGTGGGTGGCGTTATTTGCCGTTACCGGCGCCGGCCTGATCGCGCACCTGCCGATACCGGCCATGGCTGGCAGCATTTTGCTGATCTGCTGGGGATTGGTGGACCATCGGGGGATTCGTGCGCTGTTCCGGGTCAGCCGCTCGGAGTTTCTGGTGATGGCGCTGACGGCGGCGGCGACGTTGTTGCTGGAGTTGCAGACGGCGATCTATGCCGGGGTGCTGGCGTCGCTGTTCTTCTATTTGAAGCGCACGTCACGGCCACGGGTGCAGCAAAGCCGTGAAGGGGACGCGGATGTGTTGCGGGTGGGCGGGTCGATCTTCTTTGGTGCCGCGCATTACCTGCAAGTGCGCTTGCAGCGCTGCCAGGGACCGCATGTGGTGATCGATGCGCGGCAGGTGAATTTTATCGACTACTCGGGTGTGGATATGTTGCACCGCGAGGCGCGGCGGTTGATGCGCACAGGGGGGAGTTTGACCCTGCACCGGGCCAGGCCGCAGGTGATCGAGGAATTGCAGAAGCTGGAAGGGGTGGAATTTTGCCCGATCCGGTTTGAGGAGTGAGGCTTAAATTCTTGGGGCTGCTTTGCAGCCCCGACAATTTCAGCCCCGAGCCAGTTGCCGGCGCAGCTCCGCCAACACCGGCGCGGTATCTGGCCGAACGCCACGCCAGATAAAGAAAGCTTCAGCCGCCTGCTCCGCCAGCATCCCCAACCCGTCCAGCACCTTGGCCGCGCCCAGCTTGGTCGCCCACTGACAAAACGGCGTCGGCTCCTTGCCATACATCATGTCGTAGCAAACCGTGCGCCCCACCTCGACCAGGCTATCGGCAATCGGCGGCATTTCCCCGGCCAGGCTCGCCGAGGTTGCGTTGATGATCACATCCACCGGCTCCTGCAACCAGGCAAACCCGCTGGCCACCACCGGCCCCAGTTCATCGAACTCACGCGCCAGCTGCTCGGCCTTTTCCACTGTGCGGTTGGCGATTACCAGCGACTGCGGCTTGTGCGCCAGAATCGGCTCCAGCACGCCACGCACGGCGCCGCCAGCACCGAGGATGAGAATGCGCTTGCCGGCCAGCTCGACCCCGGCATTCACCGTCAGGTCGCGCACCAGGCCAGCGCCATCGGTGTTGTCGCCCTGCAACGTGCCGTCAGCCAGCTTGCTCAGTGTATTCACCGCCCCAGCGCGCTGTGCACGAGGGGTCAGGCTGTCGCACAGGCGGTAGGCCTCTTCCTTGAACGGCACCGTGACGTTGCCGCCACTGCCTTGCTTGAAGAAGCCGCGCGCGCAATCGCTGAACTCGTCCAGCGGTGCCAGCAGGGTGGCGTATTCCAGGTCCTGGCCGGTCTGCTCGGCGAACAGGCGGTGGATCAGCGGCGACTTGCTGTGGCCGATGGGGTTACCGAAAACGACGTACTGGTCCATGGCGGTTCCTTGGTTGTCCACAGGCTTACTGGCCAAGCCAGTCGCGGTCTTGCAGGAAGTACTCGGTCAGGCGCGCTTCTTCGCTGCCGGGCGCAGCCTTCCAGTCGTAGCCCCAACGTACCTGCGGCGGCAGCGACATGAGGATGGACTCGGTACGGCCACCCGACTGCAGGCCGAACAGGGTGCCACGGTCGTAGACCAGGTTGAACTCCACGTAGCGACCGCGACGATATTCCTGAAACTCGCGCTGCTGCGGGGTGTAGGGCGTGTCCTTGCGGCGCTGGATGATCGGCAGATAGGCGTTGACGTAGGCATCGCCGATGGCGCGGATGAAGGCGAAGCAGGTGTCGAAATCCCACTCGTTCAAGTCATCGAAGAACAGCCCGCCAATGCCGCGTGGCTCACCCCGGTGCTTGAGGTGGAAGTAGCGGTCGCACCAGGCCTTGTAGCGCGGGTACACGTCGGCGCCGAACGGCGCACAGGCCTGCTCGGCCACACGGTGCCAGTGGATGCAGTCTTCTTCATTGCCGTAATACGGGGTCAGGTCGAAGCCGCCGCCGAACCACCACACGGCCTCTTCACCTTCCTTTTCGGCAATGAAGAAGCGCACGTTGGCGTGGGAAGTAGGCACATGCGGGTTGTGCGGGTGAATCACCAGCGACACGCCCAAGGCCTCGAAGCCACGGCCCGCCAGCTCAGGGCGGTGGGCACTGGCCGAGGGCGGCAGACCCGCACCGAACACATGGGAAAAGTTGACCCCGCCTTTCTCGATCACCTTGCCGTCGCCGATCACCCGCGTGCGGCCCCCGCCACCGGCTTCGCGCACCCAGGCGTCCTCGACGAAGCGGGCGCCGCCGTCTTCTGTTTCGAGGGCAGAGCAGATGCGGTCTTGCAGGTCGAGCAGGTAGGCTTTCACGGCCTCGGTGCGGCTAGTCATCGGGTCACCAGGAACGGGCAGGGAAGAATTCGCCGCGTAGCATACCACCGCCAGCGCGCGCGCCGCAGTTGACGGCGATCAAGCAAAGGCGTCCGATAGAAGGCCTTTTCCCGATCCCGACGACAGGAGTGCGAGATGGCCAAGCGTATCCAGTTCAGCCAGCATGGCGGCCCGGAAGTGCTGCAGTTTGTGGAATTCGAACCCGCCCCACCGGGGCCGCAGCAGGTGCGCGTGCGTAACCATGCCATCGGCCTGAACTTCATCGATACCTACTTCCGCAGTGGGTTGTATGCGCCGCCGACCCTGCCTTCGGGCCTGGGCACCGAGGCCGCAGGTGTGGTCGAGGCCGTGGGCGAAGGCGTTACTCGGTTGAAGGTGGGTGACCGCGTGGCCCATGCCGGCGGCCCGCTGGGTGCGTACAGCGAGGTGCATACACTGCCGGAGGCCAACCTGGTCAAGCTGCCCGACAGCATCAGCTTCGAGCAGGCGGCGGCGGTGATGCTCAAGGGTTTGACCGTGCAGTACTTGCTGAAGCAGACCTATGAGGTGAAAGCGGGTGACGTGATCCTGTTCCACGCGGCAGCGGGTGGCGTGGGTTCGTTGGCGTGCCAGTGGACCAAGGCCTTGGGCGCCAAGCTTATCGGTACCGTGAGTTCTGCCGAAAAGGCCGAGCGGGCCAAGGCGCTGGGGGCGTGGGAAACCATCGACTACAGCCGTGAAGATGTCGCCAGGCGCGTGCTGGAGCTGACCGATGGCAAGAAATGCCCGGTGGTGTACGACGGCGTGGGCGCCGATACCTGGCTGACCTCACTGGATTGCCTGCAACCGCGCGGGTTGATGGTGAGCTTTGGCAATGCCTCGGGCGCGGTGAGCGGGGTGAACCTGGGGATTCTGGCGCAGAAGGGGTCGCTGTATGTCACCCGGCCTACCCTGGCGAGCTATGCCAACAATGCCGAGAACACCCAGGCCATGGCTGATGACCTGTTTGCGATGATTGCGAGTGGCAAGCTGGTTGTGGATATCCAGCAGCGGTATCCGCTGAGTGAGGCGGCCAAGGCGCAGACGGAGCTGTCGGCGCGCAGGACAGTGGGGTCGACTGTTCTAATCCCTTGAGCCAGACGCATTCCCTTGAATCCCAAAATGAGCTCCACGTACAGCGCGTGAGAAATAGGTCCCAGCTTGACCATACAAACCCGGAAGCGTAGCCTTTCTGCTTGAGGGTGTGCTGGTGCGCCGGTTGAGTTTCAAGTTATCCGGGCGAGTGCATCCCCACTATTTAGGCCGCTTAAGCGGCCTTTATTTTTTGGGTTTGTTTCTATCTCCTTTAGGGACAATGGAATAGAGCTCTGCTTTGGGCTTGCGTGCCGTCAGTTCAAAAATCGCCTCATCGAAGACCTCGTTACCATAGCCATCATTGCGGCCAATCGTGCTGCGAAGGGCTGTCATGTGCGTGGCGCTTTTCCAGATCGACGTCGCAGCCAGTGCTGCCTTGATCTGCAGAATCATGTCATCGATGGTGTAACCATCTCGTACTACCCGGCTTCTGTAGGCATGGCTACCGATGAAAACGATGCCTGGGTCCTCAAGCTGTGGCAAATCCTGCCCGTCCTTCTGCCTATTGATCGCGTCGAATTGATCAGCGGTGAACTTACCAATTTCCACCGCCCTGACCCGGTGGTTGGACGCAAGCTGCTCAAGATTCGCCCTTATCAGGTACTCGGCATTTTCGAATAGCGGCATTTTTCCCAGTGCTCCCGCCGATATGCGACGGCTCTTGCTAGCGACTTAGATCGAGCGCCGCTGATGCGACGCATGGCTAGCAAGCTAGAGGCAGGGGTTTATGCAGGGAAGGTGACAGCTTAGGACGCGAGCAGTAGGAAATTTCCTAAACTGAGCTCCAGACAGCCATTCAAGACAAAATCAGAAAAATCTGCGGGTTTCTGGGGCCGCTGTGCGGCCCAATCGCCGGCAAGCCAGCTCCCACACCGACCGCACCAGCTTCAAGTCTGGTGCAGTACCTGTGGGAGCTGGCTTGCCGGCGATCGAGGGCAAAGCCCTCGCCAGCGATATCAGCCCGGCCGAACAACTTCGCCAGTAGCCAGATTCCGAATCACACTCGGGTTCTTCCGCCCCCCCAGCGCGCCGCCCAGCACCATGTCCAGCTGGCCATGGAAATACTGCTCCACCCGCAACCGGGTCTTCGCCGCCGGGCGCCCGCCCGGGTTGCACGAGGTGGAAATCAGCGGCCCCACCAGCGCGCACAGCTCACGCACCACCGGGTGATCACTGACCCGCAGCGCCACGGTGTCATGCTGCCCGGTCACCCATTCAGGCAACAGGTCCTGGTGCGGCACCAGCCAGGTGTTCGGCCCCGGCCAGGTGCTGCCCATGCGGTCGATCCAGTCTTCTGGGAAGTCCTCGAACAGGAAGTCGAACTGGCGGATGTTGTCGGCGATCAGGATCAGCCCTTTATCCACAGGCCGCGATTTCAGCGCCAGCAGGCGATACACCGCGTCCTCGTTCCACGGGTCGCAGCCCAGGCCCCAGACCGCTTCCGTCGGGTAGGCGATCACTGCGCCCGCCCGTACCTCACGTGCGGCTTGTTGCACACGAAAACTGCTCACCATTGCTGTCTCTCCGCCTATATACCTTGCTTGTGTGCAGTGTACTTAGCCCGCACGGGCAAACCAACGCCCGGCTTCATTGCTGACCCGGCCTTCCAGCTCCAGCTCGGTCAGTTGCGCCAGTACTTCGGCCAGCGACAGCTCGCTGCAATGCGCCAGGCTTTCGCTGGTTTGCGGCGCGGCATGCAGCAGGGCAAGCAGGGGATGGTCGAATTTGTCCACAATGGCGGGCGGCAGGTTTTGCCAACCCTGCAAGCTTTCCAGGATCTGATCCACGCTTTCCACCAGCAGCGCGCCATCACGGATCAACTGGTGGCAGCCCTTCGAACCCGGGTGGTGAATGGAGCCCGGAATCGCGTACACCTCGCGGCCTTGCTCGGCCGCCAGGCGGGCGGTGATCAGCGAACCACTGGCCAGGCTGGCTTCGACCACCAGCACGCCCAGCGACAGCCCACTGATGATGCGATTGCGCCGTGGGAAGTTGCCGGGCAATGGCCCGGCATTCAGCGGGTACTCGGAAACCAGTGCGCCGCCATGGTCGATCATCGCCTGTGCAAGCTCCAGGTGCCGCTGTGGATAAAGTTTTTGCAACCCCGTGCCAAGCACGCCAATCGTACCCCCACCGGCCTGCAACGCCGCCCGATGAGCGGCACCATCGATACCCACAGCCAAGCCGCTGGTGATAGTAAAACCGGCCTGCGCCAGGTAGCGGGAAAATGCCGCAGCGGTGTCGAGCGCCGGTGGTGTGGCACGCCTGCTGCCCACAATGGCCAGCTGTGGACGTTCGAGCAACGCAGGTTCGCCAGCCACAAAAAGCAGCGGCGGCGCATCGTCGATTTCCGCCAGCAATGCAGGGTAATCGGGGCCGTCCCACATCAGTAAATGCTGGCCAGGTCGCTCTAGCCAGGCCATTGCGGCCAGTGCGCCATCGCGCACTTCGGCACTGCGCCGCGCGTCGATGGTGATCTGTGGGATGCCCAGTGCACGCCAGGCCGAACCCGGTGCACTGAGTGCAGAGCAGGCACTGCCAAAGGCATCGAACAACGTGCGAAAACGTCGCAGTCCCATCCCGGTAAGGCAGTGCAGGCGTAATCGTGCATCCAGTTCGGCAGGCGAACAGAGCGACGAATGGTGAATTGGCATAGGGATCATCCTTGATCGAAACAGGGCCATTTACGTGGCACAACCTGTGGATAACTCTGTGAGTAACACTTTGAAAAGCTGTCCATTGATTGAAGGCTATCAAGCCCATAAACACCCTAGACGAGCTTGCCAGGTGCCGAAATCCCCGTTTCCCTTTATTATGTGTGCTCAGTTTTCAACCGAACGCACAGTGACTGCCTGACCTTATGGCCATCTTGAACATTCTCGAATTCCCGGACCCGCGCCTGCGCACCATCGCCAAGCCGGTGACGGTGTTCGACGACGCCCTGCGTCAGCTGATCGACGACATGTTTGAAACCATGTACGAAGCCCCTGGCATCGGCCTGGCCGCCACCCAGGTGAACGTGCACCTGCAGGTCGTGGTCATGGACCTCAGCGAAGACCGCAGCGAGCCGCGCGTCTTCATCAACCCCACGGTCGAAGAGCTGACCCATGACATGGGCCAGTATCAGGAAGGCTGCCTGTCGGTACCGGGCTTCTACGAGAACGTCGACCGCCCGCTGCGCGTACGGGTCAAGGCCCAGGACCGCGACGGCAAGCCGTACGAGCTGGAATGCGAAGGCCTGCTGGCGGTGTGCGTGCAGCACGAATTCGATCACCTCAACGGCAAGCTGTTCGTTGACTACCTGTCGCAGCTCAAGCGCGACCGGATCAAGAAGAAGCTGGAAAAGCAGCACCGCCAGCAAGCCTGATCCCCACCTTCCAGAAGGCTTGCTCCGGCAAGCCTTTTTCTTTTTTGAAGCGAGAACTCCATGCGCATCGTCTTTGCAGGCACTCCAGAGTTTGCCGCCGAACACCTCAAGGCCCTGCTCGACAGCCCGTACGAAATCGTGGCTGTCTACACCCAGCCTGACCGCCCTGCCGGCCGTGGCCAGAAGCTGATGCCAAGTGCGGTCAAGGCGCTGGCCGTGGCCCATGACATCCCGGTGTTCCAGCCGCAAACCCTGCGCAACGCCGACGCACAGGCTGAACTGGCTGCGTTGAAGCCAGACCTGATGGTGGTGGTCGCCTACGGCCTGATCCTGCCCCAGGTGGTGCTGGATATCCCGCGCCTGGGCTGCATCAATAGCCACGCCTCCCTGCTGCCACGCTGGCGCGGTGCGGCACCGATCCAGCGTGCCGTGGAAGCTGGCGACGCCGAGAGCGGTGTAACCGTGATGCGCATGGAAGCAGGCCTGGACACCGGCCCGATGCTGCTCAAGGTGGTGACCCCGATCAGCGCCGACGACACCGGCGGCACCTTGCACGACCGCCTGGCTGAGATGGGCCCGCCTGCTGTAGTCCAGGCCATCGCCGGCCTGGCCGACGGTTCGCTGCAAGGCGAAGTGCAGGACGATGCCTTGGCTACTTATGCACACAAGCTGAACAAGGACGAGGCGCGCATCGACTGGAGCCGCCCGGCTGTCGAGCTGGAGCGCCTGATCCGCGCCTTCAACCCGTGGCCGGTGTGCCACAGCACCCTCGATGGCGAAAGCGTGAAGGTGCTGTCCGCCAACTTGTCCACAGGCAAGGGCGCCCCCGGCGAAATACTTTCCGCCAGCAAGGACGGCCTCGTCGTAGCATGTGGTGACCAGGCACTGAGCCTGACCCGGCTGCAACTGCCAGGCGGCAAAGCGTTGAACTTCAGCGACCTGTTCAACAGCCGCCGCGAGAAATTCGCCGCTGGCAAGGTGCTGGGCCAATGAACCCACGCCTCGCCGCCGCCCGTGCCCTTGCCGCTGTACTTAGCGGCAAGGCTTCGCTGAACAGCTCGCTGCCGGCGCAGCTGGACAAGGTCGACGAGCGCGACCGTGGCCTGACCCAGGACCTGGCGTTCGGCACCGCACGCTGGCAGCCTCGCCTCGACCTGCTGGCCGCGCAACTGCTGCAAAAGCCGTTCAAGGCCGCCGATGCCGATGTGCAGGCGCTGCTGCTGGTCGGCCTGTATCAGTTGTTCTATACACGTATTCCCGCCCACGCCGCCATCGGCGAAACCGTCGGCTGTGCCGACAAGCTGAAGAAGCCGTGGGCCAAAGGGCTGCTCAATGCCGTACTGCGCCGCGCCCAGCGCGAAGGCGAGGAGCTGTTGGCAAGCATGGAGCGCGACCCGGTGGTACGCACCGCCCACCCGCGCTGGCTGCAAAAGTCGCTGAAAGCGTTCTGGCCGGAGCAGTGGGAGGCCATCTGCGCCGCCAATAACGCTCACCCGCCGATGATTTTGCGGGTCAACCGTCGCCACCACAGCCGCGATGCCTACCTGGCACTGCTGGCCGAGGCGGGCGTCAGCGCCAGCGCTTGCCAGTACAGCCGTGACGGCATTGTGCTGGCCGAGGCCTGTGACGTGCGCGGCCTGCCAGGCTTCGCCGAAGGCTGGGTGAGTGTGCAGGACGAAGCCGCGCAGCTGTCTGCCGACCTGCTTGAACTGGCCCCCGGCCAACGCGTGCTGGACGCCTGCTGCGCCCCTGGTGGCAAAACCTGCCACCTGCTCGAAGCCGAAGCCGGCCTGGCCCACGTAGTGGCCATCGACCTTGAAGCCAAGCGCCTGACCCGCGTACGCGAGAACCTTGACCGCCTGCAACTGGACGCCGAACTGATCGCCTGCGACGCCCGCGACACCGCCAGCTGGTGGGACGGCAAACCGTTCCAGCGCATCCTGCTCGACGCCCCGTGCTCGGCCACTGGCGTGATCCGCCGCCACCCGGACATCAAGCTGACCCGTCAGGCCGACGACATTCCGGCCCTGGCTTCGCTGCAAGGCGAGCTGCTGGATGCCCTGTGGCCAACCCTGGAAGTGGGCGGCATGCTGCTGTACGCCACCTGCTCCAGCCTGCCGACCGAGAACACCGAAGTGATCGACGCCTTCCTGGCCCGCACCCCGGGCGCCCGTGAGCTGGACCTGGCCACCGAGGCCGGGCTGCGCCAGCCCCACGGTCGCCAGCTGCTGGCCCAGGAAGGCGGCCACGACGGTTTCTACTATGCCAAGCTGATCAAGATCGCCGCCTCGCGCGGATAAGAACAAAAGGTAGGGAGTAGCGGATGAAGATCATCATCCTCGGCGCAGGCCAGGTAGGCGGTACGCTGGCAGAGCACTTGGCCAGCGAAGCCAACGACATCACCGTGGTCGACACCGATGGCGAGCGCCTGCGCGACCTGGGCGACCGCCTGGACATCCGTACCGTGCAGGGCCGGGGCTCGCTGCCGACGGTACTGCGCCAGGCCGGTGCCGACGACGCCGACATGCTGGTGGCGGTGACCAACAGCGATGAAACCAACATGGTCGCCTGCCAGGTAGCCTATTCGCTGTTCCACACCCCGACCAAGATCGCCCGGGTACGCGAGTCGGCCTACCTCACCCGTGAAGAGCTGTTCGACAACGACCATATCCCGGTCGACGTGCTGATCAGCCCTGAGCAGGTGGTGACCAACTACATCAAGCGCCTGATCGAACACCCGGGCTCGCTGCAGGTGATCGACTTCGCCGAAGGCAAGGCCCAGTTGGTGGCGGTAAAGGCTTACTACGGTGGCCCGCTGGTCGGCCAGCAACTGCGCCAGATTCGTGCGCACATGCCCAACGTCGATACCCGCGTGGCGGCCATCTTCCGCCGCGACCGGCCGATCACCCCACGCGGCGACACGGTAATCGAAGCTGACGACGAAGTGTTCTTCATTGCCGCGAAGAAGGACATTCGCGCCGTGATGGGCGAGCTGCGCCGCATCGACGAAACCAACAAGCGCATTGTCATCGCCGGGGGCGGGCAGATCGGCGAACGCCTGGCCGAGGCCATCGAAAGCCGCTACCAGGTGAAGATCATCGAGATGAGCCCGGCCCGTTGCCGGCACCTCTCCGATACTTTGGAAAGCACTGTGGTGCTGCAGGGCAGCGCTTCGGACAAGGACCTGATGCTCGAAGAGAACATCGCCGACGCCGATATCTTCCTGGCGCTGACCAACGACGACGAAGCCAACATCATGTCGTCGCTGCTGGCCAAGCGCCTGGGCGCGGGCAAAGTGATGACCATCATCAACAACCCGGCCTATGTCGACCTGGTGCAGGGCGGTGATATCGACATCGCCATCAGCCCGCAGCTGGCCACCATCGGCACCCTGCTGGCGCACGTGCGCCGTGGCGACATTGTCAGTGTGCACTCGCTGCGCCGTGGCGCGGCCGAGGCCATCGAAGCGGTGGCGCATGGGGATTCGAAGTCGAGCAAGGTGGTGGGCAAAGCCATCGAAGACATCGCCCTGCCACCGGGCACCACCATTGGCGCAATCATTCGTGACGAAGAGGTGATGATTGCCCACGACGACACCATGATCGAGTCGGGTGACCATGTGATCCTGTTCGTTGTGGATAAAAAGCATATTCGGGATGTGGAGAAGCTGTTCCACGTCGGCTTGAGTTTCTTCTAGGAGAAGAGGGCATGCGCGAATCGCTGGAGAAGATGCTGGCCAAGGGTGTGGATAACCCGCTGTTGCGGTTTGGCTTGGGCAAGGCCTGGCTGGATGAAGGCAACGGCGCTGAAGCGGCGGAGCACCTGGCTCGGTGTGTGGAGCAGGATCCGAAGTATTCGGCGGCCTGGAAGCTGCTGGGCAAGGCGCATCAGTTGCAGGGCGACCTGACGGCGGCACGCAAGGCCTGGGAGGACGGGATCGCGGCGGCGCAGGCCCATGGGGACAAGCAGGCCGAGAAGGAAATGGCAGTTTTTCTCAAGAAATTGAACAAAGCTTGAGATCGCCGGGGCTGCTTTGCAGCCCATCCGACCGGTCCGGCGCCCCGGCAAGGCCGCTCCTACAGGTGACCGCGATCCCTTGTAGGAGCGGCCTTGTGTCGCGATAGGGGCGCAAAGCGCCCCCAACAATCTCAATACCAGCGCGGCTCGCCCGCCGGGCGCTTCTTGAAGCGTTTCATGCTCCACATGTACTGGCTCGGGTACTCGCGCACATAGCGCTCGACCACCTTGCTCATCGCCGCCGCCGACTCGGTCACGTCGGTGCTGTACATCGCCTCCGGCGCCGCCTCCAGAAACACCTTGAAGCCCGAGCCATCCGGCAGCCGCAGCGCATGCAGGAACACCCCCACCGCCTTGCCACCGGCCAGCATGTTCGGCACGAACTTGCTGGTCAGCGCCTGGGTACCGAGAAACGGCACGAACACACCCGCCGATTCCGCCGGCTCCGGGTCGGCAGGGATGCCCACCTGGCCACCCCGGCGCACTTCCTTGATCACGCTGAGAATGCCTTCCTTGGTCGAAGGCGCCACGCGGTTGCCCATCTGCACACGCTGCTCACGCAGCAGGTCATCCACCGCTTTCAGCTTCGGTGGGCGATAGAAGATGATCGGTTTGCACTGGTTGCAGTAGAAGTGGTTCAGCACTTCCCAGTTGCCCAGGTGGCTGGTGATACCCACCACGCCCTTGCCCGAGGCCAGGGCCTGCTCCAGCACTTCCAGGCCGTGCACTTCCTTGACCAGCTCCAGCGAACGCTGCGGCGGCCAGATCCAGGCACAGGCACTTTCGACAAAGGACTTACCAATATCCCGTAGCGCCTGGCCAACCAGTTGCTCCCGGGCAACCGGGTCCATCTCCGGGAAACACTTGGCCAGGTTGATGCGCACCACGTTGCGCGAACTGTTGGGGATCTTCCACATCAGCCAGCCAATACCCGCGCCGACGCGCTGCACAGCCCCCCAGGGCAGCTTGGCAAACAGGCGCAGCACCCCGACCATCAGGGCGCCCTTGAACTTTTCCACAGGCGAATTCCTTATTTCAGCAAGGCGCGCATTGTAACCCCTCAACGCAGCAAGGCGGCGTAGCGATCGCAATCGGTGGTGTGGTCCATGACCATGCCGGTGGCCTGCATGAAGGCGTAGCAGATGGTCGGGCCGACGAACGTGAAGCCGGCTTTCTGCAGGGCCTTGCTCATGGCCTTGGCTTCATCGGTGACCGCTGGTACATCGCTGCGGCCCGCGAAATGGTTGACCTTCGGCTCCCCGCCAACGAACGACCATAACCAATCGGCAGGGTTATCCACAGCCAGCCAGGCCTGCGCGTTGCGCCGGGCGGCCTTGAGTTTGAGCCGGTTGCGGATGATGCCGGCATCCTGCATCAGTTCTTCGATACGTTCGTCGCTCATGGCAGCCAACTGCACAGGGTCGAAGCCGTACATCACCTCGCGATAACGCTCGCGTTTGCGCAAAACAGTGATCCACGAAAGCCCCGCCTGGAACCCTTCGAGCAAAAGCATCTCGAAGAGCAACGCCGGGTCACGCTGTGGCGTTCCCCATTCCTGGTCATGGTAGGCCTGGTACAACGGATCGTCGGTACACCAAAAGCAGCGTGGCATAAGGCTCCAATGAGTAGAGGGCGAGGCGAATCAGGTTATACTCCCGCTCTTTACATCCGCATCCCCAGATACAGGTGAATTTCGTGAGCCAGCCTACGCCAGCCGTGCGTACCTTCCAAGACCTGATCCTCGCCCTGCAAAACTACTGGGCAGCTCAAGGTTGTGTGGTGCTTCAGCCCTACGATATGGAAGTAGGCGCCGGCACTTTCCACACCGCTACATTCCTGCGCGCCGTGGGTCCAGAAACCTGGAACGCCGCCTATGTGCAGCCTAGCCGTCGCCCTGCCGACGGGCGGTATGGCGAAAACCCCAACCGCCTGCAGCACTACTACCAGTTCCAGGTGGTGCTCAAGCCGAACCCGGCCAACTTCCAGGAGCTGTACCTCGGCTCGCTGAAAGCCATCGGCCTGGACCCGCTGGTGCACGACATCCGCTTCGTCGAAGACAACTGGGAATCGCCAACCCTCGGCGCCTGGGGCCTGGGCTGGGAAATCTGGCTGAACGGCATGGAAGTCACCCAGTTCACCTACTTCCAGCAGGTAGGCGGCATCGAGTGCTACCCGGTCACCGGTGAAATCACCTACGGCCTGGAGCGCCTGGCCATGTACATCCAGGGCGTCGACTCGGTGTACGACCTGGTGTGGGCCGACGGCCCGTTCGGCAAGGTCACCTATGGCGACGTGTTCCACCAGAACGAAGTGGAGCAGTCGACCTACAACTTCGAACACGCCAACGTCGACAAGCTGTTCGAACTGTTCGACTTCTACGAAAGCGAAGCGAACCGCCTGATCAAGTTGGAGCTGCCGCTGCCGACCTACGAAATGGTCCTGAAGGCCTCGCACACCTTCAACTTGCTGGATGCCCGCCGCGCCATCTCGGTTACCGAGCGCCAGCGTTACATCCTGCGTGTCCGTACCCTGGCCCGGGACGTGGCACAAAGCTATCTGCAAGCCCGCGCACGCCTGGGCTTCCCGATGGCCACCCCTGAATTGCGTGACGAAGTGTTGGCTAAGCTGGAGGCTGCACAATGAGTGCTCAAGATTTCCTGGTAGAACTGGGCACCGAAGAGCTGCCACCGAAAGCCCTCGCCAGCCTCGGCGAAGCCTTCCTGGCCGGTATCGAGAAGGGCCTGCAGGCCGCTGGCCTGAACTACACCGGCAAGCAGGTGTATGCCGCACCGCGTCGCCTGGCCGTGCTGATTCGCCAGCTGGACGTGCAGCAGCCTGACCGCAGCATCAACATCGACGGCCCGCCCCTGCAGGCTGCTTTCAAAGACGGCGAGCCGACCCAGGCTGCCCTGGGCTTCGCCAAGAAGTGTGGCGTGGAGCTGGCCGAAATCGACCAGAGCGGCCCCAAGTTGCGCTTCTCTCAGCACATCCCGGGCAAGGCCACTGCCGGCCTGCTGCCAACCATCGTCGAAGATTCGCTGAACGACCTGCCAATCCCCAAGCGCATGCGCTGGGCGGCCAGCCGTGAAGAGTTCGTACGCCCGACCCAATGGCTGGTAATGCTGCTGGGCGACCAGGTGGTCGACTGCACCATCCTGTCGCAGAAGGCCGGCCGTGAATCCCGTGGTCACCGCTTCCACCACCCGGAGAACGTGGTCCTTACCACCCCGGCCAACTACGTCGAAGACCTGCGCAAGGCCTACGTGCTGGCCGACTTCGCGGAGCGTCGCGAGCTGATCAGCAAGCGTACCGCCGAACTGGCCATGCAGCAGGAAGGCACCGCCATCGTGCCGCCAGCGCTCCTGGACGAAGTGACTGCCCTGGTCGAATGGCCGGTGCCGCTGGTGTGCTCGTTCGAGGAGCGTTTCCTCGAAGTGCCGCAGGAAGCCCTGATCACCACCATGCAGGACAACCAGAAGTACTTCTGCCTGCTGGACAGCGAAGGCAAGCTGCTGCCGCGCTTCATTACCGTGGCCAACGTTGAAAGCCGCGACCCGAAGCAGATTGTGCAAGGCAACGAGAAGGTCGTGCGCCCACGCCTGACCGACGCCGAGTTCTTCTTCAAGCAAGACAAAAAGCAGCCGCTGGAAACCTTCAACGAGCGCCTGAAGAACGTGGTGTTCCAGGCCCAGCTGGGCACTGTGTACGACAAGGCCGAGCGCGTTTCCAAGCTGGCTGCCTTCATCGCCCCGCTGATCGGCGGCGACGCCCAGCGCGCTGGCCGTGCCGGCCTGCTGTCCAAATGCGACCTGGCCACCGAGATGGTTGGCGAATTCCCTGAAATGCAGGGTGTTGCCGGTTACTACTACGCGCTCAACGACGGTGAGCCGGAAGATGTAGCCCTGGCCTTGAACGAGCAGTACATGCCGCGCGGTGCTGGCGCCGAGCTGCCGCAGACCCTTACCGGGGCTGCCGTGGCCATCGCCGACAAGCTCGATACCCTGGTGGGTATCTTCGGTATCGGCATGCTGCCAACCGGCAGCAAAGACCCGTACGCCCTGCGCCGTGCTGCCTTGGGCGTGCTGCGTATCCTGATCGAGAAGCAGCTGGACCTGAACCTGACCGGTGCGGTCGAGTTCGCCGTCAAGCAGTTCGGTGCCAAGGTCAAGGCTGCCGGCTTGTCGGAGCAGGTGCTGGAATTCATCTTCGACCGCCTGCGTGCACGTTACGAAGACGAAGGCATCGACGTGGCCACCTACCTGTCGGTACGTGCCCTGCAGCCAGGTTCTGCCCTGGACTTCGACCAGCGCGTACAGGCCGTGCAGGCCTTCCGCAAGCTGCCGGAAGCCGAAGCCCTGGCTGCGGTGAACAAGCGTGTGTCGAACCTGCTGAGCAAGGCCGAAGGCGCCATCGCCGAACAGGTCGAGCCGAAGTACTTCGACAATGCCAACGAGTTCTCCCTGTACTCGGCCATTCAGCAGGCCGACCAGGCCGTGCAACCAATGGCTGCTGCACGCCAGTACAGCGAATCGCTGGCCCGCCTGGCGGCCCTGCGTGACCCGGTCGACGCCTTCTTCGAGGCGGTGATGGTCAACGCCGAAGACGCCAAGGTACGCGCCAACCGTTATGCCCTGCTCAGCCGCCTGCGCGGTCTGTTCCTGGGCGTGGCCGACATTTCGCTGCTGGGGTAAGCCTTGAAACTGCTGATTCTCGACCGTGACGGGGTCATCAATCATGACTCCGATGCCTACATCAAGACGCTGGAAGAGTGGGTGCCGATCCCGGGCTCGGTCGAAGCGATCGCGCAGTTGAGCAAGGCGGGCTGGACGGTGGCCGTGGCCACCAACCAGTCCGGCATTGCCCGTGGCTATTACACACTGGCAACCCTGAAGGCCATGCACGCGCGCCTGCGCGTGCTGGTGGCCGAGCAGGGCGGCGAGGTGGGCCATATCGTGTATTGCCCGCATGGGCCGGATGAAGGCTGCGATTGCCGCAAGCCCAAGCCTGGCATGCTGCGGGCCATTGCCGAGCATTATCAGGTCGGCCTTGAGGGCATCTGGTTTGTTGGCGACAGCAAAGGTGACCTGGAGGCCGCCCTGGCCGTCGGTGCACAACCCGTGTTGGTGAAAACCGGCAAGGGCGAGCGGACCCTGGAAAAAGGTGTCCCTGAAACTACACTGATTTTCGACGATCTGGCAGCTATCGCCAGAGAACTAATTTAAACAGTGCGCCTTCGGGCGCACTTTTCTCAGGCGGGCATGCCCCGCAATGGTACAAGCCACTATGTCGATCCTGCAGGCGATCAGAATCTTTCTTTTTTACCTGCTGCTGGGCACCAGTTCGCTGCTGTGGTGCTCGCTGAGCTTTTTCGTCGCGCCGTTCCTGTCGTTTCCCAAGCGCTACAAGTTCATCAACGTATATTGGTGCCGCTGCGCGCTGTTCCTGGTGCGCACCATCCTCGGCATCGACTACAAGATCACGGGTGCCGAGAACGTGCCCAATGAGCCTTGCGTGATCCTGTCGAACCACCAGAGCACCTGGGAAACCTTCTTCCTGTCCCAGTACTTCTCGCCGTTGAGCCAAGTGCTCAAGCGCGAGCTGCTGTATGTGCCGTTCTTCGGCTGGGCCATGGCCATGCTGCGACCGATCGCGATCAACCGCGACAACCCCAAGGAAGCCCTGCGCCAGGTGGCGAGCAAGGGTGACGAACTGCTCAAGCAGAAGACCTGGGTGCTGATTTTCCCGGAAGGCACCCGCGTGCCCTTCGGCACGGTGGGCAAGTTTTCCCGTGGCGGTACCGCTCTGGCGGTAAATGCCGGGCTGCCGGTACTGCCGATTGCCCACAACGCGGGCAAGTTCTGGCCAAAGACGGGTTGGGGCAAACGCTCTGGCACCATCGAGGTGGTCATTGGCGAACCCATGTACGCCAATGGCAGCGGGCCACGTGCCATTGCAGAGCTCAACGACCGCGCCGCAGCGTGGAACGAGGCGACTCAGCGGGCCATGGGTTCGCTGCCGCCAGCAGCGGAAAAACCCCAGGAACAGACAGCTTGATTTTCTGTGGATAACTTGTGAGCAGTTTTTCCATCAAATGCTTCAAGTGATCCCTAAGTAATTGAATTAGCTGTTTATTTCTACGTATGACATTTTTCTTAAAATCGTGCATAAGTTTTTTCGGGGCATAAAAAACCGGCTTTTACAGCCGGTTTTTTTATGGCGTGTGGACAGCATCAGACCTTGTCGATATCCACATCCTTGGTTTCTTTGAGGCAGAAGATCCCCACCACCAGGCTCACCCCGGTCACCAGAATCGGGTACCACAGCCCGTAGAAAATATCCCCGGTGTACACCACCAGCGCGAACGAGACCGTCGGTAGGAAGCCGCCGAACCAGCCGTTGCCAATGTGGTAGGGCAGCGACATCGAGGTGTAGCGGATACGGGTCGGGAACAGTTCGACCATTACCGCCGCCAAGGGGCCGTAAGTCATGGTCGCAATCAGAATCATCGCCACGATCAGCACCACCACCATCACCTGGTTGACCTGCGCCGGGTCGGCCTTGGCTGGGTAGCCCGCCTGCTCGATTGCCGCGCGCATGGCGGTTTCGTCGAAGCCATTGATGGCCTTGTCGCCAATATTCACCACTACATCACTGCCCGCCACGCTCACCGATTTGTACGGCAAGCCCTGCTTGACAAGGAACGTCTTGACCTTGTCGCACGGGCTGTCGAAACGCGCCTTGCCCACCGGGTCGAACTGGAAGGTGCAGCCTTGCGGGTCGGCGGTTACCACGATCGGCGCCTGGCGGCTGGCGGCATCGATCTGTGGGTTGGCGTAGTGGCTCAGCGCCTTGAACAGCGGGAAGTACAGCACGGTGGCCAGCAGCAGGCCGAGCATCAGGATCGGCTTGCGGCCGATACGGTCGGACAACCAGCCGAAGAACACGAAGAACGGCGCACCAATCACCACACTGATGATCAGCAGGGTGTTGGCCTGGGCCGGGTCCATCTTCAGCATCTGGGTCATGAAGAACAGCACGTAGAACTGTGCCGTGTAGAAGGTCACGGCTTGCCCGGCGTTGATGCTGAACAGGGCGGTAAGTACCACCTTCAGGTTTGGCCAGGAGGTGAACGACTCACGGATCGGCGATTTGCTGATCTTGCCCTGGGCCTTCATTTTCACGAACGCCGGCGATTCGTGCATGCTCATACGAATCCAGGTGGAGATGGCCAGCAGCACGATCGACAGCAGGAACGGCAGGCGCCAGCCCCAGGTTTCGAACTGGTCGCCGCTGATGTAGCGGCTGCCCAGCACTACCAGCAGCGACAGCAGCAGCCCAAGGGTAGCGGTGGACTGGATGAAACCGGTGTGGAAGCCACGTTTGCCGGGTGGTGCGTGCTCCGCCACATAAGTGGCAGCACCGCCGTACTCACCGCCCAGCGCCAGCCCCTGCAACATCCGCAGAATCACCAGGATGATCGGTGCTGCGATGCCGATGCTGGCATAGGTGGGTAACAGCCCCACCGCGAAGGTGGACAGGCCCATCAGCACGATGGTAACCAGGAAGGTGTACTTGCGCCCGATCATATCGCCCAGGCGGCCGAACACCAGTGCACCGAAGGGCCGCACCAGGAAACCGGCGGCGAAGGCCATAAGGGCGAAGATGAAGGCGGTGGTGTCGTTCACACCCGCAAAAAACTGCTTGCTGATGACCGCTGCCAACGCGCCATAGAGAAAAAAGTCATACCACTCGAAAACCGTCCCGAGGGATGACGCGAAAATGATCTTGCGTTCTTCACGGCGGCTGGAGCTGCTGGCCGCCGCACCCTGCTCTTGGATGTAATCCGACATCGTTGCTGTCCTCGGCCCGCAGGCCACAGTGATTATTCTTGTTGTTCCACTGTCGGCAGCCTCTGACCGCAAGCCGCCGGTACTGCACGCACCCGGTCAGGGCGTCGGTAAGGCGTCTTCATTCAGATAGGTTTGGGTCGCAGCTCCTTTGAGAATCAGTTGCGCCGCCTTTTCGGCGATCATGAGGGTGGGTGAGCAGGTATTGCCGGAAGTGATCTGCGGCATGATCGAGGCATCCGCTACGCGCAGGCCGGGGATGCCGTGTACGCGCAGCTGGTTATCCACAACATCCAATGCGCCGGAGCCCATGCGGCAGGTGCCGACCGGGTGGAAGATGGTGGTGCCGATTTTGCCAGCGGCCTCGAACAGTTCTTCCTCGGTTTGCAGGGCCGGGCCCGGCAGGTATTCCTTGGGCTCGAACGCCGCGAGGGCAGGGGCCTGGACGATGCGCCGGGTAAGACGAATGGCATCGGCAGCGACGCGCAGGTCCTGTGGGTCGCTGAGGTAATTGGGGTCGATCAGCGGCGTGCTGTTCATGTCGGTGCTGCGAATATCGATACGCCCGCGACTGGCCGGGCGCAGGTTGCACACCGAAGCGGTGAACGCAGGGAACGGATGCAACGGCTCGCCGAAGCGCTCCAGTGACAGCGGCTGCACGTGGTACTGCAAATTGGCGGTAGCTTGCTCCGGGCTCGAACGCACAAATGCACCCAATTGACTCGGCGCCATGGCCAGCGGGCCACTGCGATCATAGAGGTAGCGCAAGCCCATACCCATCTTGCCCCAGAGGCTGTTGGCCATCTGGTTCAAGGTGCGGGTGTTGCGGATCTGGTAGATCAGGCGCAGTTGCAGGTGGTCCTGAAGGTTGCCGCCCACCCCTGGCATGTCGTGGCGAACGCCGATACCCAGGCTTTCCAGCAGTTGGCGCGGGCCGATACCGGAGCGCTGCAGAATGCCAGGTGAACCAACGGCGCCGGCGCAAAGGATAATCTCGCGGCGCGCCGCAAACTCGTGCCAAGCGCCTTGCCAAAATGCTTTCACCGCCCGCGCCCGGGTATTGTTGAGCAGTACCTGATCAACCTGAACGCCGGTCAGCACGGTGAGGTTGGCGCGGTCCTTGATCGGTCGCAGGAAGGCTTTGGAGGCGTTCCAGCGTACGCCGCTGCGCTGGTTGACCTGAAAGTATCCACAGCCTTGGTTGTCGCCGGTGTTGAAGTCATCGACCTTGCCGACGCCACTTTGCTCGGCGGCATCGCGGAAAGCATCGAGAATCGGCCAGCTGTAGCGCTGGCGCTCGACCCGCCATTCGCCGTCACCGCCGTGGTGCTCGCTGGCGCCGGCAAAGTGGTTCTCGCTGGCCTTGAACAGCGGCAATACATCTTTCCAGGCCCAACCGTCGTTACCTTGCTCGGCCCAAGCATCATAGTCGGCCGCCTGGCCACGCATGTAGATCATGCCGTTGATCGAGGAGCAGCCACCAAGCACCTTGCCGCGCGGGTAGCCCAGTGCCCGACCGCCAAGACCAGCCTGGGCTTCGGTCTTGAAACACCAGTCAGTGCGCGGGTTACCTATGCAGTAGAGATAACCCACGGGAATGTGGATCCAGGGATAGTTATCGCGCCCCCCCGCTTCCAGCAGCAAGACGCGGCAGGAAGGGTCGGCGGACAAACGATTGGCCAGCAGGCAACCGGCGGGACCGGCCCCTACGACCACGTAGTCGAAGACAGAATCGGCTGATGGCATGTGCAACCTCGGGCCTGTTTTTTATTCTTGTCCCGATCCATCTTAGTGAGTAATTTCGTGGAGGAAACACGAGATTTCGCGCAGCCGCTGTGCGTTTTAGCACAGGGGCAAGCCTGGACAGGCCCATTCGCGGGCCGGAACGAACTGCCAAAAAGGATCAGCATGTTCGACTGGAACGATCTACGGTTTTTTCTTGAGCTGCAACGCAGCGGCCGTCTGTTGACCGCCGCCAAGCGCCTCAACACCACCCACAGTACCGTGGCTCGGCACATCGAGAGCATCGAGCAAAGCCTGGGCACCGCGCTGTTCGTGCAGCATGCCCAAGGCTACGAGCTGACCCCCTCGGGCCAGGCCTTGCTCAAACACGCCGAAGCCATGGAAAACGTCGCGCTGTTGGCCCAGGAAGAAATCACTCAGGCCATCACCCCGTTGGGCAAGATTCGCCTGGGGGTGACCGAAGGCATCGGCATCATGTTCTTCACCCCTCGCATGAACGCGTTGTTCGAGCGCTACCCCGGCCTGGAAGTGGAGCTGGTCGCCGTACCGCGTTTCGTCAGCATCCTCAATCGAGAGGCAGAAATCAGCATCCACCTGGAACGGCCCAATGCCGACCTGCTGATCACCCGCAAACTCACCGATTACCGCCTGGCCCTGTACGCCAGCCAGGACTACCTGGACCGCGCACCGCCCCTGCGCAACCGCGAAGACCTGGCCAGGCACAGCTGGATCGGCTACGTAGACGACCTGCTGTTCAGCCAGGAACTGCTGTTTCTGAACAGTTTCTGCCGGGCGCCGAATGTGGTGTTTCGCAGTACTAGCGTAATCGCCCAACAGGCCGCTGCCCGTGCCGGCCTGGGCATCGCCGTGCTGCCCAACTACATGGCTCGCCACGACCCGACGCTGGTGCGCGTGCTACCGGGCGAGACCATCCAGCGCAGCTACTGGATCTGCACCCGGCGCGAGTTGCACAAGTCGGTGCGCCTGCGGGTGGTGTGGGACTACCTGCTGGCGCTATGTGCGGCAGAACAGCACGAATTGCTAGCCCAATAGTGCCTTGCCGGCCAGCAGCAAGGCCGCCACCCAACCGGCCACTGCAAACATCTGCTGTAAACGCGGCCCGGCCAGCCTGGCCGTCAATGGCCGTGCCAGCAGCAAACCAAGCACCGCGCCGGCGGCGAACGGGGCGCCTACCTGCCAATGCATGACCCCCGCCAGGCTGGCGCTGACCACACTGCCGGTGGATACCAGGGCGATTACTGCCAGCGACGTGGAAACGATGCTGGCCATGCGCAGGTTGGTATAGCGGTTCAGCGCAGGGATGATGACGAACCCTCCACCCACACCCAACAGGCCGGACAGTAACCCGGACAACGCCCCGGTGAATGCCAGGGCGCGCGCGCAGGGAAGGGTCCAGCGCAAACGGCCCTGCAACGGGTTCAACACACAGGGTTCGATGTAGCGATGGGCGTCATTGGCCTCACCGCGCAGCTCCTTGGCAGCCTTGCGCCAGATACGCAGGCAGGCATACACCAACACACCCGCGAACACCAACTGCAAGGGTGTGTTCGGCAAGCGGTGCGCCAGCATCAGCCCGAACGGCGCGGCAACCACACCCACCATCGCAATGAACAGCGCCGCCCGATAACGCACCAGCCCCTGTCGTAGCCCCAGCACCGCGCCAACCGCAGCAGCCAGGCCTACGGCCAGCAGGCCGACCGGAGCGGCCTCCACCATCGACAGCCCCAGCCCGAACACCAGCAAAGGCACTGCGAGAATGCCACCGCCTGCGCCGGTCAATGCCAGGACCGCGCCGATGATCGCGCCCAGGCCCGCCCCCAACAATTGATGTTCGATCACTTCCCACCCTCTGCACCCAACGGCTGCGGCCGAGCCAGCCACTCGCGGCCCTTCAGCATGCCTTGCCAGTACAACGGTGGCAGCGCTTGCGCCTTCAGCAACCAGGCCAGGCGCGTTGGTTTGCGGCCATCCAGCAGCCAACTGGGGAAGCTCGGTGCCAGCTTGCCGCCATAGGTGAACTCAGCCAGGACGATTTTGCCGCGCTCTACAGTCAGCGGGCACGAGCCATAGCCATCGTACTGGGCGAGGGTAGGCAACCTGCCCAATGCCACCAACACGTTGTTGGCCACGACCGGCGCCTGCTTACGGGCAGCCGCAGCAGTCTTGGCATTGCTGGTGTTGGCCACATCACCCAGGGCATGGATGTTGATGTACTTGCGGTGGCGCAGGGTATGCGGGTCGACATCGACCCAGCCCGCGCTATCGGCCAAGGGGCTTTCACGAATGAAGGCCGGCGCCACCTGGGGTGGGACCACATGGAGCATGTCAAAGGCCTCGATGTGCGTTTCGCTGCTGCCGTCGGGCAGGGTGCACACGAAAGTGGCGCGCTTGTTCGGGCCATCCACGGCCACCAGTCGGTGGGAGAAGTGGAGGTCCACGGCGTATTTGTCTATGTACTTCATCAGCGCGGGCACATAGTCCGCCACACCGAACAACACAGCGCCAGCATTGAAGAAGCTGGCTTTCACCGCTCCCAGATGGCCGTGGCGTAACCAGTGGTCGCAAGACAGGTACAACGCCTTCTGCGGCGCGCCCGCACATTTGATCGGCATGGGCGGCTGGCTGAATATGGCACGGCCTTGCTTGAGCTTCTGCACCAGCTCCCAGGTATAGGGCGCCAGGTCGTAGCGGTAGTTGGAGGTGACACCGTTGCGGCCCAGGGTTTCGCTGAGCCCGTCAATGGCCGCCCAGTCCAGCGTAAGGCCAGGGCAGACTACCAGCTGTTCATAGCTGATGGCGCGACCGTCCTCGAGGACGACCAACTGGCCCAACGGATCGAAAGCCTGCACCCGCGCCTTGACCCAGCGTACCCCGCGCGGAATGGTCGAGGCCATGGTGCGGGCGGTGCTCGGAGCCTTGAACACACCGGCACCGACCATGGTCCAGCCGGGTTGGTAGTAATGCACTTCGGCGGGGTCGATCAAGGCAACGTCCAGCGACGGGTCACGGCTTATCAGGCTGGAAGCGGTAGCGATACCGGCGGCACCGGCACCGACGATGACCACTTTGTGATGGTCGATATTGGCAGGGGACAACAAGGCAGGCATGGCGGTAAATCCTGGAAATCTGATTATGGGGCAGGGCGGTTACAGCGTGTTCAGCGGAATCTTCAGGTAGCTCACGCCATTCTCTTCCGGCGCGGGGAACTGGCCGCTGCGCATGTTCACCTGCACCGAAGGCAGGATCAGCACCGGCATGTCGAGGGTCTTGTCGCGCGCTTCACGCATGGTGACAAAACTGTCTTCGTCGATGCCCTGATGAATGTGGATGTTGCTGGCGCGCTGCTCGGCCACGGTAGTGACGTACTGCATGTCGCGGCCACCCGGCAGGTAGTCGTGGCACATGAACAGCCGTGTCTGGTCGGGGAAAGCCAGCAATCGACGGATCGAGCGGTACAGGGTGCGGGCATCGGCACCCGGGAAGTCACAGCGGGCAGTACCGTAGTCGGGCATGAACAGGGTATCGCCGACAAACACCGCAATTTCGCCAGCGTCTTCGATCATGAAGCTCATGCACGCGGGCGTGTGCCCCGGGGTGTGCAGTGCACGGGCATGCAGGTTGCCAATGCGAAAACCTTCCTCGTCTACGAACAGTACATCGAACTGGCTGCCATCCCGGGCAAAGCCAGGCTCAGCGTTGAACAGCGCACCGAACACTTTCTGCACCTGGGTGATGTGAGCACCGATAGCGGTGTGTCCGCCCAGCTTTTCCTTCAGGTAAGCAGCCGCCGAAAGGTGGTCGGCGTGTACATGGGTTTCCAGCACCCAGCGCACGCTGGCATTCAGTTCGGTCACGCGTGCGATGAGGCGATCCGCCGATGTGCTGCAGGTGCGCCCGGACTTGGGATCGTAATCAAGCACGCTGTCGATCAATGCGCACTGCCGGGTTTCACGGTCCATGACCAGGTAGCTGATGGTCGAGGTCGCCTTGTCGTAAAAGGCGTCCACGTGAAGGTTGTTGCCGATGATCATCACGTTCTCCAATTTATCCGCCCCGCCTTGTAAGGCGTAGGCAGTAACAGGAGGTTTATCAAGATGCATGCCAGGCTTTTTAACGTGCTTGGGCCAATGAAACCGGCCTACTGCAAACAACTGGCAGCAATACTGGCAGCCCATGTGGCAGTCGACTGTCAGCCAATGGCAGTGTTTGGCAGTCCTTGTTACCCTGCGCCGGTCATCCAACGGTGCCGTCATGCCTGAAGCTCATCCCCTTATCCTAGCGCTGGTTTCCTACCTTGAGCACGATGCCCTCCCGGCCATCGTGCTGGACACCGACTACAACATCCTGGCCGCCAACGCCGCCTATCGCCGCCAGTTCGGCCACCACGAGCAAGCCCCGTTGGGCGAAAAATGCCACAAGGTCTCGCATCACTACGCCGTGCCCTGCGACCAGGCCGGCGAGCATTGCCCGATGCGCAAAGCCTGGGACAGCAAGGTGCCGGAGCGGGTATTGCACATTCATCACACACCACGTGGCCCCGAGCATGTCGATGTCGAACTGCGCCCGATCCTGGATGAGCAGGGCAGGGTGGTGGCCTTTGTCGAGCGCCTGACCACCATCACCCTCGCGTCAGCGCAACCTCAGGAGCAGGGCTTGGTCGGACGCGCGCCAGCCTTCAAGGCCGCCTTGGCCAGCCTGCAACGTGCGGCGCCAGCGCAGATCCCGGTATTGCTACAGGGTGAATCGGGTAGCGGTAAAGAGCTGTTCGCCCGTGCGGTGCATATGGGCAGCCCCAGAGCCAACGGCCCGCTGGTGGTGGTCGACTGCACTGGCCTGACCGAGTCGCTGTTCGAAAGCGAGTTGTTCGGTTATGAAAAAGGCGCGTTCACCGGCGCCAACCAACGCAAGATCGGCCTGGCCGAGGCGGCCCATGGAGGCACCCTTTTTCTCGACGAAATCGGTGAGGTGCCGCTGGCGATGCAGGTGAAGCTGCTGCGTCTGATCGAATCCGGCAGCTTCCGCCCGGTGGGCAGCCTGCGCACGGTGCACTCGGACTTCCGCCTGGTTTCGGCCACACACAAACCGCTCAAGCAAATGGTCACGCAGGGCACCTTCCGTGAAGACCTGTATTACCGCATCAGCGGTTTCCCCATTCGCCTGCCTGCGCTGCGCGAGCGTGTAGAAGATCTGCCACTGCTCGCGCAAAGCCTGTTACAGCGAATGGCTGGCAAGCCTACGCCCAGCCTGAGTGAGGATGCCTTGCAGCAGCTTGGGTTACATCCATTTCCGGGCAACATCCGCGAGTTGCGTAACATTCTGGAGCGCGCCCGTTTGTTTGCCGATGACGGGCTGATCCGGCCAGAGCATTTGCCGGAAGATATCGGGCCTGACGAGGTGGTCAAGGGACGCGGCCGTCGCAATGCCCTGGGTGAACTTGCGCAGGCGCTGGAGCAGTTCAAGGGCTCACGCAGTGAGCTGGCCAGTCATCTTGGCATGAGTGAGCGCACGCTGTATCGCCGCTTGAAATCGCTCGGGCTGAACTAAGCGTACGCCAGACTTTACCGGACCTTTACCTGCGCCCTGACATTAAAGGGCAAAAATCGTGGTCTGATCAGTTATCCGAATCTGGCAGTCAGTGAACGCCAGGCGTTAACAGGCAGAGGACCGTCTCAAATGAAGAAAACCCTAACCGTGATCTGCGCCGCGCTCATGCTCAGCGCACCGTTGGCCAGCTTCGCACAACCGGGCCCACCCGACCGGCATGATGATGGCCCATCGCACCAAGGCAACCCGCCGCATGGCCAGCCAAAGCAGCAGGGCCGCCATGACAACGGCCGTGCACCCGATTACCGCAACCCGAACTTCCGCCCGCAGCAGGGCATGCCGGTGCCTCACCAGCAGTGGCAACGAGGGCATGTGGTTGACCCACATTACCGTGGCGACCGCTACTGGGTGACTGACTGGAAAGCCCGCCACTTGTATGCGCCACCGCGTGACCATCGCTGGTTGTATGTGAATGGCGACTACGTGCTGGTGGCTATTGCCAGTGGTGTGATCGTTAACATTCTCAGCGGTTACTGATTTTCAGACACTAAAAAGCCCGCATCAGCGGGCTTTTTAGTGCGTGGCGGATCACACCTGATCAGAAGTCCAGGTTCGACACCGACAGCGCGTTGCTTTCGATGAAGTCACGGCGCGGCTCGACCGCATCACCCATCAGGGTGTTGAAGATCTGGTCGGCTGCGATCGCATCTTCGATGGTGACCTTGAGCATGCGGCGCACGGTCGGGTCCATGGTGGTTTCCCACAGCTGCTCAGGGTTCATCTCACCCAGCCCTTTATAGCGCTGGATGGTGTGGCGCTTGGTGGTTTCGTTCATCAGCCAGTCCAGTGCTTCCTTGAACTCACTGATCGCCTTGCGGCGTTCGCCACGCTGCACGTATGCACCGTCACCCAACAGAGTGGCGAGCTTGGCACCCAGGTTAACAACCGAGCGGTAGTCGTTGCTGCCGAAGAAGTCGCGGTTGAAGGTGACGTAGCTGGCCAGGCCGTGGGAGGTCACTTCCACTTCCGGCAGCCATACGTTGCGCTCCTTGTCTTCGCGCAGGCTGGCCTGATACACCAGGCCCGACTTCTGGCTGTTGCTCAGGCGCTCCTGGAACTTGACCAGCCAGGCTTGCATCGCAGCGTGGTCACCCAACTGCTCCACGGTCACTTCCGGCAGGTAGATGAAGTGCTCGGTGATGTCTTCCGGATACAAGCGCGACAGGCGCTTGAGGGTTTTCATCACGCCGCGGAACTCATTCACCAGGCTTTCCAGCTGCACACCGGAAACCGCTGGCGCCGACTCGTCCAGGTGCAGGCTGGCATCTTCCAGGGCCGACTGGGTCATGTACTCTTCCATGGCCTCGTCGTCCTTGATGTACTGCTCCTGCTTGCCTTTCTTCACCTTGTACAGCGGTGGCTGGGCAATGTAGATGTAGCCGCGCTCGACCAGCTCCGGCAGCTGACGGAAGAAGAAGGTCAGCAGCAGGGTGCGGATGTGCGAACCGTCAACGTCAGCATCGGTCATGATGATGATGTTGTGATAACGCAGCTTGTCGATGTTGTACTCTTCGCGGCCGATACCACAGCCCAGCGCGGTGATCAGCGTGCCCACTTCCTGGGACGAGATCATCTTGTCGAAGCGCGCTTTCTCGACGTTGAGAATTTTACCCTTCAGGGGCAAGATCGCCTGGGTACGACGGTTACGGCCTTGCTTGGCCGAACCACCGGCGGAGTCACCCTCCACCAGGTACAGTTCGGAAAGGGCAGGGTCCTTCTCCTGGCAGTCGGCCAGTTTGCCTGGCAGGCCGGCGATGTCCAGCGCGCCTTTGCGGCGAGTCATCTCACGGGCTTTACGTGCTGCTTCACGGGCACGGGCGGCGTCGATCATCTTGCCAACGACAGCCTTGGCCTCGTTCGGATTCTCCAGCAGGAAGTCGGCGAAGTACTTGTTCATCTCCTGTTCCACGGCGGTTTTCACCTCCGAGGAGACCAGCTTGTCTTTGGTCTGCGAGCTGAACTTGGGGTCCGGCACCTTCACCGAGATGATCGCGGTCAGGCCTTCACGGGCGTCGTCGCCAGTGGTTGCCACCTTGTTCTTCTTGGCCAGGCCTTCCTGCTCGATGTAGCTGTTCAGGCTACGGGTCAGCGAGGAACGGAAGCCCACCAGGTGAGTACCGCCGTCACGCTGCGGAATGTTGTTGGTGAAGCACAGCAGGTTTTCGTTGAAGCTGTCGTTCCATTGCAGAGCAACTTCAACACCCACGCCATCGTCACGCTGGACGTTGAAGTGGAACACCTGGGAGTTGACCGGCGTCTTGTTGGTGTTCAGGTATTCGACGAATGCGCGCAGACCGCCTTCGTACTTGAAGAACTCTTCCTTACCGCTGCGCTCATCCTTCAGCAGAATGCCAACGCCCGAGTTGAGGAACGACAACTCGCGAATACGCTTGGCCAGGATGTCCCAGCTGAAGTGAATGTTCTTGAAGGTTTCAGCCGAAGGCTTGAAGTGAATGTGGGTACCTGTGGTTTCACTGTCACCGACAACCGCCATAGGCGCTTGAGGAACACCGTGAACGTAAGTCTGTTCCCAGATTTTGCCGCTACGGCGAACGGTCAGCACCAGCTTCTCGGACAGGGCGTTCACGACCGAAACACCTACGCCGTGCAGGCCGCCGGATACCTTGTAGGAGTTGTCGTCGAACTTACCGCCGGCGTGCAGCACGGTCATGATGACCTCGGCTGCGGAAACGCCTTCTTCTTTATGCACGTCGACCGGAATGCCGCGACCGTTGTCGCGCACACTGATGGATTCGTCCGGATGGATAATGACGGTGATGTCATCGCAGTGACCGGCGAGGGCTTCGTCGATGGAGTTGTCGACCACCTCGAAGACCATGTGGTGCAGGCCGCTACCATCATCGGTGTCGCCAATGTACATGCCGGGACGCTTGCGTACGGCATCCAAACCTTTCAGCACCTTGATGCTGGAGGAGTCGTACGTTTGATTTTCGCTCATGCCTTCACTCCCGATGGTCGTGGGTCTGGGTGATACGGCCTTGTTCCACGTGGAACAAAGCAACTGGCGTTTCCGTCTGCCAGCCTTCCCTCAGTAATTCTTGATCTACACAGGTGATGAACACCTGGCAGCGTAATTCTTCAAGCAAGCGGCACAGCGCGCGGCGATGCTGGTCGTCCAGTTCGGACGGCAAGTCATCCACGAGATAAATACAATGACCGCGGCGAGCCTGACTAACGAGGTGGCCCTGGGCAATGCGCAATGCACACACCACCAGCTTTTGCTGACCACGCGACAGGATGTCGGCTGCATTGTTGGCAGCCAGACGAAGACGCAGATCAGCACGCTGCGGACCGGCCTGGGTATGGCCCATCTGCTGATCGCGAAGGAGAGAGGAGGCGAGTACTTCTTGCAGTTCCCGGTCCTTGTCCCAGCCTCGGTAGTAGCTCAGGGTCAACCCGTCCAGCTCGACCAGTTCGCTCAGGGTTCGCTCGAAGACGGGCTTCAAGGCCTTGATGTAGTTGCGACGGTATTCATCTATTTCCGCGCTGGCCAGGCACAGTTCCCGGTCCCAGGCGGCTTGCGAAGCTGGGTCAAGTGTACCATGACGCAACCATGAGTTCCGCTGCCGCAGCGCCTTCTGCAGCCGCTGCCAGGCTGGCAAGAAGCGAGGTTCCACGTGGAACACCCCCCAATCCAGAAACTGGCGACGAATTTTCGGGGCACCTTCCAACAGGCGGAAACTGTCTGGGTTGATGAGCTGAAGCGGTAACAACTCCGCCAGTTGCGCCGCGCTGCGCGCATTCTGCCCATCGATGCGAATAGTGAACTCCCCCTGGCGCTCCCGGGAGACGCCCAGGTTGCTGGTGCCACCCTCGGTCAACTGCACTTCACCAAACACGGTACAGACAGCCTGTTCGTACTGGATCACCGGGTTCAGGCGTGTGCTGCGGAAAGAGCGCGCCAGCCCCAGCAAATGCACAGCCTCAAGCACACTGGTCTTGCCGCTGCCGTTGGCGCCATAAAGTATGTTGATACGGGGGGAGGGTAAGAGAGTCACCGGGTGCAAATTGCGCACCGCGGTGACCATGATACGTCGAAGGGACATGTCGCCTGCTATGGGTTACAGGCGCATCGGCATGACAACATAGGAAGAATCGTCATTGCCCGCTTCCTGCAGCAGGGCACTGCTGTTGGAATCCGAGAGGATCAGACGAACTTGCTCAGTAGTCATTACGCCCAGCACGTCGAGCAGGTAGCTGACGTTGAAGCCGATTTCCAGCGAGCTACCTTCGTAGTCCACGCTGATTTCTTCCTCTGCTTCTTCCTGCTCCGGGTTGTTGGCCTGGATCTTCAGTTGGCCAGCAGCCAGTTGCAGACGAATGCCGCGGTACTTTTCGTTGGAAAGAATCGCGGTACGGCTGAAGGCTTCACGCAAGGCCTGGCGGTCACCGACCACCAGCTTGTCGCCGCCCTTGGGCAGTACGCGCTCGTAGTCCGGGAACTTGCCGTCCACCAGCTTGGAGGTGAAAGTGAATTCACCGGTGGTGGCACGGATGTGATGTTGGCCCAGCACGATGCTGACCATGCCTTCCGGGTCCGTGAGCAAACGCGCGAGCTCCAGGATACCTTTGCGTGGCACGATGACCTGATGGCGATCATCTTGCTCGATCGGCGCGGTCATGGAGCACAACGCCAGGCGGTGACCATCGGTGGACACTGCGCGCAGGGTGTTGCGGGACACCTCCAGCAGCATGCCGTTCAGGTAGTAGCGCACATCCTGCTGGGCCATGGCGAAGCTGGTGCGCTCGATCAGCCGGCGCAGCTTGCTCTGTTCCAGGTTGCAGGTCAGCGAGCCCGGGCCTTCTTCCACCGTCGGGAAGTCATTGGCTGGCAGGGTGGACAGGGTGAAACGGCTACGGCCGGCCTTGACCAACAGCTTCTGCTCGTCGACCTTGATATCGATCAGGGCGTCGTTCGGCAGGCTTTTGCAGATGTCCATCAGCTTGCGTGCCGGGACAGTGATTTCGCCGGGCTCAGCCGGCTCTTCCAGTTGCACGCGGCCTACCAGTTCGACTTCCAGGTCGGTACCGGTCAACGACAGTTGCTGGCCTTGCACAACCAGCAATACGTTGGACAGGACCGGCAAGGTCTGACGGCGCTCGACGACACCGGCGACCAGTTGCAGGGGTTTCAACAGGGCTTCGCGTTGAATGGTGAAATGCATGGTCTAGTCCCTTGCCTTCAATTAGCTGCGCAGACGGCCATCAGGTCGTCAGCGTCCGCAGCAGGTTCTTGTAGTCCTCGCGGATGTCCGCGTCGGATTCCTTCAGTTCGTTGATCTTGCGGCAGGCGTGCAGCACGGTCGTGTGGTCGCGACCACCGAACATGTCGCCGATTTCCGGCAGACTGTGGTTGGTCAGCTCCTTCGACAGGGCCATGGCCACCTGGCGTGGACGAGCGACAGAACGTGAACGCCGCTTGGACAACAGATCAGAGATCTTGATCTTGTAGTACTCGGCGACGGTTCGCTGAATGTTATCCACACTGACCAGTTTGTCCTGCAGCGCCAGCAGGTCTTTCAGCGACTCGCGAATCAGTTCGATGGTGATATCGCGGCCCATGAAGTGCGAGTGGGCGATCACCCGCTTCAAGGCACCTTCCAGCTCACGCACGTTGGAGCGGATGCGCTGGGCAATGAAGAAGGCCGCATCATGCGGCAGCTCGACCTTGGCCTGGTCGGCCTTCTTCATCAGGATGGCCACACGGGTTTCCAGTTCGGGTGGCTCGACGGCCACCGTCAGGCCCCAGCCAAAGCGCGACTTCAAGCGCTCTTCCAGGCCTTCGATCTCCTTGGGGTAACGGTCAGAGGTCAGGATTACCTGCTGGCCGCCCTCAAGCAGGGCGTTGAAGGTGTGGAAAAACTCTTCCTGCGAACGCTCTTTACGGGCAAAGAACTGGATATCGTCGATCAGCAACGCATCCACCGAGCGGTAGAAGCGTTTGAATTCGTTGATAGCGTTCAGCTGCAGAGCCTTGACCATGTCCGCGACGAAGCGCTCCGAATGCAGGTACACGACCTTGGCGTTCGGGTTCTTCTTCAGCAGGTGGTTACCCACAGCATGCATAAGGTGGGTTTTACCCAGGCCCACACCGCCATAAAGGAAAAGCGGGTTGTAACCATGCTTGGGGTTGTCCGCGACCTGCCAGGCAGCCGCACGCGCCAACTGGTTCGACTTACCTTCGACGAAAGTTTCGAAGGTGAAGGTACGGTTCAGGTAGCTGGTGTGCTTGAGCGCACCTTCAACCTGCACGGTGCGCTGTTCGGCCCGACCGCCAACGACGGGTGCCGCAGCCGTTTCGGCCATGGCATCGAAGCTGTCGCGTGCGGACGGTTCGGCAAGATCCTCGACCAATACCGGCTCGGCCACCGGCACTGCAACAGGTTCGACCGCAGCTACCGGTACAGGCTTGTGCGCCTGGCCTTGAGCCAGCGAGGCAGCCACGGCCGCACTGACCGGTGCGTTGGGCGCAGCACGCGGAGCCGAACTGCGACGGCTACCTATCAACAAGGAAAGGGCAGGCGCAATACCGCTGCCGTTTTCGCCTAGCAGCTCGAGCAAACGACCCAGGTACTTTTCATTGACCCAATCGAGAACGAAACGGTTAGGCGCATAGACGCGCAACTCGTCGCCTTCGGCTTCGACCTGTAGCGGACGGATCCAGGTGTTGAATTGCTGGGCAGGCAGTTCATCGCGCAGAAGCTCCACGCACTGCTGCCAAAGTTCCACTGACAC